>JAFYPU010000026.1 GCA_017547385.1 Bacteroidaceae bacterium
AAATACAAAGAATTTGGAGTGTAAACTCAGATAGTATTATCTTTGCCAAGTGTCAACTGCTATAGGCATAAAAAAAAGAAGTGTAAACCGGTATAGTATTTAAAGTTTAAACTGTCAACTTTTTTCAGTACACCTCACTCCATGTGCTGCCGAGAAGCACTGCAATTGAATTATCATGCGCATGAGACGTTCTTATCATGCGCATGATAAGTTCTTCTCACCACGATGATAAGTTCTTCTCATGCGCATGATAATATATCAAGAGTGCTTTTCAGCAACACTGAAAGCACACTGCATTTGCCTGAAAGCCCTAAAAAGAAAGCCCGACACGCTCGCAAAGAACGTGCCGGGCTGCCTTGAAATATGATTGTGCCGTTGGCAATTTACGCCATCACACGGCGCAAGCGCTGCAAGAAGTCGTCAGCCTGCTCCATGGTCAGTGTGAGGGGTGGCAAGAGGCGCAGGATGTTGGTGGAAGCGGCTCCGGTGAATACGTGTTGTTCTTTCACAAGGCGTGTGCGCATTTCCTTGATGCTCTCGGCAAACTCGATGCCAATCATCAAGCCCTTGCCACGCACTTCCACGGGACCTTCCATCTTGCTAAGTTCGGTCATGAGGTGCTCTCCCACACGGGCAGCGTTCTCCACCAGGTTCTCGCTCTCCATCACATCGAGCACGGCCAGCGCTGCCGCACATGCCAGATGGTTGCCGCCGAAGGTGGTGCCGAGCTGCCCGTATGTGGCCTCAAACATGGGCGAGATGAGCACACCCGAGAGGGGGAAACCATTGCCGATGCCCTTGGCCACGGTGATGATATCGGGTTTAACATCCAGATGTTGGTGGGCAAAGAAGCGACCGCTGCGGCCATAACCACATTGTATCTCGTCGCAAATCAGCACTGTGCCGTGAGCATCGCAGGCCTTGCGCAGACCCTGCATAAATTCGGCCGTGGCCATGCGGATGCCGCCCACACCTTGAATGCACTCAATGATAACGGCGGCCACATCGCCCTTGGAGAGTTCGGCCTCGAAGGCTGCCAAGTCGTTGAGCGGCAAGAAAGTTACGTGTCCGCAAGCATTGATGGGGGCAATGATTTTGGGATTGTCGGTAGCCTCAACGGCCAGCGACGTGCGACCATGGAAAGCCTTACCGGCAGCCAGCACACGCTTGCGACCGGTGTGGAAAGAAGCCAGCTTCAAGGCATTCTCGTTGGCCTCGGCACCTGAGTTGACGAGAAACAGGTTGTAATCTTCATAACCGCAAGCCTTGCCCAGACGCTCGGCCAGTTGAACTTGCAGCGTGTTGATGACAGAATTCGAATAGAAGCCCAACTTATTGAGCTGTGTCTGCATCATTTCCACATAATGCGGATGGCAGTGGCCGATGCTGATAACGGCATGTCCGCCATAGAGGTCCAGATATTCAGTGCCCTTGTCGTCCCACACGGTGCAACCTTGGCCGCGCACTATGTCGATGTCGAAGAGCGGATAAACGTCGTAGAGTTTCATCTTTGCTATCTATCTTAATAATTGTGTCGAACTTGATTTTCTCAAACGCACTTCTGCTTAGAAAGCAACGGGTTTCAAACGCAAACCGGTGCTTTCTTCCAATCCGAACATGAGATTCATGTTCTGCACAGCCTGACCCGAAGCGCCCTTCAGCAGATTGTCGATGCAGGAAGTGATGAGCAGTTTGTCGCCATGCTTATCCACATGCACAAGACACTTGTTTGTATTCACCACCTGCTTCATGTCGATGGCTCCGTCCACATAGTGCGTAAACGGGGCTTCGGCATAAAATTCCTTATAGAGCTGCACCACCTCGGCCTCGGGCAAGTCGCAACGCACCACCTCGGTGGCAAAAATGCCGCGGGGGAAATCGCCACGATAAGGAATGAAGTCGATGCTTCCGTCAAACTCCGGCTGCAAGCGGCAAAGGCTTTGGCGGATTTCGGGAACGTGTTGGTGATTGAAAGCCTTGTAGATGCTCATGTTGCCACTGCGCCAAGAGAAGTGGGTGGTGGCAGCAGGTTTCACGCCGGCCCCTGTGGAACCGGTGATAGCGTTCACTGAGATGTCGCCTTCCAGCACGCCGGCCTTGGCCAAGGGCAACAAGCCCAGCTGAATGCACGTGGCAAAACATCCGGGGTTGGCCACATGCTGCGCACCGCGCAACTGCAAACCGTTGAGCTCGGGCAAGCCATAAACATAGTCGTTATCTTCAGCCGCCAAGCGGAAATCCTGCGCCAAGTCGATGATGCGAACATCGGCCGGCACATAGTGTTCTTCCAAAAAGCGTGTGCTCTTGCCATGACCGAAGCAGAAATACACCACGTCCACCTCCTCAAAAGGCAATTGGTCGGTAAAACACAGGTCAGTCTCTCCGTAAAGTCCGGCATGCACGTCGGTCAATCGATTACCGGCATTGCTCTCACTGTTCACGAAGACTATCTCTGCCTCCGGGTGATTCAGAAGCAAGCGGCACAGCTCTCCGGCTGTGTATCCGGCACCGCCAACGATGCCAACTCTGATGGGATCGTTCATCTTGTTTCGTTAGGTTTTTCGGGAATGACTAATAAAGTTTCTGTTCCACACTCAGACTTCTTCGTCCTTATGGTTGGCGTAGTAAACTCGCAAGGGGGTTGACAACACCTTGATGAAGCCTTTCGCATCATCGGCTGTCCATCCTTTCTGCACTTCGCCATATTCGCCAAACTTGGTCTTCACAAGATCGTCCTTGCTGTCCACTCCCACGGTGCTGAAGCCCAAGGGACGCAACTCGAGGATAACAGTTCCGTTGACGTTGCGCTGCGAACTTTCGAGCATAGCCTCGATGTCGCGCATCACAGGTTCGAGATACTGGCTCTCGTGCAGGAACATGCCATACCAGTTGCCCACTTGGTCCTTCCAATACTGCTGCCACTTCGACAAGGTGTATTTTTCCAAGAAGCGGTGTGCAGCAATGATGAGTGCCGGCGCTGCAGCCTCAAAGCCCACGCGGCCCTTGATGCCTATGATGGTGTCGCCGACGTGCATATCGCGGCCGATGCCATAAGCTGCTCCGATTTCTTCAACCGCACGGATGGCAGCGATGGGGTCGTCGTAGGTTTGTCCGTTGATGGCTTTGAGTTCGCCATGCTCGAAAGTGAGTTTCAGTTGTTCGCTGCCGGTCTTCGTAACCTGCTTGAGGTAAGCTGTTTCGGGCAGTCCCTGCGCACTGTCAAGGATTTCGCCGCCACAGATACTGGTTCCCCAAATACCCACGTTGTAGGAATACTTCAGTTTCTCGAAGTCGGCTTTAAAGCCATGGGCATTGAGATAATCCACCTCCTCCTGACGAGTCAGCACACGGTCTCTGGTGAGCGTGATAATCTCCATGTCGGGACACATCACGAGGAACGTCATGTCGAAACGCACTTGGTCGTTTCCTGCACCCGTCGAGCCGTGAGCGATGGCGTCTGCACCGATTTCCTTGGCGTATCTGGCAATGGCCATACCCTGGAAAATACGTTCGGAAGACACTGAAATGGGATAGACATTGTTGCGGAGCACATTGCCATACACCATATATTTCAGGCTCTTGTGATAGTATTCTTGTGTAACGTCGAGCGTAACATACGCCTTGGCTCCCAATTTGTATGCATTCTCTTCGTTGGCTTTCAACTGCTCTGCACTGAAACCGCCGGTGTCTGCACAGGCTGCATAAACCTCATATCCTTTTTCTTTTGCCAGATACATCACGGTGTAGGATGTATCCAGACCGCCACTATAGGCTACTACTACTTTCTTTGCCATATCTTTATTTTCTTTTCTTTGTTATCATTTTTGGATTAAGCCTCGGCTGAGTTTTCACATTCCTCTCTGCCTTCTGCTTCGCGAATGAAGTCGATCACATCTTGCGGCACTTCAACAGGCAACGAGTCATTGGGATGGTCGGCCGGGTCGTAGAGCATACCGGTGCAGACACAGTATTTCCGACCGGTGCGAGCCAGCACATCGCAGTTGATGCAGCAGGGCTGTTCGGGCGTTCCGCAACCTTTCCAATACTCATCGTCGTGCGTCAGTTCGGAGAAAGGCACAGGCACATAGCCCAGCATGGTGTTGATGCGCATCACGGGACCACTGCTCGTGAGTCCGAAAATCTTGGCTTGCGGCCAGCGAACACGACTCAAGGCAAAAGCCAGTTTCTTGATGCGGGTGGCCAAATGGTGTCCACGGAATTTGGGAACCACAATCAGACCCGAGTTGGCCACATAGTGCTTGTTCTCCCAACTCTCGATGTAGCAGAAACCGGCAAATTCCTCTCCGGCCAAGGCGATGATGGCCTTGCGCTCCTTCATCTTCGTGGCTACATATTCGTGCGTGCGGCTGGCAATGCCCGAACCGCGCACTTTGGCTGCGTCGGTGATGGTCTGCAAAATAGTGTCTACATATCGCTCGTGCGAGGCATCGGCCACCAAAACCTTGATGCCATCGTTGTATTGTTCTTGCATAATCTTTGTTTCTGAACGGAGCGCTTCCATGCGTCCCTATATTATATATAATTATTGTATCTCGTATCAGAGCATCACACTCTTGATGGCGGGAATAACAGTCGAGAGTTCATCAATCACAGCCTGCCGTTCCACTCCTTCGGCCATCACCAACAGAATGGTGTCGTCGCCGGCCACACTGCCCACAATGCTTTGCAGGTTTCCGTTGTCGATGTCCGAAGCCAAGCCTGCGGCATACCCTGGACGCGTGCGCATCACGGCCAAATTGCCGGAGAAAGCCAGACTTTCGAAACCCATCGTGGGCATCAAGCCCACCGTGGCCTGTGCGCTCACACTGCGTTTGTAGAGCGGCGTGTCGGGCAGCACATACTTGAAGCCCGACTCATCTTTCACCTTCACCACGCGCAATTTGTGCAAGTCGCGCGACAGCGTGGTCTGTGCCACTTCAAAGCCTTGCCGCTTCAACTCTCGGAGCATATACTCCTGACTGTCGGCCTTTTCGCTCATGATTATCACGCGCAAAGCCTCAAGTCGCATATATCTTTCCTTCATATCCGTTTGCTTAAAGTGGGTGCAAAAATACAAAACACCGCATATTTATGCAACAAAACCATAAGAAAAAGAATGTTTATGCACTAAAAACACCAATAAACGGCATAGAAAGCGAAAAAATATGCAACAAAGACTCTTCTTTACGGCTTTCAAAGTTCTCCATACGCCGCATATTCTTCACGAGAAGCACTAAAAAGTATATCCCAAGCCTTGCAATATTTATCTCATGTCTTGCAATATATATTTCATGCCTTGCAATATTTATTGCAAGGCTTGGGATATACTTTATGAGCACTATCGATAAGTTTAGAAAGCTTGTAACAATATTTGCAAAGCAGCTTTTTGAATATCATTAAGGGTAAGAAAACAAACCAGACGCAACTTCCTTCTTCCACAAACCAAAGCAGGATGCTTCCATGGTGGGAGCATCCTGTTTCAGTATATATTATAATATGTATAACAGCAGACGGAGTTTTATCTCTTGCGTTTGAAAAACTCGCGCATCAGTTCGGAACATTCTTCCTCCAGCACTCCGCTACGCACCTCGGTGCGCGGATGCAGAGCTTGGGGAGCATAAACATGATAACCACGTTTAGGGTCGGCCGCACCATAAACCAAACGCCCCAACTGCGACCAGCCCAAGGCTCCGGCGCACATCACACACGGCTCCACCGTAACATAAAGCGTGCAAGCATCGAGATATTTCCCCCCAAGTGCCGAGGCCGCCGCCGTGATGGCTTGCATCTCTGCGTGCGCCGTAACATCACACAGCAACTCGGTGAGGTTGTGAGTGCGGGCTATAATCCGACCACGGCACACCACCACTGCACCCACCGGCACTTCGTCTTTGCGGAATGCCACACGCGCTTCCTCAAGTGCCTGACGCATGTAGCGTTCGTCTTCCGAGCCGTTTGGTGTTTCGCCTTGCGGTGTATGTTCTTTCAAAATCATTGCATCATTATCTGTATTGAACTTATCTTCTTCCATAAAGCCTTCTCTGTCGTCTTGTTCTATTCCTGAGGCACGCCCTTCAGCGTCAACGCCACACGACCGCGCTCCTCATCAACCTCCAGCACCTTGACACGCACACGCTGCCCGATGCGGACAATTTCAGAAGGATTGCTCACAAACTTATCCGCCATCTGCGAAACGTGCACAAGCCCTTTCACTTTGATGCCCATGTCAACAAAACACCCGAAGTTGGTGATGTTCGTTACCACACCGGGCACCAGCATTCCTTCTTGCAAATCGTCGAGGGTGCGAAGCGTTGCATCAAAACTGAAAACCTGCGCCTTGCCACGAGGGTCACGGCCGGGTTTTGCCAGTTCCTGCATAATATCCTCAAGCGTGGGCATCCCCACCGTTTCGTCCACATAATGACGCAGGTCGATGCGTTGGCGCATTTCGGGCGAAGCTATCAGCTGTCGGAGTTCGCAACCGGCATCTTTGGCCATGCGCTCCACCAAGGCGTAACGTTCGGGGTGAACGGCTGTATTGTCCAAGGGATTTTCCCCATCGGCAATGCGCAGAAATCCGGCACACTGCTCATAGGCCTTTGCACCCAGTCGAGGCACTTTCAGCAGGCGTTTGCGAGAAGTGAAAGGCCCGTTCTGCGCTCTGAAGTCTACAATATTTTGCGCCAAAGCCGGACCCAAACCCGACACATAGGTAAGCAGGTGCTTGCTGGCGGTATTAAGATTTACGCCCACCGTATTCACACAATGCTCCACGGTGCGATCCAACGACTGCCGAAGTGCTGTCGAATCCACATCGTGCTGATATTGCCCCACTCCGATGCTCTTCGGATCAATCTTCACCAACTCTGTCAACGGGTCAGCCAGTCGGCGACCGATGCTCACAGCACCGCGCACGGTTACATCATAGTCGGGAAATTCCTCACGCGCCTCTTTCGATGCCGAATAGACCGAAGCACCGTCTTCGCTCACGAGAAAGATGTCTACACCCTTCAACTGGATGGAGCGCACCAGCTCTTCGGTTTCCCGGCCGGCTGTTCCGTTGCCGATGGCCACGGCTTCGATGGCATATTGTTCCACCAACGAAGCAATCTTGCAGGCTGCCCGCGCCCACTCATTGCGAGGCGCATGCGGATAAATGGTTTCATTGTGTTGCAAATTGCCTTCTGCATCCAAGCAAACCACTTTGCAACCCGTGCGAAAGCCGGGGTCGATGCCCATAATGCGACGGCTGCCCAACGGGGCTGCCAACAGGAGTTGTTGCAAATTGCCGGCAAAAACCTGAATTGCCTCTGCATCAGCTTTTACCTTGGAGGCCGACGCAAATTCAGTCTCTATCGAAGGACGCAACAGGCGTTTGTAGGAATCAGCAACGGCTTGCATAACGTGTTCCTCTGCCGCAGAGCCTTTTCTCACATAGCCTCGAGAAATGCGCTCCACGCATGCAGACTCATCGGCCGGCACAATACTGACCCGCAAAAAGCCTTCGGCCTCTCCTCTGCGCATGGCCAGAAGTCGGTGCGAGCTGCAACGTCGCAGGGGTTCGCTGAAATCAAAATAGTCGCGATATTTGGCCGCTTCGGCTTCCTTTCCTTTCACCACCCGAGAGGAGATGATGGCTGTCCGCTCGAAACTTATGCGCAACGAAGCGCGGCTTCGCTCATCCTCACTCACACGTTCGGCAATGATGTCGCGTGCTCCCTGCAAGGCTGCCTCAACATCCGACACCTCGCCCTGCACATATCGTTTTGCCACTTGCTCCGGAACATCGTGCGGACGGCGCAACAAATGTTCGGCCAGGGGCTCCAATCCACGTTTCCGCGCAGCTTCAGCCCGTGTGTGGCGTTTGGGCTTAAAGGGAAGGTAAATATCCTCGATGACTGTTGCATCCCAACATCCGGCAATGCGTTCACGCAATTCGTCAGTGAGTTTGCCTTGTTCTTCAATGGTCTGCAACACATACTCCTTGCGGTGTTGAAGTTCTCGCAAGCGGTCGTTGTGTTCTTTCACCGCAGCCACCTGCACCTCGTCCATGCCTCCGGTCGCCTCCTTGCGATAGCGCGACACGAAAGGGATGGTGGCACCCTCGTCAAGCAGACGTATGGTATTAGCCACTTGCTGCTCGCGCAAGCCAAGTGTTCGAGCGATGATTTGTGATAGTTCCATTCTTTTTCTTCTTTGGTTTAAGGTGAGGGAGAAAGCCTGTGCCTCACTCCTTGTTCTCTGCAAAATATCTCCAAAGCGGAGCTGCCATCAGTGCTTGGCGTATCTCACCCTCGCGCAACATGTTCAGCACTTCGTCCGCCGTAAACAGATGAACGGTGATGTCTTCCGTTGGTTCAAGATGTTGCTCCGAAACTTTCCGCACACCCGTAGCCAAAAAGGTGTGCGAAGTGTTGTTCATGGCAGAAGCATTGGGCGAAAACGTAGCAAAAGCCTGCCACTCTCCGCCTCCATACCCTGTTTCTTCATAAAGCTCCCGCTTGGCAGCCTCCAGGGGCGAAGCATCTCCGGGATCGATGACACCGGCCACCAACTCGTAGCGCGTTTCTCCCAGAGCATGGCGATACTGACGCACAAACACGAAGCGACCATCTTCCGTGCGAGCAATGATGTTCACCCAGTCGGGATATTCCAGCACATAGTATTCCGGATTTTCCACACCGTTGGGCAAACGCACATGGTCGCGACGCGCCGTCAACCAAGGGCGACGAAAAAGATATTCCGTGCCGAGCACTTCCCATTTCATTGCATCTTCATCTTTTTTCATGGTATTATATATATTAATTGTATAACGGAGACTCTTGCATATACTCCGGGCATATTCTTACATCCTCCCTTCGATACACCAAGCAAAGGTAAAACTAAACTTTGAAGCCGAGAGGAAAAACACACTCCATTTTTCCGGCCACCCGAGAAGAACATACAAAAACAAAAGAAGCACCTGCATATTTTGCAAGTGCTTTCTTTTCGTAGCGCGACCCAGGATTGAACTGGGGACCTCATGATTATGAATCATGCGCTCTAACCAGCTGAGCTATCGCGCCGACATTCGAGTTGTTTCTCGTTTGCGGATGCAAAAGTAGGAACTTTTTTCAAACCAACAAAGGTTTCTCCGTTTTTTTGTTTCAAGAAATCATTTTTTACATCCAAATCTCATCTTTTTTGTTCCCATGAGCCTTTATTTGCAAGCAAAAGTGCCTTAAAAAATGTGGTTCGCCCAGAGACATCCTTCCCTGCCGGACACGCGTCAACGCATTAAGAATAGCTCGCAAAGGCATTTTTGATTCCTTGGAGCGGGCTTTGAAAGAATTATTTGTGCTACTTTTGCCCTGCAAAGAGCATTCCGCATGCTTCTTTGCTTTTCAACAAGAAACGAATGAGCATTATCAAGAAACTCGACAAGTTTATACTCAACAAGTTCCTGCTTACGTTTGCCGCTGCATTCATGATATCGCTTTTTGTGTTCATGATGCAATTCACTTGGCGCTATGTGGACGAACTGATAGGCAAAGGGCTGTCGCTCGACATCCTCGTACAATTCTTTTGGTACATGGGTCTGTCCCTTGTCCCCACTGCCCTGCCTTTGGCGGTGCTTCTGGCCTCGCTCATCACCTTTGGCAACATGGGCGAACAACTCGAACTGCTGGCCATGAAGGCTGCCGGTGTGCCGCTCATCCGCATCATGCGTCCCATATTGGTGGTGGCATGTATGCTCTGCGGCGTGTCTTTCTACTTCCAAAACCACGCTTCCCCCAAAGCGCAAATTGAGATGAACACCCTGCTGTTCAGCATGAAGCAGTCCTCACCGGCGGTTGAAATTCCCGAAGGCATGTTCTACAGCGGTGTGCCCAACGTCAACCTGTATGTGCAGAAGAAAAATGCCGAAACCGGGATGCTTTATCAGGTTATCATCTACAAAACCGACCAGGGCTTCGATCGGGCACAAATCGTGCTGGCCGACTCCGGACGCATGGAGGTTACGGCCGACAAGATGCATCTCAAGCTCGACCTCTGGAACGGTGAGCAATTCGAAAACCTGCAGGCACAAAACATCAGCAGTCTGCAATCCGGCGTACCCTATGACCGCGAAACTTTCGACTATAAGCAATTCATCATCGACTTCGACAGCAATTTCAGCATGATGGACCAGCAATTGCTGACCAACATGCCGCAATCGAAAAACATGCTGCAAATCGAACAGAGCGTCGACTCTGTGAGCCACCGCATGGACTCCGTGGGAGGCGACTACTATCGCGATACGCGCCGCACCCACATCAATCTGCCCCGACTGGCCAAGAACGATTCCATCCGTCTGAAGAAAGAATTAAGCAAACCCATTCCGGCTTTCGACAGTTTGGTTGCCGCACTTCCGACCGGCCGGCACAATTCGGCCGTGCAGGTGGCTTCCAACAAGGTGAAAAGCTTGGCCGTTGATTTGGAATGGAAGAGTGCCGTAACAACTGAGGGCGACCGCTTCATCCGCCGCCACTGGATTGAATGGCATCAGAAGATCACGCTCTCACTCGCCTGCATCTTCTTTTTCCTCGTCGGCGCACCGCTTGGAGCCATCATCCGCAAGGGCGGCCTCGGTATGCCGACCGTCGTTTCGGTGCTGATATTTATTTTCTATTACATTGTCAACACCTCCGGCATGAAGCTGGCACGCGACGGCTCTTGGAGTATCGTTTTCGGCATGTGGATCAGCTCGGCCATCCTGTTGCCTTTCGGCGTTTTCATCACCTACAAGGCCAACAAAGACTCCGTGGTGTTCAACCTCGAGGCCTACACCTCGCGCCTGCGTCGCATGTTCGGACTCCGTTCGCGCCGTCACATCTTCCGCAAAGAGGTCATCATCGACGACCCATGCTATGACACACTGCCCGAACGCCTCTGTGCGCTCCGCGACGAATGCCGCGCCTACAATGCCGAGCACCGCTTATATCTCGCCCCCAACTACTTCCACGTGTTCTTCCGCTACCGCCCCGACCACCGCATCGAGGAAATCAGCGAGCGCATGGAAGCCCTTATAGAAGAACTTTCCAACAGTCGCGACAGCATGATTTTGCGCGAAACGTCGCAACTGCCCATCATCTTCACGCAGGCACACACCACGCCGCTCAACGGTCGCCGTCGCAACATCGTGGCCGGCATCGTCTTCCCCGTCGGTTTGATTTTGTGGCTGCGCATCTGGCGTTTCCGTCTGCGCCTGTTCACCGATCTCAAGCAGATTGTGAAGAGTTGCGACAACTTGCGCAACTTCATCGCCAAGTTTACGGGCGTTAGGAATTGATAAAAAACTATAAATACTCTCACTATCAAATCGAAAAATCCATGAAGTTCAAGATTAAACACTTATTGTTGTCCTTTTGCTGCTTTGCCATATCCGCCATGGCACAAAGTCCGTGCTTCTTTGAGGAGCATTCCCGACCTTTTCCCTACAAGAACATCCAGCTCTTGAACGATTATTTTTATAAGAGCAAGGCTGAAGACGAGCTGATACGGCATATTGCTTTCCGCGACTCGGTTTCACGTCAAGAGATGCGAGAAGCATTTTTCAAGCATCACAGCACACCAAACACATCAAGCCCATTCGTCAATCGCGATTCGGTTTGTGCATTTCAAGAAGTGTTCCAAACAGCCTTACCCATAGATAACTACTTGGAAAAATGCCCCATAAAAGAAGCACGTGGGTTGCGAGGAGTTTGGGAGAACATCATACACACCAAACTGGTCGGCGTTACCGATTGGGATGGCACACCACGGAATGATGTGTACGACAAAATCACAAAGAAATACGGCAAAAATCTCAAGGATTGGTATAGCGGGTATTTCATCACCTTGGAAGATCCACGCCCCTACATGGGATTTGTTGTTTCACCGCATCCCAACATTATGTATATGCTAGAAAAAAAGAAAGCCAACCAAATCGTCTATCGAGGACCGGCCGACTATTTTTCTCATTCCTATCGTATTCGTAATGCATACTTTCGCGATTGGGCGGAACTGACCAAAGGAAGTACTTACACCTTCGGACACATTCTCAGTTTGGACTTTCCTCCTCATCGCATCTTTGCCGAAAAGCCTTGCACTTTCTCCGTAATGCTATGCAGCAATGGCCAAGTTTCCTACGACCTGGAATTGCTCTTGCCCGAAGCACCGGACAGAAACGTGATGGCTTGCTTCGAGAAGATGCAACTCTTTGTAGAAAAGATGCATTGGGGTCTGTTCAAACCCTATTACACATCAGACAAACGCATACTAATGTGCCGATATTATCGCGTAACGGTGGACGAACGTGGTTGGCTTGTGGAAGACTATATAAACATTTCCAAATAGTACTCCTCCGAAACAGCCTTTGACAAAGCGTTGTCACAAAAGAATAATGAGCGGTGCAGCCCCATCGGGTTGCATCGTTTTTGTTTTGTTACGCCTTTTTTCGTCCTTAGGAACAGTTGCGAAAATTCAACACCCGAGAGAGTGTTTTTCCGCAGTGCTTGCAGAAAATTCCGCAGTGCTTGTAGAAAATTCTGCAGTGCTTGCAAAAAAATCGGGGAAAGCCATAGGGATTTTCACCTTGTGCCGAGCAGAAGCTGAATTTGGGCATAACCGAAATTCTACAAGCACTGCAAAAAATTGAAGAAAGCCTCGTTAACCCGGTGTTCACAATGCGAGTTTTGCACAAAACCGCCGCAAACTTTGGCATTACGCTATTTATATGTACTTTTGCGAGGAATTAAAATCTATGACCTTTTAACAAAACTCCCATCAACATGGAAGATTTCAAAATATCCACCGTGGAAGAAGCCCTCGAGGACTTCAAAGCCGGAAAGTTCGTCATCGTTGTCGATGATGAGGATCGCGAGAACGAGGGCGACCTCATCATGGCGGCAGAACTCGTTACGCCCGAAGCCGTAAACTACATGCTGCGCAACGGACGCGGTGTGCTGTGCGCTCCCATCACCAACGAGCGTTGCAGACAGCTCGAACTGGAGCACCAAGTGCAGAGCAACACCAGCATGCTGGGCACTCCGTTCACCGTAACCATTGACAAACTCGAAGGATGCACCACCGGTGTTTCATGTCAGGATCGCGCTGCCACCATACGCGCCTTGGCAGACCCCGCAAGCCGTCCCGAAACCTTTGGTCGCCCCGGACACATCAATCCGCTCTATGCACAGGACCGCGGCGTGCTGGCACGTGCCGGACATACCGAAGCTGCCGTCGACCTGGCACGTCTCTGCGGACTGCAACCCGCCGCCTGCCTCATCGAAATACTGAACGAAGACGGCACCATGGCACGCATGCCGGAACTGCAGGTGTTCGCAAAACGCGAAGGCCTGCGCATCATCACCATCAAGGACCTCATTGCCTACCGACTCAAGCACGAAACATTGGTGGAGCGCGGCGAAGAAGTGGAGATGCCCACCGAACACGGCAGCTTCCGTCTCATCCCCTTCCGCCAAAAGAGCAACGGACTGGAACACGTGGCTTTGATCAAAGGCGAATGGAAAGAAGGCGAACCGCTCTTGGTGCGCGTTCACTCCTCGTGCATGACGGGCGACATCTTCGGCAGCCGCCGATGCGACTGCGGTGAGCAACTGCACAAAGCCATGGAGGAAATCGACCGCGAAGGCAAGGGCGTACTGCTCTACCTCAATCAGGAAGGACGCGGCATCGGACTGATGGCAAAAATCGCCGCCTACAAACTTCAGGAAGAGGGTTACGACACCGTGGACGCCAACGTGCATCTCGGCTACGACCCCGACCAACGCGACTATGGCGTGGGTGCACAGATTCTCCGCCAACTCGGTGTTACGAAGATGCGCCTGCTCACCAACAATCCCGTGAAGCGCGTCGGCCTCGAGGCTTACGGACTCGAAATCGTGGAGAACGTCCCCATCGAGACCACACCCAACCCCTACAACGAACGTTATCTGCACACCAAGCAGGAACGCATGGGGCACACCCTGCATCTGAAGAAATAGGCCAAGCACACTGCCGACTTTCAAACCCACAACGAATTATCAACAACACAACGATAAAATTTACATCCATGGAACAACTTTCCGACAGACTGAACCGACTTTCTCCCTCTGCCACTTTGGCCATGTCGCAAAAGAGCGGCGAACTCAAGGCACAGGGCATCGACGTTATCAACATGAGTGTGGGCGAACCCGACTTCAACACACCCGATCACATCAAGGAAGCAGCCATCAAGGCTGTGGAAGAAAACTGGTCGCGCTACTCTCCCGTGCCCGGTTATCCCGGTCTGCGCGATGCCATCGTGCAGAAACTCAAACAGGAAAACAATCTGGAATATACCGCAGCCCAAATCAGCTGCGCTAACGGCGCCAAACAAAGCGTTTGCAACGCCATCATGGCACTTGTGAACCACGGCGACGAGGTGATTGTGCCTGCGCCTTATTGGGTGAGCTATCCCGAAATGGTGAAACTCGCCGGCGGAACTCCCATCTACATCGAAGCGGGTATCGAGCAGGATTTCAAAATCACTCCTGCCCAGCTCGAAGCCGCTATCACGCCCAAAACACGCGCCCTCATCCTCTGCTCTCCCAGCAACCCCACCGGCAGTGTTTACAGCAAGGACGAACTGAAAGCTTTGGCCGATGTACTGTTGCGCCACGAGCGTGTCATTGTTTTGGCTGACGAAATCTACGAACACATCAACTACGTGGGAAAACACGAAAGCATTGCCCAATTCCCCGGCATGATGGAGCGCACCGTGATTATCAACGGCGTTTCCAAGGCATACGCCATGACGGGTTGGCGCATCGGTTTTATCGCTGCCCCATTGTGGATTGTGAAAGCCTGCAACAAGCTGCAAGGCCAGTACACCAGTGGCCCGTGCTCTGTGTCGCAGAAAGCCGCCGAGGCAGCCTACACCGGTTCGCAGCAATGCGTGGAAGACATGCGCCAAGCCTTTGCCCGTCGTCGCGACCTCATCGTGCGTTTGGCCAAAGAGATACCGGGCCTCGAAGTGAACGAGCCGCAAGGTGCTTTCTACCTCTTCCCTAAATGCAGCAGCTATTTCGGAAAAACCAATCCCGAAACAGGAGCAGTTATCAAAGACAGCATGGATTTCGCCATGTATCTCCTCGAAGTGGGACACGTGGCAGCCGTTGGCGGCGATGCTTTCGGTTCGCCCGAATGCTTCCGCATGAGCTATGCCACCAGCGATGAGAACATCATCGAAGCCATGCGTCGCATTAAGGAAGCCTTGGCAAAATTGCAATAAGCTTCAGGCAAAAAACACGCCCCTAAGACACCCATCGGGTCTGCCCAAACAAGGCAGGCCCGATGATGTCTATATGCCCCTCTTCCCTGCGGCAAAAACGCAATAGTATTTTATAACATTACGTTCACTATTTTTTACGCTGTTTACACAACGTAAAATCTCGAAAGCCGTACTTTTGCTCATCCAAACACAGGAATAAAACATCCACAAAGCATAGAGAAAAGATGAAACGCTATTATCACATACTGCTATCCCTTACCTTTTGCTGCTCAAGCATGGGGGCTCAATCTGTACTTACGCTCGACAGTTTGCGAAGCATTGCATTGCGCAACAACAAACAACTTTCCATCGCACGAGCTGCCATCGACAAAGCACATAACGAACAGAGAGCCGCACGCACACATTATTTTCCCACAGTTTCGGCACTCGCCACTTATCAGCGAACCAACAACGAAATTTCACTTCTCAGCAACGACAACAAATCCACACTCACCGGTTTGGGAAGTACCCTGACCGGAAATCTCAATGCCGCAGCACAACAAATCGTGACACAGCATCCAGATCTGGCTCCCCTCATCGAAGCCATGGGCGCACCACTGACACAAGCCGGTGCCGCACTCAATCAGTTGGGGCAAGACATCGTCGATGCATTCCGCACGGACACACGCAATCTCGGCGCAGCCACCATCATGCTCACACAGCCGATTTACATGGGCGGGAAAATTAAAGCCTACCACCGCATCACGCAATATGCCGAACAAATGGCAGGAACACAGTTCAACGCTGAGGAACAATCCGTGGTGCTTTCCGTTGACCGCGCCTACTGGCAGGTCGTTTCGCTCACGCACAAAGAAAAATTGGCTCGCAGCTACCGCGACATGCTGACCCACATGGAAAGCGACATTCACAAAATGGTGGAAGAAGGAGTTGCTACACGCGCTGCCGCACTCAGCGTTAAAGTGAAATTGAACGAAGCCGAGATGTCGCTCACCAAAGTAGAAAACGGCTTAAGCCTTTCGCGCATGTTATTATGCCAAGTCTGCGGAATTCCAATGGATACCGACTTACGACTCTACGACGAACAAACTGAAAGCCTCATCGTAGATACAACAGACGTTACCCCCGACATTTCCGAAGCCATGATACGACGTCCGGAATTGCGATTGCTCAACTACGCCATCGACATTTATCACGAGAAAGTGAAGTTGGAACGTTCGGCCTACCATCCGCAACTGGCTCTGACCGGTGGCTATCTCACCACATACCCCGGACTGACCAACGGATTTGAGAAGCGATTTCGTGGCACGTGGTATGCCGGACTCACACTGAATGTACCGCTTTGGAACTGGGGCGAAACGCGCTACAAAGTGCGTGCAGCACAAGCCGATATGCTCATGGCTTCGCTCCGCCGCGAGGATGCCCGACAGAAAGTGGAACTACAAGTACGCCAATCGGCCTTGCAAGTGAACGAAGCCAATAAGAAACTACGCCTTAGCCTCTCCCACCTGCAGAAAGCCGAGGAGAACTTGCGAACAGCGCGGATAGGTTTTCAGGAAGGCGTTATCAACGCTTCCGACGTGCTGGCCGCACAAACAGCC
Organism: Bacteroidaceae bacterium; assembly: GCA_017547385.1. Lineage (GTDB taxonomy): Bacteria > Bacteroidota > Bacteroidia > Bacteroidales > Bacteroidaceae > Alloprevotella. The sequence continues at coordinate 16,873 of JAFYPU010000026.1, forward strand.
TGGCTTCAGGCCAACAGCGACAAGATTGATGCACAAATCGACATCCGTCTGGCACGCGCCGCCTTGCGGCATGCCACAGGTGTAATGCCTTGAGAGAAACTCCACAGACACATCGTAACCATTCACACTCACTCTATATGAAGAAACATGACAAAGCCAATCTGCTGCCGGCACTCCTGATTGTTGCAGCCGTCGTAGTGCTCGTTGTCCTCGGCAGCCTGTATGCCTTCCAGGAAGAGACGGAAACCATACAGGGCCAAGCCGATGTCACAGAATATCGCGTGTCGAGCAAAGTGCCCGGTCGCATTCTCGAATATCGGGTGCGCGAAGGCGACAAAGTGCATCGGGGCGACACGCTGGCACTGCTCGAAGCTCCCGACATCGCGGCCAAGTATCGCCAGGCACAAGCCGCTGAGGCAGCCGCCGCGGCACAGGATCGCAAAGCACTCAAGGGTGCTCGACAGGAACAGATTACAGCTGCCTATGAGATGTGGCAAAAAGCCAAAGCCGGTGTGGAAATTGCGGAAAAGTCTTATCAACGTGTAAAGCGTCTCTTCGATCAAGGGGTTACGACGGCGCAGAAACTGGACGAAGTTTCGGCCAACCGCGATGCGGCTGTGGCTACCGAGCGAGCAGCCCGAGCACAATACGACATGGCTCGCAACGGTGCAGAGCGCGAGGACAAAGAAGCGGCTGCAGCCCTGGTGCGCCGGGCCCAAGGTGCCGTTTCCGAAGTCGCCTCCTATCTTGACGAGACTGTGCTCACAGCCTCAGCCGATGGCGAAGTGACAGAGATTTTTCCGCAAGTGGGCGAATTGGTAGGCACCGGAGCTCCCATCATGAATGTAGCTGTGATGACCGACATGTGGGTGTCGTTCAATGTGCGTGAGGACCACTTGACGCGCTTCGGCATGCACAAGACGCTGAAAGCCACTGTGCCGGCTCTCGGCGGCAAGACCATTCACCTGAAAGTGTTCCACATGAAAGATCTCGGCAGTTTCGCAGCTTGGAAAGCCACAAAGACGACCGGACAATTCGACATGCGGACTTTCGAAGTGAAAGCCGCACCGACCGAACCCATTGAGGGTTTCCGGCCGGGCATGTCGGTGCTGCTGGCAGAGTAAGTGCGAGATGCTGCGAGCCTGCCCGCATCTCGTACCGCCCACATCCACCCTTTTTCGTCCCCCTGCATGAGAAGCATATTCCACATAGCCATTCGCGAAATCCGCATCATGATTTCCCGTCCCATTTACGGGTTTGCCATGGTGCTCGCTCCGCTTTTCTGTTTCTACTTCCTCACCTCGTTGATGGGTAGCGGACTCCCCACAGAGCTTCCGCTGGGACTGGTCGACAACGACGGAACTTCCACCACCCGCAGCTTGGCACGCAACCTCGATGCTTTTCAGCAGACAAGCATTGTGCAACAATATGCCAACGTGTCGGAGGCTCGCAGCGCCTTGCAGGAAGGCGACATCTACGGTTTCTATTACATCCCCAAGGGAACCACACGCAAGGCACAGCGACAGGAGATACCCACCGTCTCATTCTATAGCAACTACTCTTACCTTGTGGCCGCCTCACTGCTCTACAGAGATATGCGCATGGTGTCCGAACTGGCCGGTGGTGCTGCCACACGCTCAGTGCTCTATGCCAAAGGAGCCACCGAGGGGCAGGCGATGGCCTACTTGCAACCCATCGTCATCGACACGCACCCCATAGGTAACCCCTGGCTTAACTACGCCGTTTACCTCTGCAACACGTTGTTGCCTGGTATTCTCTCGCTTTTTGTCTTCATGGTTACCGTTTACAGCATAGGCACAGAAGTCAAGCGCGGCACGGCGCGTCGATGGCTCACCTTGGCACAGGGGAACATACATCGAGCCTTGGTGGGAAAACTCTTGCCCCAGTTCCTTGTCTTCTTGTTGATGGGAATGCTACTCACCGTCTATCTGTACGGCTACCTGCACTTCCCGTGCCGGTGCGGCATCCCGACGATGCTGCTTGTGATGGTGCTCCTCATCATGGCCTCGCAGGGACTGGGCGTATTGATGATTACATTCCTCCCCACCCTTCGCTTGGGTCTGAGCTTCGCCTCGCTGTGGGGCGTCCTCTCTTTCAGTCTTTCGGGCATGAGTTTTCCGGTGATGGCCATGCATCCGCTGCTGCAGGGAGTGAGTCTGCTGTTTCCGCTGCGCCATTACTTCCTGCTCTACGTCAACTGCGCACTCCACGGATACCCTCTGAGCAATGCCCTGCCCTATGTCATCGGTTTGCTCTGCTTTGCCCTGTTGCCTGTCGTGCTGGCCGGACGACTGCGTGTGTTGTTGCTCACCTATAAATATGTTCCTTGACTACTATCACCGCATCCACACATATCGCCATGCTGAACCGATTGAAGACATATTGGATAAAATCCTGCCTGGACTGGAATTACATCTTTCGGGAGGAGCTTCGCACCTGTCTCAAAGACCCCGGTGTGTTGATTTTCTTCCTGCTCGTACCTCTGGCCTATCCTTTGCTCTATAGTTTCATCTATACGCGCGAAGTGGTGCGTGAGGTTCCGGTGGCCGTTGTCGACGATTCGCAATCTTCGCTCAGCCGTCGATACCTGCGCCACATCGATGCCACGGCCGATGTGCGTCTGATGGCCCATTGCGCCAACATGGAGGAGGCACGCACCCTGATGCGGCAGCGCGACGCGTACGGCATCATCTACATTCCCGAGAGCTTCAGCCGCGATCTGAACCGGCACCAACAGACGTCTGTCCGCATTTACCCCGACATGAGCGGGCTGCTCTACTACAAGGCACTGCTCATGGCCAACACTGACGTGTCGCTGGCCATGAATGCAGATATCAAGGTGGAGCGTGCCGGCAACACTACCGAACAACAGGACAAGGTTACGGAACATCCCATCGCCTATGAAGAGGTGAGCATCTTCAATCCGCAAAATGGCTTTGCGGCCTTCCTGATTCCAGCCGTGCTGATACTCATCATCCAGCAGACACTGCTCCTCGGTGTGGGTATGTCGGCAGGAACTGCACGCGAGCACAACGCTTTCCGACACCTCACCCCCATCGACAAGCACCACACCGGTTTGTTGCGCATTGTCTTCGGGAAAGCCGCAGCCTACCTGCTGATCTACATCCCCATCGCAGTCTATGTGTTCGGCGTTGTGCCCCACATGTTCAGTCTCAACCAGATAGGCTCCCCCATCGACCTCCTGCTTTTTCTCATCCCTTACATCATTGCCTGCATCTTTTTCGCAATGACCGTGTCGGGACTGGTGCGTCACCGCGAGACCTGCATCATTCTTGTGGTCTTCAGTTCGGTGCCTCTGCTCTTCATCTCGGGAGTTTCGTGGCCGGGCAGCGCCATTCCTGAGTTGTGGCGTCATCTCTCTTACGTGTTTCCATCGACTTTCGGTATCAATGGTTTCGTTCGCATCAACAACTCGGCAGCCACGCTCTCGCAGGTGCAAAACGAGTGGTTCGCATTGTGGTTGCAGGCCATCGCTTATTTCTTTCTGTCGGCCGTAGTGTATCGCCGGTCCATACGTTCTGCACGTCGCAACGTGGCACAACATTGGAGGGCACTGCGAAGCAGAAAGACGGAACAAGCCCTTCCCACCCCTTGACATTCTTGAAGCAAAAGCCCCGCGCAGGACGCAGAAATCTGCAAGGCGTTTAGAAAATTCTGCAGTGCTTGCAGAATTTTCTAAACGCCTTGCAGATTTTCGTCCGTTGCAGAGAAGAAAAATGACATACTTTCATTACTTTTGCCCTACCAATACGAAAGCCGGGCAAAAGGACTTCGTTCTTCCCTACCCCCCTTCCGCATAATCACACATACAACAATCATTAAAACAACCAAGCATTATGGAACTCATCGAACAACTTGTGGCACGTGCCAAAGCCTCGAAACAACGCATCGTGCTGCCCGAAGGAACGGAAGAACGCACCTTGAAAGCTGCCAACCAGCTGCTCACAGATGGCGTGGCCGACCTCATCATCTTGGGAAACCCGGAAAAAATTGCCGAACTTGCCAAGGAATGGGGCTTGGGCAACATTGACAAAGCCACCATCATCGACCCGGAAAATCATCCTAAGCAGGAGGAATATGCACAATTGCTCTGCGAACTCCGCAAGAAGAAAGGCATGACCATCGAGCAAGCTCGCGAACTCGTGAAGAACCCGCTGTATCTCGGCTGCCTCATCATCAAATCCGGCGATGCCGACGGTCAATTGGCCGGTGCACAAAACACCACCGGCGATGTGCTTCGTCCGGCTCTGCAAATCATCAAGACCACGCCCGGTATCACTTGCGTGAGCGGCGCCATGCTGCTGCTGACCATTGCCCCCGAATGTGGCGACAAGGGTGTGCTGGTGATGGGCGACGTAGCCGTAACGCCGGTGCCCGATGCCAACCAGCTGGCACAAATAGCAGTGTGCACAGCACGCACGGCAAAGGCTGTGGCCGGTCTCGAACCGCGTGTGGCCATGCTCAGCTTCTCTTCGCACGGTTCTGCCAAGCACGAAGATGTTGACAAAGTGGTGGAAGCACTCCACCTCGCCAAGGAAATGGATCCCGAAATGCTGATTGACGGCGAACTGCAAGCCGATGCCGCCCTCGTGCCTTCGGTGGGTCAAAGCAAGGCCCCCGGAAGTCCTGTGGCAGGTAAGGCCAACGTGCTCATCGCACCGCGCCTGGAAGTGGGCAACATCGGTTACAAGCTTGTGGAACGCCTCGGCCACGCCAAGGCCATCGGCCCCATTCTTCAAGGCATCGCACGCCCCGTGAACGATCTCTCACGCGGATGCTCCATCGAGGACATTTATCGCATGGTGGCCATCACGGCCAATCAGGCCATTGCCGCCAAGGAATTGGAGAAATAAGTTCTGACGACCCACAAGTCCATCCATAAGCCCCTCGCGGCTTACAAACAATTGCAAGCCCTGCCGCAGGCCGATGGTTCGGCACACGGCAGGGCTTTCTATACATTATATATATTACAAACAAGGAAGCACGTTTTTTCACTATGGAAACATCTATGCTCAGACGCATCGAGACCACCGCAGACGGCTCTGCCACACTTTATGTCCCGGCTTTGGACGAGCACTACCACTCTGTGAAAGGTGCTTACACCGAATCCATGCACATTTTCATCGAAACGGGATTACGTCAGTGGCAGTCGTTGCACCCCGGACAACCGGTGCGTCTTTTTGAGGCCGGCTTCGGCACGGGACTGAATGCACTGCTCACATTGGAGGAAGCCGAGCAGAAAAGCCTCGACGTCCTTTACGTTTCTGCAGAGCTATACCCCCTTGCCTGGGAAGAGGTGGAGCCATTGCATCACACGGACAATCCGTCCCTGAAAGCCTTGCACGATGCTCCTTGGGGCAAACCTGTGGCCATCACACCGCATTTCACATTGCTCAAGTTGCAAGCAGACCTCAGCCAAATGCCTTTCCCGAGTTGCGACGTGGTGTTCTATGATGCCTTTGCCCCCGAGAAGCAACCCCATCTTTGGAGCGAAGACTTGTTTGCCGCACTGCAAAAATCACTCAGCCCGGGCGGAATTCTCACGACCTATTGTGCCAAAGGCGAAGTGCGACGCCGATTGCAACGCGCGGGATTTACGGTGGAGCGACTGCCCGGGCCACCGGGTGGCAAACGCGAAATTCTGCGCGGAACGGCCTACAAAATTTAATAAACAGCCTAACAGACACATAAAAAGTGCCTCCGAACTTCCCATGTTCGGAGGCGCTTTTCGTATCATTGTTTCTCAAAGTTTCACACCTATTTCAGGACGAAGATAACGCTTGTGGCATTCGTTGCCTGCACATCTGCGGCTTTCAGCGCACAAGTATTACCCACACGAACCGCATTGCGGCAACGGGTGCGTGCGGCTTGTGTTAGTTTGGAAACGTCGAACATCACAAACGTGTTGCCAACCCAACATCCCTCACCCCACATGTCGTGGCCTGCATACTTTCCACCATTGGCCAACACTTGTTTCATGGGCATGTTGGCGGCAATGCCATCTTGCGTAATCACGTCGGCAGAAAACAACTCAAGATGACTGAGGCGACCGTTGCTACCGTCATCGTAGGCATAGCCGGTCATGAGAAGCTTGCCCCCTCGATAGAATTCCACCCATATTTCCGGAATGTCAGCTTCCAAATTCTCATTTATCACCAACTTATCATAAAGTCCGGAGATTTGCTTCGGGAATTTCTTGTAAGATTGTGCAAAGCTTAAAGCTCCCCACCCCTTTGTTGTAAGGCGCACGGGGGCATCAGAAACAGCCTCGGCAATGGGCACATTCTTGAGACGGAAGCTGAACGGATACTGTTCCGCATTCATGCCTTTGGAGGTCGAAAGGTTCAGGCGCACTTCTGCCAAACGCTTGATGGAAGCCGGCACATTGCGCAGCGTGATGGAACATTGCATCTTCTTTCCAGAAGCCAACGAAGTGCTCACACCTTCGCTGCTCTGCAAACCGCCAAGGTTGATTTGCATCTTCGTGTATTTTTGCCCCAATGTGTCGGTCGCCCAAGTGGCATTGGTATCATAGTTACGCATCCACAAATTGTTGAAAGTGCTTTGCGAAGCATTGGTCAGCACAAAGAGCACTTGCACATCGCTTCCCACACGCCGACAACCTGCATAATCAAAATTCATACCGGGATTACTACCATGCGCCGACATGATGACTTCTCCCACCTGCACGGCTTGGCCCACTTGACGGTCGGCTTCGTTTCCTGTTACCGCACCAACCACGCTGCGACCCAGGTTTTTCAGTTTGTTCTTCCAATTGCTTTGTGCATCGGCATGCATGGGGCACATCAGCAAGAGCACAGCCAACATGACAGCCCACGAGTTTGCTTTCTTCATAATCATATTTAATTTACTTGTTTGTGATAATCGTTTCTGCAAATATAGCTCTTTTCAGTCCGTTTCGCTTTCAAAAGAGCGGTAAATCCCATTTCTATCACTAAAATCCCCGTCTGCAAGGCTCGCAAGCGCAGAAAAAGCACTAACTTTGCCTGTCAGAAAATGCGGCACATATCGGCCACATTCTCAACACAGACAATAACAATTCATCAAACAACATACAAATCATGAAGATACTCGTAATCAATTGCGGTAGCTCGTCCATCAAATATAAACTCTATGAAATGGACGACAAGAGTGTGCTCGCAGCCGGCGGCATCGAGAAAATCGGTTTGGAAGGCTCGTTCCTGAAAACGAAAATCAATGGCGAAACCAAAATCATCGAGTCGGCGTGCCCCACACACACCGAAGGCATCAAGCTGATGTTCGACACACTGCTTCACCCGGAGTATGGAGCCATTCACAGCCTTGATGAAATTTCTGCCGCAGGCCATCGCATCGTGGCCGGAGGTCGTTTCACCGAAAGCCAGGTGGTAACCGATGCCATGCTCGAAGAGTGGAAGCAATACATGGACCTCGCTCCGCTCCACAGCCCCGCCCACCTCAAAGGCTACAATGCCGTGAAACAAATGCTACCCGAACTTCCACAGGTATTCGTGTTCGATACGGCTTTCCATCAAACCATGCCCGAAAAGTGCTACATGTATGCTGTTCCCTACAAGTATTATGAGAACAACAACATCCGCCGTTGGGGTGCTCACGGCACAAGCCACCGTTTCGTGGCAGCCCGTGTATGCGAATTCCTGGGCCTTCCCTCTGCCGAAGGTACGCGCATCATCACTTGCCACATCGGCAATGGTGCTTCAATCTCAGCTGTGAAAGACGGCAAATGCTTTGAAACATCCATGGGACTCACTCCGTTGGAAGGCATGATGATGGGTACACGTTCCGGCGACATTGACGCATCGGCCGTGCTCGCCATCATGAAAGCCGAAGGCCTCACTCCCGACGAAATGAGTGACTTGCTCAACAAGGAAAGCGGCGTGCTCGGCATCTCAGGCGTATCCAGCGATATGCGCGAAGTTACATCCGCAGCCGAAGAAGGCAACAAGCGTGCAGCTCTCGCCTTGGAAATGTATTCGCACCGCATCAAAAAATACATCGGCTCGTATGCTGCTATCATGGGCGGCGTTGACATCATCGTGTTCACCGCCGGCGTAGGCGAGCATCAGTGGGACATTCGTTACAACTCCACCACCGGTCTCGAATTCCTCGGTGTGAAACTCGACGAAGCCAAGAACCGCAAGAATTTCGGCGAAGAAGAGGTTATCTCTACCGAAGACAGCCCCGTGAAAGTGGTTGTCGTACCCACCGACGAAGAGTTGATGATTGCCAGTGACACTTTGGCACTTGTGCAGAAGTAAAAGAGAAACTTCATCTCACCTCTCACACAACGGGGCATCGGTCATTTTGTCAGACCGATGCCCCGTGTTTATATCCCCATACGAGGAGTAAAAATCTGCAAGGCGTTTAGGATTTTGTTTCACCTAATTCAGCTGCGGCTCGGCATAACGTAGAAATCCCTTGTGCTTTCCCCGATTCTGCGCTCGCCTTGCAGAATTTTCTACAAGCACTGCAGAATTTTCTAAACGCCTTGCAGAAAACAGCGGTAAGCCACTTCAAAAAAGCCCCTCCCATCGGAAAGTCCGGTCGGAGGGGCTATGTATTATTATTTCTCATTCAAATCATTCCACACGCTCTGTGCCGTCGGCATGGAAGCCGCAAAGGAAATCGGCCACGCGCATGCGTTTCTTGCCGGCCAATTGCACTTCTGTCAACACCAAGTAGCCGTCTTTCAAAGCCACACGGAGCGATTTGCGACCATCTTGCACCAGTGTGCCCACGGGTTCGGAGGGCATACAGAAGTCTTTTTCAGTGGCATAAATCTTGAGCACCGTGCGTTTTTCCCCCTGCTGCAGTTCCGTCCAAGCTGCCGGATAGGGTGAGAGTCCGCGGACGAAGTCGTAGCAAGCCTTTACGCCTTTCTCCCAGGGGATGCGGCAGGTTTCCTTAAAGATTTTCGGAGCCGGACGCAAGGGCTCGTCGGTTTGCAATTCGCTTTGCGGAATGGGCTTCACCGTGCCGGCAATGATGTTGTCAACGGTTTCCACCACGAGGTCGGCACCGAGATACATCAACTTGTCGTGCACATCTTCCACATTGTCGGTGTCGAGAATGGGAACGGGCACACGCTGGATAACGCTGCCGGTATCGATTTCGTGATCCAAGAAGAAGGTGGTGATGCCCGTCTCGGTGTCGCCGTTGATGATGGCCCAGTTGATGGGAGCAGCTCCGCGATATTGCGGCAAGAGGGCGGCGTGCAGATTGAACGTGCCCAGCGGCGGCATGGCCCAAACAACTTCGGGCAACATGCGGAAGGCCACCACAATCTGCAAGTCGGCCCGCAGGGCGCGAAGCTCTTCCAGAAATTCAGGGTCCTTCAGGCTTTTGGGTTGCAGCACGGGGATGCCTTGCGACACGGCATACTTTTTCACGGGCGAGGCCGATAGTTCCGTCTGATGGCGTCCGATGGGTTTGTCGGGCATCGTGATGACGCCCACCACGTTATATCCGCCTTCCACCAGGCGACGGAGGCTCTCCACGGCAAAGTCGGGAGTGCCCATATAGACGATACGAAGATCTTGTTTGGTCATCTTATATATATTAAAGGTATAGAGAATATCGGAAAGACATCGGAGATTATTCTTCCGAGAAGTCCTTCATGATTTGTCGGTAAGAAGCATAGAGCCGCGCCTTGCTCACAAAACCCACAAAGCGTTTGTCGCTATCCACCACGGGCAGCGTACCCGAATCGGTGCTTTGGAACGTGTCCATCACAGCCCCCATGGAATGCGTGGTCGAGAGCGTGGCTTTGGGCTGTTGCATCAGCTGTTCGGCCTTATAGAGACGATAAAGTTCGCTGCGGAAGATGATTTTGCGCAAGGCATTCAGGTTGATTACACCCAACAGCACGCCATCGGGCGAGCACACGGCAAAGTGGATGCTCTTGCTGCCGGAAACAATCTGCACAATCTGACCAAGCGTCATGCCGGGCGTGAGCACAGGGCGTTCTTTGTCGATAACAGCATCCAAGCTCATCAGTGTCAGCACCGAGCGATCCTTGTGGTGCGTGAGGAGTTCGCCACTGCGTGCCAAACGCATGGAATAGATGCTATGAGGCTCGAATGTGCGAATGGTGAGATAGCTCGACACCGAAACAATCATCAGGGGGATGAACAGGTCATAGCCTCCCGTAAGTTCGGCAATGAGAAACACACCGGTGAGGGGGGCATGAAACACTCCGCTCATCAGTCCGGCCATGCCCAACAATGCGTAATTGGTTTCGGGCACGTGAATGTCGAAAGGCATATAGTCGTTCCACAGACGCGAGAACACAAAGCCAGCGATGCATCCCAAAAACAGGCTGGGGGCAAACGTTCCGCCGCAACCGCCTCCGCCATTGGTGGCAGTGGTTGCAAATACTTTGAAAACGATTATCAGGGCGAGATAGAACAACAGGTATTCTTCCCGACCGTAGAACAGAGAGTTGTTGAGCACTCGCTCTGCTCCCACTCCGCCATTGGCGGTCAGCAACTCGGAGATGGTGGTGTAGCCTTCGCCGTAAAGAGGCGGAAAGAAGTAGATGAGAACAGCCAGAACGCTTCCGCCAAGCAGCAACTTGGTCCACATGTTTTTCAGACGGCCGAACACCTGCTCAAAAGCGTTCATCGTGCGAGTGAAATACAAGGATATGGTTCCGCAGAACACACCTAATAGAATGGCCGAGGGCACACGCTCCACAACAAATGGGTCGCTCAAATTGAAATGGAACATCGAATCTGTGCCGGTCAAGGCATAGGTAATGCAGGTGGCCGTGAGGCAACTCACCATCAAGGGCAGCAACGAGGCCATGGTGAGGTCAATCATCAACACTTCGAGCGTAAACATCAGGCCGGCAATGGGAGCTTTGAAGATACCGGCAATAGCTCCCGAAGCACCGCATCCGATGAGCAGCATCATGGTTTTGTGTTCCAGGCCAAAGGCTTTGCCGAGGCGCGAGCCAATGGCCGAACCCGTCAGCACGATGGGCGACTCGGCTCCCACACTTCCACCGAAACCGATGGTCAGGGCCGAAGCCATCACACTGGACCAGCAATTGTGCCGACGGATGTTGCCTTGTCGGCGAGAGATGGCGTAAAGAATCTTCGTAACACCGTGGCCGATGTCGTCGCGCACCAAATAACGGATGAACAAAGCCGTGAGCATGATGCCCACAACTGGATAAACCAGAAAGAGTCCGTTGGATTGCGTAACGTCGAAACGGTGCGTCAGCAGGAACTCTATTTCATGGATGAGCCATTTCAGCGTTTGTGCTGCGATGGCGGCTCCCACTCCCACGGCAAAGCTGAGCATCAGCAGGAACTGGCGCGGATTGGTGTGGCTCTCCACCCATGCCCCGAGGCGCAGCCAGGGAGTGGTTTGTTCTTTTGTATCTTCCATATCGGGAGTTAAGGGATTTTATTCTCGAATGATTTCAATCAGTCCGCCGCTTCCGAGTTTGATGATTGAGGAAGCGCGGGCCGTGGGGGGCTCTTCGCGACGAGAAAGACAAACGTAATCGACAGCTGCCAGCAGTTCGGGAGAGATTTCAGCAAAGCAGCGAGGAGCCGGTTCGCCACTGCGATTGGCCGAAGTGGAAACAATGGCACGACGCATGCGGAAGCAGAGTTCGCGACTGAAAGCCTCGCGTGTCAGCCTGATGGCCACACTTCCATCCTCGGCCAGCAGGTTTTCGGCCAAGTTGCGGGCTTTGTCATAAATAATGGTCAGCGGCCGCTCGGCACACTCCATGAGTTGCCACGCCACTTCGGGCACTTCGTGAACATACGATTCCACTTTCACCTCCGAATCCACCAGCGTGATGAGTGCTTTGGCATCTTCGCGCTGCTTGATTTCGTAAACGCGACGCACGGCCTCAGCATTGCAAGCATCGCAGCCAATGCCCCAGATGGTGTCGGTGGGATAGAGAATAACACCGCCGCGTTGCATCACCTCAACGGCCTGATGTATGTCCTCGCGCCAAGCTGCGGGGAAGGGAGCTTTGGTTTTCGGCAAGGCCTTTTCAGACGTTTCGCCTCGCATGTTTTGTTTCTTTGTCATGTATGCAAATTTTCGCAAAAATACTTTTTTCGCCTCGCCCATGCAAGCAATGCAGGCACAAAACGGCTATTGCTCTGTCGGAGCGGCAGCCACGTAGCATTTCACTGGACCGCGACCATTGGATTGCAAGCCCGAAGTTGCGTCAGCCGCAAGGCGGCACAACTCGCGTGAGGCTGTGCTGCGGGTAAGGCCGGTGAGGCGAACATAATCGTCCAGACGCATGCGGCCATGGGCGGCTATATAATCGAGAGCCAACTGCAAACGCTCCTGTGGTGTGTATCGGGTGGAAGAGGTGGCAAAACGGCGCGTGGTGCGTTCGGGGCGGCAGTTGGCATCCGTGCGTTGCACCAATTGCCGGTCTGCACGGAAGTTCACACCGCGGACCTTGATGCTGGCTGCATTGCGCCGCGCCCCTTCCATCTGCTCACGTTCTTTGCCATCGACCAATCCGAGTGAGGCCGAGAACACCCCGATGCCGTCGAGCCGCACACTGTAACCGGCTGCCATGCGTTCGGCCATCATGTCGGCCAATCCCGACAATGCGGCCTTGACATCACCGGGTGTCAGGCTGCAACGCTCGCTGAGCTGCTGTGCCAATTCGTCGGTGTCGAACACACCGCGGCCGAACATCTGCGGATAGAGCACGGTCTCATCCCCATTGAGGGAAGGCATCTTGCGCATGTTGAATTTCACTGTCATTTTTCTGTGTTTTAAAGAGTTCGTAAATAGTTTTTTCGCCCCGACTCAAAATCCGGCAGAAGCAGGATAAAGTTGTCGGGAGTGCCCAAAAAGTATGTTGCAAGCCTTGCAATATATATTTCATGCCTTGCAATATTTATCTCAAGACTTGCAATATATATTGCAAGACATGAAACATACTTTATAAGCACTGCAAAGATAATATAAATGCACTTTCGATAACTTTAGGAAGGAAACAAAATCTTTTTTCCGCCCTAAAAAGATGCACCGAAGGCATCGGAACACAAAAAGAGCGGCCGCCACACGCTCGGTGGCAGCCGCTATAAGATTGATGAAGGCTTGGTTCGTTGCTTCAGGCTCAGAACTCGCTCGTGAAGTGGAAGCGTATGTTTTCGAAGTCCTGTTGCGCCATTTGCAGCACATAGCCGGAGTCGGCCAGGAACACATCGCGACCTTCGCGGTCCTTGGCCATGTATTGATACTTGCGCTTCTTGAAGGCTTCGAGCTGGGCTTCATCGTCGCTCTCAATCCAACAAGCTTTGTAGAGGCTCACGGGTTCCCAACGACACTTGGCATTGTATTCGTTCTCCAAGCGATACTGAATCACTTCAAACTGCAACTGACCCACCGTGCCTATGATTTTGCGACCGTTGAACTGGTTGACAAAAAGTTGCGCCACACCTTCGTCCATCAGCTGCTCGATACCTTTCTGCAGCTGCTTGGTCTTCATCGGGTCGGCATTCTCGATGTATTTGAACATCTCGGGCGAGAAGGAGGGCAGGCCGCGATAGTGGAGCTGTTCGCCCTCGGTGAGGGTATCACCAATCTTGAAGGTTCCGTTGTCGGGCAGACCGATGATGTCGCCGGCCCAGGCTTCGTCCACTGTGGTTTTGCGTTGTGCCATAAACTGCGTGGGCGAGGAGAAACGCAACGTCTTGCCGTGGCGCACATGCAGATAGGGAGCATTGCGCACAAACTTGCCGGAGCACACCTTGCAGAAAGCCACGCACGAACGGTGGTTGGGGTCGATGTTGGCCGTAATCTTGAAGATGAAGCCTGTGAACTTGGCTTCGTCGGGTTGCACATCGCGTTCCTCGGCTTTCACAGGACGAGGCGACGGTGCTATCTCCACAAAGGTGTTGAGCAGTTCCTCCACACCGAAGTTGTTGAGTGCCGAACCAAAGAAAACGGGAGCGAGCGAGCCGCTCAGATAATCGGCCACCTCGAATTCGGGATACACACCTTCGAGCAATTCCAGCTCGCCGCGCAATTTCTCGGCAAGCTCCGCACCGATGTGCGTGTCGAGCTCCTCGGTGTTGATATCCACTTCCACCTTTTCGGCCACCACTTGCTTGGAGGGCTGAAAGAGGTTCAGGCTCTTTTCGTAGATGTTGTACACACCCTTGAAGCGCGCACCGCTCTCGATGGGCCATGTGAGGGGACGCACCTTGATGCGGAGTTCTTCCTCCAGCTCGTCGAGCAAATCAAACGGGTCTTTTGCCTCACGGTCCATCTTGTTTACGAAGATAATCACCGGCGTGTTGCGCATGCGGCACACCTCCATGAGCTTTCGGGTCTGTGTTTCCACACCCTTGGCTCCATCGACCACGATGATTACACTGTCCACAGCCGTCAGTGTGCGGTAAGTGTCTTCGGCAAAGTCCTGGTGACCCGGTGTGTCGAGGATATTGATTTTATAGTCGCGGTAGTCGAACTCCATCACCGAAGTAGTTACGGAGATACCGCGCTGCTTTTCGATGTCCATCCAGTCGGACGTAGCCGTTTTCTTAATCTTGTTGCTTTTCACCGCACCGGCCACCTGAATTTGTCCACCGAAGAGCAAAAGCTTTTCGGTGAGTGATGTCTTACCGGCATCAGGGTGCGCGATGATGGCAAAGGTTCTTCTTCTTTCTATCTCGGGATTCATAGGATTGATATTACCTGTTTGAAGATTGTTTACTTAATGACTAATCCCCACGACTTCAAAGCAATTCTTTCAGACATTCTTTCAGCGAGTCTTCCCACCAAGGGATGTCGATGCCGTAGGTGTTCTTCACTTTCTGCTTATCGAGCACAGAGAAGTGCGGACGAGGGGCAGGAACCGGATATTCTTCGGTGAGAATGGGGCGCACTTTGCAATCTTTCTGCTCAATACCGGCAATACGGTGGATGACACGCGTGAAATCATACCATGAGCAAACGCCTTCGTTGGTATAATGATAAACCCCCGGCACGATACCACGGTCGATGGCCGTCAGAATGAAAGCTGCCAAATCGCGAGCATAGGTGGGTGAGCCTACTTGGTCGAACACCACGCCCAGGGTTTCGCGTTCCTTTCCCAGACGAAGCATGGTTTTCACAAAGTTGTTGCCAAACGTGGAATAGAGCCAGGCGGTTCGCACCACCATGGAGCCGGCACAGGTGCGTATCACGGCCTCTTCGCCCTCAAGTTTCGTGCGGCCATATACGGTCTGCGGATTGGTGGGGTCGTCTTCCAGATAAGGACGATGACCGCAGCCATCAAACACATAGTCGGTGGAAACCTGTATCATCGTTCCGCCCACACTCTCAACGGCTTCAGCCAGATAGCCGGGGGCCACGTTGTTGAGCAAATCGCACAATTCCGGTTCGCTTTCGGCTTTATCCACAGCCGTAAAGGCAGCGCAGTTCACCACGATGCTGATGGAATGCGATTCAATGTAGTCGTAAACGGCTTGACGGTCGGTGATGTCAAGCTCGTCCACATCCGTAAAGTGGAACACACAGGTTTCGTCATACGCCGGGGCGAGTTTTTGCAGCTCACTCCCAAGCTGACCACGACACCCGGTTACTAAAATTTGCTTCATTATATATTATTATTGTCTTGTTTCCTAGATAAGCTATTTGAGGCAGCAGGCCGAAGTTCCCTTCCACCTCGAACAAAATCAGCCTCAGCACTCCAATTCGCCGGCTGCGTCTTTGCAATAATAGTCGGATAATTGGCCGAGCAGCCCGGAGATTTCCTTCATTGCCTTGTCGGTTTCCGGGCTAATCTCCATGCGTTTCAACCGCAGCATCAACACGCCATAGAGTGCTTCGAAGCAGGTTTGCAGTTCGCTTTCCTCCGGAGAACGGCCTTTGGCACGCAGCTCGACGATGTAAGGCAGGATGCGATAATACATCTCACGATAGTAGGGAAACTTACCGCCCTTCAGCAAGCGTCCGTGCAGTTCTTCCAATTCTTGCAACACATTGCGATTGATTTGCAAGTGCCCTTGCAGGCGCACACCCTCGCTCACCATCATTTCGCAAAGGTCGGCATACCATGTGGTCATCTTTCCTGCAGTTGCCTCGTCAGCTTTGAACTGCGGCAAATACTCTGTCGCCACTCGTTCGGCGTTGCAATCGAAACTGCGCAGCAAGTCCTCCACCTGCCACATGTAGAGCAGATATTCCGCTCGGTTCTTCTTTCTCAATTGGTCTGCAATCAGCATATTCGTCAGTTGGTTTTTATAATTCCGATGTTATTTCTTGTATTGCCACTCCCCTGCCCTTTCTTTCCCGCTCATCAACAAAAAAGCCGGGAGCCGCATCCTTTGTACGGATGGGTATCCCTGCCATTTCGGGCAAGGCAACACAAGTGCGCCACCTCGCCTAGGGAAGTTTCATCAGTAGAGCGAAAGACGGAAAACGGTCATCAACGCATAAATCACCGAGGCCGCCAACACAATGGAGCCGATGGTGCGGTTCAAACGTGTGATGCCGCGAAGACCAAAGTTTTTGCGCATGCGGTTGATGACGTAAGTAAGTCCCAACCACCACAACATGGCACCGCCCACAATGCTCGCATAGCCCACGCACTGCCCGAACCAATTGCCGGGAATAACGAACGTGAACATATTGAACAAGGCAATGAAGAGGAAAATGATGAGCGGATTGCTCAACGTCACGAGGAACGACGTAAAGAAGTTGTGAAAAAGCGTGCCCTTGCTGTTAGGTGTTGGCCGGATGCACTTTTGCGGATCCGTGCGGAACATATAAATTCCAAAGATAAAGAGCATCACGCTGCCGATGAGTTTCAAGAAAAAGAGATTACGCTCATCGTTGATGAGATCCATCACAAACGACATACCCGCACCGGTCATCAGCGCATAAATAATATCGCTGAGTGCCGCTCCGGCTCCCGTAACCAATCCATAGTTGCGTCCCTTTTGCATGGTACGCTGTATGCAAAGCACCCCCACCGGCCCCATGGGCGCGGAAGCGATGATACCAATGAGCAATCCTTTGAACAGGAGTTGAAAGGTGCCGGCATAGTCCAACCAAAAGGCTTCAAAATTCATCATATCTGCAAAATTGCGATTTTTTTGCGAGACTGAAAAACTTTAAGCCTGCTTTTTCGGTTTTGCATGCAATTCGTATCGTTAGGCAACCGACAATGCCACTTTCTTCGTGCAATCCTTACCACTCCACGCCCATCCACCAATCTCCACAAGGCGTTCCGGAAATTTGTTTCACCAAATTCGTCTGTGGCTCGGCGTAAGAAACAAATCCTTCGGCTTTGCTTTATTCTGCGCCCGCTTTGCAGAATTTTCTGCAAGGCGTTTAGAAAATTCTGCAGTGCTTCCGGATTTTCGCTCCTCCATGGTACGTTTCGGAAGGCCACAAGAAAAGCCTGCTCCCTCGGGTGAGAGAACAGGCTTTGTGTGTTCTTTAATACAATTGTCGGCTTATGCCTTCACGCGGTTTTGATAAGAACCATCGCGTGTATCGATTTCGATAATTTCACCTTCGTTGATGAAGAGGGGCACGCGCACTTCAGCACCTGTTTCCAAAGTGGCAGGTTTCAGAGTGTTGGTAGCAGTGTCGCCTTTCAGACCCGGCTCAGTGTAAGTAATCTTGAGCTGTGTCTTGATGGGCATTTCAGCATAGAGGATGGTTTCGGTGGAAGCGTCGCTCACAACGTCAACCACGTCGCCTTCTTTCATATAGTCCACACCGGTGATGAGATCCTTGGCGATGGGCACTTGGTCGAAAGTTTCGTTGTTCATGAAGATATAGTCAGTGCCTTCCAAATAGAGGAACTGATAGGGGCGACGCTCAACGCGCACATCCTCGAGCGCTTCACCAATATTGAAACGCTTTTCGAGCACACGGCCGCTCACTACGTCCTTCAAAGTGGTGCGCATGATGGTGTTACCCTTACCGGGCTTCACGTGAAGAAAGTCGATGCAGAAATAGAGCTTACCATCCAAGCGGATGCAAGTGCCCTTCTTAATGTCTTGTGATTTAATCATCTTTGTATGATTTTATGAATTAGTTATTTTTTGCGGCGCAAAGGTAATGCATTTTTTAGAAAGGTCTACACGAACAGTTGTATTTTTGGCTATAATCTCTCTAAACCAAAGCCAAAGTTACCGCATTTGGGAAAGTTTTTTTGGCAACACCATTCGCCACATCCGCATTTTTACACCCAACAAGAAAGATGCGCTGCACATTCTGCTTACCTCGACACCACACCTTTGCTTCCTCAGAAAAAAAAGAAACACGGGTTATTGTACAAATGGAAAACAAAAAGTTTTCATGCACCGTCCACGGAAGCACAAGTATTTTTCAAGTGCAAAGCAAAAGGAAAACACGAGCCCTGATTTTGCCATATCCCCATATCATCCCTCACCACATTTGGTGAAAATACACACATACACGTGCGAAAAATGCGCCACAATGGCAGTTTTTTGGATAAAACATTTATTTTTGCAGTCTACAATAACCGAATTTCAACCATTCAATTAAAAATTATGGACAATTTGAAGGCAAAATTCATCGCAGGCCCTTGGTCAAACGAAGTCAATGTTACCGACTTCGTGCGTAAGAACATCACTCCCTATGAAGGCGATGCTTCTTTCTTGCAAGGTGCCACCGAACGCACTCAAGGCATTTGGAAACTCTGTCTTGAAGCCATTGAAGAAGAACGTGCCAACAACGGCGTACGCGCCCTTGACCCCGACACAGTATCTACCATCACATCACACAAAGCCGGCTACATCGACAAGGACAACGAACTTATCGTAGGTTTGCAAACCGACATGTTGCTCAAGCGTGCCATCAAGCCTTTTGGCGGCATCAAGGTTGTTGAAAAGGCTTGCGCCGAAAATGGCATGGAAGTGAACCCCAAAGTGAAGGATATCTTCTACAACTACCGCAAGACACACAATGATGGCGTGTTCGACGTTTACACGGAAGAAATCCGCAAGTTCCGTTCGCTGGGCTTCATCACCGGTTTGCCCGACAACTATGCCCGTGGCCGCATCATCGGCGACTATCGTCGTTTGGCACTTTACGGAACCGATCTCCTCATTGCTGCAAAAATGAAAGACCTGCAAACACTCACCGGTCCTATGGACGATGCTCGCATCCGCACCCGTGAGGAAGTGGCAGAACAAATCAAGGCACTCAAGGACATCAAGGTGATGGGTGAATACTACGGTCTCGACCTCAGCCGTCCGGCCTACACCGCTCAAGAAGCAGTTCAGTGGGTTTACATGGCTTATCTCGCTGCCGTTAAAGAACAAGACGGTGCTGCCATGTCATTGGGTAACGTTTCTTCATTCCTCGACATCTACATCGAGCACGACTTGAAGCACGGCCTCATCGACGAAGTGTTTGCACAAGAGCTTATCGACCAATTCGTCATCAAGCTCCGCATGGTGCGCCACCTGCGCATGGGTTCATACAACGACATCTTCGCCGGCGACCCCACTTGGGTAACCGAAGCCATCGGTGGCCGCTTCAATGACGGACGCACCAAGGTTACGAAAACTTCGTTCCGCTTCTTGCAGACGCTCTACAACCTCGGTCCTTCGCCCGAGCCCAACTTGACAGTGCTGTGGAGCCCCGAGCTTCCTGCCGGCTTCAAGGATTTCTGCGCCAAGGTGAGTGTTGACACAAGCTCTATCCAATACGAAAACGACACCTTGATGCGTGAAGTGCGCAACTCCGACGACTACGGAATTGCTTGCTGCGTGAGCTATCAGGACATCGGTCGTCAGATTCAGTTCTTCGGTGCACGTTGCAACCTTGCCAAGGCTCTCTTGCTCGCCATCAACGGCGGCCGCTGCGAAAACACCGGTACCGTTATGGTGGAAGGCATTCCCGAACTGAGTGGCGATGTGCTCAACTATGACGAAGTGTTGAAGAACTACAAGCTCGTGCTCGTTCAGATAGCTCGCGTTTACAACGAGTCAATGAACATCATCCACTACATGCACGACAAGTATTACTACGAAAAGGCTCAGATGGCGTTCATCGACACTAACCCGCGCATCAACCTTGCTTATGGTGTAGCCGGTCTGTCTATTGCTCTCGACTCACTGTCTGCCATCAAGTATGCCAAGGTTACAGCCAAGCGCAACGACATTGGTTTGACCGAAAGTTTCGACATCGAAGGCGAATTCCCCTGCTTCGGTAACAACGACGACCGTGTGGACCACCTCGGTATCGACCTCGTTTACTTCTTCAGCGAAGAGCTTAAGAAACTTCCCGTTTACAAGAATGCACGCCCCACACTGTCACTCCTCACCATCACTTCGAACGTGATGTATGGCAAGAAGACCGGTGCAACTCCCGACGGTCGTGCCAAGGGTGTGGCTTTCGCTCCCGGTGCCAACCCCATGCACGGACGCGACAAGAGCGGTGCCATCGCTTCACTGAGTTCAGTGGCCAAGTTGCGCTATCGCGACTCACAGGACGGCATCTCCAACACATTCTCCATTGTTCCGAAGAGTCTCGGCCCCACTCCCGAAGAGCGCGTTGAGAACCTCGTAACCATGATGGACGGCTACTTCACCAAGGGCGCACACCACCTCAATGTGAATGTGCTGAACCGCGAAATGTTGATGGATGCCATGGAACATCCCGAAAAGTATCCGCAGCTCACCATCCGCGTCAGCGGTTATGCTGTGAACTTCACCAAGCTCAGCCGTGAGCACCAGTTGGAAGTTATCAGCCGTTCGTTCCACGAAAGAATGTAATCCGCATCAAGCCTCAGTGCTTGAAAGCACACACTTATTCACTCCGCAATGCTCGGCGAGCATTGCGGAGTTTTTTGTTTCCCCCACAACCATCAATTAACCGCTATAACAAAAAACCGCCACGCATCTCTTCAAGATATGCGTGGCGGTTTGATTTTTATCCTATCGTTTTACACTTTCACAAACACACCGTGCTTATACATACTGCGCAAAATGAGATAAACGATAAGCACTTGGGAAAAGGTGAGCACAAAGGTGTAATACCCACCAACGTATTGCTCAAGTCCGTAGAGCACCGAGTGAGCCACTCCTCGGAAGTTCACCACTTCAGAGACGACATATGCAGTAATGGAGTTCATGCCGTAAACCCGCAGAAAGTCGAGACCGAAAGTGAAGTGGAACACATCGAAAAGAAGATAGAACACAGCCATCAGCAGGAAGCAGTAGCCGCTGCTGACAAGCACCATGGAAGAGGTCCAAATGGTTTTGATGACGGGCATCTGTATGTCCCAAAGCCATCCGAGGGCCACCATAGCCGCGCCCAGCCCGAAGTACACCAACACCTTCTGCATGCCCGACCACGAAGCACGAGCTATGCTTCCGGCAAACACTCCGGTGAGGGCGGTTGCGCCGAATGTGGCCGTGCTGAGCAGCCATGTGTAATGATACCATGGTGCGAAGACCACTTGTCCTGCCTCATTCACACTTGCTCCATCACGAAAGCGGCCCAACACGGTGCGGTCAATCCATTCCGCAAGGTTGCTCTCAGGCGCATAACTTCCTGCCCCATATCCATCCACCGAGACAAATTCCATGGCAGTGCAATAGCCAAGGAGCAGCAACACTGCCACTATCACCTGCGTTCGAAGACGCGTATTGGTGAAAAGCAACGCTGCAATGAGATAGCCGGCAGCAATGGCTTGCAACGTGTTGGTATAAACATAGAAACGCGATGGGTCAAGCCCCAACAAATTGCCTTGCACCACCATGCCCAGCAACCACAACAGCAAGACACGCTTCAGCAGTCGCCGCACCAGCAGGGAGCGATTTGCTCCATTCCGGAAACGCGAAAGCGCAAAGGGGATGCTCGCACCCGACATAAAGACAAAAAGCGGCATGATGAGGTCCCACGGCGAAAAGCCTTCCCAATCCACATGTGTGAAAGCGGCACGCAGCCCCTCGAAATGTTCGGGACCTGCCGCTTGTGTGAAAGAGAGCACCAAAGGGCCGAGCGCAACGAGCACAAAGAGGTCGAAACCGCGCAAGGCATCAAGCGAAACGAGTCGCTGCTTTGTGTTTGTCATAACTTGATATTTGTTGTTTTTCAATGGTTTTGTGCAGCATTGAGCATCTTTGCAGAAAGAGTTCAATGCTTCTTCTTACGTTTCTCAAAATACTTGTTCAGGACTTCCGCCAATATAAAAATGAGGAAAGTAGTTACCGCATCAATGATATACATGTGCACAGGCACCGGCTTGGCAAACCAATCCATCAGCCACCACTTGAAAGGCATGAAGATCAGTGTCAACACAATTGCGCCCAGTAAGATGTTTTTCCACTTCATAACTTTAAGATTTACAGGTTATTCTTTCAATTTACCACAAGCTGCGGGAAGTATTCGCGCAGGATGCGCTCCGCCGTTTCAAGTTGCTGGGGTGTATTTTCCTTGGTACCGGCGAGCTTATACTCCCAACCCATCGCTTCATATTTATGAACGCCCAAAGTGTGATAAGGCAACAATTCCACACGCTGAATGTTCTTGTATTTTCCGAAATGCTCGCCCAAGGCTCTGAGGTCGGCTTCCGCATCACTCAAACCGGGCACGAGCACATAGCGCAACCAAAAGGGACGCCCATTTTGCTCAAGCCATTCGGCCGTGCGCAGCGTCTGCGTGTTGGGGCGTGCAGTGATAGCCTCATGACGTTCGTTGTTGATTTCCTTAACATCCAACAACACAAGGTCGGTAAGCCCGAGGAGCTCTTCCACGTGTTTATTCCAAATGCCCCCATTCGTGTCGATGCAAATGTGTATGCCGGCATCGCGCAAGCGACGGAACAGCGGAATTAGTGCCTCGGCCTGCATTGTGGGCTCGCCGCCCGAAAAGGTTATCCCACCGCGCTTTCCGAAAAAGGGTTTCATGCTGACAGCCTGCTCCACAATGTAGTCGGGCGATGTAACCTTGCTTTCACCCACGGCATCAATGGTGTCGGGATTGGCACAATAGAGGCAGCGGAACGGGCAACCCTGCAGGAAAACCACATAACGAAGACCCGGGCCATCGAAAGTGCCCATAGATTCATAAGAATGCACCCTCAGGCATTTTTCACCCGAAGAAGCCATCGCTTTATCTTGTACATCTGTGTTCATACTCATATTATAATATATTAGAACTGTGCTCTTGCTCTTGCAAAAGCCTTTTGGCAAAATTACGAATAATCCGCGAAGACCGCAAGCAAGAGAGCAAACACGTTGGCCCTGCCTTTCCGTTTATCGCACCATAGGTCCTTCACCTCACGAAAACACACCGATTTCACCCTACCCCAAGGCTAAGAAATGCGGAGTGCTTGCAGAATTTTCTACAAGGCGTGTAGAAAATTCTGCAAGCACTGCGGAAAAACGCAGTCTCGGCACATCACATTTAATCGGAGAATGTCTTTTATTTACAGGCATTTCTATTTTTCTGCCGGCACGTAGTCAAGATGGCAGAAAAATGACTTAAATTTGCCCTATAACCCACTAAAAACAAGAAACTCATGACTACTATTTTGGTTACAGGAGCAAGCGGATTTGTTGGCAGACGCTTCGTTAAGCGTTGGGGAAACGATTACCATCTGCTGCTGCCGAGTCATTCCGAATTGAACATCTGCAGTGAAGCGTCCGTTTCTGCTTATTTTCACACCCACCGGCCGGATGTGGTGCTGCATTTGGCAGCCCTTTCCAACACGGGATATTGCGAGCAGCATCCCGACGAAAGTTTTAAAGTGAACGTTTTGGGAACGCAGCATTTGGCCGAAAATGCAGCCAAATGTGCAGCTAAATTTATATTCTTCTCAAGCGATCAGATATACAACGGAAATTGGGAAGAAGGGCCGCTTTCGGAAGACATGCCTGTTGCCCCCGAAAACCATTATGGCAAACACAAGTTAGAGGCAGAGCAAAGGATGATGCAAGCCAATGCAGAGGCCGTAGCCCTACGCGCCACTTGGATGTATGATGCAGACAATCCCGAATTTCCTCCCCACGCCGACTTCGCCACCAACTTTGCACGCGCCATTGCAGAAGGCACTCCCTTGCGATTTGCCACGCGTGAGTATCGAGGCATAACATGGGTGGCCGAAGTGGTGGAAAACCTGCCGCACACATTCTCTCTGCCCGGAGGCGTTTACAACTTTGGAGCCGAAAACCACTTGAACACCTATCAAACTGCCTGCCGCTACTTCAAGATGCTCCAATGCCGTCTGCCACTGTCTGAAATCGTTTTGGCAGACACAGAACGCTTCCCCGAGCACATACGCAACATTTCCATATCCAATCAAAAGATCACCCAAGCATCTGCCGGAGCCATCCGCTTCAATGACACGTTGAAGGGGTTCAAAAGATTTCTGGAAGTGCATCGTTAGCCCATGATGTCAGCAATTCGCCCTTCGCAAGAAATTTCATGGCAAAATATGGCTGAAAAATGGCAGGAAAATCGCACCATCTGCCATCCTACAATCCTTTTGCACTCAAACCATTACGACAGAAAATGGTAGTAGGGCAGCAAAATCGAAAAAATCCGAGTGTGCGCACGCATGCACGCGATAAAAATAAGATAAGGAAAAACCAGTATTTAAGGAGAGCGTCTCTGTTTTTTGATGGACAAAACTTGACCAAAGGATTCTTGATTCTATACTATTTTTAATACCTTCGCGTTAGAATTAAATATCTTTGAGAATAATGGCAAATCTAAATCGTATAAAAGTAGTACTTGTTGAACAGCAAAAGACAGGTAAATGGCTGGCAGAACAAATGGGGAAATCCGCTTGCACTGTCAGCAAATGGTGTAGCAACTCCAGTCAGCCGGATTTGGCTACTTTAGACAAAATTGCCGCGCTTTTGAATGTGGATATTCGAGAACTTATTGTGCCTTCGAAGTAAATTCTATCGCAAAAGAAATGACGCAAGAGAATAAAGACATACAGCCACAGGTTGAACCGTATATCGTGAAGTCGCACGATGTACATATTGATGCGGACTATGCGGATTGGATAGCGGACATTAAGAGTCGCTATCGTTCTGCACAGGTGAAGGCTGCAGTTAAAGTGAATGCAGAGAAACTTCTGTTCAACTGGCAACTTGGTCGCGACTTGGTACAGAAGAAAGCCGAAGAACGTTGGGGTGCTGGAGTTGTTGAACAAGTTAGTCTTGATTTGAATCGTGAATTTCCTGACAGCACGAACTTTTCAGTACGCAATTTGTGGTATATGAAACAGTGGTATATGTTCTATGCCGAGAATCCGGAAAAACTGAAACAACTTGTTTCAGTAATGTTGCCAGACGATAATCATGATAAGATAATCAAACAAATAGAAGATGGAGAGAAACTGAAACAGTCTGTTTCAGAATTTCCACTGCTTTTTGCTTGCGTACCCTGGGGACACCATGTCCGTATCGTTCAGCATTCGAAAACGATTGGTTCGAATATGAACAGGGCTGATGTTCAATGGTCATTCAAAGGCATTTCCACTCCGATGGGTGTGGCCACGTATAATAACATCAGAATCAAAGATGCCCTCCCAAGTCAAGAGCAATTGGCTGAGCGTGTACGCCTCTTGCAAAAGGAGTTGCAGGAGACAAAACGTTTAATGGGCAAGGTGGACAATATTGAAAACTTATAAGCAACATCGGCATAATCATTTAAAACATTTAAAATAGATTTGTAATGGATATAAATAAAAATTTAAGATATAATAAAGCTGAACTTTTAGCTTATTTTCGAAGTCGTGCTAATGAAATTCTGAGTGATTTAGCACTTGAATATTCTGCAGCCGACTACAAAAAGAAAGCATCTGCTTTAAATAAGGCCATTATCCAAAGCCGCGACAATCTTTTGGAAATTCTAAATGAAAAGGCAAGGACAGAAAATTGGACGAACTCCGAGACCTTGGAATGCGTCTTAATGATTACATATACAAATGATGTGGTCATGTTGGAATCCAGAAATTCTGTTTGGGAATACGATTATATGGCATTTTCTCGTAGAGTTGGAGAGCTGTGGGAACCGTTCTGTAAACTATGTTTTAAATATCCTTCTACTAGAATTTCAGCATTTGTGCCACCATTGTTCTCAGAAGTCAAGGAAAGCCTAACTACTGAAATTACCACATACATTGATGCGTTAAAGATCAAAGTTAAGGAGAAAGAACAACTAAAACGTTACTATGATAAAGTATGGAATCTCGTCACATCTGGTGAGATTCAATTGGAATGTGACCTACATTTTACTGATGGTCAGACAAAGTACATTGTCGATTTCAAAAGCGGTTTCGGTTCTAACGAAAAAGGGAACACAAACAGATTGCTACTTGTAGGCAGTATTTATCAAAATATAGAAACGGAAAATTACAAATGCTTGATATTTGTACGTTCAACGGATAACAACCATTATCTTGCCACTCTTCAAAATTCTGGAATATGGGAGACCTCATGCGGTACCGATACTTATTCTAAGATTCATCATTTTACTGGTTTTGATATTCGTAATTGGATTGATCAGAACATAGATTGGATGAATGATTTCGCCCCACAAATGAGGGATGCTGTGACAAATAATGAACTTCAAAATTATCTTATCTGGTAATAATATGAACGAAGCATTGGTATATCAGGCACATTACACAAAGTCAGATCCAATCCTTAACTATATGACGGGGATGCTTGAATTTCGTCCACATGATTCTATTTTAGAGCCTTGTGGAGGAGATGGAGTATTCGTTGACAAGATTTTAGAGAAGGTGCCGAATGCAAACATCAGCGTATTTGAGTTAAATCCCCAAGCTGTTATAGGACTCAAAAACAAATATAATGGGGAAGCAAATATTCATATAAAAGAAACAGATACACTATTAGATGACAGCATTACATCTTGTAGTGCCAAGTATGATAAAATTATTGGTAATCCTCCTTATGGAGCACGTAACAACGAGAAGAAGAAAGACCTCCTTAACAAATTGTACGCTGATTTGTACACAAAAGAAAGTTACACTCTTTTTCTCTATGCTTGCACACGCTGCCTTAAAGAGAATGGAGAACTAAGTTTCATCATACCTGATACCTTCTTGTCGCTTCATAGGCATCTCGCCATTCGAAAGTATTTGCTAACAAACACCAAGATAAAAGAATTGATATTATTCCCATCTTCGTTTTTCCCGGGAATAAATTTTGGTTACGCAAATCTGTGCATCATTACGTTGAAAAAATCTTCAAATGTGGCTCAAAATCTGCGTAATAAAATCTCTATCAGAACAAACTTTAAGACGGTAGAGGAATTAGAATATGATGATAGCGGTACGAAAAAAAATATCTCACAGAAAGAAGTCGTCGAAAGTGTTGGTTCAGCATTCATGTTTAATTCAACCGACAAAATTGTAAAGTTAATAAATGATGTTTCTATTCAGAAGATAGGCGACATTGCAAATTGTGTGACGGGATTTTATTCAGGTAACGACAAAGATTATCTGCATCCAGTTAGTCCAGAGATAAAGAATGCAAAGAAGTACATTTGTGCGAATTCCGAAAGTATCCATACATCTTCTTTGACAGACAAAGAGAAAGGTTGTGGTATTGCAACAACTGATTGTTTGGTTCCTATAGTTAAAGGTGGTAACATTGAGTATGTCAAGCCTAACCATTGGTTTATGGATTGGTCAACAAAAGCTATCCAAGAGTATAAATCGAGCAAAAAATGTAGGTTCCAAAATTCCGACTATTACTTTAAGAACGGCATTGGCATTCCAATGATACGTTCGTCTAAACTTACAGGTTCATTAATAGAAGGTAGGCTATTTGACCAATCCATAGTGGGTGTTTTTCCAAAAGATGATAAGTGGATTCTTTACCTTCTTGGATTTTTCAACTCGGCTGTATGCACAGAGTTGATTAATGCTATCAATCCATCAACAAATAATTCGGCTAATTACATCAAAAAGATTCCTTTCATTGTACCTAGTGATGAATCAAAGAGCCATGTTGAAGAATTGGTAGGCGAGATTGTATCACGATTAAAAGCTGGTGACGAACAAATTGAACGTCAAAAAGCAGAGTTAGACGAAGTTTTTGCAAACTTGTATTTCCAGAGAGAAGGTATCAGTCAGACAACTTCTAAAGAAATTAGTCCCAAGCAACTCAACTTCCTCGACCTCTTCGACCAATACGAGCTTGAGCCAATCACTCAGAATTGCGTGGTTCGTGATGATATTGAAATCGAGTATGGAAAGAAGAAGAGTCAATTGCTTATCGACCTTACAAAGAACCTCCTTATCTGCAATGTTAAGAAGGATAATTTGGAGCAGTATCTCGATGGTTCAGCCAAGATTTACTATACTGGCAAGAAGTTCCCGTCAACAGTTGCGCTCTACAAGCTCTACTACTTCATGCCGTACCTATCTGGAAAAGGTATTCGTGATCTCTACTATATCAAGATTGCTCGACTAGGTTATCGCAAAGAAGGTCAAGAAAATGAAGACAAGAATGACCTCCGGTTAGTTTTCGAGATTGAGCGTGTCGGCCAGTTATTCGATGAATACAAGAAGGTAAAACTCGAAATCTGGCGTACGTTTACGGATACGACGCTTGATAAAATTCTATGTTAATACAAGGATACCCTCAATACGTATTGGGGAAGAGAACGGATGGCATTCATGCTGGTCAAGTTGAATAGCCTGGAGAATGTTGTTGATAGAGTTTGATTTTTTAGAAAAGTTATTATGTTACAGCCATTATTACCAGTTAAACTAAATAAGGACGATGCGTCATATCAGACAGTGGAAGAACTGGCTGAAGTGTTAAGACATGCTATTGATAATGGGGACATAAGAAATGTTGCCTTAACAGGTCCTTATGGCTCAGGAAAAAGTTCTATCATACAAACATTGATGGGCGAATATGGCGAGTCAGAAGGATTTCATTATCTTCCTATCTCCTTGGCAACACTACAAGCAGACGAGGAAGAAGGCGATAATGACAATGATAATAAAAAAGACAAACAAGATGAGAAGTGGACAGAAACACTAAATAGAAAAATTGAGTATAGCATTCTTCAGCAGTTAATCTACAGAGAAAAAGCTAAAACTGTTCCAAATTCAAGATTTAGAAGAATTGTGCATATAGAGCATTTTGAATTGATTCAGTATGCATTAGGATGTCTTGGGTTTTTATTGGCATTCCTCATTGTTTTTGAACCATCGTATGCAAAAGTAGATACGATATATGGTTTCTTGAATTTTGGGAAATGGAATATCATATTTGATATAATCTCCTCTTTATATCTTTTATATGCACTCTACAAATTATGCACTTATTTTATTAAATCGTATGCAAATTCTAAACTAAATAAACTAAACCTTAAAGATGGTGATATTGAAATGAAAGAGGAAAACTCTATTTTCAATAAGCACCTAGATGAAATTTTATACTTCTTTCAAGTAACACAATATAATGTTGTTGTCATAGAAGATTTGGATCGATTTGAAACAGAAAAAATCTATTTGAAATTGAGGGAATTGTGCCAACTAGTAAACGAATCAAAAATCGTTGGCCGTCATATTGTATTCCTTTATGCGATAAAAGATGATGTTTTTGTAGATGAAGCCAGGACGAAATTCTTCGATTATATCTCGACTGTTATTCCTGTTATTAATCCATCCAATTCAAAAGCCAAACTAAAGGAGGCTTTGAAAGACAGAGGATTCAATGATAACGAAATACCGGATGAGGATTTGTCTGAGATAGCTTTCTTCATTCAAGACATGCGTATTCTTACAAACATTGCTAATGAGTATAGCCAATACCGTTGTAAGTTGTATAATCCGGATAAAAACTATCTAAGTAGGACAAAACTACTTGCCATGATTGTTTACAAGAACTATTTTCCAAAAGACTTTTCCCAACTACATAAACGAGATGGGTTGGTATACTCTTGCCTTGTTTCTAAAAACAAATTTATTGATGAAGCTCAAGAAACGCTTGATGTCAAGAAAGTAAAGTTGGAGGAGAAGAAGAAACTTGTTGACGAGAACAATCATCTAAAAGAGACTGATTTGCGCTATCTATTTTTGCTAGAATTACGTGAAAGCGTAAATGGATTCATGCAAACAATAACGATAAATAATCAAGATTACACTCTGAAGCAAATAGCACAAAATAGAAACTTATTTAATGGTTTATATAATCTGACATCTATAAATTACCAGTATAATGCCCCTTTTTATGGGCGACAAAATCAATCTGCTCAAATTAATGTAAATGCTATCAATAACAAAATGCAATATGAGAGCAGATTGGCTGCTATAAAAACGACTCAAAAAGATCTTCAAAAAGAAGAAAAAGAACTTAAAAAGGAAGAGCTCAAAATACAATCGTTAAAACTGAATGTACTTATAAAAAAGTACAATTTAGGCAACACAGAATTATATAGAAACATGCATCTTTCTCCATTGATGGATGTGTTTATTCGTCGTGGATATATTGATGAAGATTATTATGACTATATTTCGTATTTTTATCCAGGAATGGTTTCTTTAGCTGATAGGGATCTCTTATTATCTATGAAGCGAGAAATCAAACAAGCATATACCTATCATATTGATAAGATTGAGAATTTTGTAAAGGAATTGAAAGATTATATGTTTGAAAGTGATGCCATTCTGAACAACGACCTACTTGATTATGCTGCAAGGAAAAAGGCAAGTTCGTTATTTTTGCAAATAATGAGAAGAACTGAAAAGGATGACGCTCCACTAGATTTTTTGGCACAGTATTATCAATTAGGTAAAAGACAGAAGGAAGTATTCACAGAGTTCGTAAATTGGAACAACGAACTCTCATGGCAAATGATATCGAACCACACAAATAACGATGAACAACA
Source organism: Bacteroidaceae bacterium (assembly GCA_017547385.1). GTDB lineage: Bacteria > Bacteroidota > Bacteroidia > Bacteroidales > Bacteroidaceae > Alloprevotella. The sequence goes on from JAFYPU010000026.1 coordinate 47,821, forward strand.
AGTACTCAGAGAAGCATGGCTTAAATATGCCGATAACACCACATCGGAGCAAGAAACATGGTTAAGTAGCAATTATGCATTCTTGGCTAATAGAGTTGACGTTATTGGTATGGAACAATGTAAGAAATTATCCGACGGCTGTATGTTCACAGATCTGAATAACGATAACAACAATCTTTTGGATTATGTTGTAGAACAATGGCGTTATGTTATTAACGTAGGCAATTTGTGCCTAATAATAAATCATCTTAGAAGCGAATCTGTAGCCTCACCTGAAAACTTGAACTTAACTAGAATTACAGAAACGAGCAATGATGAATTTGAGAACTATGTAAAAGATGATTTCAGTGAAGCCTTTGGGTGTTTCTCTTTAACAACTAAGGATGAATCCGTTGAAAGTATTATTTATATACTGAATTCAGAAGATGTCGTTGCTGACAAAAAAATAACATATTTAATCGGTCAAAAAGAACTTATCTCTTCTTTTGATGGAATTAATGAGACATTTTGGGAAATCGCCATCAAATCATTTGTTATACAACCAACTTGGAATAATGTTGATGTATACTATAGCAATAAAGGTTCACTGACTGATGATTTGATAAAATTCATAGAACATTATCACTGCCATTTAGAAGAAAAATGTCAAGATGATATCGCTTCAAAACAAATTCTTTTTGAAGGACTACTATGTTCTAATGTATTGAACATAGAGTCATTCCGTTCTATTTGCTTAGCTTTTGATTTGCAGTTCGACAATAATAAATCATTAGGGAGTGTCGAACGAGAAAGACTGGAGATACTTCTTGAAAATGAAAAGATTGCTTTTACAAAAGCAAACACCTCTATTTTGATGAATACCAATATCTATTCTGAATACTTGGTACATTATTCACAAGAGTTCATAGATAATTTAGATGAATCATATCAATTAGATGAAGATACTGTATTCACGCTTTTCTATAGTAATAGATTTACGATACAAGAAAAAAGACGAATCATTGATGTGACAAATGAAGACATTTTATTATCGTCTTCTCTTGCTGATAAGGTTATTGAGCTTTTGTTGGATTCAAATGATATATCTCTTGACGGGCACATCTTAATAGGATTGCTTCAATCTTCTACAAATCTTCACAACAAATTATTACTTGTTTGTCAAATGCTAAAAGTAAATCAATATTCTATGGAAGATATTTCATCGTTACTAGCAACCTTGGGAGGCAAGTATGTCGAGATAGCTGAGCGTAAAAAACGTCCACTGATAGACAAAAATGAAGAAAATGTTGCATTACTGAATCAGTTACAAAGACTACATTTTATCTCGACGACATCTCAAGAAGATGATGGAATACGAGTTAATCCGACAAGAAAGCAAAATTCATAAAAAGGGGTAACATGCAAGATATAAACAACATCCCAGAACTTCATTCTCCGTTCAATCAATTGCAAGAGGTTGATGCCGATGGCAAAGAATAGTGGAACTCGCGTAAATTGGCACGAGTGATGGGCTATGGGAAGTACTGTCTGAAAACAACTAATATTTTAGATACCTTCGAATAAATGAATGATTGTAATTTCGAGAATACTACTCATGATTCATATATAAAGCAATAATATATGGCAAATCGAAAAGAAATAAGAAATAGTACAGCTGAGTTTCTAATCTTTCAAATTGAGGGGAAGGAACAAGGTGTTGAGGTGTTCTACAAAGATAAAACAGTGTGGTGTACACAGAAAGCTATGGGTATGCTGTTTAATTGCTCTACAGATAACATCAGTTTTCATTTGAGAAATATTTATGATAGTGGAGAACTGGAAGAAAAAGCAACTACCGAGAAAATCTCGGTAGTTCGCCAAGAAGGAACCAGAGAGGTAAACCGCTCGCTCCTTTTTTACAATCTCGATACTGTTATTAGCGTAGGCTATCGTGTGAACAGCATTCGTGCTACTCAGTTTCGTCAATGGGCGACAAGCGTATTGCGAGAGTTTGCTATACGTGGATATGTTCTGGATAAGAAAAGAATGGAGAATGGTTCGTTCCTTGGCGAAGATTATTTTGAGCATCTGTTGGCTGAGATACGGGAGATTCGACTATCGGAACGTCGATTCTACCAAAAACTGACAGATATCTATGCCACTGCAGTTGACTACAATCGGGATGCACCGACCACACGATTATTCTTCAAGATGATGCAGAACAAGATGCACTATGCCGTTCACGGACGTACAGCCGCAGAACTGATTGTAAAACGAGCTGATGCAGAACAAGAGCACATGGGGTTGACTTCGTGGGAGAATGCGCCCGATGGCAAAATCGTAAAGACAGACGTGGTTATTGCTAAAAACTATCTCAAAGAAGCAGAACTAGCCGACATGGGACAGTTGGTGAATGGTGTACTTGAATTGGCTGAAAGAATGGCAAAACGACATATCCCTATGACTATGGAAGACTGGGCAAAGCGGATAGATACCATTTTGACTGCTGGGGGGGACTATCCATAATTTTGTGTAAATAGAGATTACAGGGTTCAAAAAACGAACTCTGTAATTTTTTATTAATAACTTTGCAACACACATTATTATGAAAAAAGAAGATCACAACGCAGTTCCCGATTCCGTATTGACAAAG
>JAFYPU010000027.1 GCA_017547385.1 Bacteroidaceae bacterium
ACGGCGGAGAGACCTAATAGAGGAATAAGTTTTTATCCTTACAGCTAGGGATGGTTTTCTCTCCGCTTCCTTTCTTTATTATTCGTTCGAAATTTACATCTTTTTTACTGACTGCAAAGCTAAGGTAAAGTAGGGGAGCTCCCGGTACGGGTGAGGGGTATGAGCAGAGTTGGCTGTTTCATACCCCCTCCGCTTCGCTCGTCCCCCTACCTTAGGGGGACAGTCCCTGCGGCTGTTCAGCGAGCGAAGGTGCATGAATGTCCGGCGTTCGCACGAAGCGTGAGAGATATAAGAAAACGGATGCCGGCAAATCTCATCCCTTTCCCCATATTTGCGCAAGGCGTTTAGAAAATTCTGCAGTGCTTGCAGAAAATTCTAAACGCCTTGCGCAGAATCATGGGAAGCGGCAACGGAAAGGCGGGCTTCTTTTCGCGCGTGCGCGTGCATATATATTTATATGTATGATGCTTCTTTCGGTCTTTTAGCTTGTGTAAATGTTAATTTATTTTGCATTACGAAATATCACTACGGTGGTGGTGCGTTACCGGAAATGTGGGTTTGAATGCCAAAAAACAGGGCGAAACGACGGTAGAAGTAGAAAAATGTATGGTTTTTCCTGCGAAATGTTTGCATCCTGTGTTAAAATGTGTATTTTTGCGCTTTGATGCCTTTTAAGACTTCTTTATAAAACACAAAAACTGAGGCAGCCTGAACACAAATAAATGATGGAAGTTCAGTTCGTGTGTTTTCGGATTTTGCGAGAGGTGTCAGCAAAGCGAGAAACAATTATATGTTTAATTTAATGTTTATATCATGAAACAAAAATTGCTGCTTTTAGGAGCCTGTCTGCTGATGTTTGTGGGCAGTGTTTCTGCACAGAAGCGCGTAACAGGCCGCGTGGTGGATGCCAGTGGCGAACCTGTGATCGGCGCTACAGTGCGTGTGGATGGCACAAAGGTTGTGACGATTACCGACGAAAAAGGTAATTTCACACTCAACGGCCTTCCTGCTTCGGCAAAGCGCGTGAGTGTTACCTACATCGGCATGGAAACAACCACTGCCAATGTTTCGGGCAATATGCGCATTGTGATGAAGCAAAATGACCAAATGTTGGACGAAGCCGTGGTTGTGGGTTACGGTACAGCCCGTAAGATCGGCACCGTGGTGGGTTCTGTGGCCAAGGTCGGCTCAGAAAAAATTGAGAACAAGCCTTCAGCCAATGCTCTCGACGCTTTGCAAGGTCAGGTGGCCGGTTTTCAGGTTTACACACAGACCGGAGACCCGGGTGAAGCTCTCTCCGGAACATCTTCCACCGTGCGCGGCTCAGGTTCGTTGACAGCCGGAAACACTCCTCTCTATGTGATTGATGGTGCTCCGACCACTTCCAGCATTCTGGGTATGATGTCGTCTGAAGACATCGAAAGTATTACCGTGTTGAAAGGTGCCAGTGCCACTTCTGTGTATGGTTCGCGTGCAGCCAATGGTGTGGTTTACATCACAACCAAGAAGGGACGCATCGGTGAACGTGCCCAAGTAACCATCGGTCAGAGCATCGGTTGGAGTAGCTTGTCTCGCCGAGTGGGCGATGTGATGAGCTTGCACGAATTGCTCGACTTCCGTATGGGTATCGGTGAAATAACTCCTGAAGATTATGCAACCTATAAGGCAGCCGGCGTTAACACTGATTGGCAGAAGTATAACTTCAATGAGAATGTGCCGACTTATCAGACCAACTTCTCCATCCGTGGTGGTGGCGATAAGACCAACTATTATGTGAGTGCTTCTCACTTCAAACAAACCGGTGTTGTGCCCGGAACAAAGTTTAAGCGTATCACATTCCGTTCTAACTTGGAGTCTCAGCCTTTGGAATGGTTGCGTTTCGGTGCCAATGTGGGTGTGTCGTATGACGAACGTAATGCTTCTAGCACCACATTTGCCGGTTCAAACTACATCAATGGTGCCATCTTAGGTACGCTCTTGAACAATCCTTATGTCAATCCCTATGACGAGAATGGCAACAAGAAGGAATCGTTCATCGGTGGTCTTGTGGGTGGAAACATTTACAGCCCCGAAGCTTTCACAAAATACAACCCCCAACACATCAACGACGTGCGCAGTGTGAGCAGTGCTTACTTGCAAATCAACCCCTTGAAGGGCTTGACCATTAAGTCGCAGCTCAGCATGGATGCCAGCGAAACTCGCGGTACAGCCAAACGTCTGCCTTCTCACCCCGACTATCTGGGTAATGGTAATGTGAGCGAAAGCGTCAGCCGCGGTGTTCAGTTCACGATTACAAATACCGCAGAGTATAAGTTCAATGTCAACGATATTCATGAAATAATCCTGCTCGCCGGTCAGGAAGGCATTCGTCAGACCTCCAATGGCTTCGGCGTAAGCGGCTCCGGCCAGAGCAACGACTTCGTTGCCACTCTCGGCAATGCTCTCGAAAGTCCGTTGCCCAGCAGCAGTAGCTACGAAGTTCAGTTCTTGAGTTTCTTCGGTCGTGCTGACTATAGTTATGCAGATAAGTACTTTGCCAATATCACAGTTCGTAACGACGCCAGCTCACGTTTCGGTAAGAACAACAAGGCTGCCACTTTCGTTAGCGGTGGTGTGATGTGGGACATGAAGCGTGAAGCATTCCTTCGCAGTGTGGAATGGCTTGACAATTTGCAGTTCCGTGCAGACGTTGGTAGCACCGGTAACGCTTCCATCGGTAACTACGACCACTTGGCTTTGGTAGGCAACTCTCAGTATGGTTTCAACTATGCATTCCTCTTGGGTTCTGTAGGTAATGAAGACCTCCGTTGGGAAAAGCAAATTCAGACCAGCGTGGGTGTGGATGCCCGTATCTTCAACCGCGCCAATGTTGGCTTCTCTTTCTACAACCGTAAGACAAAAGATATGCTCATGAGTGTGCCTCTTGGCTACTACACCGGTTTTGGTTCTATCATGCGCAACGTAGGTGAAATGACCAATCGTGGTATCGAACTTACCTTCGATGTGGATGTGGTGAAGACGCGTGATTTCCGCTTGAACGTTCATGGCAACTACAACTACAACCGTGAGTGCATCGATAAGCTCTTCAACGGTCTTGACGAATGGTATATCTCCGGAACTTCCATCATCTATCAAGTGGGCGAAGGCCTGAACTTCTACATGCCCATCTATGCAGGTGTTGACAAGATGACCGGTGAACAAATGTGGTACAAGAAGGGATTCAAGGGCGACGTGGTTCACGAATACAACCCCGAGACCATGACCAAGGTGTTCAATGAAGACGAACTCAATCAGGACACAGGTAAGAAGGTACACGCACCTCACACTGGTGGTTTCGGCATCACTGCTTCTTGGAAAGGCCTGACCTTGAATGCCGATTTTACTTACTCTCTTGGTAAGTATCTCGTTAACAACGACCAATACTTTGCCAATAACCCCTACCAGTTCGGTTATTTTGCCAACCAGGATCGCGACGTGATGAACCTCTGGCAACAGGTGGGCGACATCACGGATCAGCCCGCTTACGGTGCTATCCGTCAGTTCGACACTCACCTCTTGGAGAACGCTTCGTTCATGCGTCTGAAGAATCTCTCACTCTCTTACGAACTTCCTCAGCAGTGGCTCGCTCCCACTCGCATCTTGAAAGGTGTACGCGTAACAGCAACGGCTCGTAACCTCTTCACCGTAACCAAGTATAGCGGTGCAGACCCCGAGACAACTGCCAACATCTCCATGGGTGCTTATCCCAATACGCGTGATTTCACCATCGGTGCCGAAATAACTTTCTAAAACTTATTAAAAAGCATTCGATATGAAAAAGAATATATTCAAATTGGCTCTCTGTGCTCTTGTCGCAGTTCCTGCTTTCACTTCGTGCGAAATGGATCAGATTCCTGAATCCAATACAGTGCCCGAGAAAACTTGGAACACCCTGACTGACGCAGAGTCATACCGTGTGGGTATGTATAGCAGCCTGCGAGGCATCAGCGGAGGTATCTACACGTTGCTCTCCGACTTGCAAACCGACCTCTTCGTGGCTACCAACAACTATGGTAACTACTATGGTATGACTTGGAAGTGGCAGTTCCAAAATTCTGCCACCGATGACCAAACTTCCATCTGGGCTGCTAATTACAGCTTCATTGCCACTGTGAACAATGTCATCAACAACATCGACCGTGTGAAAGCTGCCGATGGAAAAGAACAAGTGGAGCTTGATCAAATCAAGGGTGAGGCCTACATGTTCCGCGCCATGGCTTATCACACGCTGGCCACTTACTTCTGTAAGGACTACGAACCTGCCACTGCTGCCACCGATTTGGGTCTTCCCATCATGACAGAAGTGGATGTGGATGCGCTTCCGCGTCGTGCTTCCTTGGAGGATACTTACAAGTTCATCTTGGACGATTTGCACAAGGCCGACTCTTTGATGACCGACAACAATCCCCGTCCTTATCTCACGGATGCTAGTGTGGCTGACTACATGGTTAACCGAGATTCGCGCGACCTCTTCGAAGCGCGTGTTCGCCTCTTCGCTCACGACTATGCCAAGGCTGCCACTTTGGCTCAAGGCGTGATGGGCAACTATCCTCTGATTACAACTACTGAAGGACTCGAGGATATGTACACCAACGATAAGGGTTCGGAAATCATGTTCCAACTTTTCCAGAGCAAGGATGAGCGTGGTCCCTCTTGGGATCTCTTCCTCTCATATATGGCTTCTTATACCGCAGCGTGGGCCGGCTATGGTGCAGGCAACGTGTATGCTCCCAGCTGGTATCCCAGCATGGACATCATGTTGCAGTTCGGTGGAAGAGACATCCGTACCAAGGCTTATTTTCTTATGGAAGGTACAGTCATTGCCGGAAGCGATATCATAGCTCCCTGGTACACCGGCGAGCAGATCATCCTCTTCAAGAAGTTCCCCGGCAACCCCGCTTTGGCCAAGAGCACTGCCGACTACTACAACATGCACGATGTGTTCCGTGTGCCCGAGGCTTATCTGATTGCTGCCGAAGCATCTTATCTCAATGGCGACGAAACTTCTGCTGCCACTTATCTGAACCAGCTGCACAACGAAGCACGTAAGGGCAGCAAGGTTACGGCCACCGGTAAAGAGCTTTTCAAGGCCATCAAGACCGAATGGGCTTTGGAATACATGGGTGAGGGTCTCCGCTTTGGTTGCTTGAAGCGTTGGCACGATGGCTTTGTTCGCTCCGACAGAGAAGCTCAACAGACGGGAACAGCCTCCGGCGCAGGTATCGAAATCCTTCCCGACAACAAGCGTTGGGTGTGGGAAATTCCTCAGCAGGATTTGAATGCCAATCCCGACAACTTAGAGCGTAACTGGAATTAATAACCATTCATACAGATCACGACAATGAAAAATTATATCAAGTCTTTCGCACTCCTCTTGTTGTGTACCATTTCTTTTGTTGCATGTACGGAGGACACTTCATACGATGACTATGATGGTATTACCTATCCCGAGAAAATAACTCTTGGCTCTTGGACTTGCCAGAGCAGTGAAGCGGAGAAATTCGATGTTACCATCACAGTTAACGCTGTGGGTGATACGGTTTGTAACGTACTCTACACCACTCCCGTGCAGCAAATGGAGATGTCGGCCGGTGTATTGACTAACTACGACGCTGTATCGGGTATGGCTGAGTTCGATTTCGGCAATTCTCTTTGGGGAACTCCCGGAGTGCTCTATGCCTATTATGGTCTTGACAAGAGCAGCGTTAAGTTTTGTCTTTTCCCTGTGGTTCAAGGACAGCGCTACGACTCATACAGAATTGACATCATTGGTGATAAGGTTGCATTCCCTCCCATCTTTGGCTACTGGGTAGGTATGGCCGGTGAATCAATTTTGGAATTCATAGTCAATGGTGATGGCTCTTGCTCTTATGCAGTGGGCGATGTCTATATTGAGGACGGTATTTCAAGCACGTCAAATGGTGTAACCACGTTGAAGCCGCTTTCTGCAGAAGATGGTGCTTCGGTTGTTACAATCCGCACCAACGAACTCTTCCAGATGGTGGCTACTGTGAGTGGAGTTGAGGGTGTTGCTGAAACGACCCAATTCATCATGGACAAGCAATAATCCATCTTTAATATCAACAAAACGGCTGTGGGAGTATTCTCACAGCCGTTGCCATTGAGGACAACTCTTATTTTGAAGAAGAAGTAAGCGTAACCATGGCCTACAAGTCCGACTGCAAGTCTATCACTTTGAGCTTGAAGTATGGCGACACTATGGTAGCTACTCAAGTTAGCAAGACTGACGCTAAGCCTGCTCCTTATGGAATTTGGTATGGTGTTCCCGAAGGTGCTGAAGCCAACGACTACGTTATCGGTATCGGTGTTTACCAGCAGATTCAGTCTATTGAAGGTAGCGATATCCAGTATAATGGTGTTATTGCTTCTGCTGCAGGTTCTGAACCCGCTATGCATACCATCGAAGGTGATGTTGTAACTCTTACCGGTCTCTTCACCGGAAACGTTTACACATTGGCTTACAATGACATTTGCCAGATGGTGATTACCGATGCTGCCGGTAACAAGTACATCTGCGATGGTGAACGTTCTGAACCCGAGCCCGAAACTTACGAGCCTTATGCAAGCGGTACTTATGTGCATGGTGCTAAGGGTAGCGTATACGTTGAATATTTCGACCACACCTTCACTAACTCTTTGGGTGCGGCTCTTGGTGTTGGTTCTTACGACGCTACACTCTATCGTAGCACACGCAAATCTAACCGCTTTGCTATCGATCCTTGGTGCCAAGGTGTGGATGCTCTCTACTTCGAAGTAGATCCCGAAAGCAACCAGATCACCATCCCCGGTTCTGAAACCGGATTCACCGGCAATAACGGTGGCATCATGGCAGTGGATTGCTACAGCCTCCTCGGCGAACATCCCTCAACTTACAACCCCGATGCAGATCTCTTTGAGTTCTATTTGCTCTTGATCGACCCTGGTTACAGCGTTTACGGTGTTGACTGCGACCAATTCGTAGTTACAGGTGGTGCAAGCGGCACTCAGAAGAAGTCGTTCACCAAGGGTGGTAAGACCATCAAGGAAAAGCGTGCAATGCACACACTGACTCTCAAGAAGCGCTAATCCGCTTCTCTCAACTCTCAACCTGCCTGGCAGGTCAATGCAAGATGTGCTGCAACTTCGGTTGCGGCACATCTTTTTTTGTTTCTCATCATTTGCGGTGCTGTTTGTATGCGCATGCTAATCCTGCCGGATGGAGCTGTCCCCCTAAAGTAGGGGGACGAGCGCAGCGGAGGGGGTATGAAGCAGTTGTGGCTTGTTTTCATTTGCTTTTAGCTCATACCCCTCCGCCCTAAAGGGCACCTCCCCTACTTTAGGGGAGGAGCACCGTGCGGTTTGTCCGAACGCTGAAAGTCGTTACTCCCACATGCTAACCTTGCCGGACGGAGCTGTCCCCCTAAAGTAGGGGGACGAGCGCAGCGGAGGGGGGTATGAAGCAGTTGTGGCTTGTTTTTATTTGCTTTTAGCTCATACCCCTCCGCCCTGAAGGGCACCTCCCCTACCTTACCTTAGCTTTGCAGTCAGTAAAAAAGATGTAAATTTCGAACGAATAATAAAGAAAGGAAGCGGAGAGAAAACCATCCCTAGCTGTAAGGATAAAAACTTATTCCTCTA
>JAFYPU010000028.1 GCA_017547385.1 Bacteroidaceae bacterium
AGAAAAAGTGGACACAACCCATACATAACTGGGGCTTGATTATGAACCAATTTATACTTATATTTGAAAACAGAATCCAGATATAAGTATTATATCCGAATCCTGTTTTTCTCATTTACACAAAATATTGGACACTGCCAAAAAAATTATGTATGTACCGTAAAGAAGCATACTTTTGGAAAATTTTCTTACACGCGTACACGCACTGAGAAGTTTTTATTTTACTGCCCTACTACCATTATTTCATTCAATACAATGTGCTTGAAAGAGTTAGAGAGTGACAGATAAAGTGACAGATGACATTTTGATCTGTCACATCTGTCGCTCCTTTTAATTGTCCAATCACCCTCCGATGTAACAAACACTATTTAGCAATGCGCCGCCCACAGCACGTACATTCGAGCTGTGGGCGGCTTTTTTTATCGCTCTATCACAAATGCCTCACCTTTGCGCCTGTTGTTTCAGTTTTGCGTTCTGCGTTTCGGTTCGCGTTTCGTCAGAAGGGCAGCGGTCCGCGGCTGGGGCCGAAAGCGTCGGCTTCGGGCGGAGGGATGCTGCCGGGGGGCGGCGGTTCGCCGGCGTTGATGCGCGAGCCGATGATGCCGCCGGGCTCACCGGGCATGGGGATGGCATCGTCGTGCCCTTCGTTTTGGAAGCGCGCATACTGCCCCTTGAAGATGAGACGCTTGATGCCCACCTCGCCGTTGCGGTGCTTGGCGATGATGATTTCGGCCTTGCCGCGCATGTCGTTCTGGTTCTCGTCCTCGTAGATGCGATAGTATTCGGGGCGGTGGATGAAGAGCACCATATCGGCGTCTTGCTCGATGGCACCGGACTCGCGCAGGTCTGACAGTTGCGGACGCTTGCCCTCGTTGCCCTCGCGGCTCTCCACACCGCGGTTGAGCTGTGAGAGGGCCAGGATGGGGATGTTGAGCTCCTTGGCCAGACCCTTGAGCGAACGGCTGATGGTGCTGACCTCCTCCTGACGGCTGCCAAAGTGCATGCCGGAGGCATTCATGAGCTGCAGGTAGTCAATCATGATGACCTGCACACCGTGTTCGCGCACCAGGCGGCGTGCCTTGGTGCGGAGCTCGAAGACGGAGAGGTTGGGCGTGTCGTCCACATAGAGCGGGGCGCCGATGAGGCGATTGATTTTGCTGTCGAGGGCTGCCCACTCGTGGGGTTCGAGCTGGCCGCTCTTCATCTTGTTGCCCTCAATCTCGCAGACGTTCACGATGAGGCGGTTGACGAGCTGCACGTTGGACATTTCGAGCGAGAAGAAGGCCACTGGGATTTGCTGGTCCACGGCGATGTTTTTGGCCATGGAGAGGGCAAAGGCGGTCTTGCCCATGGCGGGGCGTGCTGCCAGAATGACGAGGTCCGACCGCTGCCAGCCGCGTGTCATCTCGTCAATCTTGTCGAAACCGCAGGGGATGCCGCTCATGCCGTCGGCGTTCTTGGAGGCTTGCTGCAGGGCCACGATGGCTTCGTTGATGACGGGGTCAATCTGTGTGTAGTCTTTCTTAGTGTTTTCCTGCGAGAGCTTGAAGAGGTTGCCCTCGGCTTCCTGCATGAGTTCGTCAACGTCTTGCGTGGCGTCGAATGCCTTGGTCTGCACCTGGCTGGTGAAAGTGATGAGTTGGCGTGCCAGGTGCTTCTGGGCGATGATGCGTGCATGGTATTCGATGTGGGCGGAGGATGCCACCATGCCGCTGAGGCGCGTCACGTAGAAGGGTCCTCCCACCTCGTCGAGTGTGCCGGCGCGCTTGAGCTGCTCGGTGACGGTGAGTATATCGACGGGCTTCTGCTCGAGGTTGAGACGGCGTATGGCTTCGTAGATGAGCTGGTGGCGGTGTTCGTAGAAGCTTTCGGGCTTGAGGATTTCGCCCACCAGTGAGTAGGCGTCTTTCTCGATCATGAGTGCGCCGAGCACGGCTTGCTCGAGCTCGGGTGCCTGGGGCTGCAGGCGGCCATATTCGTCGGCTGCGGGAGCGGGGGCCGACTTGGCTTTTGCCTTGTATGTTCTTGCTTTTTGTTCTGCCATGATTTGGGGTTGTGTCTTGTCTTTGGGGTTATTCTTCCGCTTGCCATACAGCTTGGTAACAGCCCATGTTGGGCCGTCCCTCTGCCGTGCGGTCGGTGCCCATGATGTCGGTGGGGGCGTATTGCAGCGACAATTCGGGGTCGGCAGTGCCGACGGCCATGGACCGGGGTGAGAGGGTGAAGGTGAAAATGAGTTTGTCGAGGTCGAATTCGGGGGCAAAGTTCTTGTCGCGGCTCACGGGGTGCTCGTCGTTGTCCCACAGGCAGTTGACGATGCGGGGGTCGTCCACCGGGGGTGTGTTAAGCAGGCAGCTGCGGAAGAGATAATTGAAGGCATCGTCTGCGTAACGTTCGCTCTGTGCGCCCATCACCTCGTCGGAGGAGTATCCGGTGATGATGCAATTCAGGAAGGCGGCATTCAGCAGGGGGAGACGTGCGTCGCCATCGTAGTTGGCAAAATCGAGGGCCACGCTGCGACCTCCGGCAAAGGCGTAAAAATTTGCGATGGTGCAATGGATGAAGACGTTGTCGCCACCGCGCAGGGTGACGCAGTTGCCGCCGGCGTTTGTGAGTTGGGTGTTGACAGCCGTGACGTAGGCGGAGCGTGCGCTGAGGGCATCGCCTTTGACGTTGTGCAGGATGCTGTTGAGCAGTTGCAGCTTTTCGCGACCGGTGTCAGCACTGTCGATGCGCACACCATAGTTGCCGCTGTGAATGTCTGCGTGGGCAATGATGTTGCCGTAACTGGTGGAGGTGAGGGTTATGCCGCCCCATTGTCCGGGGATGCGGTCGTATGGTTGGTCGGAGAACATGTTTCCGAGCCGGTCGCCTCTGAAGACCACGGGGTGTGCTGCCGTGCCTTGCACCAACAGCGTGCCATGCACCACGAGCGATGCTCCGGCTTCGAAATAGAAACGAACACCTTCGCCAATGGTCAGCGTTACCCCCCGGGCCACGACCAAACTGTCAAGCACATGGTAGGGACGACGCGCACTGAGCAACGTGTCGCGCGAGAGCACCACGCCATCGAGTTGCACCACGTCCTGACCATAGGCTGTGAGGGTTACGTGTTGCTGCACACCATTCTGGAGCCGGAAGAGCAATTTGTCGATGGTTTCCACCGGGGTGTCGCTATCGTGCTCGGCGGCGGTCATTTCCAGGAAGACGCGCATGCTGTCGTTAGCAGCGATTTCGAAATCCGTGCCACTGCCTCCCGTCAGGTACGTGCCGTCCACGTTGACGCGAAAGGGCGACTCACTCCCTTTCTCCAAGCCCACACGCGCCAGGCGCACTGCCTCGTCGTTGCGATTGTAGACCATGAAGGTGTAAGTGTTGGTGGGGCGTCCGCTGATGACGGTGTCGAAGGCTACGGTGTCGGTCGAAAATTCGAGCCGCGCATCGGGTGAAAGAGTGTAGCCCTCGTCGTCCATGCAAGAGGCTAACACACCCAGGCAGCAGCACACTGCCGGCAGCAGCAGAGGCAAGAGACGCTCGAGTTGGCGGAGAGGAAACATGAGGTTCAAGGCTTCAGTTGTTTATGATTTAACGGGGATGTTCTTCAAGATGTCGAGCAGGTGCTGCCACACCAGGTCAACCGTGGGGATGAGGAGACGCTCCTCCGGCGAGTGCACTCCGCGCAACGTGGGGCCGAAGCTCACCATGTCGAGATGGGGATACTTCTCACTGAAGAGTCCGCACTCCAATCCGGCATGGATGGCCAGGATTTTTGGTTCTTTGCTGAAAAGGCGGCGATAACTTTCAGCAGCTATCTGCACTATTTCGCTGTGTGGGTTCATCTTCCATCCGGGATAACCCTCGTTGGTCGAAACTTTTGCACCGGCCAGTTGGAAGGTGGCACGCACTGTGGCACACATGTCGTCGCGCCGACTGCCCAAGCTGCTGCGCTGACTGCTATTGATGAGCACTTTGCCGTCTTCGGTCTTGTTGATTGAAGCCAAATTGGAGGATGTTTCGACCAACCAGTCCAGGTCTTGACTCATGGCCATGATGCCGTTGTGCACAGCACGACAAGCCAAAAGAATGCGAGCCGCCACTCCGCTCTCGATGGCTGTATCGGCTGCTCCGGCACTCTCGAGCAACATCTTCAGAGAGGGTTCGGTAACGCTATACTCCTCCTCCAAATCTGCCTGATAATGGTTCAAATCAATGCGAAGTTGCTCCTTGAATTCAGCCGGCACAGCCACAATGGCATAACCATCACGCGGGATGGCATTGTGCTTTCCGCCGCTCTGTATGTCAACCAAGCGTAAATCCGTCTTCTCCATTTCGTCGCACAAGAAGCGCACGAGCAGTTTGTTGGCATTGGCTCTTTTCTTATTGATGTCATCGCCTGAATGTCCGCCGGTGAGTCCTTTCACGTCAATGCGGAAATTGAGGAAACCTGCCGGCACTTTTTCTTCCGTAACGTCGAATTCGGCAGTGGTTCGGGCACCACCGGCACAACTCACAAAGAGTTCGCCCTCATCTTCAGAGTCAAGATTGATGAGATAGTCGCCGTTCATAAATCCCGGTTGCATGCCCATGGCACCGGTCAGGCCGGTCTCTTCGTCCACGGTGAAGACGCATTCGATGGGACCATGTTCCACGTCGTCCGACATAAGGAGGGCCATTTGCATCGCCACACCTATGCCATCGTCTGCCCCCAGCGTGGTGCCGCGGGCTTTCATCCAATCGCCATCAATATAGGTCTGGATGGCTTGTGTGTCGAAGTCGAATGCTGTATCATTGTTCTTCTCGCACACCATGTCCATGTGGCTTTGCAGAATCACGGTCTTGCGATTTTCAAAACCGGGAGTGGCCGGTTTGCGTATCACAACGTTCCCTGTGGCATCGGTGTCGGTTTCCAAACCGAGTTTTTTTCCGAAATCCTGTAGGAATGCTATCATTTTTTCCTCGTGTTTGGACGAGCGAGGCACTTTGTTGACTTCTGCAAAACAATCGAAAACGATTTTGGGCTGCAATGCTGCGTTGGTATTCATAGTATGTATATATTTATATTGTGTATTTCCACGATTCATGCTGCGGTTCGGAAGAACCAAAAACCGAGAAACAAGTTTTTCATTTTGTTCTTCACTCACCTTGCACTAACTTTTGATAACTTAGGCTGCGGTTCGGAAGAGCAAAAGTCGAAAAACAAGTTTTTCATTTTGCTCTTCGCTCACCTTGCACTAACTTTGCGGCTACAAAAATAGGAATAATGTTACGCTTGTTCGGTATCATCACGTTAATAATTGCAATCGGAATTGCTTTTATGTGCTTCAAAATTCTTCTGGGTCGCCGTTTCCCCCATCTGCACTTGGATGGAAACAAAGCCATGCGCAAAAGGGGAATTGGCTGCGTGCAATCAATGGATGCCGCAGAGCGAAGAGAAAATCCGCACCGCGTGGCTGAGAAACATAAAACAACCAAATAAATCATTATGACAAATCTGAAAAAACTCGGTGTGCTGACACTGAGCATCGCATTGGCCGCTGCAACTATCGGTTGCAACAACAAAGAAGGTAAACCTGCCGAAGTGAAATCGCCCAACCTGCCCGAAGCAGGCAAAGCGGAAGCACAAAAGATTGCTTACATCGAAGTGGACAGCCTGATGACACAATACACTTTCTGTCTGCAATATAAGGATTCGCTCACAAACTTGAGCAACAGCTACCAAAGAACCGTGGAAAACAAAATGCGCGCCCTGCAACAGGCCGGTGCATCGTTCCAAAAGAAAATTCAAGACGGAACTTTCACCACGCAAGAGCAAGTGCAGAAAGCGCAAGCCTCGCTGGCCAAACAGGAGCAGGACTTGCAGAAACTCCAAGAGGACCTCACGCTGAAGTTTGATGCCGAGCAAGCCAAGTTCAACCAGGCACTTCGCGACAGCCTGCAGAATTTCCTGGCAGACTATAACAAGAAACACAAGTACACGCTCATCCTCAGCAAGGCAGGAGATAATATCCTCTATGCCGCTCCCTCGATGGACATCACCGCCGACGTGATTGCAGGCTTGAACAAGCGCTATAAAAAGTAAGTTCGCATCATCTGAAAGCCCATTCCGGGCCACCCTTCATAGCTCCGCCAACGACACAAGCCGTTGGCGGAGTTTTTGTTTCACCATTCGGCTCACGCCACAGACAGATTGCAGCTCTTCCCGGATGGAGAAAAATCGGCCTTTATCGCACCCCGAAACACAGAGACGCATTCCGCGAAAATCTGCAGTGCTTGCAGAAATTTCTGCAAGGCGTTTAGAAAAATCTGCAAGCACTGCAGAAAATCCATGCACCTCCCCCACTCTTTCACCCTTGGGGCAGCATTGTTTTCTCTCGGCTCTCACGCTTTTTCTTCGCCACAATGCAAATTCTTTCTTCTCGTGCCCATTCGGTTTCTTCTTTTTTTGACATCGAGCCTTGGCAGGAAGAAAAATCCGTCGTAATTTTGCGGTGCTCCAATCGGAGGAGAAATGCCGGAGTGGTCGAACGGGCCGCACTCGAAATGCGGTGAACGGGTAACTGTTCCGGGGGTTCGAATCCCTCTTTCTCCGCCATAAAATCACAAAGCACCTTATCAGCATCGGCCGATAAGGTGCTTGTTTTTTTTCATACACCTCTGCGTAGTTCTGCATCGCACCCCCGAAAACAAACATTTGCCGGCAATGCGTTTTTAGAATGTGTAAAAATGCATAATTCTATGAAGAATTGTTTACCTTTGCCCTTAACAAACAACCGACGGCACAAACTGGAAATGGCACAACCTTATGCAATGACCATCAAACGCTTCGGTTATCACGAAATCTGAAATACAAAATCCGTATGACTTTAGACATACTCATCTGCTCGCTCAACAAAGGCATTGTGCGTATCGGCGACATGCTGCGCCCTGCCCGGGAAAATGTTCGTTACATCGTTTCATATCAATATACGGACGACAGATACCTTGAGCTCATTCCGGAAGAGTTGAAACAGCGCACAGACGTTTCTGTGTACAAATATCGCGGTCAGGGACTCTCAGCCAATCGCAATCTGGCCCTGGAAAAATCCACTGCCGACCTTGTGATGTATGCTGATGACGATGCCCGTTTTTCCGATAACAGTTTCGACATTATTTTCAACACTTTCGAAACTCATCCGGAGGTGGATGTGGCATTCTTCTGTGCCAGCACATACAAGGGAAAAGCACTTAAAAGTTACCCCCAGGAAGAGCAAGCCATCACTGCACTTCCCGAAACTTATTCCATCTCAACCATCGAAATGGTGTTCAGACGCGGAAAAGTGAAAGGTGCGGTTCGATTTGACGAACGCTTCGGGCTGGGAACGAAATTCCTGACTTGCGGCGAGGAAGACGTATGGCTGACAGATGCCTTGCGTCAGGGATTGAACATGCGCTACTTCCCGAAAAAAATTATTGAGACATCGACGATGCTGAAACGCAACCTGGTGTATATCGATGTCGGCGTGCAACGCAGCAAAGGCGCTTTCGAATACTATCTCCATGGCAACAAAGCATGGTGGAAGTGTTTCTGTTTTGCTCTCACCTCAACACGAAAAGGCATGTGCCATTTTCTGCCCATGATGAGGCATCTGGCCGAGGGCATACGCTATATGCAACGCACAAAATAGTATGAAACGCCTCTCTCTGCTCATATCGACCATCAACGATCGCATCAAGTCGGTGCCCTCCATGCTCCTGCCGGAGCGTGAAGACATTGTCTATGTGGTTTCGTTCCAGTATTCACAGCCGGAATTCCTTGACTATATTCCCGACGTGCTTCGCCAAAGACCGGACGTTGAAATTCATCCCATCGAGGGCTTCGGACTGACAACCAATCGCAACAATGCCCTGCGGCATTGCCACACGGAATTGGCAGCTATCGCTGACGATGACCTTGTTTACAACAACGAAAGCCTCAGCCGGCTCATCGAATACTTTGACACTCACCCCGAAACCGACATTGTCTGTTGTCAGGTGGCCGATATGCAAGGAGTGCCTCTCAAGAACTACACGGAGAAATCTTTCAGTTACGACCTGCGACCGAAAGGAACGTATTTCAGCTCGGTGGAAATCGCATTCCGCATGTCGCCGGAGCTGCCGGAATTTGACACACGCTTCGGCTTAGGTTCGGAGCGGTTGGCTTGCGGCGAAGAAGAGGTCTTTCTTTTTCAAGCTCACCGCTTAGGTTTTCGCATAGCCTATGCACCGATTATGCTATGCCGAACATTGAAGCGCGAAACCACCGGAGCACTTTTCATGACCGACCGGCGTGTGCGCCGTTCGAAAGGTGCGATGCTGAGAATGCTGCACCCGAAGTGGTCTGCCACATTGCGGTGCATCAACGAAGCCTTGCATCTGCCCCGCAAAGCCTCTCGCATAAAATTCCTTTGCGACATGCTTGATGGCATGCGCTATATCGAACAAAGCGGTATCGACATACGTTTTCGCCCATAGCTCATGTTCTCACTTATCATCCCCATACATAATCGTGCCGGATTCCTGCCTCGACTGTTTCGCTCTTTGGACGCTCAATGCTTGCAACCCGACGAAACCATTTTGGTGGACAATGCTTCGCAGGATGGCTCGTACGAAATTTGTCTGGATTATGCAGAAAAGCGAAAAGCCGAAGGAGTGAGCATCATTGTGCTACGGCAAGAAAAAGCGGGAGCTTGTGCTGCACGCAACAAGGGATTGCAAGTTGCACGAAGTGAGTACGTATTCTTCTTTGATAGTGACGACGAAATTTCGAAAGACTTTCTGAAAGACATCAAGACACGGATTAAAAATGCGACATGCCCACCCGACCTTGTGTGTGCACCTGCTATGCTCTGTTTTGCCAACGGAAGAACAAAAGTGCGCGACTATCGTGCCACGGATTGTGTGGCAGACCAGGTGATCACCGCCATGCTCTGCACACAAAGCATGGTGATGAAACGTAAATGGCTGATGGAATGCGGAGGATGGGATGAAAATTTGCCCAGATGGAACGATTGGGAACTGGGCGTGCGCCTGCTAAGCCACAAACCAAGCGTGGAATGGTTGGAAAACAAAGCCTATCACCGCATACACCTTCATCCGGAAAGTATAACGGGAAAAACCTTCTCTGCAGACCACACCCATCTGCTGAAAGCCATCATGAAAGCGAAACAAACCATTGATGAAAGCCGCTTGTCAACGGCTGAAAAGCAAAAAAGCCGAAATGCCTTGGCCGGAAAGCTATTACTATTATCGGCACAGCTATGCAGGGAGAATCATCCGGCTCCCGCAAAAACATACTCCGCACATGCTCTTTCGTGGGTCTCAACCCCGTTGCGACGACGGGCATTTGCGTTATTCCACAGAGCTTCGGCTTTCGGAATACCCGGAGTTTGGCGATGTTATGCCGCATTCATGTAAAAACGGCAACCTATCGTGCACTTTTCCCAAGGAGACACATTTCCTCATAAAGGATTTCTCACAACAAAGAAAGGAACAGACACACGGCCTATTCCTTCCAAAAATAATCTCCTCCCAACCATTCTGTCGACGCAAGCTCTTCTGTCAATGGAAAGTGGCTTTTAGGTATTTCACCTTCCAATTCAACAACCTGATTGTATAACACACGTCCATTTGGAAAGTGCAGACGTGATACTGCTATGCGCCGCAACTTTTTGCTTTCCATATTTATTTGTTAAGGATGGCGGTGAGCATTTCGCAAAGTGCGTTTAGGGGCTGTAATGGCACGTACCGGGCGAAGGCTGTCGCCTTTCGCATTTTCATCCTCACGGAAATGCGGTCGTCCTTCACCATTGTTACTTCTGATGATGCTATCCACTCTCTTTCGAGCCACGTCCAGCGAATCCACCTTTGCATTGGCAGAATCCTGCACTGCATTCGAAGGCATGGCAGAGGCTCTCTCCTTATTTCGGAACCTGACAAGACTGATGTCGGAAAGCATCAACAATTTCGGCGAAGCACTCCAAGGTGCATTCTGATAGACAAAGCAAGTGATGCTCTTGGGTTTTCGTTTTCCTAACTTCTGCACCACAGATTGCTTACCCGAACTGTACACATATTGAATGGACGTTGCCACCGAGTCATTGTCATAGCAAACACTCATGACGGCAGTAGCCGATTTTGTTCCCTCACCATAAATCCACCGCGTGGAGAATTCACACTGCAAACGGTCTCCTGAATGATAAGATGTGTCCGCCAAAAGTTCGAAAGTAAATCTGTTGATTCCCGAAGAGCATAACAACTGATGGGAAGGGCCTTGCCACAAATGAACCGTGTCTCCCATAACATTCAAAGGGTTAATGGAAACTTGCCCTCCGTCCATAGAAAGAGAGGCTTCTGTATATCGTTTGTCCAAACCCTGATATATTTCATACAAATCCTCTGTGTGTCGCGTGTACCACCGCAGACTGTGAAGAAATTCCTTTTCGGAAATTCCATGTTTGCGAAACACAGCTTCCACATACAAGTGCTTGAAATAAGCTGTGCTGTCCGAACTTCCCGCTTGCTCTGCCATGGCTTGCGCCAGGTGATAATCGTAAAGCACTTTGGACATCTTACTTTTGCGAAGCACACCTTCTTCCTGCTTAGACCGACAAGAAGAAAATGCACACAAAAGGAAAAGACAAACTATGGACGCAACGAAACGCTTCATTCTTTGGTATTATTGTTTTCGGCTTTGGGAGAATTTATCGTGATGTATTTGCTGTAAAAAAGCAGCATGGCTACAGCTCCACAACTGATGGAAGCATCTGCAAAATTGAACACGGCACCAAAGAACACATCACCGCCAATCAGCGGCCAAGATTCCGGCCACGTGAACAGGGGGAAATAAAACATATCCACCACTTTTCCACTCAAAAAGCTGCCATATCCTTCTCCCAGAGGCACGAGGCAAGCCGTTTCAGCCGCGAAAGACCATTCGGGAAGGCTTTCCGTGAAACACAGACCATAGAAGCAATTGTCTATGATGTTTCCGGCGGCTCCTGAGACAATCATTGAAAGACAAACAACCAATCCCAAAGGATAGCGAGGGCTTTTCACCATTTTTCGCAAGAAGAGGATAAACACCACAACAGCCAGCAGACGAAAGAGCGTAAGGAACATGGTGCCGATGAAGTCCATGCCGAAAGCCATACCCTCGTTTTCGGTGAAATAAATTTGGAACCAAGAGGTGATATCCACCTTCTGGAACAACAGCATTCGGGTTTTTACAAGATACTTGATGCTTTGGTCCAACACCAAAACAAGGATGGAAATGCCCCAAGCCGTTGCAGCTCTTTTTGAAATGAATTTGCTCACGCGCAGTCAGAGTTTAGCATATCGGAAATCCGATACTTAATTGCACAAAACAAAAGGGAGCATTCCTAAGAGCGACATAAAAATGCGCCCTACGGATGCTCCCCTTCTTATCCTTATATCAGTCTTTTCTGTCTTTCATTTGTTTGGCCTCTATACTCAGTGTGGCATGAGGCACAGCCATGAGACGTTCTTTGGGAATGAGTTTTCCGGTTACACGACACACTCCGTAAGTTTTGTTTTCAATTCTGACGAGTGCAGCCTGCAATCCTTGGATAAACTTCTGCTGTCGAACGGCCATCGTAGTGAGTTCTTCTTTGGTTTGAGTGGCAGAGCCTTCTTCCAGGATCTTGTATGTGGGCTGCGTGTCGTCCACTCCATTTCCGCCACGATTCATCAAAACGTCCATCATCTGGTCGTATTCTCTCTTGGCCAATTCGATTTTTTCCATGATGAGTTTCTTGAATACTTCAAGCTCTTCATCTGTGTAACGATTCTTTTCTGACATAACTGATAATGTTTTCCGGTATTTCCTTAATGTTATTTCGTAATGCTTACGTTCACTTTGAAATCTTCGAAATCGAATTCTGTTCCAGCAGGAAGTTCATCTACAAATTCGAAAGTATCAGCGAGCACCTGTCCGCATATATAGTCGCGGAACGAAGATACGGCTTCTTCAAGGACGGGATACTTCTGCATTTTTACAGAGATGCGGTCGGTGATTTCAAAGCCACTCTCCTTGCGGTGATTTTGGATGCGCTTCACGATTTCACGCGCCAAGCCTTCTCGGCGAAGCTCGTCAGTGATTTCAATATCGAGTACCACAGTCAACACTCCCTCGTTGGCTACAGTCCATCCGGGAATGTCTTGACTCACAATCTCTACATCGGCACGTTCGATGAGTGCGTTTTCGCCTTCCACCATAAGAGAAATGCTACCAACGCTTTCGAGCGTTGCAATTTGCTCTTGCGACATCTCTGCCACAGCTGCGGCTACGGCTTTCATGAGTTTACCGAACTTCTTACCCATCACACGGAAATTGCACTTCACTGTTTTCTCAAGCATGTTGCCTTCAACGAAACGCAATTCCTTTACGTTAACTTCATCAAGGATGAGTTGCTTCATGGCTTCCAGTCGTGCCTTCTGCTTTTCGTCTGTAACAGGCACAGAAATGCATCCGAGGGGCTGACGAACGATGATGTGTTCCTTCTTACGCAATGAGAGCACCATGGAAGTGATTTTCTGAGCCATCTCCATGGAAGCTTCGAGTTCGCTATCAATCAATGTTTCATCCACCTTGGAGAATTCGGCCAGATGAACGCTGTCGGCAGCTTGACATCCTGCTGTCAGATCTTTGTACAAACGATCGGCATAGAACGGAGCAATGGGTGCCATGAGTTTGGACACGGTGAGCAAACATGCGTAAAGCGTTTGATAAGCACTGAGCTTGTCTGCATCCATTGTTCCGGCCCAGAAGCGATTGCGATTGAGGCGCACGTACCAATTGGAAAGGTTGTCGATAACAAACGCTTCAATCTTTCGTCCGGCACGTGTGGGCTCATAATCTTCAAAATCGGCTGCTACGTTTTTCACGAGCGTATTCAGTTCGGAAAGAATCCAACGGTCGATTTCGGGACGCTCGTTGATATCAATGAGAGCTGCTTCGGGATCAAATCCGTCCACATTGGCATACATCGCAAAGAACGAGTAAGTCTGGAAGAGTTTGCCGAAGAAAGTGCGAGACACCTCTTTCACACCGTCTTGGTCGAACTTAAGATTGTCCCAAGGCGATGAATTGGTTATCATGTACCAACGCAAAGGATCGCTGCCATACTTCTCAATTGCTCCGAAGGGGTCAACAGCATTTCCGAGACGCTTTGACATCTTGGCTCCATTCTTATCGAGAACAAGACCGTTGCTGATGACGGCTTTGAAAGACACACTGTCGAAAACCATCGTTGCGATGGCATGAAGTGTGAAGAACCATCCGCGTGTTTGGTCAACGCCTTCGGCAATAAAGTCCGCAGGATACACTGTGCGGCTGTCGAGCAATTCCTTATTTTCGAACGGATAGTGGATTTGTGCATAAGGCATAGCACCACTGTCAAACCATACGTCAATCAAATCTGTTTCGCGCTTCATGGGTTTACCCGTTGCTGAAACAAGGATGATATCATCGACGTAGGGACGGTGGAGGTCTATCTTGTGATAATTTTCTTCGCTGTAATCACCGGGCACAAAGCCTTTGTCCTTGAGAGGATTGGATGCCATAAATCCAGCCTCCACACTGCGCTCGATTTCATCGTAGAGCTGCTGCACGCTTCCGATGCACAGTTCTTCGTTGTCGTCGTTGCGCCAAATGGGCAAGGGAGTTCCCCAATAGCGACTGCGGCTCAGGTTCCAGTCGTTCAGGTTTTCGAGCCACTTGCCAAAGCGGCCGGTGCCTGTAGACTCGGGTTTCCAAAGTATGGACTTGTTGAGCTCCATCATGCGCTCCTTGCAAGCTGTGCTACGAATGAACCAAGAATCCAGAGGATAGTAAAGCACAGGCTTGTCCGTGCGCCAGCAATGCGGATAGTTGTGCACGTGTTTCTCAATGCGGAATGCTTTGCCTTGCTGCTTCAAGTCCATGCAGATGGCGATGTCGAGCGTTTCGTCTTTTTCGGTGAGTGCATCATCGTAGGCGTTTTTCACATAACGACCGGCATAGGGGGCGTATGCTTCAACATTGACATTGGATTTCACAAAATCGGCGTCCAAATCCTCCAATGGGAAGAAACGTCCTTGCAAGTCCACCATGGGCGCAAGCTTACCCTTTGCCGTGAGCATCTGCAAGGGAGGCACACCGGCCTGCTTCGCTACAAAGGCATCATCGGCACCAAAGGTAGGTGCGATATGCACGATGCCGGTACCGTCTTCTGTGCTTACGTAGTCGCCGGGAATCACACGGAACGCACCCTCGCCGGGGTTTACGTAAGGCAAAAGCTGCTCATAGTGCATGCCCACGAGATCCGCACCTTTCCACTCGCCTACCACTTGATAAGGAATGAGCTTATCACCTTGTTTATAGCTTTGGAAATCTGCATTTTCTGCCTCGCTGTTAAAGTAAGAACTCAAGAGTGCTTTTGCCATCACAACGCTGATGGGCTGTCCGGTGTAGGCATTGAAAGTGCGAACGCACACGTAGTCAATTTTAGGGCCAACGCAGAGCGCAGTGTTTGAGGGAAGCGTCCACGGAGTGGTGGTCCAAGCCAAGAAATAGGGTTCGCCCCACTCTGCCATCTCCGGCTTGGGGTCTACAATCTTGAATTGTGCTGTCAGGGTGGTGTCCTTAACATCGCGGTAGCATCCGGGTTGGTTCAGCTCGTGGCTGGAAAGTCCGGTACCTGCAGCGGGAGAATAGGGTTGAATGGTGTAGCCTTTGTAGAGCAGTCCTTTATCGTAAAGTTGCTTCAAAAGCCACCAAAGCGTTTCGATGTAAGAATTTTCATAGGTAATGTAAGGATGCTCCATGTCCACCCAATATCCCATGAGGTGGCTGAGGTCGGTCCACTCCTGTGTGTACATCATCACATTCTTTCGGCATTGCGCGTTGTAGTCTTCAATACTGATGCTCTTGCCGATGTCTTCTTTGGTGATGCCGAGTTCTTTTTCCACACTGAGTTCCACGGGCAGACCATGGGTATCCCAACCGGCCTTGCGCTTCACCTGAAATCCCTGCATGGTTTTGTAACGACAGAACACGTCCTTGATGGTACGAGCCATCACATGGTGAATGCCCGGGTGACCATTGGCAGAGGGAGGACCTTCGAAGAAAACAAACGACGGACATCCCTCACGTTCGGACATACTGCGGTGGAACAAATCGGCAGCATCCCATTCGTTCAGCACTTCTTTATTAACATCGTAAAGGCTCAGCTCTTTACGCACAGTGAACTTCTTACTCATATTGTGTTGTTTTATACTCTTTTTAATAGCTTGCAAAGATAATGCAAGGCGAGCGGAATACAAAACAAAATGCGAAGCTTTTGTTATTATTCCCGAGCCGAAGCCTATCTTGGGCGAAGCCAAAGTCTGCAAGGCGAGCGGAATACAAAACAAAATGCAAAGCTTTTGTTGTTATTGCCGAGCCGAAGCCTATCTTGGGCGAAGCCGAAATCACATTAAGAGCGCGTAAATTTGCCCTATGGGTTTAGAAAAATCTACACGGCGTTTAGAAATTTCTACAAGCACTGCAGAATTTTCTAAACGCCGTGTAAATTTTTGCTTACCAAAGGCCTGATTTTCGAACAAAGTGTCAGCTATCTGCGCATGGGTTCGATGAGCGTCTTCATACCTTTGATTTTCTCACCCGCCACCGCTTTCAGCACGCTCCTCAGCTTGGTGCGAGACACTGCCACACAGGCATAATGCGCACCAAGCTCGATGCGTCCGATTTCGTCGGAACGTAAACCTCCTTTCTTGCAGAAGAAACCAACGATATCCATGCGGCTGAGTTTATCTTTCTTACCGCGCCCCACATAAACAGCACTCCAACGAGGCAGTACAGGCATGATGGCATTTTCCTCCACTTCCACAACATCGGCATCGGCCGGTGCATATTCGGGCAGAACTTCCCCCTCACTCATTATCAGAAAGATATTTCCACCGGCGTCCCAGCGAGCTGTGCGACCGTTGCGATGAACAAAGGCATCGACATCGGCAGACGGGTGATAATGGATGACGGAACGCACTTCCGGTATATCAAGACCGCGTGCTGCCAAGTCGGTGGCCACCAAGATGTTGCTGCAACCACTGCGAAACTTGCTGAGCGCTCGCTCACGGCGTTCTTGCTCCATTCCGCCATGATATACCTCCGCACAGAAACCTTTTTCTTGAAGGTACTTCCCCACTCTGTCGGCGCTCTCGCGATGCAGCACGAAAACCATTGCCAAGCCGTCTTGCTGCACCGACAACAGACGCGCCAAAGTTTCGAGTTTGTCCTTGCGCGGAGAAGGTACGATGTGGAACTTCTGACGCCGGTGCAATTCTTCCGAATTTTCAAGAAAATCCAGACGCGTGGCAACACTGCCCTGCGCTTTCTCAAATACACCGATAAACGCCGGAATTTCCTCTGCATCAGTGGCAGATGTGAGCACACACTGCTGCACACGAGGCAAACGGCGAACCACATTTTCCATTTCCTCCAAGAAACCGAGTTCCAAGCACTTATCAAACTCATCTACCACTAACACTTTAACGGTTCCGCCGAGAATATTTTCCT
Source organism: Bacteroidaceae bacterium (assembly GCA_017547385.1). Classification (GTDB taxonomy): domain Bacteria; phylum Bacteroidota; class Bacteroidia; order Bacteroidales; family Bacteroidaceae; genus Alloprevotella. Next base: position 16,592 of record JAFYPU010000028.1, read on the forward strand.
TATTCAAGTGATCAAGCAAGCGGCCTGGAGTGGCAAACACAATGTGAGGCTTCACTTCTTTCAAAGTGCGATGCTCATTCATGGTGGGCCGACCGCCATGCAGACAGACCGAACGGAGCGGAGTTTTCAAACTGCGAAAAACCTCATCGCATTGTTGCGCCAATTCGCGCGAAGGAACAACCACCACAGCCTGCAAATGTTGAGCTTCGGCATTCAAGCTACTGCAGACGGGCAACAAATAGGCCAAAGTTTTGCCCGAACCCGTGGGCGAAAGCAACACCACGTTGCGACGACTGTTCACTGCATCAATGGCAGCCTCCTGCATTGGCGTAAGCGTAAAACCTAATTTCGAAAGTATTTGTTCGGTGAAATTCATTTTTCTTCCTGATTTAACATTTCAGCCAAGACACAAACAACCTTGTCAAGGCGTTGCATTTTTCTATCGAAAGCTCGGCAAAAAAATGCAATGCGTTCAAAGAAACAATGAAGCCCCTCGCCATCTCCCCCAAGGGAGCGGAAAGGGGCTTCACTTGAATTATAGTTTGCTAAAACCTTCGTTTAGAACCAGCGAACGTATGCGAAGTCCTGACGATAGGGCAATTCCTGATGTTTGGGGAACATACGGAACGCTGTGCGGAACGAACCGGCATAGTCAATGGTAGCTGTAAGTTTGAAGGTATAGAGGTTGCCTTCCTTCTTCACAACTTCCATCGGATACTTCTCGAGGATAACTTCGCGGCCATCAACGCCGTTAGCCATCACGATAAGTTCGATACCTACTGCATCTTCAAGACCTTGTTCGTCCACAACGTGAGTGATAGAGAACTCGCTACCGCTAACCAATGTACCGTTTACGAGATTTTCGCTATACTCTGTAGAAACCACATTGATGCCATCCCAACGTTCGGCCACGCTTTCCTTCCAAGCAGCCATCTCTTTGGCTTTCTTGTTGTTGTCGGCCGAAAGTTCCTTGTAGCGTGCAGCTTCTTTGTTGTAGAAGCGATCGAAGTAGTCGTCAAGCTGACGCTTCATGGTGTAGTGAGGAGCGATTTGTGCAATGCTGTTCTTCACCGTGCGTACCCAGCTTTCGCTGAAGCCTTGGCGGTTGCGAGCATAGTACAAAGGAATAATCTCCTGTTCCAACATAGAGTAGATGGTTGAAGCATCGAGCTTGTCTTGGTGCTCTTGGTTCTGGTAAGTACGCTTGTCGGTCAAGGCCCAACCTGCGCCGGGACGATAACCTTCGTACCACCAACCGTCAAGAACCGAAAGGTTAACAACACCATTCATCAAAGCCTTTTCGCCGGATGTACCGGAAGCTTCGAGAGGACGGGTCGGCGTGTTCATCCAGATATCAACACCGCTCACGAGGCGACGAGCTAACTGCATGTCGTAGTTGTCGAGGAAGATAATCTTACCAATGAACTCGGGACGCTGAGAAATCTCGTAGATACGCTTAATCAGACCCTGGCCGGCTCCATCTGCGGGGTGAGCCTTTCCGGCAAAGAGGAACTGAACAGGATAGTCGGGGTTGTTCACAATCTTAGCCAAGCGATCGAGGTCAGAGAACAATAGGTGAGCACGCTTGTAGGTGGCAAAACGACGAGCGAAGCCGATGAGAAGCGCGTTGGGGTTAATCTTGTCAAGCAGACTCACTACGCGAGAAGGATCACCCTGGTTCTTGAGCCAGCTTTCGCGGAAACGACCACGGATATACTCAATGAGTTTTGTCTTAAGCTTTACGCGAGTTTCCCAAACCTCTTTATCGGGCACTTCATAGATTTTAGACCAAATGCTCTCGTTGCTCTGATCTTCCATGAAGCTCTTGTCAAAATACTTGTTGTAAACAGCTTTCCACTCCTTGGCACACCAAGTGGGGAAGTGCACACCGTTGGTTACGTAACCCACGTGGCTTTCACCGGGCTGCAAGTCGTAAACGTCAGCATACTCGTCGTGAGTGAGGATTTGGTGTTTGCGAGCAGGCTCATCGGGCAGATAACCATTCCAAATGCCCTTGAACATTTGCTGACTCACTTTACCATGCAACCAGCTCACACCGTTAACTTCTTGACAGGTCTTGCAGAGGAACGTACTCATGCAGAACTTTTCGCCACGGTCTTCAGGGTTGGTGCGACCCAATCCCATGAAGTCGTCCCAGGAGATACCGAGCTTAGCGGGCACATTGCCAAGGTACTTACCGAAGAGAGATTCTTCGAAGTAGTCGTGGCCGGCAGGCACCGGAGTGTGCACGGTGTAGAGAGAGCTGGCGCGAACCAACTCGAGGGCTTCGCCAAAGTTGAGACCGCTTTCCACGAAATCGATAAGGCGTTGCACGTTACACAAAGCGGCATGACCCTCATTGCAGTGGTACACCTCTTTTGTGATACCGAGCTTCTTGAGCATCAGCATACCACCAATACCGAGCAGATATTCCTGCTTGATGCGGTTTTCCCAATCACCGCCATACAGAGCATGAGTGATGGTGCGGTCGTACTCAGAGTTCTTTTCGTTGTCTGTGTCGAGCAAATACAGAGAAATGCGTCCCACGTTTACGCGCCAAACTGCGGCGTGCACCATGTAGTTGGGGAAAGGCACATCTACTATTATCTGATTTCCGTTCTCGTCAACCACGCGTTCGATGGGCAAGTGATCGAAATCCTGCGCCTCGTAGTTAGCGATTTGCTGACCGTCCATTGACAGGCTCTGGGTGAAGTAACCATAACGATAGAGGAAACCAACGGCAACCATGTCAACGTTGCTGTCTGAAGCCTCTTTCAGATAGTCGCCGGCCAAGATACCGAGACCGCCGGAGTAGATCTTAAGAATGTGATTGAGTCCGTATTCCATGCAGAAGTATGCCACAGAAGCACGCTTGCTGTTGGGTTTCACGTCCATGTACTTACGGAAGTCGGCATACACTTTGTCCATGCGGGCAACGAGTTCTGCGTCCTTCGAAAGTTCTGTCAGACGTTCGTAGCTCAGACGGCTGAGCAGTTCCACGGGATTTTGATCCACCTGACGGAACAAATCTTTGTCCAAACTGCGGAAAAGCTCAATGCCTTCCACATTCCAGGTCCACCAAAGGTTGTGGGCCATTTCGTCAAGTTTCTTCAAGGCAGCCGGGATGTGGCTCTTGACAGATACCACTTTCCAATTAGGCTGATTGGAGTTGCTAACTTTTACTTTCATTTTGGTTTATAATGTTTGTAATGTTGATTTCGAATTTTATTCTCACTTTGCCTGTTTCTTAGCACAAGCTTTTCTGCGCTTGGGAGCGGCAGATGGAGCCACACGCTCTGCTGCTTTATTCAAAGCCACGGCATATGCCTCATAATAGTGCTTAATGAAGTGTTTCCACTGCGCTTGCGCAGCAAGGGCTGCAGCATTCTTGCGAACTTCATCCACTTCAGCGGCTTTCATATCAAGCATTTCAGTGATGCAGGCACACATGTCGGCTGCCACTTCATAGTAGTTGCCATCGGTGCGAGGAATTACGCGCACACCGTCCTGCAATGTTCCCTCATGACCCAGCACTTCATTCACCCACTGACCAAATCCGCTGAGGTCGGTCGTGATGCACGGAGTGTTGAAAGCGCAACTTTCAAGCGGCGTATAGCCCCACGGCTCATAATAGGAGGGATAGAGCGACAAGTCGTTGGCTGTGAGCAACTGATAATAAGGCAAATTGAAAATGCCGTCGTTACCTTCAAGATAGCAAGGCACGAGCACCACTTTCACAGGGTCGTTGGGCGTATTCCAAAGCCCCATTTGCTTGATCAGACAAAGTATGTGGTCTTCATTTTGATTGAAGAGTGTATGCGTAATCATGGGATCTGCCAAAGCACCTTCGGCTTGCACACCGCTATCAATGCGTTCGCGCAGGTCGGTACGTGCTTCCTTGGTCCAACAAGGCACTTCAATCAACGCCAACACAGATTCGCGCTTACCGCCATCGGCTTGACGCTGTTTGAGTTGTGCATTGAGTTGCGCCATGGCTTCCAGATAAACATCAAATCCTTTGCAGCGGAAATCATTGCGACCGCTAGTGGAAACAATGAGCGTGTCGGCAGGCAAAGTTTCGCCCACAAGTTGCGACACCACATTAAGGATAGTGGCACGTGCTTCCTTACGCCAACGTGCAAAGCCGGTCTTTTTAGGAACAAAGTCGCTTTCAAATCCATTGGGCAGCACTACATCGGCCAGTTTGTCCAGCAATTGGGCACATTCGCGGTCGGTGAAGCGACTCACAGTGGTGAAACAGTCGGCATGATGAGCACTTTGCTTCTCTATGCTATGCTTGGCCTCCATTGAAAGCTCAGCTGCCATTTGGTCGCCGTTATATCCTGAGAAATAAGCATAGAGTTGCTTATTATTGCCGGCAATGCTGCGACCAATGCTGGTAGCATGGGTGGTAAAGATGGTGGCAACGGCAGGAGCATTCTTGGCCAAATGCAACATACCAAGGCCCGACATCCATTCGTGGGCCTGATAAACCACACGCTGACCTTCGAGGAAACTTTTGAAAACGATTTCCACAAAACGTCCGGCAGCATAGGAGAACATGGACGACTCGTCGTAGTCGCCATACGCACGCAGGCTGTCAACACCAAAATCGTTCCAGGCTGCAGCATAAAGCGCATCTTTAATTTCGAAGAAAGGCTCGAAGTCCACCAACACTGCGATGGGCATTCCGGGCACCTGCCAACGGCCGATGCGCACACCCAATCCCTGTTTTTCGGCGGCCTTACGCCAATCTGCCAAAAGCACCTCATCCTCTACGAACAAGGCATTCGGCTTTTCTTTCCACACATCCGGTCCCACGAAAATCACGTGGTCGGAAAATTTTGTTTGCAATGTTTTAGCTCGGGAGGAGAGCACAGTGTAAATACCTCCCACTTTATTACAGACTTCCCAACTTGCTTCGAAGATATAGTCCGGTTTTAGCAGTTTTTGTTCCATTGTGTAAAATTTCAGCCGCAAATTTACATTTTTTTTATCATACAGCGAAGACACACGCAAGCATCCGACCGAAAATCATCATCCTTTTACCATTTTGGGGCTTGTTTTGCCAAGTAGGCTTCACACACTTGACAACTTTTCATGATTTTCTTCCGGTTTCACCAAAGCATTCCGTAAAATTTTGCATCCACAAATGAAAGGTAACAAGTCCAATTCGCTTCTTTAAGACATATTTTTTCGCCTTTCGGCTTACAATCTGTCAAAATCGCCTCACTGAAGAGATTTGTTCAAGTTGCTTTTTTGTTGTATCTTTGTACTACACAAGAGAACTCTCGGATGGGTTCTCTTTTTTGTTACCCTTATTTGCGTCTGCATAAGCATCTGGAACAATTTTCGTGCATGCTTTTCTGAAAAATCTGCAAGGCTTCCAGAAATTTCTGCACGCCTTTTTGATTTTCGCCGAAGCACTCTGCGCATTTCTTCATGTCTAATAGATAATTCCACTCCTATCGGAAAGGCGTGCAGACGGCTTTCACGCTTATTTAAGAAAGATTAAGAATGTAGCAAAATGTCAACCGGGCTTCAGGAAATTTGTTTACTGTTTTGGAAAACAAAAGGCGGACAACTCTGCAAAGAGTTATCCGCCTTGAACAATTTGTGAACGCGCAGCTTAGTTGGGCAACGTTACTTTGAACAACTGGCTGTCTGTGTGCTCGCGCCGTATGATTTCCTTCATCTTGTTCACAATGTCGGGGTACTTTGAAGCCACATTCGTATCCTCGTGCACATCGGTGGCGAGGTCGTAAAGACTGCAAGCTCCGTTCTTGACCACAAGTTTCCAATTGCCCATGCGGAGTCCCATCATGTTGGTTTCATGAAACTCCCAATAGAGGAAGTCGTGCTTCTCCTGCTCTCCCTTTCCTGTGAGTGTGGGGAGGAATGATATGCCGTCGAAGTAGTCATTGGCAAGGTCGGGGTTGGAGTATTTGGAAACATAATCCTCAACACCGGCCAGGTCGCAGAACGTGGGCATCAGGTCATAGAAAGCCAATTGGTGGTCGCTCACCACTCCGGCAGGCACTGTGCCGGGCCAACGAACGATGAAAGGCACACGGATACCCCCTTCGTGAGTGCTTCGTTTGGTACCTTTCAGCACGCCATCGCGGTTGAAGAATGCTGGATCTGCCCCACCCTCTTCGTGAGGACCATTGTCGGAAGTGAAAATCACAATGGTGTTTTCGTCAAGGCCTTTTTCTTTGAGTTTCGCCAGGATTTCGCCTACTTGAACATCCAGACGCGTAATCATAGCTGCAAACTCGGCATGTCCGTATTGCGTAGGATTGTAGCGCGAAGAAGCATCACCGCCGTAAGTCTTCTCTTGGCAGAATTTGCCCTTGTAAGCCAAAAGTATGGAGTCCTCCGGCTGAGCCAATTCTGCGTGCGGCAGTGTGTAGGTAAAGATACCCAAGAAGGGTTGGTCGGCCGTTTGCTTATCGAGCCAAGCCATCGCCTTTTGGTGAATAAGATCGGCAGTGTATTGCTTGCGGTTCTTATAACCATCGCCGTGCATCGGATGATCGATGTTGTCCTCCAAAACAACGCGACGCACTTCTGTATCACCGGCCGAACGACTGTATTCATTCAAGAAGTTGGGATAATAAAGGTGGGCTTGGAACTGACAGATATAGCCATAGTATTCATCAATGCCACGCTTGTCGGGTGTACTGGCCGAACCTTCATAACCACCGGCCCACTTACCGAACATGCCGGTGGTGTAGCCTTCTTTTTTCATGATTTCTGGAATGATGACATGGTCCGTAGCATACGGTTCTTGTCCCACAAGAGCATAATCGGTGTTATTACCATAAATCACAGTTCCCACACCACGCCAATACTCCTTGTTGCCTCTCACGTGTGTGTGACCGGTGTGCTGACCTGTCATGAAAGAGGCACGAGATGGGGCCGAGACGGGGCTGCCGGCATAAGCTTGGGTGAAACGCATTCCCTCGGCGGCCATGCGGTCTAGGTTGGGGGTGGCAATCAATTGCTGACCATAGCAACCCAAATCGCCCCACCCCATGTCATCACACATTATATATATTATATTAGGCTTGCTTTGTGCACCGGCTGCCAATGCGGAGAGAGCTCCGACGCCACAAAGAATAAATTTCTGCTTCATATCTTTATTGTTTCTTGATGTTTTGATAATTATTTAATCCGGACCTACTTCACCATAACCTTGGCGGCTGTATCTGCCACATCCGTTACCACTTTCACGATGTAGGCTCCCACGGGCAGGTGTGCCACATCCACAACGTTGGTGTGCGACTGCGCCACCAAAGAGCCCTCAGCGGTAAACACCAACAGGCGAAGCACTTTGGCAGAAGTGTTCACGGCAATCTGCTTGTGCCCGGCCACAACTTCCACCAGAAGGTTGTTTTCTGCCACAGGCGCACCGGGGATTCCCACCTCGGTTTCATCGGTGTTGGGTGAGAAGTAGGCAGTCAGCGTTGCGGAGTGCGTAGGTTGGAAAGCATATTCAGATTTCACAGACACAAGTTTGTTACCCTCTTTCCAGCACACAAAAGCTGCATTGCCCAAAGCTTTGGCCGCTACTGTGGTTGTTCCGGCTTCCGAACTCACTGTGGCTGTTCCGCGCGTGGGGTCATTGGTTTCCACTTTCACTTCGAACATATCGGGAACGTTCTCCACTACTTCAACAACGAAGTCGAGAATTTGTCCCACCACTTCGTCTTCGGCATCTGTCAGTCCGTTGCTTGTCAGACGCACACGCAGACGTGTTTTGCCGGGAACTGCCTCTTCGGGAACTTGAAGCGTGGCCGTCATCTTGGTCTTGATGGCGAGCTGCTCCATGGTTTCAAACACACCATCGCGGTTCCAGTCGGCATAAACATACACGGCTTGTCCGGTGATGGGTGCCGAATTGAGCTGCACCATGAGGTCGAAAGCTGTTCCGCGAGCCAGCGAAGCCTTGTCCGAGGTATAGAGTGTGTACCACGAAGCGGGAGTTGTGGCCGAGTTTGCAACGACAGAGGTGCCCGACTTCTTGGGCAAGGGATAAGCCATGGGGCGAACCACACTCTCACCATCGATGGTGGCACGTGCCACAAAGCGATTGCCGAGCGTGCCACAAGGCAATTCGTACACCTGGTTGCGGCGTGCAAAGTCGCTGCGCAAAGCCTTGAACTGCACGAGCGAATCACCGGACACGACGAGGGCTGTTCCCTCTTGCTTGGCTGAGGCATGCGGACGGAAATAGTAAGCCAAATCCTCCGTATTGGCAGTTAACACGTTCCAGTGCGTGGCTTCTTCATCGGGCAAAGAAAGGGTGCGGTGGCTTTTTGCATTGGCGATAAGATAACCACCGGCATTGTTGCCCTCGCCCACGAAATACCAAGCCTGTGCTTCGGCATCTTGTTTGGGCTGCCACGAAAGTGTGCCATCTTCTGCCATTTGCAGAGCTTGGGTGGGATGCTGTGCCGAAACCACTGCATATTTGAACTGCGGTGCTCCCAGCGCGGCAGAAGCTGCAAAGGGACGCACTTCATAGAGATCTTCGGTGGCTGTCAGCGTCCAGTAGGAACCTACGCGTGAAGTTCCGGCTTGCCAAGTGATGATGCTGCTTGATGCTCCGTCCTTGTTGAGCGCACGCGGACCGGCAGCTTCGTCATCATAACCGCTGCAATCGGTGGACGAGAACCAGTGGCAACCTTTGATTTCGCCGGAGGTGGCTGCTGTGGCACCGACATAGTATTCCACCGGTGCTGTTCCGGTTTTTATCTTCGAGGCCGAAGAAGGTGTGAGGTTGCAGCTCGAGATGTAGCGTCCCGTGGCTGTGTTTCGGATGTAGTAGCAATTGTCTTTACCTGTGGGGATAAATTCCCAGAAGATGCGTTGTGCCACATCATAATCCTTTACCACCAAGGAGCCGTCGGCTTCCTCGGCGATGTAGGACGAAGTGTTGTTTTTCCACTTGATGGTGTAACATTGGTTGTTGCTTTCGCCAGGGTTGGGATTGGGTTCCGGCTCCGGTTCGGGTTCGGGCTCGGGAGCCGGCTCGGTGTTTCCGTCGTTGGTCAATGTGATACCGGAAAGGCCGAAGAAGCAGCCGCTGTTGGCTGTGCCTTTTGTGATGGTGAGCTGCAGCACCAGCTTGTTGCCGGCCGCAACGACAGTTTCGGAGGTGGCATTCCACATTTTATGAACAGCACCGGCACTTCCCACACCGGCTGCAATGTCGATGTCGGAGTAGTTAACAAATGTCTGAAGTGCTGAGGCCGAATTTCCTTGCAGCACTTCCACGTTCCATTGACGCGCCACACCGTCGCCATTCTCCTGATAGTTGCCGCCTCCATTCAGGGCATGAATGTCCAGTCCCACGGTGTTAAACTGCCATTCGGTCGGCAAACCGCTCACCTCAAGGGTCAGCACAATGTTGGGTGATGTGTTGGCATTCACATTGGGACAAAGAATTTCGGCCGTAACGGCATTGCCCGTTGCCTTGAAAGCCTGATTGCAGCTCACCGTTGCCGTGGCACCGGCAATGGCTTGGCCCTCACCGTCGACCACATTAACCACCACATCGGCGGCATCCGTGCCGGTGCGAGTGAAGGTCAGCCCCACTCCATCGGCCGATAAGGAAGGCAGCACGCCTGTCAGAGCAATGAGCCCCGTCAAACAGAATTTTCGGAATGTTTTTTTCATGGATATATACTTAAATTGGAATTTGCTGTCATTCATTCGTTCAAATTGTCGGGGCGAGTGCGCACCGCAAACTGCTTCTTCACAACAATGCCATAGAGCAACTGACTCAGCGTCTTGTATTCCACCGTTCCGTTGTTCGGCAACTGAACAGTAGAGTTATAGTTGTCCCACTGTCCGTTCACATCAAAAGTCTGCTCAAGCCTCATTTCATATCTTCCGGCCGTGGACGGAGCAATGAATGTGTCGGTCGGCACAATGCGAGTTTTATCATCATAGATATAGCCGGTGGGGGCATTGTGTTGCACATCCACAGGTGTGCACGTCCAAGTGTTCTTCACAGCTCCTAACAAGCGACCTCTGCGGCTCTCCACCACACGGGCCACCACTCTGTCGCCGGTGTAGATAATGTCGCGGTCGGCGTCCAGCACTTCAAACTCCACGTCGGCATACGTGGGCAGTTGACTGCGATAAGCAGGGTCGTCCGTGTTTTCCGAACAAGCCGCAAACACCCATGCCAAAAGCATCAGGCAAAGGGCTGCCGGGCAATGATTTCTTTTTGTGTTGTTCTTCATGGTTTGTTGTTTGAATGTTTGAAATTTCATAAGCGTTGGGTGAAAAGTGGCAGGCCTTGCCAGTTTTTTGGCAAGCCGTGCCACTTTTGTGGCAAGGCCTGCCACTTTTTGAGAAAAGCACTCGCAAAAACAGAGCCGGCGCACCGAAGTTTCCTTGATGGGCTAAAACGTCTTGCCAAATGCCAATCGGTGCAAAGATAAGGCTTTTCTCCAATTATCACACGGCCTTGGCCTCTTCTTTCACGATACAAAAAAAGAGGCCAAAGCCTCTTTCGTTTTCAAGGATGGGAATGAGCATTATTCAAGTTTTATCGGGATTTCTCGGCATGCACGCCTCAGCCTATAGCAATGCGGCCTCACCCTCGCGCAGCACTTCCGGCTCATCACCCGTGCAATCGACAACCGTGGTCAGTGCATATCGGCCTTCGCCTCCGTCGATGACCAAGTCCACCTGCGCTTCCATCAATTCGGCCACCAGGTCCGGATGTGTGTGGCACTCGGGTTCGGTGCTTTCAACGGGCAACGAGGCCGTCATGAGCGGAGCATCGAGCAATTGGAGAAGCTCTGTTACTATGGGCGAAGCCGGCAGACGCACGCCCACCTCCTTGTCCTTTCGCATCCGCATCACTGAGGGAAGTTTGCGCAAAGCCGGCAGCAAAAAGGTGAAGCCTCCCTGAACGTTTCGCTTGATGAGCTTGAAATTGTCTGTCGACACTTCGGCATATCTGCTCACCACGCTCATATCGAGGCACACCATGGCCAAAGGATGCTCCTTGGGGTCGATGTTTTTGATGCGACAGATGCGTTCCACCGCCCGCTCTTTCAAGGCATGACATCCCAAGGCATAGGTTGTGCCTGTGGGGTAAACAATCACTCCCCCATCGTTGAGCACACGCACCACTTCTGCGAGACGGCGCGGGTCGTTATTCTTCTCGTAAAGTCGTATTTTCATGTTCTTTCTGTCTTCAGAATTTCTTCAGCACTTGATACAGACGTTGCACCGGCAGACCCATCACATTGAAATAACTGCCATGAAGTTCGGCCACTGCCACCAAGCCAATCCATTCCTGTATGCCGTAAGCTCCGGCCTTGTCGAAGGGACGGTAATGATGCACATAGAAGTTTATTTCCTCGTCATCCAGTTGGGCAAACACCACCCGGCTTGTTACCGAAAAGCATTCCCGACGCTCGCGAGTGAAGACCGTAACTCCCGTAATCACCTCGTGCTCACGACCGGCGAGGGCACGCAGCATGGCACGGGCTTCGGCAGCATCGGCAGGCTTGCCCAACACCTTTCCATCGACACACACAATGGTGTCGGCGGTGATTATCAACTCGTCGGCCGCCATGCCCTTTTGATAGGCCGCCGCTTTCTTGCCGGAGATGTGCTCGGCAATGTCTTCACCACGCAGATCGGAGGGATAACTCTCGTCGATGTCTTGCAAGGTGCGCACTTCAAATTTCAGGCCCAGGCCCTGCAACAGTTCACGTCGGCGAGGCGAATTGCTGGCCAGCACCACCCGATAGCGGTCAAGGTTCTCCAACACCTTAAAGTTCGTTTCCATAGAATTTGCTTTGAGCATTCGTTTTTCAAAGGACTACCAACCGAAGGCCGTGTCCTCTTGCATCCATTTTCCTTGGGCACGAAGCACTTGTTCGAGCACATCACGCACACAACCTTCGCCTCCGCATTTGTCGCTGATGTAAAGACAAATTCGTTTAATCTCGTCAGCCGCATCGGCAGGGCAACACGGACAACCGCAAGCGCGCAACACTTCATAGTCGGGGATGTCGTCGCCCATGTAGAGCACCTCCTCGGGTTGCAGGCCGTACATGGCCAACCAGTCGTCGAAGCAATCGATTTTCAGCGACGCTCCCATAAACACGTCCTGAATGCCCAGTGCTTCGTAGCGGGCACGAACAGCCGGACTCTTGCCACCTGTGATAATGGCCAGACGGAGACCACACTTCACCGCCAACTGCAGCGCATAGCCGTCCTTGATGTTGGCCGTGCGGCAGGGCTGCCCGTTTTCGTCGAACAACACCACGTTGTTGACACTCAGCACGCCATCCACATCGAATGCCAGTGCCTTTATTCGGGTCAAATCATAGTTTATCATATATGCTATTTGTTTTTTTCAGAAGAAGCATCGAGACCCTGCAACGGCTCTCCGGCAGCACGCGCCTCGGCCATGGCATGAATGCCCTCGCTCATGAGACGATAGAGGCTGCCGGCATGCGAACCTTCGCCCAGCAGAGACAAATGGCGGTTCATCACCGAAGTGTCCCAACGCACGGCCGGCCCCGTTTGAGCCTCTGCCGGTGTCAGATTATGCACCTTGCGAGCCGTTTCGTCAAGGAGCGGCAACAGCACACGGGGGGCGAGCTGCTGTTCTTGCAACAATTGCCACGCCACATCGTAGCAGTGATTAACAAAGTTGCAGGCAAAAACTGCCGAAAGGTGCAGATGTCGCCGTTTTTCGCTGTCGAGCACTTCAACACGGCCCGACACCATTTCTGCCAAACGCTTCAGAGCCTGCAAAGCCTCTTGCGTGGAAGCCTCGATAAAGCAAGGAATTTCGCGAAAGCACACAGCACGCTCCCGACTGAAGGTTTGCAAAGGATAGAGCACCCCATGGCGTTCGGCCTTGCCCTTGAACACCTCCATCGGCACACTGCCTGCCGTGTGAAGAAGCAGTGCCTGCGGAGGCGAAACGAGTTCGCTGATCAGTCCAGGCAATGCATCATCTTTCACTGCAAAGACATATACTTTGGCCTTGGGAACATTTTTCAACGAAGTGAAGGCCGGACATTGCAGAGTGTCGGCCAATCGTTGGGCGTGCTTTTCCGTGCGACTGTAAACGCCCATCATCCGATGTCCTGCGGCACGCAAGGCTTCAGCAAGATGGGTGGCCAAATTGCCGGAACCAATCATGAATATGCTTTGACTGCTTTCGTGCATGTTTAGTCTTGGTTTGCGTTGTTCCAACCATTGGTGTGCACCTTCTCCCAAGGAAGTTCCTCATCGTGCGGCCTGCTGTCGCGCAGTTTTCTGCCCACGGAAATAATGGCCAAAGGTTCCACCTCTGCCGGAAGGCCGAGCACACTTCTCACCACCAAGGCTGCCGGCGTGTCATCATCAAGTCCGCGTTCGCGCACTTGCACCCAGCAAGCCCCCAAGCCGAGTGCTTCGGCCTGATAGAGCAAAGTGGTCGCCGCCACCGAGGTGTCTTCAATCCAAACATCCGACACATCCATGCGTCCGCACACCACAATTCCCAACGATGCTTCGCGCAACATGGCCGCTCCGAAGTTTTTACATTCGGAGAGTGCTACAAGTTTTTGCTTATCGTCCACCAGAATAAACTCACAGGGGCGTTTTCCTTTCGAACTGGGAGCCAACAAGGCTGCCTCCATCAGCTGCACCACCATCTCGGGGTCCAATGGTTCGGTGGCGTATTTACGAATGCTGCGACGGCTGCGCAACAAATCAACAAAGCTCTTTGTCATGGTTTCACTCCTTTTTTATTATGCCGCAAAGATAGTGAAAGGCGAGCGGGAAGTGTGGAAATGAGCCTGCGAAATTTCCAAAAACTTGCCCGAGCCGCATCCTATCTTATCAAAAGATAGTGAAAGGCGAGCGGGAAGTGCGGAAATGAGCCTGCGAAATTTCCAAAAACTTGCCCGAGCCGCATAAAACATGCAGACTTGCGCGAAAGAGACAAAAGAAACGGAGCAGGATGTGGGGAAAGCCCTTTCATCCTGCTCCGAAGAGAATTTGTTTTATTGAAACTTCAGTTCAAAACTTGCGGAACTTATTGTTGGAAACGCTTGGCAGCACGCAGCAGGTGGCGAACGGTGCTGATGATTTCCTGCGTTTCTTGCAGCGTACTCAGATAGAGCATGGCAAGTTTGATATTGGTATTCTCACTTTGAATACGGTCTTGCTGCATGTGGCGTATCTGAGATATGCGACTCTTCAAGGCATTGCCTTCCACCAAGAGTTCGTCTTGATTTTTGAAATCGCATGTTTCAATCATGTGAGCCGCTTCTTGCAAGAAACGATCAACATCGTTGCAAACGGGCACCAGTTCATCAACATACTTCTGCGGCAGCGGCGCAAAATTGTTATCGACGTGCTCCATAATGGGCTCGAGCATGCGTTTCAGCGAATAGATGATTTGCGAATTGCTGTTGCATCCCAGGTGGAACCAAGTGTTTTTCTCGACAGCCAAGAGGTAGTCGATTTTGCGCATACCAAGGATTTCTTTGCGGCGATAGCGTTTCCACATGTGCTTTTCCTCACTTGTACGCACCAATACACTGCGCAAACGACGCACATCGTCCTGCATCAATCCCTGCGTGATACCGGCAAAGGCTTCACGTGCATAGTTCACAATGCCGCTCTGCGTTCTTGCCACGTGCTGTTGCAAGAGCTGCCATGTTTCTTGCTTGTCGTGCGACTGCACCAGCTGTCTGTAGAGTGTATCGACATTGTCCTCCTCTTTTTTCTTCTTGAACTTGCGATTGTTGTTCACCATCACGGCCACGATAACTCCGATGACGGCCACCATGGCTATGATGCCGCCGAGGTGGTTCAGCATGGCGATGGTGAAGCTAAGGATGAAAGCTGCTCCGGCAGTGATGAACCATCCACCGATAACGGTGATAACACCTGTTACGCGGTAAACAGCAGTTTCTCTGCCCCATGCACGGTCTGCCAAAGAGCTACCCATGGCCACCATGAAAGCCACATAGGTGGTGGAGAGCGGCAACTTGAGCGACGTACCCACAACGATGAGCAATCCTGCCAGCACCAAGTTGACTGAAGCGCGTACCAGGTCGAACGCCACTCCCTCTTCAAGCACAGCTTCTTCTGTGTTGAAACGTGCGTTCACCCACTGCTTCAATCCGGCAGGTACAAATCGCATCACAAAGGAGGTTGAGTCGAGCACGTTGCGCACTGTTTTTCTTGCCACACGCGAACTACTGAACACTTCATCGCCATTGTCCTGACGAGCAAGGTTCACGGATGTTTGTATCACCTTGTGAGCTTTTTTGGAAGTGCAAACAGCCACAGCCATGATGGTTCCGGCACCCACCAAGAACCATTGTATGTAAGGCAGCGTGGAGTCGCCTGCCAACACATTCATATAATAATTATCGGCACTGACGCCGGCACTATTGGCAGTGAAGTCAAGATAACTCTCCAAACCGGCCAAAGGAACTCCGATGAAGTTCACCAAGTCGTTACCGGCAAATGCCATGGCGAGAGAGAATGTTCCGAAAAGCACAATCAATTTGAAGATATTCACCTTGCAAAGATGCAGCAACTGCACCAAAATGGCGGCTACCACGAAGATGACCGAAAGCATCAACAAGCGGTTGTCGGCAATGTATTCGGGAGTGAGACCCACCGAAGCACCCAGTTTGGAACTCTTCATGCCCACCACCAAAAGGAAGTAGATGATGGAGGTGATGGAAATTCCGCCAAAGATAGCGATGGTCCAACGCAAGTGCTTTTTGTAAGTGAACGTGAACACCACACGTGCCAACCACATCACGATGAAACCAAAGACAAAGGCGATGGCCACAGACAAGAAGATGCCGATAATCATCGTCAGTGCCTTGTCGGTGTTAATGAGTTCGGCATACGATTGTCCCTCGGTTATCATCTTTGAGAGGGCCAAAGCCGTGCTACCACCCAACAATCCGAACACCATACTTACGGTGGTGGAAGTGGGCATACCGAGCGTGTTGAAGATGTCCATCACAATGACATCGGTAGCCGACACAGCCAGGAACACACACATCACATCAGCAAATGTGTAGAGCGTCGGTTGCAAAACACCGTGGCGAGCCACATCCATCATGCCGCTACTCGATGAAGCACCGACAATGATACCTATCACCGCCACAATCAGAATGGTACGAAACTTTGCAGCTTTCGCTCCCACAGCCGGACTCATAAAGTTCACCGCATCGTTGGCCACACCCACAGAGAGGTCCACCGTGGCCAGAATGAGCAGAAAGCCCAGCACAAACAAATACATGATATCCATATAGATAATTTATTGATTGATTGCAATCTCACTGTAAGCACCCGACAATTCGGCCGAATGCAAGCGAGGCAAAAATAATACATTTTCCGTATTGTTTCATAAAATTTATCAAAAAGAAATGTGCTTTTGAAAAGTTTCTTTCGGCCATGAAAATTACAAAAGCCGACTTTTCCGAGGCTAAACATAGCAATATGAAACTACAGAAAGGGAAAGACAGCCAAGAGGCTGCATACTTACACTTTCGCACCTTACATTTTGAGTTTTTTAATCATAGGCAAGAAGCGACATGCGCACCTCTCAAAAAATGGGAATAACATACAAAAACACGAAAGCAACACTTTCGTAAACGGCATAGGCATCCATGAAAATCTGCAAGGCGTTTAGAAATTTATACAAGCACTGCAGAAATTTCTAAACGGCGTGTAAATTTGTGCGACACCAAGCCCCGTTTTTCTATCAAAGTGTCAGCAAAACGAGTTGAGAGTGAAACGAAACTTATCTCGGCTTCTTATTCCGAGCCGAAGCAATACTTGGATTTCAACCAATGTGGCAGACCGAAGTGGATGGTTGTCGTGGTGTTTGTCCTCCCTGTTACATTTTTTTTGTATCTTCGCGCCACTATCCCAACAATCCTCGGGAAAGAGCAGAGCCCTTATTTAGACTTCTGCCCCACCCTGCACATTTTTCATCATGAAGATAAGCATCATCACCGCCACATACAACAGTGCAGAAACCCTGCGCGACACCATGGAAAGTTTGTTGAGACAAACCTACGACAACTACGAATATATCGTGGTGGATGGCAATTCAAAGGACGAAACCATGGAGTTGGTGCGCGAATATGAGCCACGTTTCGAGGGACGCATGCGCTGGATCAGCGAAAGCGATAAGGGCCTCTATGATGCCATGAACAAAGGGCTGAAAATGGCGCAAGGAGATGTGGTGGGATTGCTCAACTCAGACGACTTCTACACCTCCAACGACGTGCTGGAACAAATTGTTCGCACATTGAGCGACGAAAAAGCTGACGCCGTGTATGGCGATGTGCACTATGTCAACGCGAACAATTTGCAACGCTGCGTGCGCTATTATTCGTCAAAGGATTTTCGACGCAGTTGGATGCGATTGGGATTTATGCCGGCGCATCCTTCCTTCTACTGCCGAAGAGATTTGTATCTGAAACACGGACTTTTCGACACAAGCTATAAAGTAGCAGCCGACTTCGAACAATTGTTGCGACTGATCTATGTGAACAACATCCGCACCTGCTACTTGCAGAAAGACTTCGTAACCATGCGTACCGGCGGTGTGAGCAACGCAGGCTGGCGCAGCCATCTCAACATCATGAGAGACCATCGCCGTGCCTTGCACACCAACGGTGTACGCAGTTGTTATCCGCTTCTGGCCCTCAGATATTTTTATAAAATATACGAGATTGTGAAGAGCAGAGGCGTGTCCTTACAATGATTGTATGCAATATCAAATAGCCTTTATGCTATTCCTGTTCTAAATCGTAATAAGAAAATAAACTCCGGCACTCCATGAACAAAAAGGCTCAAACTTGACGCAAAAAATAGCCAAGCCTCTCACACCTTGCAAACTTGCATATAAATATTTCAGGAAGCCGTATTCTTTCTCCCTTTACTTAGAGACAGCTTTTCTTTTTGAGATGAAAAAATTTAGAAGCAAATGAAAAAGCGTATAGAGCAAGATGTCTATCACTACTATTAAATTAATATTCACCTGTAATGCGTAGAGCAAATTGTTCAACACTATAAAAAATATGGCCAACAACAGGATGACTCCTAACGTGCTTCTCATTGACTTTCCCGCCAGCATCAATTTGTGATGTATATGCGTTTTGTCGGGATGAAAAATGGAAACACCACGACGTATTCTGCTTAAAGCCACTCTTATCAAGTCGAAAGTAGGCACTAACATCAAGCTGTAACTTATTAATAGGGAGTCAGGACGATATGGCATCTGATCCGGTTTATCCATCGCGTATTTTATCGCAAAATATGCCAATGCATACCCCAACACCAAACTTCCTGCATCTCCCATGAATGTTTTCGTGTTACGCTCCACACTGCCAAACATATTGTAAATATAGAAGGCCACTACACTCCCCAAAAAGCCACAAGAGAAAAGAGTATAGCCTAGAATCCCCATCTGATAAAACAAATAAGTAAACGAAGCTAACACTAATATGCAAAGCCCTGAGGCCAATCCATCAATTCCATCAATCAAATTAACAGCATTGACAATCAACAAAGAAACAAAGACGGTTAATGGATAGCTTATCCAAATAGAAATCTCCCATACCCCTAAAAATCCATATAAATTATTAATCTGCACGCCACAAAGGGGATAAAATATAGAAGCCAGAATCTGAATGACAAGCTTTATGCGAGCATCCATACCGAAGATGTCATCCATAAGCCCAATAAGATATATCAAGAAGAAACCCGATAGAAGAATTAGACCGGTAGTTTTTATCTCAAATGTTTCTAAACTTCCTAACATGAGAGTCAATGCAGCAATTGTTCCGACCAACATTGCAGGAACAAACAACACTCCTCCTAAGCGTGGGATATTATTACTACGATGCACTTTGCGTTCATCTGGAAGATCATATAGCTTTTTCTTCTTACACAGATATAGTAAAAAAGGCATCAACACTAATGTCAATGTCATACTGACCATAAACGATACCAAAGGATAAGCCCAATTACTCAATAACATAATGTGTATTCTATCTTTTGAGTTTATTTAATAACGTAGCGAGACATTCATTTATTACACTTGCGCTTCATAAAACCATCACGAGCTACGCAACAGTCTTTTTATGATGTTATATATTAAATATATACGGTATGAGATTTTGAAAAATAAGCTCGTGGGCTTTGCAAACCCACCTCCGGATGCATTTGATGAATGTCGACGATAAATGATGCAAGGCTCGGAAAGAGATACAGCACGAAAGAATGTAGCACCTACCAAATAAATCCAATTGTCATGCGTACATAAACTATAATTCCGAGGAAAAGGTAATGCCTTTTGCAATACATTTTTTTTAAAGCACATGCAACATCCCAAATAACTGAATTTTATATAATTCCCGATTAAAGACTTGTATGATTTTCTCTTATCGAAAAAAGTTTCGGGAAGAATTTTACCATCTTCTAATTGTATTAAAGCATTAGTTACAACCAAATCAGAATCAGTCAACTCTTTCATGCACATTTCCACCTTGTTTGGCAACCAGATGTCATCTTGATCACATAAAAAGATGACGTCACCTTTGGCATAAGTCAAGGCACGTTCAAAATTACGGGTATATCCTAAACGATTCGTGTGCTTGTAAACACGAACCAAACTTGACGAAAGGGCTTCTATTTGTAACAAAGTATCATCCGTAGATCCATCGTCAGAAATTATAATTTCATCTGTTGCATCCAATTGAGGCAAGATACTTTCAATCTGCTGGCGAATATATTTACCACCATTATATGTTGCAATGCATACACTTATCATTACTTATCTTGTTTGCGGTTATAGGCAAAATAATACCAAATTTTATAATACAAGAACTTTAATGGAGAACCATAAGACAGAGCACTCAACATACGATAATAAGATATATTTTCTTTAATGACCCCTCTCAGTCTTTTAAATTTATTCAAGACATAATTATATCTAAAATCCTTTGCTCCTAAAGTATTGTGTCCATGTTGCCGATAAAGTATTGTTGGATCTGAAATGTATTCAATAATTCCTTTTTCTTTATATACTTTTAAAGCCATCCAGACATCGTGCATGATTGCTGCGTCAGACATAGGCAGGGAGACACTTTTTGCTTTTTTATTGAAAGCCATCGCACATCCGGTCACAAGGCAGTGCCCTCCCAACCTATCAAAAGTATTTAGCAAAGAAGGTTCTATTCTAAACATTTGCCACAATGAGGGACAAATGGTGCTTAGAGATTCGTTAACAACCTTCAAATCTGTATGTACAATTAATGGCAAATTGGGATATTTTGCTTCTAATTCCTGCAAAGCCGATATAGACTTTTCCACCTTGTTAGGCAACCATACATCATCTTGGTCTGAAAACATATAATAATCTGCATCTATGGCCTCCATCATAGATGTAAAGTTTCCTTTAGCACCACATTTATCTACACTATCCAAGAGTACAATTCGGTCATCAATAGCTGCATACTTCCGAACTATTGATAGTGTCGAATCCATGGATAAATCATCCTTAACATATAACGTCCAATTGCGATATGTCTGACTTAAGATTGATTCTATTTGTTCAGATATATAGGATTCGCCATTATACGTAGCCATGAGTATTGCCAAACGCTTATTAACTGCTTCCTTATTCATAATTATGAGACACTTTGCAATAACAAGTTATTATAGAATACATCTTGCAGAAATACGGCAAACACAAAAAGCACGACTAATAAGCGAGCAACATTAATCGGGCGCACCGCATAGACAAGATAAGGAATTAATACTATTTCCACAACTGCCAACATTTCACTTCCACGATAAGCCAACACCGGCATAAAAGAGAAGAGTAAAAAGACAAGAGTGCTAAATGCATATATTTTTAACATAATAGGCATGTAGCGCGCTCTATCTTTAATCACCTCATATTTCATCAACAGGAAATAATATATTAGAAGCTTCAGTAGAAAAGCAACATTAAAAATATTTATATCATCACCGGCCATTACTCCTTTATCTTTCATTTCCTGATAAACCTTAATCTTATCTTGAAAGAAAGGTATGGGTACTAATTCCAACAAATCTATTCTTAGGATAGCCAATAAATACCCCATCAAAGGAGCTAAATATAAGAAATACTTCCAACGAGTGCTCAAAGAAGAATTTCCTAAAAACACTAAAGGTAAGTATAGTAACGAAGAATAGTGAAATATCATAGCAACCATTATTGCCAGCAAATACTTTTTCTTCTTACCCTCTGACAAAAATCTTATAGCATATAAAAATATAGCAACAGCTACTGCTGCACGAATTTGGGTACACTCATGAATAATAAAAAAATGTCCCATCCATATTAAAACAGCCAATAAAGAGTACTCAGATAGTTTGTGTATAGACCATGCTTTTAAGGGAATTGCAAGCAATGCATACATAATAAAAACTCCACGAACATCGCCCAACACTAAAGAAGAAATTGAAGATATCCATTTGAAAGTTGGCTCAACCATGAAATCGGGATCAGAATACATCTCCGTGTACATCATTGAGTCTTTGTCTATTCCTATAGGACGAAATGCAACTATAAAAAACATCAGCAGCACAACTGCAGTATATATAAGTAATTCTACATGCTTATCTTCCTTGTCGAAAAAGATAAGCACTGCAACCACAGCCAACAATATGCCGATAATTGTAATATACACAGTTGAGTATCTGCTAGAAAGTTATCGTATCATCTTTACGAATCAGCAATATAGTCCTTACCAAAAATGTTATGAAAAGAACACACAACACAAAGATCATACGTTTGGGTCCCGCATGTTTAATAGGCACTGTTGAATTTTGTATTGTCGTAAAAGCCGGTGTACGCTCCATCAACTTGGCTTGAGCCAACTGCTTTTGTTGAGTAAACGAACTATAGGTATTGTAAGCAACCTGCATTTCATTTTCATAATTTTCCTCAATACTTTTATACGACTGCAGGACCAAGTCTTGATGAGAGTCTGCAAATTCAGAATATGCACGCTGCGCCTTTTCATATTCCTTTCTTGCTTTCTCGCACAAGCCGGTTACATGTTCCAGGTCTATACGCGCTTTATTAGTTCTATATTCTGTAATAAAATCCTGTAACTTCATCTTTATCGTATCTGCTAATTGAGCAGCCACCAAAGGGTCTTGCGCAGTTGTGGTTATAGAAATCACATCTGTTTTCTTGTCAACCATACATTTGATATTAGCTGAGATAGCCGAAACCACTTCATTTTGCTTCTTACTTAAACGGAAAGGATCAACTTTATACTGCTTTTGTCCTTGCACATCTTCTTGTGATGTTGATAATTTCTCCACCAAAAAACCGATAGCAATATCCCACCAAGCAAACTTTTGTTCTTTTGTTAAATAGTCCACATATTTACCCTTAAACTTACCATCTTTGGTTTCCACAACCACATCCATCAAAGGAACTAAGAAGTCTGTAGACTTCATCAAATCAGGATAGAATGTGGGCGTAATAGCATCGCTTGATGATAAGTTATTCATATTTATGCCCATCATTGAAGCAATTCCACTTAGGCCACCTGAAATGCTGCTTCCGGAGGAACTGTATTCCGGAGCCAAGGTTACTTTTACCTTATAATACCTTGGAACACAAAGTGCCAAAGCAGAGGCTACTATCCCAGCCACTAATAAAGGAACAATATACTTTTTCTTGTTCTTAATTATCACACGAAACAATAGGTCCAACCTAAGTTCTTTTTTTAATATAGACTGCATTTCTTTTTCTGACATAACTTATAAGTATTTTTATCAATACATAATTTATAGCTCACGTACATTGCAACTCCCACAAAAGCTTCCGTTACCAATAAAGATACAGCAGCTCCTAATTCTAAATAAAGCGGAATGAATGTAAACACCAATGATACTGCTACAATGGCTGCTATCATATAAACATTCCTAAAATATCGTTTTGATTTACCGGTTCCAATGGCTATTAAACCCATTAAACCATAAACACCTCCCCATCCAATAAACAAGGGGGTGAATGACAAACATCTTAGTAACCTACTAATTCCAATATAATCGCCACCCAAAATATTTTCCGCCCAATCAGCACCGACAAACATTGCAACACATATTGCCATCATACCTATTACAAGTAAGGTGCGCACTTGCGTGAGTGTTTTTTTTGCATTCTCAACACTCTGCTTTGCTAATTGTGAGATTTTAGGAAAGAAAGCCTGATATAACGGAACAAACAAGCCATTACATAGACTGCGCATGATTCTGTCGGCGGCTGCATATTTTCCCACCACATCCACTGTCGTAAAAAAGCCTAACACCACAACAAACATTTGAGTATATATGCTTGTTGAGGCATTTGACACAAATAAAGGGAAACTATCTTTCAATTCTGCTGTTACGGATACCCAGGAATAGAATGGACGTTTAACAATATGCCATTTGTAAAGATAGATATTCGAAATGATAGCTGTTAGCAAGAAAACAGAAGATTGCAAGAAGGCAGCCCATAAGTAATCACCTCGTTCCTTTACAACAAAAAAAATAAGCGGAAGCAATAACAGCTTTGAGACTGTATTTATAATTGCCATTTCACGCACTTTTCCAACACCTTGAAACAACCAAACGAAAGTAAAAGTTGTCCCTATCACCATAGGAAGTGTAAAAATGATTGCCCAATAATAAAGTTTGAACGTAGGTACGATATGCATTAACACTATTAATAGCAGCAATGTTACCACCAATAATAAACTCTTAGCCCAAACAACACTCCAAAAAACACGGTTAATAGCTTCTTTGTCATCCAAACATTGAGCTATTTTCTTCGTTGCACTGAAATTGAATCCAAAGTCAACAATTAACACCCCATACTGTATCAGAGAAAAAGCAAAACCAACAAAACCATATCCCTCTCCTCCAAGAATATAGAGTAGGTAAGGCATAATGAACAAAGGCAATAGTTGATTGATGCCTTGCATACCGATTAGATATGCCGAATCAACTAAAGCCTTCTTGTTGTCCTTTATTATCCCTTTCAGTATAGTCATACTTATTTCACCAAAGTAGCTACCACTGTTGCCAAACTGGCTGTTACCGTGCCAAGACCTAAAATTTCAGAGAACGACATGCCTTTTCGCTTGGGCTTGGCCGGAACAACTATTTCGCATCCCGGCTGTATGTCCTTGGCAGAACGAATACGCGTAACCGTACCATTCATGTTCACGGCAAACACACGGCTTTTCTTGGCATTCATGCCATATCCTCCGGCTTGGTTGATATAGAACTTAAGATCTTCTCCTGCACAGAAAGCCACAGTATTGGGATACATCACTTCACCATTGATGGTTACAGTGTTATTATATTGTGGAACGATGATGCGGTCGCCTTTTTGCAAAACGATGTCCCATTCATCACTTCCGGGATTTTCAAGTGCTTTATCCAAATTTATACCCACATATCGTGTGTCACCCAATTCCAATTTGCGCATATCCACACTGTCGCCGGCAGTTACGAGTCGCAGCAATGATTGCTGCTTCAGCTTTTCGGCTGCCGTCAGGCGACGCTCCAGACGAGCACCGCGCGGATAAGCCTGGTCTGTCAAACCTCCGGCATTACGAATGAGATCGCTCAGACGAAGTCCCTTGTTGGTGATAACATAAGTACCTGTGAATGAAACTTCGCCTTCGATGGTTACGTGCTCCTGCTCACTGTATCCCGGCGAACGACGCACGTACACTTCATCAAATGGCTCAAGCACAAAACCGGGAGTGCCGTCCACCACAAAACCTTCTTTCAGTGAGAATGAATAGTATTGTGCCACTTGGTCTGAAGCCGTCAGTGCCGTATTGTTACGAATTCGACGTGCCACATCCACTTTCACGATGGAGGCTGCATCCTTCAGACCGCCGGCTTGAAGCACAAGGTCCTCAAGGGTAGTATTCTCTGCGTATTCATAAATTCCCGGATAATACACTTCTCCATCAATGGTCAAGGTGCGCTCACCTTGCATTTCCGACAATCCGGGAACAAAAAGCACGTCTTCGTTTTGCAGTGCCACATCAGGAATTGTGTGTTCCATCACTCCTTTCAGGTCGATGGCCAAAACTTCCAAGGTTCGGTCGGCACGTCGACGATGCATCACAGCACGATTTTTCAAAGCGTCTTCCGTAAGTCCGCCGGCACTTTCCACCAATTGGCGCACAGTGGTTATTCCTCCATCCATCTGATACATACCCGGACGGAACACCGCTCCTTTCACTTCCACCATGTTGCGGTAACGTGTTAAAACCGAATCCACATAAAGAGAGTCGCCATCGGTAAGTTGGAACGAAGCACGTTCAAACTCGTCTAAACTATATATGGCCATTTGCCCTTCGCTCTTTCTGATGAGCCGAACGCTACCTTGGTAAGCATCACCGGAAAAACCACCGGCATAACCAATGAGCGTGGCTACGCTCTCCGTACGCTTCATTTCATAGAACATGGGGCGCTTCACCTTACCGGCCACATCCACAAGGCAGTCATACGGTCCCACAATGATAACATCGTCCGAAGCCAAATGCACATTGCCGGAAAGTTTTCCGTTAAGGATATAGTCGTAAATATCTACGCTGGTAATCAGTTTGCCTTTGCGATAAACCTTAATATCGCGCAATGTTCCGATTTCGTTGATACCGCCGGCCATATAGAGAGCATGGAACACTGTGGCAAAAGCCGAAAGAGTGTATGTTCCCGGCACTTTCACTTCACCTATCACATTCACGCTGATGGTCTTGGTCTGCCCCACTGTCAAACGTATTTGCGACCCGGCAAAACGTGAGCCCAACGTGGAACGCAACCGTGAGTTGGCAGCTTCCACTGTCATACCTGCCACATGAATGGGGCCATAACCTTCAACATTCACTGTGCCATCGGGCGTTACAGTCAGTTCCTCGCTACGCTGCGAAGCTCCCCAAATATCAATGTTCACAGCATCACCGGGACCCAAAACATAGCCTGCAGGTGTTGCAATGTTCATGTTCGGTTCGAAAGAAAGCATGCGCTTATTGAAGATGTCGCGACCAAAAACCTTGCGCGTCTTATCCTTCTTATCCTCCTCGAAACCATCAAGATAAAGGTCTATTGAATCAGGAACAATAAAGTCGAGCGCATCCGAATACTCCTCACGACGCTGCTCCAGCAAGCGAGCCCTTTGCTGTTCAGACAGAGAAGACAAATCCACATCATAAGGATCGTCGTTAACATCTCCTCTTCGCTGGAATGTACGCTCGTCACGAACGCGGTTTTCATAGCCCGCAGCTCCGGCTTCTCCACCTTGTCCGCCACGGCGATCACCATTGGATTGACGCAAACGGGATTCGTTGCCTGAAGAAGAGCCGGACAAATCGCGAGCACCCAGGTTTGAATTGTTACGTTCGCGCTTATATTTTTGTTCGAGGCGGCGTATCTGTGAGATAGGCACACCTTTTTCAATCAGTTTCGTTACGATTTTGTCGCGACTTGTTCCCCGTTCATTCTCTTTGATGATAAATTCCATCACTTGGCGATCTGTCATCGACGATTGCTGTGCAAGAGCTGTTGGCACCAAGCTGAATGCCAAAAGCATCATCACTAAAAACTTTTTCACTGACATGTATTTCATTTACTGCTTTTATCGTTAAACACAATTCCTATGGTTTTCAGCATTATAAGGCAATCACGACCAAGCGAAGCCGTTTCCATATATTGCAAATCCATGTTCAATCTGATGAGCATCTTCTCCATCGTGTCGGTATAGCCATTATAGAGAGTTGCCTCCGAGGTTACGCCGGGACGCATGGAGAGAAGCCATTCGTAGCGACTGTCTTCTTTCATGATACGCTCCACGAAGCAAGGTTGCTCGGGCCTGTAACCCACCATCGACATATCTCCACGCAACACGTTCCAGAGTTGCGGCAATTCATCCAAATGATGACGACGCATAAAACGGCTGAAGCCATCCAAACGACTGTCTCCCTCCATTGTGAGTTGTGCGTTTTCACTTTCAGAATCGGGAGACATGGTGCGAAACTTTAGGATATGAAAAACATGCCCTCCTTTCCCCACACGACCTTGTGTAAAGAAAGGACGACCCTTCCACTTCCAAGCCAGCACCGGCGTAAGTAAAATATATACGGGCAAAAGCAACACGATGCCAATCAGTGCCAGAACTATATCGAAGAAACGCTTCATTTTCTCCTCCGTAGCACTCATTTTCGGCCGCACCACGCCCACTTCATTTTTGCGATTCACAATTCTATATTGCATGGCTCCGTTTTAAGGATATGCTTGGCAGATCATCACCCTTGGTTG
Source organism: Bacteroidaceae bacterium (assembly GCA_017547385.1). Taxonomy (GTDB): domain Bacteria; phylum Bacteroidota; class Bacteroidia; order Bacteroidales; family Bacteroidaceae; genus Alloprevotella. The sequence goes on from JAFYPU010000028.1 coordinate 44,000, forward strand.
GGCAAACACTTCAACGCCAACTTTATCTTTCAAACGTGAATGCCGTGTTATATATTGCAAAAGTAAGCATTTTTTTTGGTCAGAAGCCCGTTTGCCCGTAAATTTGCAACGCTTTGACAAAGTGCAAACGGTTTTCTGCAAGCCGAACACGCTTTTTCAGAGACACTATTCCGGGGCAGACTGGATTTGACAGCGGGTCGGAGTGGTGTGTAAGCATGCAGTGCGGACGGAGGCGGGCACTTTAATCTCGGCTTTCAAAAATTTAACTGGCGAAAACAACTACGCTCTCGCTGCCTAATCGAAGCACAGTAGATAGGGCTTAATTCCGTTGCAAGGCGATGGAACGAGACATCACCCGGACGCCGTCGTCCCGAGGCAGTTCGACAAGGTGGTGCAGATAAATCGGGAATAGTCATGGCGGGCCTCGCCGTCGTGATGAAGTTTTAGAGGATAAGGCATCGGTTGGTAGCTTCGGTCTTGCCGCTGCTCGAAAACTAAAGCGAAGATAAGCATGTAGAAAGCACATTGTTTCCCCGTTTGGACGAGGGTTCGATTCCCTCCTGCTCCACTCCTAACTGGGTTAAATAACCCTGAAAGCAACCGAAAGACATTGATAATCTGATAGATTACCGATGTCTTTCTTTGTTTTTGCACCAATCACCCTGACAGCACCCGTTAAAACCTATTTCTGATAGCGGGTCGGTGCAGAAAGATGTTGATAATCTTACAAATATCCACACAACACCCCCCGCAGTATGCTGTCTGAAACGGATGGGGAGGGTGATTGGAAAATGTTCAAAATCTGATACCAACTTTTTTTCATCTGAGACCAATTTTTTCTGTGTGAAATATTGTCTAACATTAAACTTATACCCCTATGACTATCACATTCGTTTGCAGAAGTGCAAAAGTCAGTAAAAAGGACGGACTGACCCCATTGGAACTATACGTTATCATCAAAGGGAAAAGGCGGTTCGTCTCCCTTAACCGTAAAATTGACTATAAACTTTTCAACCCCAAGAAACAGATTGTCCGTGGAGACCCACAGACCAACGAATACATTGAAGCAGTCCGTATGAAGTGTTATTCGCTGGAAACGGAAATGTTGAAGCGTGGTCTCCTCCTCACAGTGGATACCTTCGTCTATGCGTTCAAGCACGGTATCAGACAGAACAGCATATCCGTCTATGCACTATTTGATAACTTTATGGAAAAGCAGTTGGAGAAGGAGGAAGTGGGTCTGATTACACACGCTATATATGTCAAATACCGATGCACAATCCGTTATTGTAAGGAAGCGATGCAGACCGACAAGATGCTGTCTGAACTTACCACATCTGATATGGAAGACATTTACACGTATATGCTCCATCAGATGTCCAACAACAGTGCAATCTGCTATATGAGAAAGTTAAAGACTATATTGATATATGCTATCAGTCAAGGATACATATCAAGCAACCCACTCACCTTCAAATTACATAAGGATAAGGTAAAGAAAGAACCTCTTACCCTTGAAGAAGTCCGTCGGATACGGACAAAGGAATTGGGGTCAAGGAGTTTGGAAAATATCAGAGACCTTTTCATTCTGCAATGTTATACGGGACTTGCGTTTAGGGATATGTCCAGTTTGACCGAGAAGGACATTGAGATAGACAAGGACGGTAAAGAATGGATTGTCAAGGAGCGTATCAAGACAGGTGTTATTGCGTTTATCCCCATCCTCCCAGTTGTCAAGGAAATACTGGTCAAGCATAACTATCACCTGCCTACATTGACAAATCAGAAATACAATTCATACCTGAAAGAAATACAGGAGATATGTGGTATAAAGAAGACACTGCACTCCCATCTTGCACGCCATACCTGTGGAACGCTGCTCCTCAATGCTGGTGTGGATATGCTTACCGTATCAAAGGTTCTCGGACACAGTTCAACAAAGACCACCGAGATGGTGTATGCTAAACTACTCCCCGAAACAATAATGAAGCGTGTAGAGGAAGTGTCTGACAAACTGATGTAAGAAGACTATCCAACCGTATCCCCATCCGTTTCAGACAGCATACTGCGGGGGGTGCTGTGTGGATATTTGTAAGATTATCAACATCTTTCTGCACCGACCCGCTATCAGAAATAGGTTTTAACGGTTGCTGTCAGGGTGATTGGTGCAAAAACAAAGAAAGACATCGGTAATCTATCAGATTATCAATGTCTTTCGGTTGCTTTCAGGGTTATTTAACCCAGTTAGGAGTGGAGCATTAGCGAACTGATAGCAATCTCCTTATTTTATTGATAATCTTGATGTTTCAAAATCCTATTTTTAGATTGGTCTCAGATTTTGACCAATAAAAAGCACGTTTTTACATACTGATGATTTACCTTTATATACA
>JAFYPU010000003.1 GCA_017547385.1 Bacteroidaceae bacterium
AAATACAAAGAATTTGGAGTGTAAACTCAGATAGTATTATCTTTGCCAAGTGTCAACTGCTATAGGCATAAAAAAAAGAAGTGTAAACCGGTATAGTATTTAAAGTTTAAACTGTCAACTTTTTTCAGTACACCTCACTCCTCCATAAAGATAAGGCATTTCTTTGCCGGAGATAAGCACTATCTTCATCAACGATGAGCACTATCTCGGGCAAAGAAATGCCTTATCTCTGAAAGGGTGTTTTTTGCCGTTTTTGTAGCTTTCTTGTTACGCCTGAATTTGAGTGGCTCGTGCGTCTAACGTTTGAGCCATGGCTGTGAGAATGGCAGAAAGTTTTTTGCAGCCATTCATATTGTTCTTATGCTGCTAACATCAGGGGATGAGTGCTACGAAGTTCTCGTAGTTCTTTCGTCTGGCAGCCTCGTAGATAAAGAAGAGGTCGATGAACCACCAAATGCCACAGGCTCCGCCGGTGAGCAGTTTGCCGATGCCCTGACCTATGTCGCCAACATAAAAGCGGTCAATGCCAAGTGTGCCGGTGAAGATGGAGAGGAGCAATGCCACGAGGGGGTCTTTCAGTGTGAGATAAGCCAGTGTGTCGCTCTGGTCTTCGTTAAGGGCTTCGAGGCGTGAACGGATGGCAGGCATACAATGAGTGGGGAATTTGTTGCCGTTGAGGATGATGAATTGGTTGACGGTTTGTGCGTTCATGAGGTTGATGTTATGTTTCTTGTTATGTGTTTTTAATCCTTTTTAGTTGCTTTTCTTTTCCTTTTTTTAGCTGGGGGAAAGGCAGTCATCGGGTTGTGCTATTTTTTCTTTGCTGTTTCCCTCATTGGTTCATTTTTCCGCAATGTGGGCATCGGCCTTTGCGTTTCAGCAAGTGGCCGCAATGTCCGCACAGATAGCGTGCTGCATTGTGGCGGCTGTAAGTGCGCAAGGCAAACACCCAGTAGGCAATGAGCAAAGGATAACCCACATAGATGTGCACGGCAAGGGTGAAAACGAGGTAGAGCACGGCGCATACACCGGCCAAACCTGCCAGATAGGCCAGGCGGCTTTCCACATCGGGCTGATGACGCACATCCTCTATCACAGCTCCGGCCACAATGATGATGAGCCATACCGAGGCGATGAACAGGGCCAGAATGGGTGGGAGCTCAAAGGGGTTGAGCGTTGGGTGATAATAGAATTCCACCCACGTTTCGGGCACAAAATGCTGCACACTGCCGTAGAGTGTGGCTGCACCGGAAACGATGAGACACAGCAAGGTGGGATAGAAACTACCGATATCGTTGAAGTGAATCAGCGGGAAACTGCGATGACGAGCCGTGCGGATGAGGAGGAACAGAATGAACACCCCCAAGCATCCCAACACAAAAATCGTTGTGTTTTGGCTGAAATGGTGAATGAAAAAACTGATAGGTGTGTCGGGGATGGCCGATTGCAGAAGGTGTTTTTCGCGTATCCATCCCTGCGTGAATTGGTCGCGTGCCACTTTCACCCAAATGCTGTCGGTGCTGTCGGAGGGTACTTTTGCAATGTCGGCCACCACCAGACGGTCATCGCCATCAATGCGCACCGAGTCGCGCGAAGTGCTCCAACTGTCATCACCGGGACGGCGTGAGAGCAGGGTAAGCGAATCGGCCACCACGCAGAAGTTGAAGTTGCGCCAATAATGGTGTGTGGTACGGAAATTCACAGAGTCCGGCTTCTCGGTGTTGGGCACATTCCATCCGTCATAGTGTTCGGGGGTGGGGTAATAGCAAGCCGAGAACCACAATGTGAGCAACAACACCCACCATCCTGATGAGTGCCATGAGTGGATGCGCTTTCCCGTGGTGTGCTTCGGCTTTCGTGCTTTGTTTTGCACCAATGCTTTCTCTTTCGTGGTATATCGTTTTCTCAAAATCATTCTTTGTGGTTTGTCATTCAGTGCCGGTGGGCTGTGTCGGAGCTGTGCACTTCCATGCGGCAGTTCTTGCAGTCGAAGCGTAGCGGGAAACTTCTGCCGTCGGGCAAGCGCAGTGCCAAAGGCTCGCGCCAGGGAGCAGGTTGCCGGTGGTGCTTGGGGCAGTGTCCCAAGGCAAAGCGCAGACAATGGCGACACACCATCAGTGTGGTGCTCTCCGCAGGTGTTTGCACTTCAAAGGCTGGTGCAATGTCTGTGGCTCCATGAGCTGTATAGAAATCTCGGGCACGGGTGTTTGCCACGTTGTCCATGTAAGTGAGACGTGTTTCCGGACACCGGGCTTCGGCTTGTTCGTTTCCGCGCATTTCACGCCGGAGGTTGATGCGGTGCACAGCCAGGAGCTTGTCGGCACACAGCCGACGCCATTCACCCAGCAGAGAGGCCGGAATGAAATGCTCCCTGCTGCCATCGGCCAATGGACGTAGCTGCATCTCAATTTCTGCAGCATCAACGGCAAAGGGGGTATCACCCATGCGTGTCAACTGTTTGCAGATGTTTTCCCGTTGCGGTGTGCGTGCTGCTTGTTTTTCACATGCAAAGCCCAACGTAACATGCAAGCCGCTTTCATCTTTCAGCCGAAGTGCATAACCCCATGGCGTATCGGTGAGCAAAAACGATGCACGCAGTTTGCGAGTGGCAGATGGGCGAGCCAATGTTTTTTCAAAGAGGTGATCAGTGTTTCGATAGAGGCGAACACCGTGTGTGAGCCGAGGCATTTCCGATGGATAGAGGGTCCGGCCTTGTGCACGGTTAAGGCGAAAACCTTGCAACTTTCCGTCCATGTCGAAATAGCACAATCCATCACCTCCGGCAAAGGTGGTGTGGCTCTCAGTAATCTCAAAATGGTTTCGCCCCATTCGGCTCACGCGTCCCACGTATTCGCCAATGGCTTTGGGAGTGTCGAAACAATGGATGTTGGGGGTACGACCGTGGAGAAAGTAGTCAGTGAAACCTCGGTTGAAACTCTTTTCCGGTCGCGGAACGAATGAAAGTTCGCTGCGCCCATGTGAGGAGCGCACATAGCGATCGGGATGGCGTTGCAGCACTTCGTCAATGCGTTGCCGGTAATAGGCTGTAACGTTTTTCACATATGAAACATCCTTGAGGCGTCCTTCAATCTTGAAAGAGCTGATACCGGCTTCCATCATCTCCTCCAATGATTGCGAACGGTTCATGTCGCGCAGTGAGAGCAGATGCTTGTCGCGCACCAGGGTTTGGCCGTCAGCATCAACCAGGTCGAAAGCCAGGCGGCAGAATTGAGCACACTCGCCTCGGTTAGCTGAACGTTGAAAGCAGAATTGTGAAGCATAGCAGTGGCCGCTGTAGCTCACGCAAAGCGCACCATGCACAAAGGCTTCCAGAGGCACAGTGGTGTTTTGGCGGATGCATTTTATCTCGTCAAGGCTTAATTCGCGTGCCAGCACCAACTGTGTGAAGCCCACCTGTTCCAAGAAACGGGCTTTCTCGGGCGAACTCAGTTCTGTCTGTGTGGAGGCATGCAGCGCGATGGGCGGAAGGTTGAGACGCAACACACCCATGTCCTGAACGATGAGAGCATCCACACCGGCGGCATATAGGTCGTGAATGATGCGTTCGGCGCGGTTCAACTCGTCATCGGTGAGCAGTGTGTTGAGGGTTACGTAGACCTTTGCACCATAAGGGTGTGCAAAGTCGCACAGCCGGGCAATGTCGTCGATGTTGTTACCGGCAGCCGCGCGTGCTCCGAAAGCCGGGCCGCCGATGTAGACAGCATCAGCTCCATGGCGGATGGCCTCAATGCCGCATTCGGCATTGCGTGCCGGTGATAACAGCTCTATGCGTGTTCGTTTGTCTTTCATCGTTGGTGCGATGTTTTTCTGAAACTATTTTTGTTTTCCTCGTGCTTGTTTCAGCAAGTTGTAGGCGCGGTGCAGTCCGGCCTCTCCGGCTCGGCTGAGGTCGGGAATGGCTTTGTCGTTTTCGCCTTGCAGCAGGTGAATGACAGCACGGTTGTAATAGGCTTCGGCCAATTGCGGATCAAGCCGGATAGCATGGGTGAAATCTTCCATGGCAGCCTTGCGATTGTTCCGCTGCAAGTGTGCACATCCTCGGTTATAGTAGGTGTATGCATTTTCGGGCTGCAAGCGCACGGCTGCTTCGGCTTGGCGCAAGGCTTCGGCTGAGAGGGCAGCCATGGCGAGATTGTCTGACATTTCCTCTTTTTGTGTGGCACATTGGCGAAGCAGCATGGCTGTGCACTGCAGGTGTGCCGGCACGAGGGTGCTGTCTGCTTGCACAGCGGCACGCGCATCTTGCAAGGCATCCTCATAGTTATAGACTGCGGCATGCAGGGCAGAGCGTTGCAGCAGCAGGGTGGGAGTGCTTGCAGTCTCGATACGTGCATTGAGTCGGTTGAGCGATGCCTGGAGATGCTGCAATGACAGGTCTTCAGCCGTTTCCTGTCCGGTGGAAAGCACAATGCGTTCATGGGTGAGCCGGTCAGCATTGAGTTGTTCCACTTCGGGCATGAAAGCCGTGGTGTGTTTGTTGTCGGTGCGTGCCGGCTCCAATGTCAAAGCCAAAGAGGCAATGGGCAGACGCTCCACTTTGCGGTTTTGCACCTTACCGAGCAATTCGCGCACATAAGTGCCGGTGGTGTCGGTATCTTCGGCAATGAGTTGTTCGTATTGTTCAAGACTGCGGTCACTGCGCAGCCGCACCTTCTTGATGTTTTGTTTTTTTCTTCCTCCTTCAAACATCAGGTCGAGTTCGGCGCGATAAACGCGTGTCTCGTCGCTGACTGCCCCTCGTGTGTCGCCATATTTTCTTCGACAACGGGCTCGGGCGGCATATCCATAGATGAAATTCGGGAAGTCTTTGATGATGCGTGTGTAGTCGTCTGCGGCTCCTCGATAGTTGCCGGTCTTTTCGCGCAGCAGGGCGCGGTTGTAGAGGGCCAACGTGTTGTCGGGTTCCACTTCGAGGATGAAATCAAAATCCTCAATGGCACGATTGTTGTCTCCCACTCGGGCACGCAGCAGCCCGCGGTTGTAGTGTGCCACAAAGTGTTGGGGAATGATTTCAATCACTTTGTCATAATCCGCCAGTGCTCCGCTGAAACGGTTCATGCCGTTGCGGGCTATGGCGCGTGCCAAGTAGTTCTCAAAGAGTTCGGGTTGGAGCTTGATGGCACGGGTCAGGAATGAATCGGCTTGCGCATAGTTGTCTTTCTGCACGGCGTATCTGCCCTTGAAAGCCCAGGCCGAAGCCTCGTTGGGGTTGAGCGTGAGCAGTGTGTCCACCCAGCGCAAACCTTCGAGCGTGTCCTTCTTTTCGAAACACACTTGTGCTTTCACCATGTAGGCCTTGTAGTGCCGCGGAGAGCGTTTCAGAATTTCTGTGAGGTCATTGTCGGCATCATCAAACTGTTTCAGTTCCAGCAGACAGAGGGCACGGTTGTAGCGTGCTCCTTGGTCCGAAGGCTCATCGCTCAACACGCGGCTGTAGTCGTCGATGGCTCCTTGGTAATTGGAATTGTGAATGCGGCAAAGGCCTCGCAGACCATAGATTTCCGTGATGTAAGGATGCAAGTCGATGGCGCGTGTGCAGTCTTCCTCTGCTCCGGGATAGTCCTCGAGGGTGAATTTTGCGTAAGCGCGATAATAATAAGGTTTGTATTGATGCGGCTTGGCTTCGATGGCTTGGTTGAAGAAGCGGATGGCTGCCAGATAATCATCAAAGTAAATCGCATTGCGCCCCATGCGGATGATGTTCTCGGTGTTCACCTGTGCAGCCACCGGCAGTGTGGTGAGCCAGAGGAGTAGGCACACAAGAAACTCCCACACCGCCTTGGGACGAGGCGACGTTGTTGGTGGCCTGCTTGGGGTTGTGTGGGAGTGTTTCATAAGGGGGAGATAAGTTTAAGCTTCGTGCCATCAGTCCTGGCTGTAAGGCTGTGGCAAGAAGCCGTAGAGGGCAAAGATTATTTGGCAACCTTCACCTTGTATCCGCATTGCACCTTGCCTTTGGTCATGGCGGTCAGTTTGCCTTTCACCATCTGTCGGCGGAGGGGAGAGATGCGGTCGGTAAACACGTGGCCGTCCAGATGGTCGAACTCGTGTTGCATCACGCGGGCCAAGAAGCCGTCCACCCACTCGTCGTGTTCAACGAAGTTTTCGTCCATATACTTCACATGAATGCGCTTGGCACGGCGCACGGGTTCGTGAATACCGGGCAAACTCAGGCATCCCTCATCCATCACGTCGGTCTCGTCGCCGGTTTCCAGGATGTGCGGATTGATGTAAACGCGGTTGAAGTCCTTGTATTCGGGACAGTCTTCCGAGAGAGGGTCGAGCGTAATCACGGCCACGCGGATGGCTTTACCGATTTGCGGAGCTGCCAGTCCCACACCTTCGGCGCGGTTCATGGTTTCGAACATGTCGGCCAGGAGTTCTTGCAGTCCGGGATAGTCGGGGGTGATGTCCTCGGCTTCTTTTCGGAGCACGGGTTGGCCGTATGTATAGATGGGAAGAATCATGGTTGTGTTGTTTTTATGTGTCGTAGGTTTGTATGTTCGTTTTTCGGGATTAGAACCCGCTGCGTCGGCTCTCCATGTAGGATTGCAGGATGATGGTGGCTGAAATCTCGTCCACCAGTGCCTTGTCTTGTCGCCGCTTACGGCCGATACCGCTGTCCATCATCGTTTGGTGAGCCAGCACGGAGGTAAATCGCTCGTCGTGATAGGCGATGGGGATGTGTGGCAGGGCTTTGGTCAGTTGGGCGGCAAATTGTCGGACGCGCTGCTGGTTTTCCGAGGCTTGTCCGTTGGTTTGCACCGGCAACCCGAGCACAAACTGTTCCACGGGTTCGCGTTGGCAATAGTCGCGCAAGAAGTTCAGCAACTCGTGTGTGGGCACGGTGGTCAGGCCGTTGGCGATGATTTGCAGTGTGTCGCTGACGGCCAGTCCGGTGCGTTTGCGTCCGTAGTCGATGGCGAGGATGCGGCCCATGGCTTAGCGAATGATGTCGCATCCCATGTAGGGTTGCAGGGCTTTGGGGATGCGGATGCCTTCGGGTGTCTGATGGTTTTCGAGCAGGGCTGCCAGGATGCGGGGCAGGGCAAGGGCTGAGCCGTTGAGCGTGTGGCAGAGGCTGATCTTCTTGTCCTCATCGCGGCGGTAGCGGCACTGCAAACGGTTGGCCTGATAGCTGTCGAAATTTGACACGGACGAAACTTCCAACCAGCGTTGTTGTGCTTCGCTATACACTTCGAAGTCGTAGCAAAGGGCTGCGGTGAAACTCATGTCGCCTCCGCACAGACGCAGGATGCGATAGGGGAGTTCGAGCTTCACAAGCAGATTTTCGACGTGTGCCAACATCTCTTGGTGAGATTGGTCGGAGTGTTCGGGGGTGTCGATGCGCACGATTTCGATTTTGGAGAATTCGTGCAAACGGTTGAGTCCGCGCACGTCCTTGCCGTAGCTACCGGCTTCGCGACGGAAGCACTGCGTGTAGGCGCAGTTCTTGATGGGCAGCTCCTTCTCGTTGAGAATCACGTCGCGGTAGATGTTGGTTACGGGCACTTCGGCCGTGGGGATGAGATAGAGGTCGTCGGCCGTGCAGTGATACATCTGACCTTCCTTGTCGGGCAGCTGACCTGTGCCATAGCCGGAGGCAGCGTTCACAACGGTGGGCGGCATGATTTCGGTGTAGCCGGCAGCGCGTGCTTCGTCCAAGAAGAAGTTGATGAGCGCACGTTGCAGACGCGCACCTTGTCCGATGTAAACGGGGAAACCGGCACCGGAGATTTTCACGCCGAGGTCAAAATCGATGAGGTTGTATTTCTTAGCCAATTCCCAGTGGGGCAGGGCGTCGCTGGGGAGTGCGGTGTCTTGTCCGCCGGTTTTCACCACCACGTTGTCCTCTGCCGAAATGCCTTCGGGTACAATGTCGTAGGGCACGTTGGGGATGGTGTAGAGCACTTGCTTGCGCTCTTCTTCGGCCTGCTTCATGGCTTCTTCCAATCCCTTGGTTTGTTCCTTGATGGCAGCCACTTGCGCTTTGGCCTGCTCGGCCTCGTCGCGGCGGCCTTCTTTCATCAGTCCTCCGATGCTTTTCGAGAGGTTTTTCACTTGTGCCAGCAGGTTGTCCAGCTCGGCTTGTGTGCTTTTGCGCTTATTGTCGATGGCGAGCACCTGCTCCACGGCTTCGCGTGCTCCCTTGAAGTTCTTTTTCTCAAGACCGGCAATGACGGCTTCTTTGTTTTCGGTGAGTTGTTTAATGGTCAGCATAATGTTGTGATTGCTTGTTTATTTCTTGCAAAAGTACGCATTTATTTCCGAACCGCACGCGTACATATTATATAGTTGATGTTAAAAAATCCCCCTCCTTTGCAGATTTAGTGGCAAGGCCTGCCACAAAAGTGGCAAGCACTGCCAAAAAAGTGGCAGGCCTTGCCACTTTTTGCACAACGGCATGTGGAAAGATGCGAAAAGCACGTGCCTTTCCCGACCAAGCATGGCAAGAAAAGTGCAAGGCGGGGCGGTGATTGGTTAAAGCAGAACCGTAATCGGACGCGCTTTCGGATAAATGCCCGTGAGTGTCTTGCTTTATCCGCGGGCTTGCCTTAATTTTGCTGCTCCAAATCAAGAATTTCTTTATGCAACATAATCAACACATCGTCAACGATCCGGTTTACGGCTTCATCAGTATTCCGCGCGGCCTCTTGCTCGAAATCATTGCGCACCCATACTTTCAACGGCTCGACCGTGTGCGGCAGCTCGGGCTTTCGTCGGTGGTTTATCCCGGTGCACAGCACACGCGCAAGCAGCACTCGCTCGGGGCTTATCACCTCATGACAGAGGCTTTGCAAACGCTGGCGGCAAAAGGGGAGTTCATCTTCGACTCGGAGGCAGAGGCGGCACAAGCGGCCATACTGATGCACGACTTGGGTCACGCGCCCTTTTCGCACGTCCTGGAAGACACGCTGACGCGTGGCATGGGGCATGAGGAAATTTCGTTGCTGATGATGGAACGCATCAATCAGGACTTGCGCGGCGAACTGGCACTGGCCATCAACATCTTCCGCGACAAGCATCCCAAGAAGTTTCTGCACGAACTCATTTGTAGCCAGCTCGATATGGATCGTTTGGATTATCTGTGTCGCGACAGCTTCTACACCGGTGTGCGCGAAGGTAATATCGGGGCTGCCCGCATCATCAAAATGCTCAACGTGGCAGACGGACATCTGGTGGTCGATGCCAAGGGCATTTACTCGGTGGAGAACTATCTGCTGGCGCGACGCTTGATGTACTGGCAGGTGTATCTGCACAAGACGGCCGTAGCGGCCGAATGCATGCTGCGCCACGCGCTGCTTCGCGCCAAGCATTTGGCCATGACGGGCACCGAGTTGTTTGCCTCGCCGGCTTTGCGCTATTTCTTGTATAATGATGTTTCGGCAGCGCATTTCCATGCTGAAACGGAGGAGTGCCTCAAGCATTATGCTGCCCTTGATGATAGCGACATTCTCAGTGCGCTCAAGGTGTGGAGCGAGGGTTCGGACAAGGTGTTGTCGCGTCTCTGTTCCGACTTTATCGGTCGCCGTTTGTTCCGCGCCGAAATGTTCGAAGGCGAAGTGCCGGAGGAGGAAGTGGAGCAACGTCGCCGACAGGTGGCACATGCCATGGGCATCAGTGCGGACGAGGCACGCAGTTTTGTGGAAGTGAAGCGTGTGGCGAAGGAGATGTATTCGGCCACGACGGAAGGCATCCGCTTGCTCTATCCCGACGGAACGGTGCACGACGTGGCTGCGGCTTCTCACATTGTCAATGCCGACACACCGGTGGCCACGGATTGCAAATACTATTTGCTTTCTCTGCGCATTGATGATTGAGCCGGAGGGAATTTTCCTTCACGCACAAGCATAAAAACAAAACGTGCTCACACGAATGTGTGGGCACGTTTTGTTTTTATTAAGTCGGTGTGAACCAGTGATTAGAGCACCACTTTCTTCACAACTACGTCATTGCCGTTTTCAACACGCACGATGTATGCTCCCTTCGCTACGGCGATGGTGGCAGCACCGTTTACCTGAGCTTTGGCAACGAGCTTACCGTCGGTGGTGTAGACTGTGGCAGTGCCTTGAGCGGCTACCACGTTGATGGCACCTGCGGCAGCCGAAATTTCAGTAGCGAGTGTGCCGTTGGCCACTGTGTTGAGGCCGGTGGTAGCTTCGTTCAGCTTAGCCTTGGCGGCGTTCACAATTTCGCCGGAGTAGTTGTCGATGAGCAGAGCCACAACTGAGCAGTTGGCAGTCTTGCTGATGGCAGCGGGCATGGCCACTGTGATTTTGTGTGTATAAGTCTGGCCATTGGCAATGTTGTTGGGCAAGCTGCCTTCGATGCCCCAGCAGTTGTAGATGCCGCGAGCAATGGCGTCGAAAGTTGTGCGGTAGGGTGAGCCCAAAGAGGCAAGTTCTTGCAGTTCTTTCGGCTGTCCGCTCATGTTTTGTCCGCTGTAGTAGTTCTGTTGCGCACCGCTGATGCCGTCTTCCAGAATGACGTAGGCCACGCTGTAGCTTCCGTTGTTGTCGCTCAGGCTGAAGGTGGTGTGCGAACCGAGTTCCACAGAAGCTCCATCGGCGCTCACAGTGCTGCACACACCGATTTTAGCTTCGGCGGGGATGGCGTTGATGGCCTGGACATAATTTTCAGCATCGAAGCCTTCGCCGCTCTCTCCGAAGAAGGGGTCGCCGCTGTAGAAACGGTTGAACAGTGCATAGGGAGCAGCACCAATCATGTTGTAGATGTCCGAATAGGTGTCAGTCTGGAAATTGTCTTGCCAGTGCACGGTGATTCCGATGAAGTCGTTAGGATATTTTTCCTTGAGCAATTCCATTGCTACATGGCCACGCGGACACCATCCACACCATGTGCCGGTGATTTGTTCCATCACGGCTTTGCGGGCATAGGGAGTGTCGAGACTGATGATGAGGTTGCCTATTTTGTTATCGGCTTCCCAAGTGTCGGTGCCGGCATTCAGCGCTTTGGGAGTGATGACAATGGGATAGCGGCCGGGAGTCGCGGGAGCCACGTCCTGAACGATGAAAGAGGCGGCTTCGAGATAAGTGAGGCAGCTCTCATCGCCGTTTTCGTCCGTTACGGGGATGCTGACCTCTCTTGTTTCTCCGTTAAGCTCATATTGGAGCGTGATGTTGGAGAGGGGATACGCACCCATGTTGGTGAACTGCACGGGGAAGCTGACGCCTTCGCCGGACTTTCCGCGTGTAGGCTCGGCATAGTTCATGGCAATGTCCAATTGCTGCAAGCCGTTGTTGCCTTCGGTGTAGCATTCTATGGTAACCGCTCCGAAGTATTGGGTGAAATCCCACCAACCAGCATAATCGCTGCCTTGGGGTGCAAAGTTAACCAATACACCATAGTTGGTCATGGGGTAGGTGAAGAAGAAGTTGTTGGTGCTTGTCAACCAACTGCATTCCACTGTGTAACCTACGAAGAGGTCTTTGTCGCCGGTGATGACGTAGTCGCAGTCAACTGTGTAGTTTGCACCAACTTCGGTGCCGTCTTGCAACTTCATGTCGCTCGGAAGGTCAACATCGGCTTCGGTTTCCCAAAGACTGGTGGAGGACTCCAAGTTGTCTTTAATCCAAACCTTAACATAAACAGCTCCATCGGGCACAATCAAGCTGATTTTTTTGATGGCGTTGCCTGCGAAGCGTGCTGTCAGGTCTTGGGAGTAGTGAGTGGCATAAGACACTTGTTCTGCTACATCATTGATTTGGTTCATGCTCAAGAACGACATCAAATCGTAGTAATACATTCCGTAGAACGGATTGTTCACTGTCAGCACTTTGGGATCCATTGCGTAATCATCCCATTGGCCGTTGCGAGCGGCTTTGTCGCCGGCAGAAATCTGGATGGGGCTTACTTTGGTTGCCTCAAATTGACGCACCCCTTCCACTTTGGTTTGTCTCTCAGCGTTGAAACCGCGCTGGATTTTGGCCACTTGGGCATCAACGGTGCACATCAAGCCCATGAAAGCCATGCAAAGAAGTAGAATTTTCTTCATGCTGTGTTATTGTTTAGTTAGTTAATAATGAGTTTTCGGAAATAATATCCGGCAAATGTATAGTCTTCTTGCGTAATATGCAAGCAAAATGTAGAAAATGAGACCTTGAAGATTGATGATGCAGTCTTGTTTTGCGGATTTCTGCTTATTTTTTGAGATTTTGTGCAAGGCTTTGTGATGAAATCTGCAAGCACTGTAGAAAAATCTGCAAGCACTGCAGATATTTCTAAACGCTGTGTAAATTTTTGTATAGTGCAAGGTCGTTTTTGTAACAAAGTGTCAGAGGAGTCTGTACGGCCGATGTAAAAATGTAAGGGGGATATAGATTTTTTTTCGATGGGATTTCGCGCTTTCGTTCCAAAGTGGGAAACTCCTAAAAACAAAAAAATTGATTGTCTCACGACAACCAATCTTCACTAACCTTAAATCTAATACCATGAAAAACGATGCAAAAGTATGGCTTTCGGGGTAATTGTGCAAGCGGTGGGAAAAGAAAAAACGAAAAAGGCGCGTTTTGGACTGTTTTTTAACACTTGAAATCTGAGAATGCCAAGTGGAGTTGTCAGAAGTGCTGATAAAGAATTTGATAGACGCTGCGAATTGGCGTTTTCCAATCTCACCTAAAGTATTCGTTGAAGGTGTAAAGACGGATCTGAGGGTATATATACTTATATAATTATACACGTGCGCGAGGAATGCGGCTTGGTTTTTCATATATGTGAAAATAAATCGTTATTTTTGCTTCGTAAAAGCACGCTCCCGGGGTTGTTGGTCTTTATCGCCTTGACGACGCGGGGTGAGGCTTTTTCATAAACCTGAAACGGACTTCGGCTTTATCAGATGTCTTAAACACATAGTGCGCGTAGTGGTGGGACTCCTCTTGGGGCTCTACCTGCTTTTGTTGTTCGGACTAAACATGCCGCCCGTGCAACGATGGTTGGGGCGGACGGCAGCTTCGGCACTGCAGGAGCAACTGCATACTTCGGTCAATGTGGAACGGATGGAGGTGGGGCTTTTCAATCGTGTTACGCTGCGAGATGTGGAAATCGACGACCGTAGCGGAAAAGCCTTGCTTGATGCCCGTCTGCTCTCCGCCAAGATTGAAATTTTGCCGCTGCTTCATGGCGAAGTGTCGTTGCGCATGGTGTCCGTGTTGGATGGAAAGATAAATCTCTATAAAACTTCTCCGGAGGCGGCTCCCAATTTCCAATTTATCATTGATGCTTTCAAGAAAGAAGACGATGAGAAACCCTCGTCGCTCAATCTGCGCATCAATTCTGTGGTGCTGCGCCGATGTGATGTGGCCTACAACGAGCATTTTCGGCCGGCCACTCCCGGTGCCCTCAATTTGAGTCATCTGCATGTGCAAGGGTTGGATGTTAACGTGAGTCTGAAACGGTTGACTTCTGACAGTCTCAATCTGCGTGTGCGAAGTTTCAAGATGGCGGAGCAGAGCGGTTTGGCCATCGACCGAATGGCACTGCGTTTGGCCGGTAACCGCAAGGGATTTTCGGTGAGCGGTTTCGAATTGTCGATGCCGCACGGAACTCATCTTGAGCAGGAAGCCCTGCAAGCCACATACGACATGGATGCCCCGGGCGGACTTTGGCAAACGCTGCGACTCACCGGTAGGTTGAGGCAGGCCAAAGTGGCCACCGATGATGTGGCTTTTGTTTTTCCGAAACTCCGTTCGCTCAATCGTATTGTGGAGATGGCTTCTTCTTTCTCCATTCGGCCGCAGGACATCTCGCTGAAGGATATTCGCCTGAGCGATGCCGATAATGATTTGATGCTCTCGGGCAATGTGTTGATGCAACGTGAAGCCGGCAAAGTGGTGGCCATGAAAGCACAGGTGGGCGATTTGCATCTGGAAAACGACTTATTGCAATCTGTGGTTGGGATGTTCGCATCCCAGGTGCCGACGGTGGTGGCCAAAGTGGGCGATATAGATTTTAGCGGTGATGTTGATTATCACCAACAAGGGCAGAGCAAAGCCGAAGGCACACTCTCGATGGCTGCCGGCACACTAAATGCACGTGTGGGCTGGAAGGGAACACAGCTGGAAGCACAAGTGAAATCAGACAGTCTCAATCCGGCGGTGTTGTTTCAAGCCAAGGGCGTTCCGCACCGACTCTCTTTCAACGTGGAAGGCGAAGGAGATGTGTCGCAACAACATCCGCAATTGCGCTTCACCGGTCGGATCAACCAAGTGGCTTTGCCCGAATATACTTACAAGGATGTTGACATATCGGGCAACTGGCGCAATCATCAATTTATCGCTGACGTGAAATCGGACGACCCGAATGCAAAACTCAGAACCAATGTGTCCGGACGTTTCGATGGAAAACGTTTTTCTGCCCTTGCCTTGTCGGCAGATGTCGAAAGTTTCAACCCTCATGCGTTGGGCTTGATAAAAAAATATAGCGGTGTGCAGTTTGCTTCGCACCTCGAAGCAGAAATGGCTGACACCGACTTCGGAAATCCCAACCTCTCTTTGCGTGTTTCCGATTTTGCAATGCTTTCTCCTGAAAAGCCTTATTATCTTGATCATCTCAACTTGAATATACACCCGGTGCCTGAAGGCTCGCACTTGAGCCTGAAGAGTGATTTCGCTGTGGCCGAAGTGCGCGGTCCGTTCTCGTTGGAAAATGTCAAAGCCTGTGCCCGGGAACTTCTCTTGCAGAGTATGCCATCGTTGGCTGATATGCTAAAAGCGGGAAAACCTTCCGGCAATTTGCGCATGTCGGCCCGCATTTTCAATACCGACTTCCTGCCGGCCTTGCTCGATGTGCCACTCACATTGCATGGCACTGCAACATTGGAAGGTGCGCTCAATGCTGACAGCACGCGCTCCACACTTTCGCTGTATGCTCCCGGAATTACGTACGCAGAGAACCGAATAGACGACATTCGTTTCTACATGCGCGGCGAAGACGGAAGATTGGCCTTGTTGGCACAAGCAGAAACGCAAATCAAGGGTTCAAACATGGAGTTGGTGCTTGATGCATCGGCCACGGAGGATCAATTGTTGGCCTCGCTTGATTGGGACGACAGCGGTCTCCATCGTTATCGCGGAGCACTCAGTGCCGTTACGGAGTTTGGGGGGCAAGGTTCCGAAAAAGAAATCCGAACCACGCTCATCCCGACCACGATTTCCATCAACGACACTGTGTGGAATGTGGCTTCGGGAAAATTTTCTTGGAACGGCAATGCCATGAGTATCGATCGCTTCAGCCTGAACCATGAAGCTTCGGCTTTAACCATAGACGGGCAGTTGGCCAAAGACACCGGCGACTCCATTATTGCAGACTTGAAGAACATTGATGTGTCATACATCCTGAATTTGGTTAACTTCCATGCCGTGGAATTCGGTGGCCATGCCACGGGACGTGCAACGCTTTCATCTTCATTGAAAAATCCGATGGTGGATGCCCGTCTGCGAGTGCCGGATTTCCATTTCAATGGGGCATATTTGGGCGATGCCGATATACGTGGCGGATGGAACAACCGAGAAAAGCAAATCGAGTTTGACGCAAAGATGACTGAAGAGGGAATTGGTTGGACCACCGTGAAAGGATATGTGTCTCCCCCCCGAAAATGTCTGGATTTGCGCATCGGCAGCGAGAACACCAATCTGGCTTTCTTGAACCGCTATGTGACGGGCATCTTCGGCGATTTGGAAGGTCGCGCTACAGGCTTCACTCGTCTGCATGGACCTTTCAAGGAGCTGGACTTTGAGGGCAAAGAGCAGGCCCGCGTCAGTGCAAAGATTTTAGCCACCGGCGTAACTTATTATTTGAGCGGCGGAAGTGTGGACTTGTCGGCCGGCCGTTTTTCCTTCAACAATATGGATGTGGAAGATGGTTTGGGAGGTCGCGGTCGCATCTCCGGTTTTCTGGGCCATAAGCATCTGAAAGATATTACTTATGATTTTCATTTGGATGCCGACAACATGCTTGTGTACGACAAGCCGAAATCTGTGGATATGCCGTTCTTTGCCACGGTGTATGGAACGGGAAAAGTAAACTTGAAGGGCGAACCCGGATATTTCACAGCCGATATCGATATGAGCCCGGAGGAAAACACCACCTTCACCTATACCATTGACACTCCCGAGGCCTTGGGCGATGTCGGCTTCTTGAGTTTTGGTAATCGGGCTGTTGATGCTGACAGTGCCTCTCATGAAAGCGAAACGGACGAGACGGTGGCTACATCCGGCACGGACATTCGTCTGAACTTCTTGCTTGACATGAATGAAAACGCTGCCATGAAAATCATTATGGACGAGAAAGCCGGCGACAACATTTCCGTAACGGGCAATGGCATCATGCGTGCTTCGTTTCACAACAAAGGCGATTTTCAGATGTATGGCACCTATACGGTGAAGGAAGGAAAATATCGATTGAGCATTCAGGATTTCATCAGAAAGGATTTGGAAATGGCGGAAGGCAGTAAACTTGTTTTTGCCGGCAATCCGCAACGTGGTACGCTTGATCTGAAAGCCGTTTATGTGGTTAATTCGGCTTCGCTCAGCGATTTGAATATCGGCAGCAGCCTAAGCGAAAGTTCCACTCGCGTGAATTGCATACTCAACATTCGTGGAGAAGTGCAGAATCCCGAGGTGAGCTTTGATTTGGAATTGCCATCGGTCAGCGCGGATGAAATGCAGATGGTGCGAAACCTTATCAGCACGGAGGAAGACATGAATATGCAAATTCTCTATTTGTTGGGCGTGGGGCGCTTCTATACCTACGATTTCAGCACCACGGAGACTGCAGCTCGCCAATCGCAATCATCGGTGGCTATGAAGTCGTTCTTGACGAGCACATTGAGTTCGCAACTCAACGAAATCATCGGCAACGCTATCGGCAGCTCCAACTGGACTTTCGGAACAAATCTGAGTACCGGTGAAGTGGGGTGGAGCGACATGGAGGTGGAAGGCATTCTCACCGGAAGGCTGCTCAACAATCGTTTGTTGTTCAACGGAAATTTCGGATACCGTGAGCGTCCTGTTTATAACAACTCCAATTTTGTGGGAGACTTTGACATACGCTATCTGCTCACTCCCGGAGGCGGTGTGAGCCTGAAAGCTTACAGCGAAACCAATGACCGGTATTTCACCAAGTCTTCGCTCACCACGCAGGGCATTGGCGTGATGCTGAAGCGCGATTTCCATAATTTCAAAGACCTGTTTACACCTGGCAAACGCAAGAAGAAGCAAAAGACCAAAGCACAGCCGTGATTTTGCGCTGCGAGTGAGGATGCTTGCTGTTTGTTATCTAAGTGTTTGATAGCCTTTTGCGTGTGCGTTGTGCTATTTCTTGTTGTTTTCTCATCGTTAGCGTGTGATTTTGTAACCTTGACTTGTCTTTTTGTGTGCGAAAGTCAATAAAAAAAGTCGTTTGTTGCGCAAAATGAGGGAGTTTGTGTGAAATTTGTTTCCATTGCTTTATCTTTGCACTCGAATTCAGAGCAGTAGAAACAGCCTGGTAAACACTTTAAACTATAAATATATAAATCTATGTTACAAGCAAAGGCCGGTGAATTTGCCGGAAAAATCTGGAGCGCATTGAGCGAAAACGGTGAAATGGTAGGCAAGGACCTGAAAAAGGCTGCCAAACTGAAGAGCGACAAGGAACTCTATCTTGGCCTCGGATGGTTGCTCCGCGAAGACAAGGTTGAAACTGCAGAAGTTGAGAAGGATATCAAGGTTGTCTTGAAGTAAGATCCCGACCAATCGTCTAAAAAAGTACAGCAGAGAGGGTACGTCGTTTTATTCACGATGTGCCCTCTCTCTTTGTGTGTGCGGTAAGTCGGGGAATAGCTTTGTTGTGAAGTGGCAAGTGTTCCAGATAGCTCGATTTGAGCATAAAATTACTGCACTGCTTCGGGCGAAAATCTGCAAGGCGTTTAGAATTTTCTACAAGCACTGCAGAATTTTCTAAACGCCTTGCGGATTTCTGTTTTTCCTGTGTCGTTTTTTTTATGGCTCAATAAAGATGAAAGTGAAGGCTGCATTCGCTTATTTTTCATACATTTGTAAAAATTAATTCTTCCGTATGAAAAAGTTATCATTCAATGTATGTTTATGGCTCGTCCCGATGTTGTTTTCGGGACAGCTTTGGGCGCAGCCCCAAAATGGGTCGGGCAGAACACTGCCCGTTGTGTTAAAAACATTGCAGCAGAAAATGGTGTTTATGGGTGGCGGAACATTTGTGATGGGAGCCGTCGGTGATGAAGAGGCCGTCGCGCAGCAAGATGAGAAGCCGGCGCATGAGGTTGAACTGTCATCGTTTTCAATTTCAAAATATGAAGTTACGCAAGCCGAATGGGTGGCTGTGATGGGCGAAAACCCTTCGCATTTCAAAGGAGATGATTTGCCTGTGGAGAATGTGAGCTGGGAGGATTGTCAGGAGTTTATCCAAAGGTTGAACCAAATGACCGGCCAAAACTTCAGGCTGCCCACAGAAGCCGAGTGGGAGTATGCTGCCCGTGGCGGAGTCTTTGCCCGAAACACTATTCCTCGTAACAAACAAATCCGCAGCACCATGGCATGGGGTGCGAACAACAGTCGGAACACCACCCACAAGGTAGGAAGCAAAATGCCTAATGAACTGGGATTTTTTGATATGGTTGGCAATGTGGCTGAATGGTGTTCGGATTGGTATGCTGCCGATTATTATTCGCTTTCACCCAAGAAAGATCCGCTGGGACCGTCCGTCGGAAGCTTGAAAGTGGTCAGAGGAGGTTCGTTCTGTTTTGGCAGATGTGATGAGGCAGAGCGTGGTTATTTCTCACCGCAAGGACGATACCGGAATGTGGGGTTTCGCTTGGCACTTGAGAGCTTGACCGTGGCTACGGTTAGGGAAGATAAAAGAGGGGAAGGTACCATCATAGACCCATTGGAGAGCCGTGTTTTCTCGGTTGTTGAGGAGCAACCTCGTTTTCCGGGAGGAGACGCAGCCTTGATGACGTATCTTCGCAACAACCTGCGCTATCCCTCTTCGGCAAGGCAGAACAACATTCAAGGCATGGTGTTAGCTCAGTTTGTGGTGCTTGCAGATGGTAGCGTCGGTGATGTGGAAATTCTGAAAAGCCTGAGTCCGGATTGTGATGCGGAGGTGCGACGACTGATAAAGACGCTCCCAAAGTTTGAACCGGGAAAGCAAAATGGACAACCGGTGAAAGTGAAATATCGCTTGCCGGTGAGGTTTTCGTTGTGATAAGAAAAGGCTGCGCTCCCATGCCGGGGCGCAGCCTTTTTGTGAGTCGGGATGTTTCCGTAGTCTTTATCTAACGGAAAACAATGCTTTAATAGTTCTCAGCGTGCAGTTGGAAGTAGCTCTGTCCGTGGTCGCAAACGGGGCAAATCTCGGGAGCAGCTTTTCCGATGACGATGTGTCCGCAGTTGGAGCACTGCCAAACGCAGTCGCCGTCGCGTGAGAAGACCACCTTGTCGTCGATGTTCTTCAGGAGCTTGCGGTAGCGTTCTTCGTGATGCTTTTCGATGGCTCCAACCATCTCGAATTTGGCTGCAATTTCGTCGAATCCTTCTTCGCGAGCCTCTTTTGCCATGCGAGCGTACATGTCGGTCCATTCATAGTTCTCTCCGGCAGCTGCGTCGGCCAGGTTCACAGTGGTGGGTTGGATGCCGCCATGCAGATATTTGAACCAAATCTTGGCGTGTTCCTTTTCGTTGTTGGCAGTTTCTTCGAAGATGGCTGCCATCTGCACATATCCGTCTTTCTTGGCCTTTGATGCATAGTAAGAATACTTGTTGCGAGCCATTGATTCGCCTGCGAAAGCTTCTTGCAGGTTCTTTTCGGTCTTTGTTCCTTTGAGTTCTTTCATAGTTGTTGTGTGTTTAGAATGAAAAATACGGCTCAAAGGTATGCGAAACTTTTATGAAACCAAACATGAACCCTGCTTTTTTTTCTTAAAAGTTTCGGAGAGGACAAAAAAGGCGACAAACGTTTGTGCGGTTACGGCTTTCTTTTTACTTTTACACCGATAAACCGTTTGGGAAGGGCAAGTGAAGAGCCTTTTAAGGCTTGAGAAAAACTTACCTTTCCCCATTGCTAACGCTAAACAAGGAATATAATATGGCGGAAAGCTTAGTTACCATTGCCAATTTGACGCGTGAAAAGATTGACTATTTGCTGGAAATGGCGCAAGAGTTTGAGAAACATCCCAACCGGAAGTTGCTTGACGGTAGGGTGGTGGCCACACTTTTTTTTGAGCCTTCCACACGAACGCGTCTTTCGTTTGAAACCGCAGCCAGCCGATTGGGAGCACGTGTCATTGGATTTACCGACCCTAAGGTTACAAGTTCCACAAAGGGAGAAACCTTGAAAGATACTATCATGATGGTAGGAAATTATGCCGACATCATTGTGATGCGTCATTATTTGGAGGGAGCCGCCCGTTATGCCGCAGAGGTGTCGCCGGTGCCGGTGGTCAATGCCGGTGATGGTGCCAATCAGCATCCCACACAGACGATGCTCGACCTCTATTCCATCAAAAAAACGCAAGGAACGCTTGAGAACCTTAATATATATATGGTGGGCGATTTGAAGTACGGACGAACTGTGCATTCATTGCTGCAAGCCATGCGTCATTACAATCCCACGTTTCATTTCATCGCTCCGCGAGAATTGGCCATGCCCGAAGAATACAAGCTCTACTGCGACGCTCGCGGCATAAAGTATGTGGAGCACGAAGACTTCAACGAAGACGTTATCAGCGGTGCAGACATTCTCTATATGACACGTGTGCAGAGAGAACGCTTCACCGATTTGATGGAGTACGAACGGGTGAAGGACGTTTACATTCTGCGTGAGAACATGCTTGCGAAAGCTAAGGAGAATATGCGCATCCTCCATCCGCTTCCGCGCGTCAATGAAATAGCTTACGACGTCGATGCTTCGCCTCACGCTTACTACTTTGAGCAGGCTCGCAACGGCCTCTATGCTCGTGAAGCCATACTTTGCAATGCGTTGGGCATTACGCTCGATGAGGTGCGTGCCGACCAAACAATTATTCTTTAACTCAAAAGATTTCCACATGAAGCGTGAAGAACTTATGGTGGCTGCCATCAAAAACGGCACCGTCATCGACCATATTCCCAGTGGCAAGCTCTTTGAGGTGGTGAGCCTCCTGCGTCTTGCCGAAGTGCAGACCGGTTCCATCATGATAGGTTGCAATCTTGCCAGCGGTAAGATGGGAACCAAGAGTATCATCAAGATTGCCGACAAATTCTTTTCAGATGCCGAACTGAACCAGTTGTCGGTGGTTGCGCCCAACGTAACACTCTGCATCATCCGCGACTACGAAGTGGCGGAGAAGCGTCGCGTTTCGTTGCCCCAAGAGCTGAAAGGCATCGTGCGTTGCGGCAATCCCAAGTGCATCACCAACAATGAGCCTATGGATACGCATTTCCATGTAGTCAGTGCCGAAAAGGGAACCATCAGTTGTCATTATTGCAACAAGGAGCAGTCGCTCGACAGCGTTAAGTTGGTGTGATGAGATGATGCTATTATGGAAAAACCAAAGCCTACAAAAATAAGTTGGAAGCCCGGCACGATGATTTATCCGTTGCCGGCCTTGCTCATCTCCTGTGGTAGCACGCCTGAAGAGTATAACCTCTTCACCGCCTCTTGGGCCGGCACCATCTGTTCCGACCCTGCCATGTGCTACGTCTCCATTCGCCCCGAGCGTCATTCCTATGAGATAATTCGTCGCAACATGGAGTTTGTTATCAACCTCACCACGGAAGAATTGGCACGCGCCACCGATTGGTGCGGTGTGCGTTCCGGTCGCGACTACAACAAGTTTGAAGAAATGCAGCTCACACCCGGACCATCCGAGAAGGTGAGTGCACCTATCGTGATGGAAGCCCCGCTCAGCATTGAATGCCGTGTGAAAGAAATCGTTCCGTTGGGCACGCACGATATGTTCATTGCCGAAGTGCTCAATGTGCAGGCCGACAGTCGCTATCTCAACGAAGAGACCGGCAAATGGAATCTTGACGAGAGTCTGCCGTTGGTATATGTTCACGGAGGCTACTATAAGTTGGGCGAAAAGCTCGGCCATTTTGGCTGGAGCGTCAAGAAGAAATGAAATGCTTTACGAAATAATTCAAAAAACCTAAAACACAATACAACAATGGAACAAGACAAACAGATCTTCCAACTCATTGAAGCTGAACACCAACGCCAATTGCGTGGCATTGAACTCATTGCTTCCGAAAACTTTGTAAGCGATGACGTGATGCGTGCCATGGGCTCTTGCCTCACCAATAAATATGCTGAAGGCTATCCCAGCAAACGCTACTATGGCGGTTGCGGTGTGGTGGACCAAGTGGAGAATATCGCCATCGAGCGCATCTGCCGCCTCTTTGGTGCCGAATATGCCAACGTGCAGCCTCACAGTGGTGCACAAGCCAATGCGGCTGTGTTCTTCGCTGTGCTGCAACCCGGCGACACTTTCATGGGCTTGAACCTTGATCATGGCGGCCACCTTTCGCATGGTTCGAAAGTGAACACTTCGGGCATCCTCTACAACCCCGTGGGTTATAATCTCGACCAAGCCACCGGTCGTGTTGATTATGACGAGATGGAACGTTTGGCATTGGAACATAAGCCCAAGCTCCTCATCGGCGGTGGTTCTGCCTACAGCCGCGAATGGGATTATGCTCGTATGCGTGAAATCGCTGACAAGGTGGGAGCCATCTTCATGGTGGACATGGCACACCCTGCCGGACTCATCGCTGCCGGAGAACTTGACAACCCCGTGAAATATGCTCACATCGTAACTTCAACGACGCACAAAACTTTGCGCGGTCCTCGTGGAGGTATCATCCTGATGGGTAAGGATTTTGAAAACCCGTGGGGACTCACCACACCCAAGGGGGCAGTGAAGATGATGAGCCAATTGCTCAACTCGGCTGTGTTCCCCGGCACCCAGGGTGGTCCGCTCGAACACGTCATTGCTGCCAAGGCCGTTGCCTTTGGTGAGGCTTTGCAGCCGGAGTTCAAGGAATATGCCAAGCAAGTGAAGAAGAACGCCGCTGCCTTGGCCGCCGAACTCACCAAGCGCGGTTTCACCATTGTGAGTGGTGGAACAGACAATCACAGCATGCTGGTGGATCTTCGCAGCAAGTATCCCGATCTCACCGGTAAGGTGGCTGAGAATGCACTTGTGGCAGCTGACATCACTGTCAACAAGAACATGGTTCCCTTCGACAGCCGCTCGGCTTTCCAGACTTCGGGCATCCGTCTTGGCACACCGGCTATTACCACACGCGGTGCCAAGGAAGACCTCATGGTTGAGATTGCCGAAATGATTGAAACCGTGCTCAACAATCCCGAGGACGAGGCTGTGATTGCCAAGATGCGTGAGCGTGTTAACAAAACCATGGAGAAATATCCGCTCTTCGCTTATTGATATTCCACATAGTATCAACAACTATTCTCAACGAGCATCCCATCACCCGGGATGCTCGTTTTTTTGTTATTCTTCGCATTTGCACATACTTTGTGGCTTTTCTCTATGGCTGAATACGCCTTTTGCAAACTTCGGAAAGGCTTTTTAGTGATCTCAAAATGCCTTGCCATTTAATTATCATGCTGATGATACGTTCTTCTCATGCGCATGAGAAGAAATTATCATGCGCATGATAAGAACGTCTCATGCGCATGATAATATATCGAAAAGCCTTTTTGCGACATCATGAGGTGCTTCCGAGCGGCATACGGAGCACTTTTGCAGAGATTTGCGATGCTTTTTCATGAAAATAAAAACCGCCCACCCGAATGCACTTTCGGGTGGGCGGCTGTTATGCAGAGGATGAAAAGAGCAGGGAATGGAGGCTCAGGCGAATGGAAGCCCTTAGGCTTTGGGGAGTGGAGCTGTGCGAAATGCAAGCTTGGGGTTCAGGCCTCAAACCATTGCTCCACAAAGAGCAAACAAAGGAAGCCGATGAGCAGGGCATAGGTGGCTTGTTTCTGATAGCCGTGAGCATGGGTTTCTGGAATCATTTCGTCGCTCACCACATAGAGCATGGCACCACCGGCAAAGGCCAGCATGGCCGGTAGGAATATGGCAGAAACACTTCCCAAAGCATAGCCCAGCCACACGCCGACGATTTCCAACAAAGCAATGGTCAGCGAAATCAGCAAGGTGCGCCACCGGCTCACACCGGCCAGTAGGAGAGGAGCGATGATTACCATGCCCTCGGGGATGTTTTGCAACGAGATACCCACCGTTACAGTCCAAGCATCAGCCGTATCGGCAGCATTAAATCCCACTCCGGCAGCAATGCCTTCGGGAAGCTTGTGCAGGGCGATGGCCATGACGAAAAGCAGAATGCGATTGAGTGTGGCATTGTTGGCATGTTCTTCCGGTTCGAGTCCGGTGAGGCGGTGAAGGTGAGGAGTGATATGGTCGAGCATGTTCAGCAGTAGGGCACCGGCCAATACGCCGATTGTCACCACCCACCAACCGTTGGCACCGGCTTGCTCGGAGGCCGGAACAATCAGTCCCAGCACTGCGGCCGCCAGCATCACACCGGCACAAAATCCCATCACCGTGTCGTTCCATCTGTGCGGCAGTTGCTTGATAACAAAGCCTATACCTGTTCCGATGAGTGTTGCACCGCACAATCCGGCGGCGCTAAGCCATACTTGTGTCATGAGTCCTCTTTGTTATAAATAGGATGAAGCATTTTGCGCAAAGATAAGTGATTTTGGAATAGGGGCAAACAAGTTTTTGCTTTCAGTAATCATAAATCCGGAATGCCGTTCGGCAATGTTTTTGCGAAATTGCCATCTTCTCTCCCCACTTTCCAAACGTCTTTCGTTATATTTGCAATCATAAAACCTTAAAATGTAACAAGCTATGGCAAAAGTGAGAATAATTACAAGCATGGGCGAAGTCGTGGTGCGCCTTTACGACGAAACACCTCAGCATCGTGACAATTTCCTGAAACTTGCTTCCGAGGGATATTATGATGGTACGTTGTTCCATCGTGTCATTAAGGATTTTATGATACAAGGCGGTGATCCCGAAAGCAAGGGCGCACCCGGTGGCAAGATGCTGGGAAGCGGTGGTCCGGGTTACACATTGCCGGCCGAAATAGATGCCGCTCGCTTCATACACAAACGCGGAGCCTTGAGTGCTGCTCGACTGGGCGACGAGGTTAATCCGCAGAAAGAGAGCAGTGGCAGTCAGTTCTACATTGTATGGGGCAAAACCTACCGTCCGGCAGAATTGCGGCAGATAGAGAAACAAAGAGAAATGCAGCAAGTGCAGCAATGCTTTCAAACACTGGCTGCTGAGCGACGTGCAGACATCATGAACTTGCGTCGCAACCGCGACCAAGCCGGATTGATGGAACTTCAAGAACAATTGGCCGACATGGCTCGCCGGCAATGCAAGGAGAATGGCGGATGCCGCTTCACGGAAGAACAAGCAGAGATTTATATCACCCTCGGCGGAACACCTTTCCTGGATGGCGACTACACAGTTTTCGGAGAAGTGGAGATGGGGCTTGATGTAGTGGAGCAAATTCAGAACACCCCGACCCAGCGCGGCGACCGTCCCAAAGAAGATGTGCGTATCATCAAGACTATTGTTGAATAAGGTCAGATGAAAGAATAAGTGCCTGAGTAAAGAATAAACACCATGATAAGCATCACTCCTCTCACACCGCTAAACGAGCCCTGCCATTCCTGCGGAGATATATCGCATCCGGACGCAGCTCAAAAGAGAGTTTATTATATTCCCACCAATGACCCATATAAGCACATTTGTGCCGAAGTGGAATATCCTACATGCCGGAGATGCCGGCAGAAATACTACGATAAGAAGCTATACCGTTCCATAGCTCTCTGTGCTTCGGTCATGCTGCTGTTGTTCTTGGTGGTGGCTCTCTTATTGCATCCCACCATGGACGCAACGTGGTGGAGTTTCCTGAGTGGCGGTTTGCTTTTCTCCTTAATGCTGTATTTCATATTGAATTCGGCCATTCCTGCATTTCGCGACCGAGTCATAAGAACGCGTCTTCATCTCACGCTCACCTTGCCACCTTTGGGTTGGAAAACGGAAACAGTGGGAGAGGGCGTAGCCGACGCTGCTTATTCGGAGGAAGGCATTAAAACAAATCTGGCAGTGCTGGCTCAATACTTCAGAATCAAGGTGGAATATCCTGCCAACGCTTTCAGCAAATATGAGAACGAAGATAAATCCGAAAGCTGAGTCTCTCGCAATTCACCCTGCTTTTGCATTTCATGCTTCTATGTATTCGGCGTGAGATGAATGCTTGATGCGAGTGTGTCTGTCGTATCTGTGATTGCTCAAAGTTCGGATACAAAAAAGGGAGAACCGTTTCCGATTCTCCCTGTGGGCAAAGATGGATTCGAACCACCGAAGGCGTAAGCCAGCAGATTTACAGTCTGCCCCATTTGGCCACTCTGGTATTTGCCCTCCTTAATTGTGATGCAAAGGTATGCCTTATTTTTGTAACTGCCAAGCAAAATCAACCATTTTTATTGCAGTGGCAGCAAATTCCTCGCCTTTGTTGCCCACAGCACCGCCGCTACGTTCTTCAGCTTGTGCTTCTGTGTTGACGGTGAGCAAGCCGTTGATGACGGGAATGTTGCCGGCTTGATTGAGCATGGCAAGTCCGTTTGTAGTGCCTTGACAGATGTAATCGAAGTGTGGGGTGTCGCCTTTGATAACGCATCCGATAGCTATCACGGCATCAACGAAACCATGTTGAGTCAGTTGTGAGCATCCATAGATAAGCTCGAAACTACCGGGAACATGCATCACGGTGATGCTATGTTCGCCAACTCCGTTTTTGCGAAGCGTTTCGACGGCTCCTTGAAGCAATTTGTCGGTAATGTGGCTGTTCCATTCGGCCACCACAATGCCAAAGCGCATTTCTGAAGCATCGGGGAGATTGTTCTCTCCCTTAGCCATAAAAGAGTATTGTTGTGCTGACATTTTCGGCTCTACTCTTTATTGAGATACGCGTTCGATGTATTTTTCGATTTCGGGCGCGATGATCATACCATTTTGCTGTACGGGCGAAGCCTGAGTGCAAGTGGGATAATCATTCTTCACTTTGTTATAGAGTTCGAGTGCTTCTTCGTTTTTCTTTTGGCTTTCAAGCAACTTACCGGCTTCGATGAGGAAAGCGGGACTGAGGCTCACGTTGTTGGCCATGTCGGCAGCTTTTTTGAATGTGGCAATGGCTTTGTCCACTTGTCCGTCGGTGGCATAGCAGTTGGCCAAAGCACCGAGCGCTGCAGGCGAAACGGTTTCGTCGCCTTGTGTGCTGAAGCTTTCGAAGCTCTTGATGGCTTCCTTGGTCTTGCCGAGGTTGGCATAGCAGATACCGGCATAAATGTTAGCCAAGTTTCCAGCGTCTGTGATGGAGTATTCAGAAGCTATCTTGGCGTAACCGGGATATGTTTTCTTGTCTCCGTTGAGAGCTGTCTCAAAGTCTCCGCTTGTGAGATACTTCAGACCTTGTGCGCTGAGGGCGCTGGCCTTTTCCTCACGGGGTTGGAGATAACCGTATTTGAATGCAAAGAAACCGCCTACCACAACGAGGATGGCTACTGCGGCAATGATGATGGTTTTCTTGTACTTGATAACGAATGCTTCAGAGTTTGAGATGGCTTCGTTTACGTTCAGGGTTTGCTTGTTGTTTTCGGGTTTCATTTTATTGTTGTTTTTTGTTTTCTGAATGAGTGTGATAGATTGCTTTGTGCTCCGCAAGATTTGGGGCACTGATTTTGCAGCGCAAAAGTAGCACTTTCCGATTATTTATTAAAAGAAAACGTGCTTTTTTTTGAGTTTGAGCAAATTTAGGTTTGCTTTTGCTGTTTTTCCATTGTCTGTTTGCTGTTTTCAATTCCCTGAGCATGGGGAGAAACTTAGCATGAAAAAGAAAAGCAAAGCATACCTTTATCTTGCTTACGTATTGTAGTACCTTTTAATAAGGTAGGATGCGGTTCGGGAAATCGATTTCAAAAATCGTTCCGCTTTTTAATCGCTTTCCACTCACCTTTCACTACCTTTCAATAAGGTAGGATGCGGTTCGGGAAATCGTTTTCAAAAATCGTTCCGATTTTTAATCGCTTTCCACTCACCTTTCACTACCTTTGCCAACAGATATCAAACGATTAGGAATGATTTTAGAAAATCTCAACATAATTAATTATAGAAACATCGCACAAGCTGAGCTTTCGTTCTCGCCGAAAGTGAATTGCTTTGTGGGCGCCAACGGAATGGGAAAGACCAATGTGCTTGATGCCATATATTATCTGTCGTTTTGCAAGAGTGCTTTGAGTGCGCAGGATGCTCCCAACATTCGCCACGGTGAAGAGTTCTTTATGCTGCAGGGCGACTATAAGGATGATGAGGGTGTTTGTCTGAAAGTGCATTGTGGCGTGAAAGCCGGTCAACGAAAGCGTATTAAGCGTGATGACAAGGAGGTGAAGCGTGTAACCGAGCACATCGGACAAATCCCCCTGGTCTTAATTTCGCCGGCCGATTCGATGCTTATCACAGGGGGCAGCGAGGAACGCAGACGCTTTATGGATATGGTGATTTCGCAAAACGACATTCCGTATCTTGAGGCCGTGATGCGCTACAACAAGGCTTTGCAGCAACGCAATGCTTTGTTGAAGCAGGAGGCTGAGCCGGACGCAAGCGTGATGGATGTGCTGGAGGAGATGATGTCGCTCGATGCCGAGTTGATTTACAATCGTCGCAAGGCCTTTGTGGAAGAATTTGTGCCCATCTTCAGTGAAATATATTCGGAACTGTGTAACAATTCGTGCGAGCAGCCCGGTGTGGAGTATGTTTCGCATGGTGCTCGTGGTCCTTTGGCTCCCCAACTTCGTGAGTGGAGAGTGAAGGAACGCATTGTGGGATATTCGTTGCATGGAGTGCACAAAGACGATTTGAACCTGACTTTCAATGGTTATGCCTTGAAACGAGAAGGCTCGCAAGGACAGAGCAAAACTTATTTCATTGCGATGAAGTTGGCACAATATGTGTTCTTGCGTCGCAAAGGTCATCAGCGCACTCCCTTGTTGCTGTTGGATGATATTTTCGACAAACTTGATGCAGGCCGGGTGGAGCGCATCGTGAGCTATGTTTCGGGAACTGAGTTCGGACAGTTGTTTATCACCGATACCAACCGCGAGCACACTTCACGCATCTTGGCAGAGGCCGGCCACGACTATCGGCTGTTCACTTTGCAGTCGGGTGAAATCCTTTTGTCTGCGAAGCCCAATCAGATAAGTGGGCACGAAAAGGAGAGTGTTTAGTTTTGCAACATCCTATCATCACTAAAGAAGCACATGAAACGCCGCGAAGCACAAACCATCACCCAACTCATCCATCATTATTTGCGTGAGGAAGGACTCGAAACGCCGCTCAATCAGCATCGGCTCATTGCGGCATGGCCCGAAGTGGCAGGAAAAGTGGTGGCTAAGTATACGCGTGATTTGTCCATTCGTAATCAAGTTTTGGTGGTGCATCTGAGTTCTGCAGCTTTGCGTGCAGAATTGCAGATGCGGCGAGCCGAACTGATGAAACAACTGAATGAGAAGGTGGGCAGTGTCGTTATTTACGACATAAAGTTCGTGTGAGGGAATGGAGTAGGGAAGAAGCATTTTCTGCAAGCACTGCAGATTTTTCTACAAGCACTGCAAAAAATTCTACAAGCACTGCAGAAATACCGCTGTGCGGATTACCGTTTGGCATATCTCAATGCTCTTTCTTGAAATTTGTTTTATGAAAAATGTGTAAGGCTCAACGCATTCAGTTTGTTTCTTGTTTGTTATTGGAGAATGAGTGATAAGAACCTCTCACCCTAATCAAAAAAACGGTATCAGCCTTTTTGTTACAAGGCAATCATCATTGATCTTTTGTTTCGGGAGAGAGGTTCAATCTGTCTTCGCTTTAGCAACGTTTGTTCTTACTTCTCCGCAGCCTTTTCCGGTTTTTCTGTTGTCTGTTCCGACTCTTGTGCTGCATCAATATCTTCCTTTATGGCTTCACTTTCTTTGTGAGGAAGGCCGGGAGCAGCGGTGATAAACATAATGACACAGAGCACCGTGAAGAGAAGAAGTGTGCCCGTCAGCAGTGCGTAACTATACATTAGCAACATGATATAGGTATACGTATAAATCAAAGTCAGCAGCGCACCGAGCAAGTAGGCAATCCGATTTCTCAAAATGGCACGTGAATAACATGTAAGGGTAATTACATTCATGGCTGCAGCCAAGAGATATGCCAGCCAGAAAATCATTAGATGGTGGAATGCAAGCAACAAAGCATAGAACATAACAATCGAAGCGCAGATGACGCAGTATTGTAAGTTCGAAAAGTTTTTCTTCGTAAGGAATTCCACCAAAAGGAAAGCGGCAAACACAACCAAAATGATGACGAGAGAATAGCTGACGGCACGATGGTATTGTCGATATGGGTCCACCGGATTGACAAACGAAGCTCCCATTGTGTAATCTGAATAGTTCTTGTTCATGGCTATTACCTTCCACGATGCTTCAAAACCATCCGGATTTTCCACAAGCTGATTGGGGAGGAAGCTTCCTTCGAAACTGGGATGTTGGTGAGAGGAAGTGAGTGTTAATGAGGTCTCTTCGGCAAAGGGTTGAAACATCAGGTCTTCAGTCCCCTTCAGGTTCAGATGATATGAAAAATGCTATCTCCCACTTTCACGGCAGTGTCCAAATTTGGACACTGCCTATCTGTTTTTCTTTTACTCCCCAACACCTATCTCGCTTTCACCTCATTTGTTTCTTTTTAGTCATTCGGAGTGCTTATGTTCGG
Organism: Bacteroidaceae bacterium; assembly: GCA_017547385.1. Taxonomy (GTDB): domain Bacteria; phylum Bacteroidota; class Bacteroidia; order Bacteroidales; family Bacteroidaceae; genus Alloprevotella. The sequence goes on from JAFYPU010000003.1 coordinate 30,911, forward strand.
GGGGGGCTTTCGCACATGTGCAGATGGCTTTCAGGGAGCGGAAAAAGGGTGTTTCATTGAATTATCATGCGCATGAGAAGAAATTATCATCCGCATGATAAGAACGTTTCATGCGCATGAGAAGAACGTGTCATGCGCATGATAATTCACCGAGAGTGCTTATCGATGGATGTCGGAGTGCTTTCCGACAGGCATTCCGGGCACTAAAGACTGCCGGCGGCTGCGGTGGGGGAACTGAAAGTATGGATGCTTGTTGTGGCTTTTCAAGGTGATGTTTTGATGAAAACCCAACGGATGTTTCCATCAGCACTGCCCATGTCTGTTTACTTTCTGATGAAGCTGCCTTTGTGGGTCTGAAGAAAAAAACGAGGAAGTCGGTCGGGCAGCGACCGGCTTCCTCGTTGGGAGAGATAGTAAATGTTTCTTTCGGCTTATCGGCTGATCAGCACCTTGCACGTGGCTGTGCCGGCACGCAGAATGTATGCACCTTCGGGCAGGTGGCTTGTGTCAATGGTGTGGCGTTTGCCGCCGGCAGCCTGTGTGGCATAGACCATGCGTCCTGCTGCGCTGTGCAGTGTGATGGCGGTAGGCTTCGTGATGCCGTTGATGTGCAGTTTGTTACCGTCTTGTGCAAAGGTGATACCTTCAGCCAAGGTGCCGGTGATGTCGGTGAGCGAAAGCATGCGCACGGTGTTGCTCTTCACTTCGCCGGTGAGGGCATAGATAGCAGCCACGTGATATTCGATGTAACGGCCGGTGTGAGTGGCTTCGTCGTGATATTCGGTGGTCTGCAAGGGATTTGCGTTGAGGAGCGTGTTGTTGCAATAAACGTTGTAGCCCTTGAAAGCATCGATACCCGTTGAGGCTGCTGAAGCAGTGGAGGCGGTGTTCTTGTCGGCATAAGCACTGAGCATGAGCGTGATGTTCCAGTTGCCGTCGATGTCGTTATCGGTGAGTGTTTCCCACGTAAAGCCGTCGCGCGAATAGAGGTCGCCGCGACCTGTGCGAGCCGGTCCTTCGTCATATCCCAAGGGCACACTGATCTCGTTGTGTTCGACGTATGCCACAACGCGCAACGTTTTCTCGGCATTGATGGCCAAAGGTTCTTTCAGTGTGATGGTGTTGTAGCTATACTGCTTGAGGCTGGGCACATATTGCATGTGTTTGAGTGTGTTGCCCTCGTAGACAAGCAGGTAGAGCGCATCGGGAATTTGGTTGATGTAGAGCGATACGTCAGAGAGTGAGAGGGCTGCATAAGGCTTCAGTTCGTCTGCAGACCACTGCACTCCGGCATAGAAAGCACCACCGCTGGGCATACCGGCAGCATCGTGCGGCGTTCCGCTGTGCCATTGCAGTTGCGTGGCTTCACCCAGTGCGGGTTCGCTCCATCGCAGCATGTTGCCGGTGGCAGTACGCTCCACGCTGAGCTGTCCGGGCTTCTGCGCACCGTTGGTATAGTCAACGACGACGCTGACGGGTTGGCTCAATTCACTAATGCACGAGCTGAGATAGTAGGCACGCACTTGATAATTGTAAGTGCCGGGGCGCAAGTTGGTGTCGGTGTAGCTCACTGTGCTGACAGGTTGATCGTTCAGCTTAGTGCCATCGCGATAGATGTCGTAAGCGTATGCATGTCCGGTGTTGGCTGCATCGGCGCAGATGGCATCGAGATAAGCGGCCGCTGTTTCGCGACTGTGTTCGATTACCACATAGCGAGTGCCAACGGGCAGGGTACAGGTGAATTTCTCCCAGTTTTCGCTACAGCTGACTTGCTTCAAGGGGATGAGGTCGCTCTGTTCGTAGCTATCGGTTCCTGTGAGGACGCGCAGTTGTGCCTTGCCCTTGCTATCGTCTGCACATCGTGCCACAAATGAGAACTTCGTGGGCGAAGCCTCAGAGCTTTCGACCAGTGTTTCGTCGAGTGTCAGCACGAGCGAAGCCTCGCTTTCGTGGTTGGCTTTGAGCGAGAGTTCTCCGTCGAAGGCTTCGTCATCGGTGGTCGTCCAATCATAGCTTCTCGAAATGTGTTCGGAAGTGGGGGCTTGGCCAAGGGTGCTGTTTTCGAAGCTTTCGAAGTGTGTGGCCAGGGTGTAAGTGGGGTCGGAATAGGACACTTGCACGTTGTAGGGTGCAAACACGCCGGGGCGTGCTTTGACCGAAGCGGGGGTGTCGCAGCTACCGGCATCGAGAATGTCGATGGTGGCACTCATGGAGCGTTCGGAAATAGTTCCGTCTATGAGTTGTGTTTCCACTTCGTAAGTGTAGGTGCCGGGTGTGGATATTTGCTCGGTAAAGTAGCGGTGCTTCAAGGGAGTGGTGTTTACCTTTTCGCCATTGCGGTATACGTTGTATCCTTCAAGACCGAGAACGCTTCCCAAGTCGAGGAAGATGAAACGCGTGCCGGCACCTTCTTGCAGGGCAAGTGCCAGGAGGTTGATACCGCCCGGAAGGTTGAACACCGAAAGACCGGCAGAAGCAGCTTCGGCGGAGGGGTTGATTTCAACGTAATCGCCCAGGCTGATGGTGCGCAGGTGTTTACCACTTGCAACATCATAGCAAGAGAGGCTGTAGGCATCTTCGTGTCTTTGCTCGAAGGCATAGAGAATTCCGTCGTAGATGGCTGTGCCCGAAGCTCCCTTCAAAGCAGGTCCATCACCGATTTTGGCTCCGGCTTTGTCGGTGTAGATACTTGTGGTCCAGTCGCCCATCACGAAGCCTCCCTTGCCGTGATTCAGCTCAGGGCTATAGTTGATGTGGCGCACATATTCGGAAATGGTGATGGTGTCGAGCACTTGCTGATTTTCCATGTCGAGACGGTAAATCCAGTTTTGGGTGTCGGCGGCATAGAAGTGTGTGCCATCGAATGCCAAGTTGCGGATGGCATTGTTTGTACAACCCTTTATGATGAAACTCTTCACGAATGTTCCGTCGAGGGTGTATTGGTTGATGGCACCGGGCGACTTGTAGAGCGAAGTGTAGAGGTGCTGACCGTCGGTAACCACGGCGAGTTCGCCGGCAATGGTACCACGGAAGGCATTGACGTATTCGGGATGTCCCTCGCTGGTTGTGCGCTGGCTTTGTGTAAGGTCGATGGGGAAGGTGGTTGCTTTCGGGAAGTTCCATTGCAAAGCAACGTTGTTGCCCAATTGCACTTCAGCACGCACCAGCGAAGGTGCTTCGGCTGCGTCGAGTTGAAGGATTTGGGCATTCAGAACTTCTGACAAGGCCGATTCACCGCCGTTGGCATAAACCGAGCTTACTTGATAAGCGTATGTGCCGGCTGCTCCGGGCATATCTTGATAAGACAATTCGCTGATAGGTTCGGGCGTAATCTTTTCAGCGTTGCGCCATACGTTGTAACCAACAGGGAGTTGCTCCTCCGTGTTCGAGGGATTGACGTGAAGCGTAATGTTGAAGTTGCCATTGTTGAAACCGAGGAATGAGGCCGGTGCCCATTCGCGTCCGTCGGTTGACATCACGTTGGCCTTGCCAAGCGTTTGCTGGCTGGCGTCTATACCCATGGGCAGAATGCCGGCGTCGTGGGCCACGAAGAAGGATACGCGGTATTCGCTACCGGCTTCCAGGCTGATGGGTTCGTTCAGCTTGATGGTGTTGAATGCGCCGTAGGTGAGTGCCTGGGTGATGTTCTGATTGATGATGCGCTTTCCATCCTTATAGATTTGCAAACGGAGCTGTAAGCATTTCGCGTTGAGGAATACGCTCACCGAGTCGAGCATCATGCCACGATAGTCGATGAGTTCGTTGTAGCCCCATTCGCATCCTGCCCAGAAGTAACCTCCTTCGCTCAGACCAATGCCTTGAGCGTTGAATCCGTTGTGGTATGCCAAGGTGGTTGGCTGGTGCAACAAGTGGCCAGGTGCTTGCCATGTGAGTTGCACCTCTTGGTTGCGCACCACATCGAGTGTCAGGTTGTCGGGGGCATAATGAGGTGCACCGACGGGCACGACAACAAAGGCCGTGTCCGAAAGCACTGATTCGGTTTCGCCATAGATGGCTGAGACGGTGTAAGTGTATTCTCCATGCAACACGTGCATGTCGGCATATTGTGTCGGCTGGATGGGAGCCGCATTGAGCTTCGTTCCGTTGCGATAGATGTTATAACCGCTCGGTGTGATGTTCTCGTTGGCTTGTTTCCACGTTAGCATCACTTCGTCGTTGCCCTGCAGTTTTGCAGAAACCTCAATGGGGCGCGGTGTGGACGATGCTTGACTCACGGTGTAGCTCACGGGAATGTTGATGTCGCCCTTTTCGGGATTGCTATGCAGGGTGTAGGCGGTGTTGTAAGTTTCACCCACCTTTCCTTCGCGTGCATTAAGGGTGAAGGTGATTTCCTGGCTTTCGCCCGGTGCAAGTGTTCCGCTCTTGGGTGAGATTTGGCTCCAAGTGTCAGCATCGCAAAGCTTATAGGCAAAGATGCGTGAAGGCGATTGTTGCAGGATGCCCAAGAGTGAGAGGCTTCCATCTTCCAGAAGGGTGGTTGTTTCGATACCGCAAATGTAGTTCGGACCTGACGAGAGACTTCCCACCTTGTATCCGGGAAGATCGTGTGCATAGTGCACCTCTTCGGTGATTGTTCCGGTGCTGAGGTTGTATTGCAAAATCTGCACCTTGTCGATTTGGTTGCTACCATCGATGGCTTCGTTGGCCAGCCAGAGGTAAGGACCACCCGGCGTTACGTCGTCATAGGCCGATCCGTATGCTGCCATGTCTCTGCTGGTGTCGATGTAGCGGAAGTCGTAAGTAATTTTACCCTCGAGGTTGATGCGGCCGAGTGTGGTGAAGGTGCCCAACCAGAGTTCGCCCAAATTCTTGTCGTAAGCGCAATGCGTGATTTTGAGTTCGGGGTCTTCGTTCACGACGATTTCTTTCACCAGGCGGCGATTGCGAAGGTCGAGTTGGTAAACCACGTTGGTCAGGTCGCTACCATAGAAGTAGGTGCCATCGAAGGCCAAGTCGTAGAGCTTGTAGTACATGCCGGGGATGGAGAACTCTTCGATGAAGTTTCCTTCCTTATCGTATTGGAAGAACTTGCCGAGATAATACCACGAGGCTGTGTAATAGTATTCGCCATCGAAGGCTACGGCCGATTGCAAGTCGCCGGAGGCATCAAAGTCTCTTTGAATTTTCCAACGGTCTGCCGTGTTTCCGCTTCCTACCGAGGGTGTTGCTTCGATGGTCCAAATGGCCGGTCCGTCGCCGTTGTTGGTGAGCAGCAACTTTTGTGTGTTGATGCTTTCGGCTTCGATGTCGGCATGAATGCTCTGTGCGTTGAGTGTGATTTGGGGGAATGTGATGAGGGCTGTGCGCTGGTTGTTGGCATCGTTCACGATTTCCCATTCTTCGCAATAGGGGTTGGCTCCCTCGACATTGATGCTAACGGTGTAAGTGCCGGCTTCGATTTCGGGGAATGTTATGCTTCCGTTTTCGTCGGTGGTGGTTTGGATTTTAGCTCCATGATTTGCCACGAGCGACACGGGGCAATGGCTCAAAGGCTGTCCGCCGCTCACCACTTTGAGTTCGGCCGAAGCGAAAATGGGATTCCACACCTTGACGTTATCTACGTGCCAATAGTCAATGTAGAAGGCCTCTTTTCCGTGTGCTCTGAAGCGCAGATTGAAGAGGTTGTTGGTGAGCAGTCCGTTGAGGCTGTAAGTCTTTTGTTTTGGCGCATACGTTCCTTCGCTGTTGAGGAGATGATCCACCACCACCCAGGTTCTGCCGTTGTCGGAACTAACCTCCACACTCAGCGTATCGCCATCGTAGGACTTGTAGTTGATGTGGCGCACATCGAAGCGCAGGTAAGTGTTGTTGATTTGTGGCGTGTTCAACTCGCGCGACACGAGGGATTGGGAGTAGTTGTCCAGGTTCGAATACATGTAGGTGGCACTCGGGTCTACCAAACCATATGTGTAGTAGTCAACGCGCCATTTGTTTTCGTTGCCATCTGCGTCGATAGGTGTCGACCACTTTTCGGTGTCGAGCACCCAGGTGTTGAAGTCGTCGAAGAAGGGCAGGAGGCGAATGTCGGGGAATTCGATTTCGAGCGTATTGCTGCTCTCCGATTCGTTGCCATCGGTGTAGACAGCCTTCACAGCATAGTTATATGTGCCATATTCGGGTACGATGTCCGTATAGGTTACTTCGGTGCAGAGTTGTTGGTTAATTTTCTCGCCATTGCGATAGATGTTGAAGCCTTGCACCTTCAGCTTGCTCTGACTGCGCGGTCTGACGATGTTGGTGCCGATGTAGATGTCGTCAATCATCAGCATGAAAGCTTCGTATGAGACGCAGTTGATGGTTACATATTTTGCTTCCTTGGGGATGCTGTACTTGTAGAGCGTCCAAGCGGCGGGCACTTCCTCGTAATTGCCGGCAGAGACCCATGTGAAGTCCGATGGGCGTTTGCCAGTAGTCGAATATCCCACGCGAATGCGTTCTTTGCCGTATTGCTCGGTGTAACTACGAGCACGGAAACTGATTTGGAAGTCCTCCTCGAAGTTGAGCATGGGCGAGATGATGAAGTCGTTGTTGCCTCCATCGACGGTAAAGCCTACAAGCATTTTCTTGCCTGATACGGGCTGATATTCGGGCCATTCTTCCACCGAGGGCGAAGTTTGCGAGGGGTTCATGATGACAAATGCCATGCGTTGTCCTTGGTTGGGGAAGGAAGTGGCTGCCCAGGTGTAAGTGTCCTGATTGTCGCCGTCGAGATAATCCCAACCGATGCTGCCCGGTGAGTTTATCACGAAGTCGGAGTGTCCTTCAAAGTCTTCGAAGTATCCGTTGGTTGCTTCGGGGGTGTTCCATCTCAATGACACCGTTTTGTTGTTCAAGTTCACCTGCTCCAGCCCGTAGGGTGCACCATTGCTGGCTCCTTGCAAGTTGAACGGTGTGGCATGGTTGCTGCGTTGTTCCGCGGGAGGCGGAGCCGCATGCTGGGGCTTCACTTTCATGCTTTCCTGGGCCATGGTCACGTTAAGTGTTAGCACCATGCCCATGCCGAAAGCTGCCCATTTGTTGATGATATATTGTTTCATAATGGTCTGTATTGATAAATTGTGTGCTGAAAGGGGGGAGGGTTATTTCACGACACACTTAAATGTTTCGTCCTTTTCTTCGCTTCTGACGTTAACAATCACCACACCATTGTATCCCGGTGTGCGGAAGGTGCAAGCGTTGCCTTCTGTAATTGTGCGATAGAGGAGCGTTCCGGTGGGCGAATGGCAGGTGATGTGTGTTGTGCCTTTCAAGCCATGCAAGGTGATGTTCCCCTCGTTGGTGGTTATGCCGAGTGTGCCGTTCTGCATGACGTTTTTCAGGCTTGTAGCTGTTGTTGCAAGGACGGCAGGGGCTGATGCGTCATAGAAGAGGTAGCCATCGCCGGCATAAACGCGTGCCACGTAGGTTTTTCCTTGTTCGAATTCAGCCTGCGATGTGGGCTGAATGTTGATGCTTGTTCCGTTCACCGTTCCGGCGGCCAAGAGGTTTTCCACGAGTCCGTCGTTGTAGGAAAGAGTGAAATAGCGCACGCGGATGTTGCGTCCGCCGTGTTGGCAGGTCAGTCGCAAACGCTTGTAGCATTTGTCGTTGAGATAGGCGGTGAGATAGTGCTCTGTGCCTTCGGAGTTGTATTCTGACACCTTCGTGATAGGGCCTACGGTTTCCCAGTTCACACCATCCTCTGTACCTTCGATGGTGAGCACGCTTGTGCCTAACGGTCCCGAGCTTGTGAGGATGAACATACAGTTGGTGATGCCATCGGGATAGCTGCGTGTCTCCACGTAGCCGTTGCCCCAGAAATCCACAATGCCCGTGCTTGCTTTGGCGTCGCCGTCCACCACCACGAAGTCGCTTTCGGGAATGAATACGGTGTTGTTGAATACTTCGTCGGTGCGTTCGGAGAATTCGAGATAGTATTTCAATGCATTCTTCACGGGTGTCCATTCCAAATGCAGGTTGTCGCCTTGTTTCTCAAAGGTGGTGATGGTGGGTGTGGGCAGTTTCTCGGTGAGGAACACTTGCCACAACCAAAGATTGGTTTGCAACTTTTCGGAGGAGCAAACGAAGGCCACATAGATTTCCTGTCCGGCATAATCCTTGAGGTCCACTTCTTCGGCCACTTGTTGTCCGAAGTTGTCGGCAAAGGAGAATCGCTTCACAAGGTGGAAGTCCTGGATGTCGCGTGATTTTGTTGAGACATACACGTCGAGGTTTTCCACGGTTGTTTCGTCCACTACGCCGCGCACGAAATAGAGCGCACCGTTTTCGGGCACCTTCATTCGGCAAGAAATGAGCCAGTCGTCGGCGTTGTTCCAATAGTCGAACTGGTAGAGCATGGCGCCGGCATTGTCGTCGAACACCCATGTTGTTCCGTCGCAATTATTGTCGATGATTTTCCAACAATCAGGCTGGCCATTTGTCCACGAAGTGAAGTCGCCGATATAGGGTGCTTCGGCCATTGCGCATTCGGTGTTCACGGGAAGGGCTGCGCCATAGACGATGCTGCCGTCTTCCATCTTCATGTAAGAGCGCACGTTGTAGAGGCTTCCGGGGCGCAAGTTGTTGAGCGCATATCTCAACGTGTCGGCCATTGCCACGGTTGCATGTTCGCTCTCGATTGTGGGCTCGGTGTTGAGTGCCCAGCAGAAGCCGGCTTCGGCCACGCCCTGCGTGGTGCTCTCGACGATAGCTGCCAACTCCATGGATGTGTCGCGCAAGTTTGTGGGGAGCAATGTGCGCACCACCGAGAGACGTTCCACGCCGCCACATGCTTGGAAGAGGATGAGTCCGCCCTCTTCGCGAATGTTGGTGATGGGCGTATTGGTGGGATAGCCGGCCCAGTTCAGTGCACCCGGTGTTGTGTTGTCGGTAAAGGCCGTGTTGCCCGTACGTCCGGGATAAGTGTCTGCCCAGCGCGAGTTGGTGTCGTCAATGTTGTCGGCCGGAACGATGTACATGCAGCGATGGCGTGCATTGTTGTTGGGGCCGTTGACGCTCCAGTATTTCTCCACCATTTCGTCCGTATAGTCATAGTGATAAATCAGCAATCCGTGTGCCGGGATATATTTGTCCCAACCCGTTTGTTGACGGTTTTCCAAGACAAACCATTCGTGTCCCGTTCCCGGTGCGCGGTGCGGTTGTGCGTTGATATATCGTGCTTCGTTTTCAGCGATGTTCTTCAACACCACGTCCTCTGCACCGTTGAGTGGAGTGGGGTTGAGCCAACCCATCTGCATGCGCTCGAAGGCCATGAGATAAGGCGGTGTGCGGCTATCGTTGTTGTAGCTTCCCGAGGCATATAAGCTATAAGCACCGGGGTCCAAGCCGTAGCCGTCGATGTATTCGTCGGTATCATACGTGTCTTTCAGTCCGAGCACGTGTCCGAATTCGTGTGTGAAAGTTCCGATGCCGTCCATCTGCTTCCCGCTGGCCCCCACCAACTCGGCAGAGCAGGCATAGTTGTTCAGTGTGATGCCGTCGAGCTTGAAGGAAGCATTTCCCAAATACCAGCTGTGCGGCCACATGTCGTTTTCGTTGCCAGTGCTGGCTTCGCTATATCCGGCGTAGATGATGTAGATGTTGTCCATGAATCCATCGCCATCGTTGTCGAACTGTGCGAAGTTGAGGTCGGGGTTGTCGGCCTTCGCCATCAAGCAGGCTTCCATCACCATCGAACGTGGGTCGATGTCCTCGCCCGTTTCCTCATCGTTGGCTGCATAATAATCCTGATTGTGCATCAGCGTGTAGGGGCCCACCACCTTGAAGTTGGGCACGAACTGCCCCATCGAGTTGTCGCGATAATAGTCCTTCACGCTTCCCGTGCCACCATTGTCGGCAAATCCCTCTTGGTTGAGCCAACGGTCAAAGTTGTCGTTTTTGAAGGTGAACGCCTTGTCTTTGAAGTTCACCAGAATCACGAGATATTGGCTTTCCTCCGCCGTTGCCCCTCTCTCGAGTTTGGGCGACACCACCGAGCGACTCAATATCTGTGCCGGTTGGCGTTTTGGTTTCACCGTGTGAAACTTCGTGAGGTCTGATTTTCTGATGGGCGAAAGCGTTGCCAAGAGTGCACGTTCGTCGGCCGTACGTTGGTCGGCATTGTTCACGCGTTGCTTGGTGAGTTGTTGCTTTCCGCTCACGGCGTCATACTTCACATACTTGAAGAAACCATCCTTAGCCTTACGGATGAGGTAGCCATCAAGCGTTGTGGTGTAGTGAAAGTTCTCATCGCCATGCAATCGCACCACGAGGGTGGTTCCGTCGGGTTGCTTCAGAACGACAGAGCCGGGTTTTGCTTTGATGGCGTGGCCGGCCACAGGGCATAGCAATGCGCACATCAAGAGCAAGAGAGCTTGTTTTAATTTTACCATTGATTTATGAATTTATTTAGTTTGTTGTCTACAAAAATGGAGCTATGGAGCGTTAGTTAATTTGCTTCATAGTTTATAACCAAAGTTTTGAGCGTGCAAATTTACGGTTTTACGCCCTATTATACAAGTATTCGCGTGTACGTATAAGCAGTGTGGTGAGATAAAAAAGACGTGTTTTGATGAATGTGCTATTTATCTCTGTGAAATGGCGATGTCCGCATATAAAAGATATATCCGACACCAATATTTTCAAACTCCGTTTGGGTGGTTTCTTTCCGCCTTTTGGGTGCTCTTGGTAGGCACTATAATTAAATTATCATCCGCATGATAAGTTTGTGTCATGCGGATGATAAGTTTGTGTCATGCGGATGATAAGAATATATCATGCAGATGAAATGTTTGTTACATCTGCATGATAAATATATGAAACGCCCTTTCGTTTCCTCTTGAAGGCCGTCTTGTTGGCTTTTGGATGCTTGCTTGTTAATGTCGAAATGCTTACATCTGCCGACAAACCCAATAAAAACATCATGCCATGAAGTTTTATGGGGCTTCGCATGGGTCTAATTTTTACCCCATCTTTCCCGTCAAATAGGCCTTGGTGCGTTCGTCCTGTGGATTAGCAAACATCTCTTGAGTGTCTCCGTGTTCCACCAATTCGCCCAGGTACATAAACATGGATCGAGAGGAGATGCGCTGTGCTTGACCCATGTTGTGCGTTACGATGAGGATGGTTACTTCGCGTTGCAACTCGACGAGCAACTCCTCGATGTGTTTGGTGGCGATGGGGTCGAGCGCCGAGGTGGGTTCGTCCATCAGGAGTACATCGGGCTGCATGGCCAAGGCGCGAGCGATGCAGAGACGCTGCTGCTGACCGCCTGACAGAAAAGTGCCCTTCTTGTTCAACACATCCTTGACCTCGTCCCACAATGCTACACTTCGCAGACAACGCTCCACGGTGGCATCGCGTTCGGTCTTGGACAGGCGAATGCCATTGAGGGCAAATCCCGACAGAACGTTGTCGTAGATGCTCATCGTAGGGAAGGGCGCGGGACGCTGAAACACCATGCCCACGCGGCGACGTACGTCGATAGGTTCCATCGAAAGGATGTTTTCGCCATTCAACAGGATTTCGCCATCCACTCGGATATTGGGATACAAATTGTGCATCAAGTTGACCGCACGCAGCAGGGTAGACTTGCCACACCCCGAGGGGCCCATAATAGCCGTGATAGTGTTTCGCTCGATCGCTGCCGAGACGTACTTCACCGCCATGGTCTGCTTAGTGTACGACACACAGGTTTTATTAAACTCGAGTATAGGTGTTACTGATTCCATTTGTTTGCTAAATACTTTGCTAATAGGTTTAATGAAAGGACGAATAATAGCAGGAAGAGCGAGGCTCCCCAAATCAGGTCTTGCAGGTTGGGGTCGTTGAAGAACTCCCAAATCAAGAGGGGAACGGCCGAGATAGGCTTGTCTACCGCAAAGCGAATGAGCGAGCATCCCAGTGCGGTGAACATCAAGGGCGCTGTCTCGCCGATGACACGAGAGATAGCCAAAAGCACACCAGTGAAGATACCGCCAAAGGCCGCGGGCAACTGTACACGTAGCATCACTCGCGCCTTGTTGCCACCGAGCGCAAGACCGGCTTCCTTGAGCGAAGCGGGCAGGATTTTGAGTGTCTCCTCGGTCGAACGAATGATGAGCGGTAGCATCATGATGCACAGTGCCACGCTACCGGCAATGGCGGAGTAACCTTGCATCGGAACTACCACCCAAATGTAGGTGATGATACCAATGATGACCGACGGGGTGCCCTGGAGCAGGTCTGTCAGATAACTAACGCCCTGAGCAAAGCGCTGCTTTTGATGTTCCGCTAAATAGACGCCACAAAGGATTCCGGTCGGTACGGCCACCACAACAGCCATACCGAGCATGATCATTGTTCCGATGATACCATTTGCTATGCCGCCGGGGATAGGCAGACCTGCCTCAATGGCCTTCATCGCCTTGTAGGCAGTAGGGGTAGGTTCGGTGAAGAAAGACCAAGTCAGTTGGTCATAACCGCGTAGGAAAACTTCCCCCAGGATAGCCAGTAGAGGCACAGCCGTGAGTGCCGCCAGCGCACAGATGCCCCAGAGCATCAGGCGATTCTTGGCTAAACGACTTTTTGTTTTTACTTTCATCATAGTTAAGCAATTCTTGCACGTTTAATCATCATCTTACCCATCATATTTATCACTGCCGTAATCAGGAACAAGATCAAACCAATCGCAATCAATGATGAGAGGCGCAGGTCGTCGGCTTCGCCAAACTGATTAGCTATGATAGACGCCATACTATTGCCCGTCGAGGTGATAGAGTTGGGGATATTGTTCGTATTGCCGATGAGCATCGTCACCGTCATCGTCTCGCCCAAAGCACGCCCTATGGCTAGTACATAAGCAGAGAAGATACCCGAACCCGCTACGGGGAAGACTACGCGACGAATGACTTCAGCCCTTGTTGCCCCCAAGCTGTAGGCACCTTCTTTCAGGTCGCCCGGCACCATCTTAATAAACTCGGCGCTCAGCGAAGCGGCGTAGGGAATAATCATTATCGCCAAGACCAGCGAGGCAGTCAAAATGCCCGAACCCTGCTCCGAAATGTTGAGCGACATGATGATGGGGCGAAGAGTATAGAATCCCCACAAACCATAGATGATGGAGGGAATACCTGCCAAGAGATCTGTCACGGTGCTCAGCACTGATGCAATCTTCGTTCCCTTGAAATATTCACCCACAAAGAGTGCTACGGGCAGGGAAAAAGGAATGCAAAAAATCAATGCCAAGATGGTGGTCATCAATGTACCCGTGATAAAAGGCAAGGCACCGTATTGCTCTGCGCCCTCGGTGTAGCTCCAATCAGACGAGGTGAGGAAACGGAAGAAGCCAAAATGCTCGAAAGCCTCGTATGCGTCAGTGACGAGGGCGTAAACTACGCCCCCGCACACTATCGGCATAATCAATGCCGCCGCAAATAATAGTACTCGATATAACTTATCGTTCATAAATTGAAGTTGCGATGTTCTGAAGTACTGAGGTAATGAGGCTCAGATATTCAGGGATATGGAAGTTTACTTCAAAATTGTTGCTCCGTCGTAAGTTACGGTTTTCAAGTTCTCAATGCTCAATTCCTTGGCCTTGGCAGGGAGTGGTGCATAGTGCACTTCGGCCGTAATCTTTTGCGCTTCGTCCGACAGAATGTATTGCAAGAGGTCGAGCGTCGCTACTGCTTGCTCATGGCTACGGTCAGCATAGTGTTGCTCCTTGTAGATAATCATCCATGTGAAGGTAGAGATAGGGTAGGCTCCAGGAGCATCAGCATTGGTGATAGAGCAGCGTGTGTCGGCAGGGATTTCGCCTGAAGCCGCCGCAGAAATACTTTCGGCAGTAGGCAATACGAATTCGCCCTTTGCATTCTGAATGCTTGCGTATGAAATCTTTTGTGCAAAGGCATATTCCGAACCTACATAGCCGATCGTATTCTTGGTTTGCTTAATCACACCTGCTACACCGGGATTACCCTTGGCTGCTTGACCTGTGGGGAAGTTGACAGATTTGCCGGCACCGAATTTGTTAGCCCAATTTTGGCTCACCTTAGTCAAATAGTCGGTGAAGACGAAGGTGGTGCCCGAACCATCCGAGCGGAATACAGGGATGATGGCTTCTGCAGGAAGTGCAACGCCCGGGTTGAGTTCCGCCAAGCGTGCATCGTTCCACATCTTGATTTCTCCTGCAAAAATGTCGGCAATCACTTCGCCTGAGAGTTTCAAATCTTTCACACCATCCAAATTGTAAGCCAGTACTACGGCCCCCATACAGGTAGGCACGTGCACCACGGCATCCATTTCGCTCATTTCCTTGTCCGAGAGGAAAGCATCGCTACCTGCGAAGTCTACAATTTTGTCGCGAAGGTTGCGTACACCACCGCCAGAACCGATTCCGCCGTAAGCTATGGCATCGCCATTCACCTGGCCGAATTGTTCGAACACAACGTTGTAGAAGGGTTGGGGGAATGTAGCACCGGCACCCGAAAGTTCTTGTGCTTCACGACTAGTTTCTGTTGCGCCACCGCAAGCGGTCATCACAAGGCCCATTGCCATTGTGAGAAAGGGGAGAAAAATCTTTTTCATAATTCAAGTAATTATATATATGAATAGTTTTTGTTGTTTTGAGGTTAAAGTCCGAAATAGCAGTTGATATAAGCCGAGCAATTAGCTTTGGTGCCCTCAGCCTTGGGGATTTCTACGCGTACGTTGGGTGCTACCTTGACATATTTGCCCAATTTGACTTGTGCACCGAGGATAGCAGCCTGTTCATCCTTTGCCACGTTCCACTGGTTGCGTGAATAAATATCGTCGAAGCGTGCGTAGAGATCGGTGATTTTACCGAGCTTAACGGAACCAAATACCGAGTAGCCGTATTGATCGGCATCTGCCTTGCCCGAAGCATTGAGCATGTGGTTGTATTCTGCACCCAGGGTGAAGCGTTCGTGCTTGTAACCCGCAAATGCTGCCACATTCACAACATCCTTCTTCGCTGGATCGTCGTTCTCGTTGATTCCACCATACAAGCGCACTTGGAAACCTTTCACCGGTGTGAGCGTTACACCGAGGCCGTAGTTTAATCCGTCGCTCTTTTGCACTTTCTTATAACCTTCGCCATTCACCACGATAGCGTCGGCAGATACCCAGTCGGCAAATCGGTATGCCACAGACAAACCGAGGTCGGCGCTGCTACCAAATTTGTATTGATCCTGGAATGATTTCATCACATAGCGGTAGCCCCAGAACTTTTCCTGGAAGTTGAATTGTGTGGTAGAAATCAAACCACCATTGAGGGTCAAGCCGCCTTTCTTCCACGATACCATTGCATTTTTGATGTAAGCGATGCGGTGGTAGTCGTCCACATTGTTGGATTTGCCAATGTCCATCACACCTTTGACCGAAAGACCCCCAGCCAAATTGTACTCGTAGCCCAAGTAACTGCGCTCCAATTCGAATCCGCGGTCATCACCCTGTGCACCGAAACCAGAGTGGAAGTTGCCGAACACTTGTACGATGGCTTTGCCCTTAGGTTCTGCCGTCTTTGCATCTTGTGCCTGTGTGGCGATGCTGGTGCAAGCCAAGAGGCCTGCGAAAATTACTTTTTTGTCCATATTTTGTTTGACGGTGCAAAAGTACGGGCACGATGTTATGAGAGTGTTACAAACAAATTAAGCTTTGGTTAAGGCCGAAATTACCTTTGTTTAATTTACTAAAAAGTATTCTTCTCAATCTGTTTGCAAACCGGAAGGCACAGAAAAAGCCCCTGCCGAGCGTTCGACAGGGGCTTTTCAGAATGTTTATTTAAGTTCGTTCAGAACTTGGGGATTATTTCACCAACACTTTCTTGCCGTTGATGATGTAGAGACCCTTCTTGAGGTTCTTGACTGAGTTGCTAACGAGGCGACCCTTGATGTCGTAAACCTTAACTGAAGTGGCGTTGCCGATGATGCCGGCGATGCCTTCGGGAACAACTACGGTGAAGGTAGCGGTGAACTCGGGGTTGTAGAGTGCGCCCCAAGCGATGCCGAAGTCTTCAGCTTCAGGATCGAAGTTGGCGTTGAATACGGTTGCTTCGGGAACTACGAGTGTGTAAGTGCCCACTTCGCTGATGGCCTTGTCGAGAGTGATGACAACGTCCATGCCGTATTCTTCAGAGTTAACCTTGGCGGTACCGTTGGCCACGATGTTGCCTTCAGCGTCCTTGAGAACGATGGCCTTCTTGGTGTCAACACCGCCTACGAAGTCGTATCCACTTGTGGGGTTCTCGAAGGTGAGTGTGAATTCCTTGAGTTCGGCCACTTCGCTACCATCTTCAGGAGTGATGGCTACGCAAGAGAAGATGTCGGCGCGTACGGGTGCGGTGTATTCGAGAGAGATGTATTCTTCTCTTTCACCGTAAGTTACGTAGTTGCCGTTAATGTCCTTCACTTGGAGCATAATCATGGCTTGTGCCTGGTACTTGATGTAGTCGGCGGGGATGTTGAGGGTGAGCACGTTTTCAGCGATGGTGTAGTCTTCTTCAGAGAAGGTGTAACCACGCATACCGGTCATGTTGGTACGGAGCACACCGAATTCGAGAGCTTCGATGTTGGCGCTGAAGGTCATGGTGATCTGAGCGGGGAGTTCGTCATAATGACCGGGAGTGGGGCTCACCTCAACGGTGGTAACCACGGGAGCGGGGTT
Source organism: Bacteroidaceae bacterium (assembly GCA_017547385.1). Taxonomy (GTDB): domain Bacteria; phylum Bacteroidota; class Bacteroidia; order Bacteroidales; family Bacteroidaceae; genus Alloprevotella. The sequence goes on from JAFYPU010000003.1 coordinate 47,576, forward strand.
TTCGAAGGCTTCGATAGCTGCGAGGGCTTCGGTTGCATCGAGTTCACCTGCTTCGATGAATTCCACGGTGTTGCCGGCATCGCCGAGGTCGTTCCAGAAGGTGATGAGACCACCCACGTTGGTGTAGTTGTTGGAGATACCGATGTGGTTTTCGCCGAGAGCTACAACCCAAGCGTATTGACCGCCGTTCTTGCTATTGAGGATGTTGGCCACGGTGGTGGGAGTGTCAACCAAACCTACACCTTGACCGTTCACAACGGCAAACTTCTTGGCAGCTACGCTATAGAGGTAGTAGTTGCCCTTCTTAGACTTCAAGAAAGCGAATTGCTTGTTGGCATCGGCCAAGTCGGCGGCAACACCAGCGCAAGTTGAAGATACGAGGATGTCGGTACCAATAACAGCACCTTCAACGGTGTAAGCAGGATCGTATGCCCACATACCGCGAGTGTTCTGTACGTAGTAAGCCTTGTCGTTGCTCAATTCGTCGAGTGAAGTAACACCATATACCTTATCCTTCTCAACTTCCTTGATGAGGGCGAGAGCAGCTGTTGCGTCGAAGTCAACAACGGGGAGGATGTAGTTAGAGTTACCTGCGTCGGGAGTTCCCCACCAGTCGATAGAGGTTTGCTTAGAACCACCGGCGTTGAAGTGGTTGTCGCCGTCGATGTAGAGCACGAAGGTGCTATCCTTCTCACCGGCCTTGAAGTAGATGGGGTCAGTGGGAGTTTCGCTCAACACACCCTTCTTACCAACGAACTTGCTCTGACCTACGCTATAAAGGTAGTAAGACTTACCGTTGTTGCTGGTGAGGATGGCGAACTGCTGGTTGGCATCAGTTGCATCGTTGGTGAGACCGAGGTCGTTGGTGGTCTTCATGTTGGTGGCATCAACGCCCCAACCGGTGCGTGCGTTGGTGAGGGTGTAAGCCTTGGCGTTGCTCAATTCAGAGAGGGCAGCGATGGGCTTAACAACTTCGGGAGCAGCAGCCTGGAGAGCTGTACCGCTGATAGCAGCATAGAATTCACCATAGTCGTAGCTCAAGCAGAGGAGGTATTCACCGGCTTCTTCTACGTCGTAAGTGAGCTCGTAGCAAATGGGGTCGGCTTCCCAGTTAGAGTATGCGTTAGCCAATACATTTTCAGTGTCGCCGCTCTTGTAGAGGTCCATGCTGAAGTAGTTCTGAGTGGTAGAAATACTGAATGAACCTTCGCTGAGCTGGATGCTGTACCACTTAGCATTGAGGCGGTTGCGAACTTCGGGGAAGAGGTATTCGAGGCTTTCGCCGTTGTGTTCGATGACGATGGGCTTGCTGCTGCTTTCGCCGGGGAGCAAGTCGCGAACAGAGAGCTTCACGGTCTTGCCTTCCTGAGCGCTGGCCAAGGTAACCATAACGATTACTTCGCTGCCTTCCTTAACGGGGTAAACGCCTTCGTAAGTACCTTCGTTGTTGGTGCTAACGTTGTTGCGTGAACCGTCGATGGTAACAACAACTTGAGTGTAAGAACCGTTGAGGTATTCATTCATAGCGTCAACATTCACCTGCAACATACCTTCACGAGTAGCTACATACTTGTGGTAAGAGTTACCGGAAGCTGCGGGGATGTTGCTCACACCTGTTTCGTCAACGATGAAGGGATTGTCGGCAGATTCACCCTGCTTGTAATCTTCTTGAGAGAGTTCGAATTCTGTGTCTTCAACTACGTTGCCGAACTTGATGATGTATTCCATATCGGCTTCCACTTCCACCTTGGTGATGGTGCCGATGTGGTGAGCAGTGTAAACACCGTCCCACTGACCGGGGCCACGGGGGAAGCTAACTTCGATGGTGGGGTCGCCGGCATCGATTACCAACCAACCGTCTTGAGTGGCGGTGTAGCTGTAGTAAACTTCGTTAGTAGCCTTCAGGGTGTTAGCACCTTCCTTAGCTTCGATAGGATCGCTGTAAACCTGACCCTTCTCGATCTTAGTGATGTTAACGTTGAAGGGGATTTCGTTTACACCTTCTTGGCAATACCATTCGAGGATGTACTTGGTGTCAGCTTCAGCCACGAGGTGAATCTGAACATCTTCCTGACCACCATCCCAAACGCTCATGGTTGTTTCGGGGTAGATAGCCATGTGAGTTTCATAGCTGTTGAAATCCTTGCCCGGAGTTACGTCGATGAAGTAGCTTCCTTCTTCGGCAGGAGTGGTGATGGTATAGTAGTAGTTACCATTTGACTTCGGAGTAACGTAATCGCCGTTGGTCAAAGCTTCGGCAGTTTCGATGGCATCGTAAGCCTGAAGTTCTTCCAAACTGATGGTGAATGTTTCGTCAGCATCGGTGCTGTTGGCCTTTTCGATGCAGATGTAGTAAGTACCGGCATCAGTAACTACACGGCGAGCGTGCAGATAACCCATGGTGGTAGAGGGATAGTAGTCGCCGCATTCTTCGTAGATGCGAGTGCTACCACCGGTGAGGTCAGCTACAGAGTTAACAACGATGGCACCGGCCTTTTCAGATGTGAATTCGTACCAGTAGCGACCGGCAGCAGCGGGAAGGGTGTTTTCACCCACCTTGCCTTCGAGCGGCATAGCGCAAGAATAGCCGGCTTCGGGAACGATGAAGCGATAAGAAGCGATGAACGAAGAGTAACCCGTGGTCTTGATGATGTAAGTCTTACCGGGTTGCACAAGGGCTGAAGTGCGGTAGCTGTAATCATCCATGTCGGTGATTTCGAGCTGAACACCTTCAGTGTCATCACAGCTTTCCATCAAAGTGATGCTGTTGGGATAACCATAGAAGGTCAACTCAAGAATACCTTCCTCATCACCTTCGGGCACAGTGAACTGGCTGTAGCCGGGGAGAGCAACATACTCGTTGTAGTCGAAGGGAGAAGGAATGTAGAAAGTTCCTTCGCCTGCAACAACAGCGTCGTCGCAAGTGAGACCGCTACCGATGCTTGTGTTTTCGATAACAGCAGTCTGGAAGGTTCCTGAACCCATCCAACTGCTGGCGAAGACAATCACCGTTTCGCCCTTGCTGACGGGATAGAGCTCAGAACCCATGTACTGAGCGTAGTCAAGCATGGTGTCGTCTGAACCATCCTTGCTCACAGTTACACTGGGATTCCAGCCAGTGCAAGTAATCTGCAAGAACACATCTTGCTCTTCCGGAGCTGTGTACTTGAAGTACGTAGCTTCGGTGTCCACTGTAACTTCACCGATGGGAAGTTCCAGAGGACTTTCAAGCGTCTGGGCAAACATGCTGAAAGCAAACAATTGCATCAGACAGAAAAGTAATGATCTTTTCATAAAGCTTTTTGTTGATTAGTTAATAAATAAAGGAAAATTGAAATTAAGTGTTGTCTCAGTTTTTGTTGAACCTACTTGTTTGAAATAGGTTAAGATGAGGGGGCAAAGTTATAAAAAAATGTTTTACGAGCTATCAAAATGATAAGAAAGTGTAAAAATAAGTAAACAAATCTTGTGGGCGAAAATAAGAAAATGCCTTTGTGAAAAGGGGAGAGGGGAGGAGGATTTTTCGCAAGGCGTGCAGAAATTTCTACAAGCACTGCAGAAAATTCTGCAAGGCGAGTGCAAAATCGGGAAAAGCCGTAAGGGTTTTCACGTTTGGCCGAGCCGCAGCTGAATTTCGTAAAACAGAATTCTGCAAGGCGTGCGTAAAATCAAGGAAAGCCGCAAGGATTTTTATGTGCGCCGAACCACGATAGCGAGGTGAGAGTGAGTGAGCCGGCATGGGTTTTTCGCAAATCTTGGCAGTCAGAACGCGTTTGTGGCATTCTTTTTCGTAATTTTGCAACGAATTTGCGGTAATGCGCACTCAAATGGTGGGGCTGTGGTCTTGCGGCATACTTTTTGCTGAGGCAGGGCTTGAACACACCCACAAATATCAACTAACGCAACAGATAAATGAAAAATAACGACGAGATGCCTCACAATCCCTTTTCGCTCATAGCCGATTTCGATGGAGATATATCCTCTTTGTTCAGTCAGGAAGTGGAACCGGTGCTGCCGGTGCTGCCCTTGCGCAACATGATGCTGTTTCCCGGCGTGGTGGCACCCGTGTCGGTGGGGCGACCGGCTTCGTTGAAACTCATTTCGCAAGCAGCCAAAAACGGCGGTCTGATGGCTGTCGTTTGTCAGAAAGAAGCCGAAGTGGAATTTCCCGGCTTGGACGACCTTTATCCCATTGGCGTGGTGGCAAAGGCCGTGCGCGTGCTCGAACTGCCCGATGGCAACACCACTGTGATTCTGCAAAGTTATGGTCGCGTGGAGCTGAACAGTATCACACGCGCGAAACCTTATCTTCGCGCGCAAGTAACACCGCTCGATGATGTTCTCCCCGAAGAGGGTGACAAGGAATATGAAGCAGTGTCCGAGGCCTGCAAGGACCTCACCTTGCGTTGGCTCAAACTGAATGAGCAGTTCCGCGACGAAGCCTCGTTTGCCATACGCAACATCACACATCCCATTTTCCTCACCAGTTTCATCTGCACCAACATGCCTTTCGCTATTCACGAGAAAGCGGAAATCATGGCAGAACCCGACCACAAGCAGCGGGCCTTCAAGTTGCTGACCATCCTCAATCGCGAGTGTCAATATGCACACCTGAAAGCTACCATCCAAAACCGCACACGTGAGGAACTCGACCAACAGCAGAAGGAGTATTTCCTGCAACAGCAAATCAAGAACATTCAAGACGAGCTTGGCGATAACGGCAACGAGGATGTGAAGCAGTTGCGCGAAAAGATGGAAAAGCTTAGCCTGCCCGAAGCTATCAAGAAGCAGATGCAGAAGGAGTTGAGCAAGCTTGAGCGTATCAATCCTCAAAGCCCCGACTACAATGTGCAGCTGGTGTATCTCCAAACAGTAACTTCGTTGCCTTGGGGGGTACAGACCGATGATGACATGCGGCTCGAAGCGGCCGAGAAGGTGCTAAATCGCGACCACTACGGTATGGAAAAGGTGAAAGAGCGCGTGCTCGAATATCTGGCCGTTTTGCCCCGTCGTCGCAATCGCAAAGCGCCCATTCTCTGTCTTTACGGTCCTCCGGGCGTTGGTAAAACATCGCTCGGCAAGAGCGTGGCAGAGGCTCTGGGACGTAAGTATGTGCGAATCTCATTGGGCGGCGTGCATGACGAAGCCGAAATCCGCGGACACCGAAAGACCTATGTCGGTGCCATGCCCGGACGCATCATTAAGAGTTTGATCAAAGCCGGTACGGACAATCCCGTGTTTATCCTCGACGAAATCGACAAGGTGTCGCAAAACAATTACCACGGCGATCCGCAATCGGCATTGCTCGAAGTGCTCGACCCGGAACAGAATGCGGCTTTTCATGACAACTACCTTGACATCGACTATGACCTGTCGAATGTCTTGTTCATTGCCACAGCCAATACCCTGAACACCATCCCGGGACCGCTGCTCGACCGCATGGAACTGATTGAAGTGGAAGGCTATCTCACCGAAGAGAAACGTGAAATTGCCAAGCGCCACCTTGTGCCCAAGGAGAACAATGATATCGATTTCGGCAAAGGCAAGAAGGTGCGCTTCACTCCTAAGGCTCTCGATTTCCTCATCGACAATTACACGCGCGAAAGCGGTGTGCGACAATTGGAAAAGCAAATCGGAAAAATCTTCCGCAAGGTGGCCTATCGTGCCGGCATCGAAGCCGAATGTCCTTTGCTAGGAACCGCACTCAAGCCCGAGAACATCAGCGAATTGCTGGGTAAACCAATTTACAACCGCGATAAGTATCAAGGCAACAAATACGCCGGTGTGGTTACAGGATTGGCTTGGACAGCCGTGGGTGGCGAAATACTTTTCATCGAAACCAGCGTCAGTCGTAGCAAAGCACCGCGACTCACCATTACGGGTAATTTGGGAGATGTAATGAAAGAGTCGGCAGCTTTGGCTTTGGAGTACGTGAAAGCCCATGCCGAGCAACTGAACATCGATTACCGCATCTTCGAACAATGGAGTTTGCACCTGCATGTTCCCGAAGGGGCAACACCGAAAGATGGTCCCTCGGCCGGTATCACCATGGCAACGTCCATCGCTTCGGCTTTGACACAAAGAAAAGTGCATGAGAACATCGCCATGACGGGTGAGATGACATTGCGTGGCAAAGTGCTTCCTGTGGGAGGCATCAAGGAGAAAATCCTTGCCGCCAAGCGTGCCGGCATCACCGATATCGTGATGAGTGTGGACAACCGCAAGGACATTGAAGAAATCAACGAGAAGTATATCGAAGGACTCACTTTTCATTTCGTGGAAAATGCGCAACAAGTGTTCGACATTGCTTTGCTGGATGAGAAAGTAGAGAACGCCATCACACTCACGGTGGAGACAGAAAACAAGGAGGCTGATAAAAAATGAAATTCGAACTTCAACATACCGATGCCAACTCTTCGGCGCGTGCCGGTATCATCACAACCGATCACGGCAACATCGAAACGCCCATCTTTATGCCGGTGGGAACCTTGGGAAGTGTGAAAGGTGTGCATCTGCACGAAATTAAGGATGAGGTGAAAGCACAAATCATTTTGGGCAACACTTACCACCTTTATCTGCGTCCGGGTTTGGATGTGTTGGAAAAGGCCGGCGGTTTGCATAAGTTCAATGGCTTTGATCGCCCGATGCTCACCGACAGTGGCGGCTTCCAGGTGTTTTCATTGACAGGCATTCGCAAACTCAGTGCTGAGGGATGCGAATTTCGCTCACACATCGACGGAAGCAAGCACTTCTTCACGCCCGAAGGTGTGATGGACATTGAGCGAACCATCGGTGCCGACATTATGATGGCCTTCGATGAGTGTCCTCCCGGTACAGCCGATTATCAATATGCCAAAAAGAGTTTGGCACTGACACACGATTGGCTGAAGCGATGTGAAAAGCGTTTCAACGAAACCGAACCCAAATACGGATACAATCAGTCGCTCTTCCCTATTGTGCAAGGATGCGTCTACAAGGATTTGCGTCGCGAGAGCGCAGAGTTTGTAACCCAGTTTGATGCCGACGGTTACGCCATTGGTGGTCTAGCAGTGGGCGAACCGGCTCCCGTGATGTATGAGATGATTGAAGTGGTCAACGAGATTTTACCTCAAAATCGCCCACGCTATCTTATGGGTGTGGGAACGCCGGTCAATATCCTTGAAGCCATCGAACGTGGTGTGGATATGTTCGACTGCGTGATGCCGACGCGCAATGGTCGCAATGCTATGCTCTTCACCGCCGAAGGTGTGATGAATATGCGCAATGCGAAATGGGCTACCGACTTCTCACCGGTGGATGTCGCCGGTTATTGCCAAGCCGATTTGCAGTACTCCAAGGCATACCTGCACCATTTGTTCAAAGCCAAGGAGTTGTTGGCGATGCAGATTGCCAGCATCCACAACCTCGCGTTCTATCTGTGGTTGGTCGGCGAAGCACGTCGCCAAATTCAGAACGACACCTTCGCATCGTGGAAAGCAGAGATGGTGGAGCGCCTGATGCGCAGACTTTAAAATAAAGAGATAGTAGAGGATATGGGTGTTAAGATGCAAAGAATGAAGAGAGTATTCCAACTTGTTGCAACTGCATGCAAGAAGTTGGGAAAGGGATTGGCACGTGTGCTGATGCTTTGTTTCCTGCCTGTGATGCGATTGCTGAATATCAATCGTATCGACAGATACATCATCAAGAAGTTCCTCACCACATACATCTTTTTGATAGCTATCATCATCACCATTTCCATTATTTTCGACTTCAACGAGAAAATCGATAAGCTCACGCAGAGTCATGTGCCGATGCAGCGTGTCTTGACAGATTACTATCTGAATTTCATTCCATACTACTCCAATCTTTTCAGCCCGCTTTTCGTTTTCATCGCGGTGATTTTCTTCACTTGCAAATTGGCTGACAATTCTGAAATCATTGCCATGAAATCTGCCGGAATGAGTTTCCGCCGGTTGCTCAAACCTTATATGATTTCGGCAGCGCTCATTGCCATCACCTCCTTCCTTTTGGGTGCTTACGTCATACCGCACGGAAATGTGGCGAAAGTGAATTTTGAGAACGCCTATATCAAGAAGAAGAGTTCGAACACCTTGGAAAACATACAGATGCAGGTGGACACGGGTGTGGTGGCTTATATCACCCATTTCGACAACCGCACGAAGTCCGGCTACGGCTTTTCGTTGGATAAGTTTGCCAACAAAAAGCTCATTTCGCACATGACGGCGCAAACCATTCAGTATGACACGCTTTCCGAACGCCGCCACTCGTGGACGCTGCGCAATTACCGCATCCGAACGCTCAAAGGAATGCGTGAGAAAATCACTTCCGGCGAACGCATCGACACTGTAATTTTGATGGAACCCAGTGATTTCTTCTATACACGCGGTCAGCAGGAAACCATGACGCTGCCGGAATTGTCTGAATTCATTGAGCGACAAAAGATGCGCGGTGCGTCGGGCATCAGTGTCTTTGAGGTGGAATATCACAAGCGATTTGCCATGCCGTTTGCCGCTTTCATTCTGACACTCATCGGAGTTTCGCTTTCGTGTGAGAAGCGCAAAGGCGGCATGGGTGCTTCCATCGGCCTGGGCTTGGCACTCAGCTTCTCTTACATCTTTTTCCAAACCATATCGGCCTCATTCGCCACCAATGCAGGATGGCCGGCCATGATTGCCGTGTGGATACCCAACATTTTGTTTGCCATCATCGCATTCTTCCTCTACAAGCGCACTCCGCAGTAGGGGGATTCTCATCGGGCGAAGTCCTTTAGCGTAAAGGTACGCCCTTTTTCTTATATATAATAAACCCATTGTAAATGAATTCAGAAACCAACATAAACGACGCCGCAGTGCTTCCCGAAAATCCGGAAGAGGCGGTTCGGGAAGCCACGTCCTTTTATGACCTTCCTTTGCACGATGATGTGCTCGATGCGCTCTACGACATGCGCTTCGACCGCTGCACGCCGGTGCAGGAAAAGTGCATTCCGCCACTCTTGGAGGGACGCGACCTTATCGGTATCGCACAGACAGGAACGGGCAAGACGGCGGCTTATTTGCTGCCGCTGCTCACCTTGTTGCGCACCCGTGAGCATCCCACCGATGCCGTGAATTGCCTCATCATGGCTCCCACACGGGAGTTGGCACGCCAAATCGATCAGGCCATGCAGGGCTTTGCCTATTACATGAACATCAACGGTGTGGCCGTGTATGGTGGCAACGATGGTGTGCGATACGAGCAGGAACGTCGCGGATTGACGCGCGGAGCCGATGTGGTGATTGCCACGCCCGGCCGACTCATCACGCATCTCAGTCTCGGCACGCTCGATCTCAGCCGCACCACCCACTTCGTGCTCGACGAGGCCGACCGCATGCTCGACATGGGTTTCAGTGAAGACATCATGCAGATTGTGAAATGTCTGCCCAAAGAGCGTCAAACCATCCTCTTCTCAGCCACTATGCCGGAGAAGATTAACGCTTTGGCACGCGATATCATGCACGACCCCGTGGAAGTGCGAATTGCCGTGTCGAAACCGGCAGAGAAGATAGACCAACGCGTATTTATCTGTAAGGAGCACGACAAATTCACCATCCTCAAGCATATCTTCTCGCTCAAGAAGCCGGAACGTGTCATTGTGTTTGCTTCCTCCAAAATCAAGGTCAAGGAGATGAATATCAACTTGCTGAAGGCCGGCTACAATGTGGCGGCCATGCACTCTGATTTGGACCAAAAGGAGCGTGATGAGGTGATGAACAAGTTCAAGGCGCGACAAATCGACATCCTTGTGGCCACCGACATCGTGGCACGCGGCATCGACATCGACGATATCACGATGGTTGTCAACTTCGATGCGCCGCGCGACCCCGAGGATTATGTTCACCGCATCGGTCGTACGGCGCGTGCCGGCCGCGAGGGAAAGGCTTATACCCTGGTGGGCGAGAAGGACCGTCCCGCCTTGGCATCCATCGAACGTTTGTTGGAAGAAAAAGTTCAGCGCGAGGCTTTGCCCGAAGGCTTGGAACAACCTTCGGCCGCCGCTTCCGGAGGTGGAAGAGAGCGCAAAGGCGGTCGCGGAAAGGGGCGTGGAAGGTCGGGAAACCGTTCGCGCAACGGCAGAAAGCAACAGGGGGAGAAGCAAGCGCAGAAGCGCGACAATGCTTCAGCTGCAAGCGATGCAGCCCCGTTATCCTCCAAAGAGCAGGCCTCAAAGGGCAAATCGCGTCGACACCATCGCGGTGGCCGTCATCGCCGCAAAGGCAATGCTCCGCAGAGCGAAGCCGTTTCGGCAGAGTGATTAACGCTCCGTCAACAAGCTATTAAAATTTTGTTACCCCGGCCGATGTAGCCCATAGTGCTTGCATCGGCTTTTTTGTGCCTTGGCGGATTTTCCCCAAGGCTTTGCAGAATTAGTGGCACGCCTTGCCACTTTTTCAAGAAAGGCATCGGAAAAATCAAGATGTCATCAGGCAGGAACAAAAACGGAGAGCCGATTTGCACAAACGCCGCATGGGCATTGGGCAAATCGGCTCTCGCGTATCTGAAAACCTTGAAAATATCTGAGCTCTACTCCGGGTTGCTTCCCATCACCCAGCGATAAGCATTGCAACCCACAAAGTTGCCGATGACAATGCTTACGTAGAAAATGAGAATTTCGCCGAGATGTGCGCTCCAGAATGAAAGCGGAGCAGTCATGTAGAAGAAAGCATCGGCTGCGCAGTGCGGAAAACCGCACGTGATAAAGAGAGGCACACCGAAGAGCAGCGGGAGGTTGTTGCCCTTACGCGCAAAGGTTACGGCCGTGGTCATGATAAATCCGCAACCGATGGCCAGCAGTCCGCCGCGCAGGGGACCCACCGCCAAGCGACCTTCGAGCAGGTTTTGTGCCGAGGCTTGCAATTCGAGCGGCGAGCAGCGTGTCAGCATTGCCATGATGAAGCATCCCACCAGGTTACCGGCCAGCACGTAGAGCAGATAGGGCACTTCATTGCGCTTGATAAATCCGGCCGTTCCGGTGTAGAGTTTCAGTTTATAGCTCACCACAGTGATAAGTGCGAAGGCGAAAAGCACGCTTCCCACAATGTCGCGTGTGGCAAGGAAACCGATGCCGGCAGTGCCGATGGCAATGCCCGACATGATGGATGATTTCAGTGTATTCATGGGTGCAAAATTTATTTCAGAGCGTCGAGGTTCTGACTGTTGAGCAACTGCTTTCCTTCAGCCGTATAGAGGAACTCCAAACGTTCGGCATAGGCTTTCTCAATTTTGCCGCGAACCATTTTCATGGTGGAGTTAATCATTTGGTTCTGCTCGGTGAAAGGCTCGGCCAGTACGGCGAAGTTGCTGGGCAGCCAACGCTCGGGGAACATTCCCTCGAATTCGCCGCCGCGCTTAAACTTGTTCACTTCGCTTTCCAGTTTCTGCAACGCTGCTTTGCGACCTTCTTCCGTGTCGAGCGTCAATCCTTTCTGCGAAACCTTGCGGCGCAATTGCTCCTTGTTGGGCACGATGAGCGCAGTGGTGAAGGGAGATTGGTTGTTGTAGAGCATCACCTGATCGATGTAGCGTGATTTTTCCACCAATGCTTCCTCAATGCCTTCGGGGCTGTATTTTTCACCGTCGCTTGAGATGAGCAGACTCTTGAAACGACCTTTCACATAGAGCAAGCCCTCTTCCGACATATAGCCGAGGTCGCCGGTGTAGAGGCGGCCGTCGCGCACGGTTTCGGCAGTCGATTCCGGATTTTTCCAGTAGCCGGCCATCACGTTCTCGCCCTTTACCACGATTTCGCCCATCTCGCCGGTGGGGAGTTCACGTCCCTCGGGGTCGCAGATGGTCAGTTCGATGGGCTTCACCAACTTGCCGCTCGAACCGAAACGATAGAGTTCGGGACCGTTGCTGGAGATAACGGGAGTGGCTTCAGAGAGTCCGTAACCTTGGTACATGGGTATGCCGATGCCTACGTAGAACTTCTGCAAATCCTTGTCGAGCAAAGCACCGCCACCGATGAAGAAGCGGAGCTCGCCACCGAAGTTCTGACGCACTTTCGAGAAGATGAGTTTGTCGAAAAACGATACCAGAGGTTTCAGCAGGGCACGCACTCCCTTGGAATCGAGGTTGCTGTCGCCGTAATAGATTTGCGTGAGGCGCATACCGATGTTGAACAAACGCACAGTGGTTTTGCCCTTGGCACGGATGCCCTGTTCGATGTTCTTCTTGAAGGTTTTGGCCAAAGCCGGTACGCTCAAGATGAAGTGAGGCTTCACTTCGCGGATATTTCCGGGGATGTTTTTGAGTGTTTCGAGCGGAGTGCGGCCCACCTGCACGGTAGCAGCCGTTGCACCCACCGACATCATAATGTAAAAACCCACCACGTGTGCAAAGCAGTGGTCGAGGGGCAGGATGATGAGCGTGCGCCAGTGTTCGTTGATGTCCACGAGCGTGAGCGCTTGCTCCACGTTGGCTGTGTAGTTGCGGTGTGTGAGCACCACGCCCTTGGGGTCGGCAGTGGTTCCGCTGGTGTAGGTGATGGTGGCGTAGTCGTCGTTCTGAATGGAGTTGGCCACTTTCAGGAATTCTTCTTCGGTGTGTGAAGCCAGGAATTCGTCGCCCATCTTCATCACTTCCTCCAGCGAGATTTCGCCGGCTTCGTAGCTCTTCTGTGCGTCGAACACGATTATTTTTTGCACCTCGGGCAGTTGGTTCTTGATGAGGCGTATCTTTTTGAGTTGTTGGCCGCTCACCATCACAAACTTCACATCGCCGTGCACGAGGCGGAACAACAAATCGTTGCTCTCCTCGAGCTTGATGCTCAGAGGCACGTTCACTGCTCCGGCATAGAACATGGCCAATTCGCCAACAATCCACATGTTGCGGCCTTCGCTCAGCAAAGCCATGGTGTCGCCTTTCTTCACGCCCAGTGCCTGCAATCCGGCACCGAGACGGTATACCTGCTCTTTCACTTGCTTGTAAGTGGTCGGCTCAAAGGCTTTTCCGGTTTTTTCAAGTAGGAATGTGTTGTTCGGATATTGGCGTACAGAGGCCTCGAACAAGTCTACGATGGTTTTCTTCATAAGTGTATATATTATTATTGTATTCCGATAATTGTGAAAGCGGGTGCAAAGTTAGCAAAAATTAACGGAATAACCCTCGGTTGCGGTGCTCAAACATGCAGTAATGAGCAAGATAGATGCAAAAATGATTACGCAAATGTTGAAAAACAAGGCTGAGGCAGACTTCATGCTGTTTGAAATCTGCCTCAGCCTTTTGTGAAAATCTATGCTCAATGGGGCGGCTGCCAAAAGTATTTGTCGTCTGTCGTGGTCAGTCCTCCGTATACGAAGCCTTGCGGAATGAGTGTTATCATCGGTGTTCGCGGATTCTCGCCCGGCCCTTCAGCCTGGCTCTGACTGGTGGCGAATGAACTGATGATGTAGAGGTTCTTGGCCATATAGTTCTCCAGATATTCCTCTGTGCTTGTCCGGTTCTTGTGGTTCCAGTTGGCATTTTCATTGACCACCAGCGGCAGTCCCTTCTGCAACCTCTCACGCACCTCGCCGGGGTGTAGCAATGTGCCGTGCTCATCGGTTACGTAGGCCTCCCAAGTGGGGTCCACCCATATCCATTTGCCAAGGCTCTCGCTCCAGGCGATGCATATCACGTGGCTGTCCGAATCGGTGGCGTAGTGCTTGGACTGACAGCCGATGTAGCGTGCCGGAATTCCCACCGAGAGCAGCATTTCGTTGAGCATGATGGCCATAAAACGGCAGTTGAGTGGGCGATTTTCTCTTTGACAGGTTTCATACAGGTCAACGGCATTGATATGGCAATTGGGCCACTTGGAACTGCCATCGTGCCGTATGTTGTTGTGCACCCACGCAAGCAGATTTTTGATGCGGCTGACGTCGTCTCCGCTACCGGCTATGCTGTCGGTGTTGAAGTATCGGCGCGTGCGTTGCAGCAGGCTGTCGGACACGTCGGCATACTTGAACGCCGGCAAATCGGTGCGCTCGTTTTCAGCAACGTATGGTGCAGACCCGCGGAGTATTTCCAAATAAGTTTTTCCTCCATCCGTGTTCAGGTGGCTGCGCTTTTCGCTAATTCGGTCCGCCATTTCCGTTAATCCTTGTTCGCGAGCTGCCTTCAGGATGGCTTCGCTGCTGTTCCAGGCCACACGTATCATGAAGATGTTGTTGCTTTGCAGACAACGTTCCACCCACTCCCAAGATTGCTTGATGGACGTTTCCCAGTCCTTGTAGGCAGCGCGTTGAGCAGCTGTGGAAGAGGGGAGTTCGGCCTCCACTCCGCTATTCAGCACAACGCCGCTCACGGTGTATGCCTTGAATTGCGGTGTGTTTATCCCTGCTCCGAAATATGTATTGAATACCACACCGCAAAACTCCACGCTTGTCAGCGATGGGCAGTCGGCCACAAACTGCGTGCCGCCGGTGTTGATTACATTCCCGAGAAAGCGGATGGCTTTCAGTCGTGGGTTGCCGGAAAAGACGTAGCCATCGATATGTCCCACCGTGCCACGAAAGTCAACAGTCTCCAAGTGAGGCATATTGCAGAATGAGCCTCCGCCAACGTAGTCGATGTCGTGAAGGCGTACCCTGCGGATGGCGTTGCATTGGGCAAAGGCATCTGAAAACATAAAGTCGGTGTGTGGCATACGGCCAAGCTCTATCTGCGTGAGTTGCCGGCAATTGTAAAAAGCGTGAATGCGCACCATGCAATTGTCCGGCACACGCACTTCGCGCAGGGCGGTGTGGGCAAAACTATAGATTCCGATGGTGTCGGTGCGTTCGGGCAGTACAACACTCTCAAGGTTGTTGCATTTATCGAAAAGGCAGTCGGGCAAAGAGTGAGCCGAGCGGACGGAATAATTGCGGTCGGCATAGAAATACGGACGTCCGCCGGGAACGAACGAGACTTCACGCAGATCCACATGACTGATGCGTCCGGGAGTTTCATTTCCCAAAGTGTCGCGGCCGCAAAGGAATCTCAGGGTGCGGATGTCCTCTGCATTGAGCGTTCCGCTGATTTTGAGAGAAGTGATGGCGTCTTTGCTTTTTGCCTTGATGCGTTCGGCCAGTGTGCCGGGTGTTTTCACTTTTACTCTCACGCTTTGGGCAACCATGGGCAGTGCTTGGCACAAAGACAAGCCTGCGGTGAGGAGAATGACAGAAAGAGTTTTTCTCATGATGTGTGGTATTTGAATTTTTATCAATGGCTGAAATGAAACGAGCCTCTAATAATATAACACACGAGAAGGCTTTTTGTTACAAGATTTCCGCAAACTAATACACGCGTCATCGTGTATTAGTTTTGTAAGTGTGTAGTAGCCAGTTGATAAATGTGCTTTGTTGATTTTAATTATAAGTAAAAATTTTTCAACCGGGGAAGCACGAAAATCTGCAAGGCGTTTAGAATTTTCTACAAGCACTGCAGAAAATTCTAAACGCCTTGCAGATTTATCCCCATTGGGCGAGGAGATAGATGCAAGCACAAAAAAGCAGCGGACAGGGGTGTCGGTTCACTCCTGTCCGCTGCGGTATGTTGTTCTCGGCCGAGGCCGAATTTGCGTTAAGCCACTTCGTTTTTCACCACGCGACCCATTTGCATCACGAAGGTGAGGTCAAGGTTTTCATTGGGCGAGAACATGATGATGTCAGCATCTTTCCCCACTTCGAGTGTGCCCTTGCGGTCGAGCACTCCCATGATGCGAGCCGGTGTCTCGCTGATCATGCGGCAAGCATCGGCCAAAGGAATTCCGGCTTGCTGCACGCTGGTGCGCACCAAGCGGTCCATCGTGGCAATGCTGCCTGCCAAGGCTGAGCGGTCGGCAAGTTTGCAAACGCCATCCTCATAGATAACGCGCGGATCGAAGGCTGTGGTTTCGTTGCTCGCAGCACCGGCCAGGGCATCCGTAACGAGGGCCGTCTTCTCCACACCCTTGATTTGATAGACCATGCGGAGCATCACGGGAGGCACGTGTATGCCGTCGGCAATCAGCTCTACGGTCATGTTCTGTTCGGCCAAGATGCTTTCCACCGTACCGGCTTCTTTGAACTCGCGGTTCTTGTAGACCACAGGCATGGCGTTGTAGAAGTGGGTGGCGTGTGTCATTCCTGCCTCATTGGCGGCTTTCACTTCGCCATACTTGGCACGAGTGTGTGCTATGGAGGGCAGACATCCGTGTGCCACGCAGCATTTGATAAAGGGGATGGAGCCGTCCAGTTCGGGGGCATTGTCCCAACGCTTGATGCAGGGATATTTGTCGAGCAGGGGTTCGTATTCTTCAGCCACGGGTGCCTTGATCCATTCGGGGATTTGCGCACCGGCTTGTGCCATGTTGAAATACGGGCCTTCGAGGTGCAAACCCAAGATGGGGCTGTTGGGCTCGTCCATGAGCTTTTGGCAAGTTTCGCATGCGGCTTCAATCATGGGAACGGTGCTTGACGAGAGGGTGGGATAGATGGCAGTGGTGCCATACTGCATGTGGGCATCGACTGCTACGCGGAAAGCCTCTTCCGTGCCCTCCATGAAGTCGCGTCCACCGCCACCGTGAACGTGCATCTCGATGCCGCCCGGCACCACGTGTGCTCCCTTGGCATCGATAATCTCAGCTCCGTCGCGCGGGGTGCTGTCGGCTGCAATTTCCACTATTTTTCCATTTTCCACCACAAGGCTGCCGCCTTCCAGCCAGCCGTTGGGGGTAAGAATGTGTCCGTTGATGATTTGTTTCATATTGATTTGGGTTAGTTAGAATTTGTTGTTTGGTTCTTTGCATGCGCTCTGCGAGAGCTTGTGTACCACTTATAAGCCTTTCCGGGAGCATTGCAAGGCAAATGTAGGCTTTTTTCTTTTGTTAAACCACAATGTTATGTTTTTTATTGATATTTTCGTTTTTTCAAACAATAAAAAGGGATTTCCGTGGTTATATATAGGAATATGAAGAAGCATAAATCAAATATCATAGAGCGGTCGGCTCGTTGGTGCATGGTGGTGGCTGTTGTGGCTACGCTTGTGGCGTGTGGCAGTGTGGAGAGAAGCGTGAAGCGCGGCGATGCCGCCTTGGCTTTGGGTGAGTATCACGAAGCGGCCACGCACTATAAGAAAGCCTACGGACGTGTGCCGGCCTCTGAGAAAACAAAGCGCGGAGCTCTGGCCTATAAAATGGCGGAATGTTATCGCGCTTATGGAAATGTGGCCCGCGCTCTGGGTGCGTATCGCACGGCGGAGCGTTACAAGTATACCGACACGCTCACTTATTATTACATCGGCGAAATGCAACGCTCAATGGGTGATTACAAGTCAGCGGAGAAATACTATTCGCTCTACCTTGAGCAGCATCCCGGAGATGCGAATGCCCGGCGCGGTGTGGCTTCGTGCCAACTTGCACCTCAGATGAAGGAACGCGGTTCGGCCTATACGGTGAAGCTCGACCGACAGTTCAACAGTTCGCGAGCCGATTTCTGTCCCGCTCTCTTGGGTGAGGATGCCGGCATGCAGATTTATTTCACCACCACTCGCAACACGGTAACCGGTTCGGAGCTGAGCGGAATTACCGGTGGCCGCAACGGAGATGTGTTCTTTGCCAAGAAAGATGACAAAGGGCGTTGGAAAGCTCCCGAGATGGTGGAGGGAGGTCTCAACACTGATTTTGACGAAGGAGCATGTTCTTTCAGTCCCGATGGGAAAACAATGTATCTCACTGTGTGTCGCACCGACCCACAATATCCTCGCATGGCCGAAATCTGGACATCGCAACGCAGCGAAGCAGCCTGGGGAAAACCGACGCAGCTCAAGATTACGGGCGACACGCTGTCGAGTTTCGCTCATCCGGCAGTTTCGCCTGATGGTCGTTTCCTCTACTTTGTCAGCGATATGCCCGGAGGCTATGGCGGATTGGACCTTTGGCGAGCTTCCATCAGCGGCGGCCATGGTGTGGGAGTGATTGAAAACCTGGGCGAAAGCATCAACACTTCGGGCGATGAGATGTTTCCGGCATTCCGTCCTTCGGGTGAACTCTATTTTTCTTCAACCGGCCGTGTCGGTATGGGAGGCCTTGATCTCTATCGTGCCACCGAGGACACGGTGATGCATCGTTGGGAGGTGAAACATCTGCCCTCACCGATGAACTCGCAAGGCGACGACTTCGGCATCACTTTCGAGGGACTTTACAACCGCGGTTATTTCTCATCCAATCGCACCACCGGCGGACGTGGATGGGACAAACTCTTCAGTTTCTCTTATCCTGAGATTTTGCAGACTGTGAAAGGCTGGGTGTATGAGCAGGATGGATACGAACTGCCCGGTGCTCAGGTTTATATGGTGGGCGATGACGGAACCAATCTGAAACTTTCGGTACGCTCGGACGGCTCTTTCGAACAGCCGTTGACCCCCGGCGTGAATTATCTCTTTCTTGCCACATGCAAGGGATACCTTAATTATCGTGGCGAACTGCGTGCCGATAGTTTGGAAGAAGAGCACCAATATGTGTTGCAGTTTCCGCTGCCCAGCATCAGCATTCCGGTGTTGGTGCGCAATGTATTCTATGAATTCGATAAGGCCGACCTTACGGACAATTCTCGCGAGGCCCTTGACCGCCTCACGGCTTTGCTGAAAGAAAATCCGCACGTAACCATCGAACTCGGTGCTCACTGTGATTTGCGAGGCAACGACGACTATAATCTGCGCCTTTCGCAACGTCGCGCAGAGAGTGTGGTGCGATATCTCACCGAACACGGCATCGCTGCCGACCGACTCACACCGCGCGGATATGGTGAAACCGTGCCGAAAATAGTGAATAAGAAACTCACCGAGGCGCATCCTTTCTTGCACGAGGGCGACACGTTGACAGAGGCTTACATCTTGAAACTCACACCCGAGCAGCAAGAAATCTGTCATGCGCTCAATCGACGCACGGAGTTCAGGGTGTTGCGCACAACGTATGGTCTGTTTGATGAAGAAGGCAATCTGAAGCCGGAAGCCTTGAAACCGGAAAACGAAGACGAATAGGAGGGAGATTTAATCTTCCTCTTTTTTGTTTTTTATGCGCTTTGGGATTTATTTCTTCCCAAAATCACTATTTGTTGTGAGGGCTTAAGAAATCTTGTATACCTATCTTTGCATCGTGATTTTGGGAAGAGAAGTTTTCACAAGGGCAAGCAGACCATCAAAGTGCCTCCCCACAACATGAATTCAGTAACAAAAAGAATAAACAATATATCTAAATGAAATTATCCGAACTACACACAGGCGAACGTGGTGTCATTGTCAAGACCGGAGGCCATGGCGGTTTTCGCAAGCGCATTGCCGAGATGGGTTTTGTGCGTGGCAAGAGTGTGAAGGTGCTGCTCAATGCTCCGCTGTTGGACCCCATCGAATATGAAATCATGGGCTACAAAATCTCTCTGCGACGTGAAGAGGCGGCACTTGTTGAGGTGATTGGTGAGAGCGAGGCCGAAAATCTCACAGGCACAGCCACGGAAACGCTCAGCCCTCTCAAACCTGACGCCTCAGATAACGAAGAACAATGGCAGAACCTGCAGCACCGCATGGAGCAGATGGCAGAGCAGAAGCGGCGCACCATTCGTGTGGCATTGGTCGGCAATCCGAATTGTGGCAAGACGAGTCTTTTCAACATTGCCAGCGGAGCGCACGAACACGTCGGCAATTATAGCGGAGTTACGGTGGGAGTGAAGACCGGCACTTTTCGTCATGCCGGATACGACATCACCCTCATTGATCTGCCCGGAACGTATTCGCTCTCCGCTTACAGTCCCGAGGAACGCTTTGTGCGGCAACAGCTCACGGACGATGCTCCTGATGTCGTGGTGAATGTGGTCGATGCCACCAATCTTGAGCGCAACCTCTATCTGACGACGCAACTCATCGATATGAACTTGCGCATGGTCGTGGCACTCAATATGTATGACGAAGTGGAGAAGCGCGGCGACAAGCTTGACCGCGAAACGCTCGGATTGCTGTTGGGCGTTCCCATGGTGCCGACACAATCGCGTGGAGGCCAAGGTGTGGAAACGTTATTCGATACCGTTATTGCCATCTACAATGAAGGTATCGGGGCTTCGGCAGCTGAAACTGTAGCATCGCCTGCACAGAATCCTGCATCGGCTTCCGGTCATGTTTCTGCGTGTCAGCATTGCCACGGACAGTGTTTGCAACTGCACACACGCCATATTCATGTGAACCATGGTGCGGAGCTGGAGCAGAGCATCAATTTGCTGAAAGCCGCCTTCAAGAAGAATTTAAATCTGCGTTCGAAGTATTCCACCCGATACTTGGCCATCAGTTTTTTGGAAGGCAACGCCGATATTGAAAGTCTGGTGGAGACATTGCCCAATCACGATGAACTGATTTCTCTGCGATATGCCGAGCAACGCCGCATCAAGGAGGAACTCAACGAAAGTCCCGGAGATGCTTTGATTGCTGCGAAGTATGGATTTATCGCCGGAGCTTTGCGCGAAACGCATCAGCCCGGCAACGGACACGAGCGCCGTCATAATCGCACTTCACGCATTGATAGTATCGTAACCAACCGTTATCTGGGTTTCCCCTTGTTTTTCCTTGTGCTCTTCCTCATCTTCCAAGCCACGTTCACGTTGGGCGAATATCCCATGCAAGCCATCGACTGGCTGGTGGGGCAAATCAGTGAATTCACAGCTGCCAATATGACGGAAGGACCCTTGCAGAGTTTGGTCTGCGATGGCATCATCGGTGGTGTGGGCAGTGTTATCGTTTTCCTGCCCAACATTCTCATTCTCTATTTCCTTATATCCCTGCTTGAAGATACAGGATACATGGCCCGTGCTGCCTTTATCATGGATAAACTCATGCACCGCGTGGGACTGCACGGCAAGAGTTTCATCCCGATGGTGATGGGTTTTGGTTGCAATGTGCCGGCCGTGATGGCCACACGCACCATTGAGAATCCTCGAAGCCGTTTGGTTACGATGTTGGTGCTTCCGCTCATGTCGTGCTCGGCACGTCTGCCGGTGTTCGTGGTGATTATAGGAGCTTTCTTCCCAAAATATGGAGCTTGGGTGATGACGGGTCTTTATGCCTTGGGCATCCTGTTGGCAGCCCTCATGGCCCGTGTTTTTAGTAGTGCATTGCCGGCACACGACAATTTGCCTTTCGTGATGGAACTGCCGCCATATCGCATCCCGGTGCTGAAGAGCTCGCTGCGCCACATGTGGGAGAAAGGTCGTCAATATCTGCGCAAGATGGGAGGCATCATTTTGGCTTTCTCCGTATTGGTGTGGGTGGCCGATTATTTCCCTCGTCCGGCCGAACCTGCGGCAGATGTCCCCGTGGCCGAACAAACCACCGCAACAGAGTCGTATCTTTGCCAAATGGGACGTGCCATTGAGCCCGTGTTTGCACCGCTTGGTTTCGACTGGAAGATGTCTGTGGGCATTCTCTCGGGAGTGGGAGCCAAGGAACTTGTGGTAAGTACGCTCGGCGTGATGTATGCAGATGAGAGCTCCGGCCTCGATAGTGATGATGAAGAACAAATTATGCATCATCTCCAACAGCAACTGTTGCAAACCACCACGCCGGCAGCTGCCATGGCCTACCTCGTCTTCGTGCTGCTCTATTTTCCGTGCATCGCCACGATTGTGGCTATCCGTCATGAGAGCGGTCGATGGAAGTGGGCACAGCTCACAGCTGTCTATACCACCGTGTTGGCGTATGTGTGTGCTTGGATAACTTTCCAACTGATGCAGCTCTAAGAAATCCCAGGAGCATAAATCCAACCATAGGCTGCGCATTCGTCTTTGTTGCAACGGCAAGCAATGACGGGTGCGCAGCCTTTTCTTTGCATTGCCGGAAGAATGTGAAGAGAGGGAGAGTGAGATTAGCATGAAGCAACAGATGAGTTTCTTGCATCGGTGAGTAAGTTCTCACACGCAACGAAAGATGTTGCTTCCCCATTGGGCTGATTTTCTCAGTGCTTCAGAGAAAAAGTGGCAAGGCCTGCCACAAAAGTGGTAAGCCTCGCCACTTTTGTGGCAGG
>JAFYPU010000012.1 GCA_017547385.1 Bacteroidaceae bacterium
ATCGTGGTGAGAAGAACTTATCATGCGCATGAGAAGAACGTTTCATGCGCATGATAACAAATCCGGAAGGCGTTTCGCTGCCCCTTGCAGTGCCTTTGGTGGCATGCTCCGGTGCTTGTGGTTTCTTCAGAAATTCGCTTTGTGGTGTGCCGAATGCTTGGCGTTTTTTGCCGAAATGCCTATATTTGCGGCATAACCCTGATTAAAAACTTGCAGTTATGAGACTTCGCATCTTGCTTCTCACCCTTTCGTTTTTCCTGCTGGGTGCTGCCGCTGCTCCGGTGCTGGCGCAGCAGGACATCCTCGTACCGATACCCATGAAGCCCAAACCGAAACCCAAACCCAAGCCTAAACCGAAGCCTCGCACCAACAAGCCGAGTGCGGCGCAAACGCGCAAGGCCATTTTGAACCGCCTCATAGCCAACATGGTTTACGTTGAGGGCGGCACCTTCACCATGGGTGCCACTCCGGAGCAGGGCAGCGATGCTGATGGTGATGAGAAACCTACGCACCAAGTAACTTTGAAAGGTTTCTACATCTGCAAGTACGAAGTAACACAGGCGGAATGGAAGGCCGTGATGGGGGAGAATTCTTCCCACTTCAAGGGTGATAATCTCCCCGTTGAGAACGTAAGTTGGTTTGACTGCCAAGAATTTATCCGCAAGTTGAACGAACTGACGGGCAAGAACTTTCGTTTGCCCACGGAAGCCGAATGGGAATATGCCGCCCGCGGTGGTCGTCGCAGTTATGGTGCGAAATATGCCGGTGATAACAACATTGACAATGTGGCGTGGTATAAAGGTAACAGCAACAGCACTACCCATCCCGTCGGCACGAAGCGCGCCAACGAATTGGGGCTTTATGATATGTCGGGTAACGTATTTGAATTGTGTCAGGATTGGAAAGGTAGTTACTCTTCCTCCTCTCAAACAAATCCCACCGGTCCAAGCACTGGATCTTTTCGCGTGTTTCGTGGTGGCTGCTGGATCAACACTGCGAGGAGCTGCCGTGTGTCGAACCGCTTCATCAACACTCCTTCGCTCCCCAACGCCTATGTGGGGCTGCGCCTCGCCCAATAGTTCACCCACGAAATCTCTAAGCTCAAAAAAAGGCGAACGCAGAACGCCCGAAAGCACTCGGCCTGCCCACCGGGAGGGGAGAGGAGCGGAAGCCCCGACCCGACAAGGAGGCAGGCCGCGCTTTTTTTCAACCGCCCAAGCCATGATAATCTGTGGGAAATAAGTACCTTTGCGCTGTTCAAGGCATACATTATATTATATATACGAACAATAAAAACAAGCAAACAATATGAAAGCATTTGTCTTCCCGGGACAAGGTTCCCAATTCGTAGGCATGGGCAAGGCGCTCTATGAGAAGCATCCCGTGGCCAAGGAACATTTTGAGAAAGCCAATGAGATTCTCGGCTTCCGCATCACCGACATCATGTTTGACGGCACTGACGAGGAGCTGAAACAAACCAAGGTAACGCAGCCCGCCGTTTTCCTGCACAGCGTCATCAGTGCGATGTGTCTGGGTGCGGACTTCTGCCCCGACATGGTGGCAGGCCATTCGCTCGGCGAGCTTTCGGCACTTGTGGCTGCAGGTGCCATCAATTTCGAAGACGGACTGCGCCTCGTGGCAGCACGCGCCATGGCCATGCAGCAGGCTTGCGAGGCCGCTCCCGGCACCATGGCAGCCATCATTGCCCTGCCCGATGAGCAGGTGGAAGCCATCTGCGCAGAGGTGAGCACCGACGAGGCTGTGGTGGTGGCAGCCAACTACAACTGCCCCGGCCAGCTCGTCATCAGCGGACACAAGGAAGCCATCGACGCTGCCTGTGCCAAACTCAAGGAAGCCGGTGCCAAGCGTGCGCTGGTGCTTCCCGTGGGTGGAGCCTTCCACAGCCCGCTCATGCAGCCTGCCAAGGAACAGCTCGAAGCAGCCATTGCCGCCACCGAGTTCCGCAAGCCCGTTTGCCCCGTCTATCAGAACGTGGACGGACAAGCACACACCGAGCCCGAGGAAATCAAGGCCAACCTCATTCAGCAACTCACGGCTTCTGTGCTCTGGACGCAGGAAGTGCAGAACATGGTGGCCGCAGGTGCAACCGAGTTTACCGAATGCGGCCCTGGCAAGGCGTTGCAAGGAATGATTGTGAAGATTGCCAAGGGCAACGAGGCTGTAACCGTGCGCGGTGTGGCCGATTAAGCAACAACAGTGAAAACACTTCTGTGAGGTATGTGCCAACGTGTCAGATGTCTCCGACCAACATGGCGAGGGGCGGACACATTGGCACATACTTCATAAAATAATAAGGAAGGACCGTTCACTGCTCTGACAACACAACAAAGAAACAAGAACGAAACATGAAAGAAAAGATAACCATATATCAAGTGCTGCCGCGCCTTTATGGCAACGCCTGCACCAAGAATGTGCCCAACGGAACGCTCAAGCAAAACGGCTGCGGCAAGATGGCAGATTTCACCGATGCCGAACTGGCGCGTCTCCGTTCTTTCGGGTTTTCGCACATTTGGTACACAGGGCTGCTGGAGCACGCCACACAGACCGACTATTCGTCCATCGGCATTGCCAAGGACCATCCGGCTGTGGTGAAAGGACGCGCCGGCTCGCCCTATGCCATCAAGGATTATTATGACATCGACCCCGATTTGGCCGTAGCACCCGAGAAGCGCATGAAGGAGTTTGAGGCACTGGTGCGCCGCACGCACAAAGCCGGCCTCATGATGGTGATTGACTTTGTGCCCAACCACGTGGCTCGCCAATACCATTCGGATGCCAAGCCGGCACGTGTCAAGGATTTGGGCGAAGCCGACGACATGACAATGGGCTTCTCTGCGCAAAACAATTTCTACTATCTGCCGGGACAGCCGCTGAGCACCAAAAACTTTGACCACGCTCAAGCAGCCCGTTCGCCCTACAAGGAATATCCGGCCCGTGCCACCGGCAACGACCAATTCACGGCCGAACCCGGAGAATACGACTGGTATGAAACCGTGAAGCTCAACTATGGTGTGGACTACTGCGGCGGATGCGCCACACACTTTGACCCCGTGCCCGACACGTGGAAGAAGATGACTGCCATCCTTCTGTTCTGGGCGAAGAAGGGAGTGGACGCTTTCCGTTGCGATATGGCAGAAATGGTGCCCGCAGCCTTCTGGAGCTACGCCATAAGTGAGGTGAAGAAAAAGCATCCTGAGATGATTTTCATTGCGGAAGTGTACAACCCCGGTGAATATCGCAACTATATCCGCAGCGGTTTTGATTATCTGTATGACAAGGTGGGACTTTATGACACCCTCCGTGCCGTTGTGTGCGGCCACGCCTCGGCTCGGGCCATCACGGGTGCATGGCAGGCTGTGGACGACATTCGTGAGCACATGCTCTACTTCCTTGAGAACCACGACGAGCAACGCATTGCTTCGGTGCAGTTTGCCGGCAATCCCATTACCGCGCGTCCGGCCTTGGTGGCTGCGGCTTGCATGGGCACCAATCCGCTGATGATCTACGCCGGGCAGGAACTGGGTGAGCCGGCGGCGGATGCCGAGGGCTTCAGTGGCGCCGATGGTCGCACCACGATTTTCGACTATTGGGGCGTGCCGTCTCTGCAAAAGTTGCAGCAAGGCGAAATGTTCTTCACGCCCGAAGAGGCCGAGCTCTACAATTATTATCATCGCGTGCTGACTGCAGCCACCACGGATGAGGCATTGCGCGATGGTATGTTCTATGATTTGATGTATGCCAACTATGATGCGCAGTGCGGTTTCAATCCCGACCGTCATTATGCCTTTCTTCGCACCACCGGAAAGGAAACCGTGCTTGTGTGTTGCAACTTCACCGATGCAGAAGCCACGGTCGGCATCCGCATTCCGGCACATGCTTTCACCTTCCTGAGTATGAAGAGCGGCGTTGTGTCTGCCTGCGACTTGTTGAGCGGCGAAACGCAGACCATTGAACTGAAGCCCGACGCGCACACCACCGTCAGCGTTCCGGCGCACAGCGCAGTGATGTTGCGCTGGTAACGAACATACATACGAATGCCACAATCGGGGGCGGCCATGCAGATGGTCGCCCCCGATTGTTTGAATGTGCAGATACGAAAAACGCAACTTACGATGTGCAAGTTGCGTTTGGGAGAGCCTCTTGTCGGATTCGAACCAACGACCCCGAGATTACAAATCACGTGCTCTGGCCAACTGAGCTAAAGAGGCGGGGAGGGTAAGCTCACTGCATCGCGCCGCTACAACCAACTACCTTTGCTGCGGTCAAGCCCTGGAGGATTCGAAGGGAGCTGGCCGTACAGCACTTACCCGTGATGCTTAATTGCGATGCAAAAGTAGGCATTCTGTGTGATACTTCCAAACTTTCGCACAACTTTTTTCGGTTTTTCTGCGCTTTTCGTTGAAAAAACGGGTGGGAGAGGGGTGGTGGCCGGTGGTTTTGGGAGTTTGCGCCGTTTGTTTAGGCTTCTGTGCAGTCGGTGTGAGAGTGCCTATGCGCATGGCCCGTTTTTGCGCAGTGCTTGCAAAAAAATCTGCAGTGCTTGCAGAAATTTCTACAAGCACTGCAGATTTATGCCGGAAAGCCTTGCGGTTTTACACCTTCAGATAAATGCGGTTGCGGTGCAGGAAGTAGAGAAAAGCCCAGCACACTGCCACATATCCGGCTGCCAGGGCCACGCCTTGCCATGCCTCGGGCAGGCAGCCGGCTGCACCGCCGAATATGGCACGTGCGGTGAACCGAAAGTCGATGAACTGTTGTGCCAAATAAATTGTGATGGAATTCAGTCCGATCACGCTGAAGAAAAGTGTGCCCTTGCACCAACCACGCAGGTCGATGCAATAGTGAAACAGCGAGAAGAGCAGCAGGGATATGCCACCGGTGAGGCAGACAAACGAACTTGTCCACAGGTTTTTGTTGATGGGGAACACATAGTGCCATGCCCAAGCCAAGGCAATGAGACCGGCTCCGGCTGCTGCCAACCATAAGCAGGTGCGTGCTCCCTTGCCGTTGCGTACAGCCTCGCCGGCTTCCATGCCGATGAGAGCTGTGCACATGGCAGGCAATGTGCCGAGCAAACCTTCGGGGTCGTGAATGCCGTTGTGCAAAACGCCCGGCAGCAACAGTCGGTCAACGTAGCTCACAATGTTGCCCTCCATGCTGAGGTTGCAGGCATCGCTGTCGGGGGCACTGCACAAGGTGAGCAGTGCCCAATATCCCAACAGCGTGGCGGCCATCAGCACGTAGCGTCCTTTGCGCCCCACGTATGTGGCTGTCAGGGCTGCGAGCATCCATGCCAAACCAATCCGACCGAGCACGGAAGCCACGCGGATGTTTTCGAAATCAAGGTTGAGCAGTCCGTTGTAGACCATGCCGAGCACCACAAGCGTGAGCCCGCGACGCACAATGCGAAGACGGATGCGGCTGAGACTTTGACCGTGTTCCAACTGCTTGTTGAAAGAAAACGGAAACGACACTCCGGCGATGAAAAGGAACAAGGGGAAAATGAGGTCGTAGGCTGTGAAACCATGCCAGGCGGGATGACCCAACTGCGGCGCAACGACATCCATCCAGGTGCCGCTGAAGTGCCAACAGAGGTAGAGCAGCAGTGCGTCGCCGCCCATGATGAAGAACATGTCGAAGCCGCGAAGCACGTCGAGCGAGTGAAGGCGTCCTTGGAAAGGTGTGTGTGATTTCATTCCGAGGGATACAATTATTATATATGATAGCTGAAGAATGCTAAAAACTTTCGGGGCGGCACATCATGCCGCCCCGAAAGTTTTTATTTGCAGATTTTCTTTCCGGTGTTGGTGATGTAGATGCCGTGGCCGGGAGTTGCAACGCTGCGTCCGCTGACGTCGTAAAGGCGGATGCCCTCTGCTTCGTTGCCATCGGCATCAAGGTGCGTGATGCCTGTGGTTTCGATGTTGGTGCGCTCAAAGCTCCAGGTGGCGGCTCCCCAGAAAGGTTTCATCAATAAGTATCCCCACGAATTGGGATTGGTGTACCAACTGTTTTCGCCGCTTCTGTCGATGATGCAGATGCCGGTCTGACCGTCGAGGGTGCGCTCTTCCAGTGTCCAGCCATAGGGCTTGCCCAGCTTCACCGTTTGGTCGGTGGCGTCGCTTGCGATGTAAGCTCCTGTCTTCGTGGCCTTGTTGAAGAAGCACACGGTTCCGTCGTCGTTCTTTTGGATGAACCAAAGTTGGTTATCGTTGTCGGATTTTGCTTTCGGTTCAACGCGCTTGGCCGTAGCATTGCCTGTGGCGTAATAGTTGTTGAACCAAACGTTGCGTATGCGGTAGAAGTATTCCTCGCTGAGGCCGTCGAGCGCAGAGGTGCGTTCCATGAGCAGGAAAGCATTGTAGCGTTCCATGTATTCGCGATAAGTCTCTTCGCTCACATTGCCGGCTTCGATGGCTGCCTTTGCGGGTGTCAGCACTTCGTTTTGCAGATAGTCGAGTGCACTCTCGGTGGGTTCGCCCACCTTACCGGGTTCGGCAGTGAGGAGTATCAAGTTGCATTTG
The DNA here is from genome assembly GCA_017547385.1 of Bacteroidaceae bacterium. GTDB lineage: Bacteria > Bacteroidota > Bacteroidia > Bacteroidales > Bacteroidaceae > Alloprevotella. Next base: position 6,546 of record JAFYPU010000012.1, read on the forward strand.
TTGCAGAGACCTTGCAACCAAGCGGCATAGTCGATTACTTCCACCAAATACCAAGTGCCGGGATAGCACAGCGCAGCCACGTCCTTGGCATGCACAAGGCCGGTGAGTTCGCCGTGCATACGCTTCACGCTGCCTGTAACATTTTCCTTGTAACCGGCAGCGGCCGAAAGCGTAACCACACCGGGCAGATAAGTGTACTGACCGGTGGCGATGGTAGCCTTGTCCACACGGATGGGGGTGGGATTTTCGTTCACCAATGTTACGGCACTGTTGATGCTTGGCATTTGCAATGCTTTGCCGGTGCAGAGATTTCGCAACACGTATTCGCCGTTTGTACCCTCGAAGGTCCAAAGTTCTTCAGGCTCAACCTGCGGTGTGTAGTGGAAGCGCACGTTTGTGCCATCGGCATAGACAGTTGAACCTGCGTATTGTTGTTTGTAATAAGTGGAAGCTGAAACTATTTGATAGGTCTTGCCAGGTTGCGGCTGCACGATGGGAGCTTCTTTATAGGCTTTCAAGGCTTCGTCCAGCATTTCGGCAGCCGTTTCATCGTTAGTATTGATTTTTGCTTCCTCTAAAGACATTTCTAACACGTCGTAGTAAATATCTTCAGGGTATCCCACACCGCCGCGAATGCTTTGGTTGAGAATTTTCTCGGCTTCGTCGATGTTGGCTTCGAGTGCAGATTTTTCTTCAGGGATGATGTAATGTTTTGCATAGGTATAGCCAAGTGCGTCGAGGATTTCGTCTTGTCGCTGCAGGCGTGCATAAAAATCATCCCAGTTCTTTTGTGCAGCGGGCAACCATCCAGTTTCCGACAACGCCAAGAGACGCGGCAGCAACTGGTATTCCACTTCTCCGATGTCGTTGGTGGTTTCGGTCCACATGTTTCCCTGGACACCGAGACAGTATTCTTCCTTACCGCCGAGTGCTTCGAGCGGATTGATGTTGTAGACTTCTTCCACCGTGTTCACAAAGCTGTCTCCCCAACCGCCGTTGTATGGCTCGTCCACGAAGCGTTGGCTCACGGGCACTTGCATAAAGTCGAGGTAGAGTTGGTTGTAAGGTACGACGATGCTCTTCATGCCCTTGTTGGCGGCTTCGCGACTTTTGTCGATGCTGTTCCAAGCCATGACGACGGGCTTCACGGTGTTCTGACTGCTCCAGTGGGCCAACAGCTCGTCCCACACCACAAGGTCTTTGCCGTATTCGTTTTTGAGGTAGTTGCCTAAGAGTTCAACGAGCCACGATTGCAGTTCGTTCACTCCGCTAAGGCCTTCTTCCTGCACGCGGCGCAGACAGTCGGCATTGTTGCTCCATTGCTCGGTGGGGCATTCGTCGCCGCCGATGTGCACGTATTGATAGGGGAAGATGGTGGCTACATGTCCGAGCACGCACTTCAGGAAGTCGATGACCTCGTCTTTGCCGATGTTGAGCACATCGTGCGAAATTCCGCCATCGATGCGCACTTCATATTCCTTGCTTGGGTCGCAACTGAACTCGGGATAGGAGGCTACTGCGGCTACCATGTGGCCGGGCAGGTCGACCTCGGGAATGATTTCGATGTGGCGTTCGGCGGCGTAGGCCACGACTTCGCGGAGGTCGTCCAGCGAGTACCACATGCCGCGACCGTATTCGGTGTCATCATAGAACTGACGGCCGTCGCCGGGGTTGCTGAATGAACCTTTTCGGATGGCTCCCACTTCGGTGAGACGTGGGTATTCGGGTATCTCGATGCGCCAACCTTGGTCGTCGGTGAGGTGCCAGTGGAAGCGGTTCATCTTGTAGAAAGCCATGATGTCGAGCACGCGTTTCACTTCCTCCTTGTTGAAAAAATGGCGTGCGATATCAAGCATGTAGCCACGGTGTCCGAGGTGTGGCCGGTCGTTGATTTCGACGTAGGGGAGCGTCCATTCCACTTGCTGCACGCTTTCGGCAAAATACTGATGCGGCAGGAGTTGCTTCAGGGTTTGCAGTGCATAGAAGAAACCGGCGGCCTCGGAGGCTGTGATGCGGATGCCGTTGTCGGTAACTTGGAGCGTGTATCCCTCAGCCGGTTGCTCGGTGTCCACACTCAAGTGGATGGAGTTGGTCTCGGGGGTGGCAGGTGTCTCCTTGATGGTGAGCGTTTTGCCGGAGGCTTTGGTCCATTGTGTGGCAAAACTTTCGACATGCTTGCGCACCAGTTCGTCGGTGTAAGTGATGGTGGTGAATTTGGCAAAATCGGCCTTGCCGTCTTTCACAACGGTGAGCTGTGAGGGGTAGGGCACTACGGAAATGCTTCCCAGCGATTTGAATTCGCTCTCAGCCTGAAAACGAACCGGATTGTTGGGGTCGGCTGCGTCCCAAAAGCCCACACCGCGGTTTTCGCTCGGTCCGCCAAAGAGGTTCATCGATACGGCAGAATTGCCCACGGGTTGTACCTCATAGTGGCCGGTGTAAGTGTTGTTCTTGGTCGTAACAATCTTGAAGCGGCTGGTGCCCGAAGCATTGGTGGAAGCCTTCACCATTGTGTTCTTGGCAGACGAAGCAGCATGGAGTTGCAGTCCGAGTTTGTTGGTGAAGGTGTAGCCATCGGCATCGTTGCCTTCCACTTTCCATAGTTGGCTGTCTTGCCCTGTAGCTGCCGAGGTGGAGATTTGCGCTCCGCTGGTGGTGGCCGTGAAAGCATTGCCACCGTTCAGGAAGCGGATGAGGTAATACACCTCTGCGTCAGCCGTGCTGATGGTGGGGAAACTCTGTGCGCTGAGCTGCATGAGCGGCATCAGTGCCATGGCGAAGAGAATTCGCAATAGTGTTTGTTTCATAAAAAGTGTGATTTAAGATTTGTTATTTGTCTTTGGCAAAAATACGCTTTTGATGCGAATGTTGGGTTGTGAGGTATTGAAAAATGAGTCGGCATGGGCGTGTTTTCCGCAGTGCTTGCAGAATTTTCTACAAGCACTGCAGAAAATTCTGCAAGCACTGCAGATTTTCACTCATTGGTTGACCCGTTTTTCAGATGGATAACTGCACAAAAAAACTCTGCTTTGAGGAGGTTTGTTTCTCAAAGCAGAGTGTGATAAAGGTGCGTGATGATTATCGCAGATTATTTGATCACCAGCGTGCGGTCAATGTGGTCGACCAAAGCCGCATAGTGGGCGCGTGTTTCGGCATCGCCGCCCATGGTGGCAAGGCGTTTCTTCAAGTCCTTGAGTGTGGCCAGTGTGGCGGCATGCGACTTGGATGGCTGCAACTGCAGCGTGGTGTTGAAGTTGCTGCAGAGTGTACGCACAAAGATGGTTTGCAAATTGCGCACATAGGCTGTGGGCTTTGCACCGCGTGCTCCGCCGAACAGGGCGTTGGTGATGTCGGAGAGGTATTCGGCCACGGGATATTCGGGCGTGAGAGTCTCCAATTTGTAGTAGCGCACGAGGTTTCGCATGACTGAAGTTCCCAGGGATCTGGTGTAGCTTTCAGGAGTCGGGGTGAGGCGCAGCATGTAGTCTTCAGCGATGAGCCAAGTGGGTTCGTCGAAGATGTGGCGTTCCAAGAAGGCAAAAGCTTCTTTTTGTTTGCTGCGCGGTGCGTTGGAATATACTGCACCGGGCTGATCGACGGTTTTGTAGTCGGCATAAACACCACCGATATTTTCTTCAACATGATAGACATAGCGTATGAACTGGTTGATGACTTGGTTGTACATATCGTCAAGATTCTGGCCGTGTATGTCGTTGCGCTCATAAGTCCAGTCGGGGAGTTGTTTGACCACTCGTTTCAGATTCAAGATGCCGTATTCGCCGGCCTTCATCGCATTGTCGCCCAGGTCCTCGGTTTGGCAACGACTGTCGTTGGTGCGATTGGTTTCGCCATCTCCAAACCACAAGCGTGGATTCTCGGCCAAACGCTTCGAGGTGAGGGCTTCCAATTCGTAGTGATCGCTTTCGTCGTCGAATGCGTTGAACATAGGTTTGTGTCCCCACTCAATGGCCCAAATGTCATAGTCGCCGATACGTGGGAAGATGCCGGCACGCGAAATGCCGTCCTCGGGCTGAGCCACGTAGTTGAAGCGGGCATAGTCCATGATGCTGGGGGTGTGGCCGTACTTCTCGACGAAGCTCTTGCTGCGCAGACTGTCGACGGGCACCAGGCTGGAGCTGCCGAAGTTGTGGCGCAAGCCGAGTGTGTGGCCCACTTCGTGTGATGATACGAAACGGATGAGCTGTCCCATGAGGTCGGTGTCGAATTTCATCTTTTGGGCGGCCTCGTCCAGCGTTCCGGCTTGAATCATGTACCAGTCGTGCACCAATTCCATCACATTGTGATACCAGCAGATGTGGCTTTCGAGGATTTCACCCGAACGTGGGTCGTGAACGTGAGGTCCGTAGGCGTTGGGGATGTCGGAAGCCAGGTAGCGGATAACAGAATAGCGTGCGTCTTCCATGGACATGGTGGTGTCGTTTTCGGGCCATTCTTTGCCGATGATGGCATTCTTGAAGCCGGCTTTTTCAAAGGCTTTTTGCCAATCGTTCACGCCTTGGATGAGATAGGGGCGCCATTGTTTGGGAGTGGCGGGGTCGATGTAGTAAACGATGGGCTTCTTGGGTTCCACCAGTTCGCCGCGCTTCATTTTCTCCAAGTCGGCACTGTCTTTCGGCTCAAGTCTCCAGCGAGTGATGAAACGCTTGCCCTTGACGCGCTGCTGGTTGTCTGAGAACTCCACAAACTGGTCGGTGAAGTAGCCCACGCGAGGGTCGAACAGGCGGCGTTGCATCGGGACTTTGGGCAGGAGGATGAAGGAGATGTTGAGGCCGATGGTAACTTTACCGGTGTAGGCTGCTGCGATGGTGCCGCGTGATGACATCCATGTCTTCACGGTGCGAATTTCTGTGTTGAGCGGGAAGGTTTTGATGTCTTCGATATAGGAAAGTGCGGAGAGCAGCGCCTGGCAGCCCATTTGGGTCTTTGTGCTTGCACGCAGACCGATGGCTGGGTTGTCTTCGTTGAAGAATTGTGTAACCTTGATTTTATACATCCCCTTCTTGTGGCTCTCAATTTTGAAAGCACCGATGATGGGATTTTCGTTGCTTACAAGAATGGCTTTGTTGATGGCTTCGGTGCTGTCGGCCGTATTGATGAGCAACTCGGAGCGAAGCATGAGTTTGTCATCGGGGGCCACTTGCCAATAAACCGTTTGTTGATTTACCAACTCACCGCCGTATTTCTGCGTGCCGCCGGGAGTGGAGGTGTAGCGTACGGTGACGAGAAACTTGCGGCCAATCAGGCTGTCGGGAACTTCGAAGAACCAATCCGTTCCGCTCTTTGAAACGGTGAACAGTCCTTTTTGCGTTTTGGGGGCTTGCTGGCTGTTTGCAGCAGAAGCCTTAGCCTCTTTCTTCTTGCGGGCTGTGGCCGGTACGGACAGGAGGCACAGGCACAGCATGAGCCAAAGGATTTTTTTCATAGCGTTTGTTGTTGATTGTTATTTGTTTTTGAATTTTGGTTATACCTTATATATTATATAACACGCAAGGGTGTGTTTTGTTACACGGAAAATGAAAAATATTTTTGCGATTTGCAAAAATCAGCGTGCGAGTATCTTGCAGAATTGCTCGTAGTTGCCGTCGAGGCGAGAGAGTTCGTAATTCTCCAGACGCAGTGAGAAGGTGCCGGGAAGGTCGTTCAACCCGAAATAGTGGTGCACGATGCAGGCCAGATTAAAGCTGCGATGGTCGCCTTTGCGCATCAGGGTGAGGCAGTGGGTTCTGAGCAGTTGCGGCTCGCCTTCCAGTTTTCTCAGACGGCTGAACAACAGGTAGTAAGCGGCAAGGCTGTTGCAACGCATCAGGGCCAGCACTTCCTGCTGCACCGTGCCGTCGCAGCAGATGCGGAGCAGCAACTCGATGTCCTCCGTCTGTGTGAGTGTGGGCAGCAGTTGTTCGAGGATTTTGCGCAGGTCGATGGGTGTGGCTGCGGTGGCGAATGTTCTTAGTGCCGCTTCGCCGCTTGTGAGTCCGCCGGGTGAAAACTTGGCTGCCGCGCCCTTGATGAAGGTGCCGAGGTAGGCTTTGCTGTGTGTGGGGACGATGGTGCTGAAGAAGTGCCAGAAGTCTTCCGACGGCAGCTCTTTGAGCAGTGCATCGCCAAGCATCATGCCTGCTGTGCGGAAAGCAGAATGGGAGAGCGAGGCCAGGTATTGGCAGAGGCCTTCGGCATCTTTGGCGGTGAGGAAGCCGCGCAGCCGCTGCTGAAGTGCGGGATTGTAAGAACGGACGTTGAGCACCGGGATGGGGTTTTGAAGTTTTCTACTTTGGGCGTGGCTGTTTTCTCACGGCTTGACACTCCGGTATCACGGCTTGACACTCGAGTGTCATGCCGTTGATACTGCCGTGTCAAGGCGTTGATATTTTTTTCTCAAGCCCTTGATACGCGAGTGTCATGCGCTTGATACGATTTTTGCAGGCCTTGACGGCATGCGGGAATGGGGGAAAGAATGTTGGGGAATTACTTGCGCTCGAGCAGCACTACGTTTTCCACGTGGTGGGTGTGGGGGAACATGTCCACGGGTTGCACGGCCACCACGCGATATTGGCTGTCGAGCAACGAGAGGTCGCGGGCCTGTGTGGCAGGATTGCAACTGACATACACAATGCGCTTGGGGGCGGCAAAGAGGATGGTGTCCACCACGTCGCCATGCATGCCGGCGCGGGGAGGGTCGGTGATGATGACGTCGGGACGGCCGTGCTCGGCAATGAAGTCGCGGTTGAGAATGTCTTTCATGTCGCCGGCAAAAAACAGGGTGCGGTCATCGAGTCCGTTAAGTCGGGCGTTGACTTTTGCGTCCTCGATGGCTTCGGGCACATATTCGATGCCCACCACTTTGCGTGCTTTCTTCGCAACGAAGTTCGCAATGGTGCCGGTTCCGGTGTAGAGGTCGTAAACCAGTTCTTCGCCGGTGAGGCCGGCAAACTCACGCGCCACTTTGTAGAGTTCATAGGCCTGAAGTGTATTGGTCTGATAGAAACTCTTGGGTCCCACCTTGAAGCGCAGACCTTCCATTTCTTCGTATATGAAGTCGGTTCCGAAATGTGTTTGTACGTCGAGGTCGCCAAAGGTGTCGTTGCACTTTTGGTTGTTTACGTAGAGCAAAGATGTGATTTCGGGGAAGGTGAGGTGGAGATGATCGAGCAATGCCGTGGCTGCGGTTTGGTCTTCCGGAGAATCGATGCGGAATTGCAGGAGCAGCATCAGTTCGTTGGTGGCCGAGGTGCGTATCATCATGCCACGCAACAAGCCTTTTTGCTGACGAAGGTCGAAAAATGTGAGTCCCTTTTCCAGCGCGTAACGACGTATTTCGTTGCGAATGCGATTGTTGATGTCGTTCATCAAGTGGCATTCGTGAATGTCTAAAATCTTGTCGAAAGCTCCCGGGATGTGGAAGCCGACTGCGTCCATGCAGCTGAATTTCTCGCTTGAGGCTACCTGCTCTGCTGTGAGCCACTTCTTGTTGCTGAAACCGAACTCTAATTTGTTGCGATACTCTTTGATTTCCCGGCTGCCCAGGATGGGAGAAATGGCAGGGAGTTCCACTTTTCCGATGCGGCGCAGATTGTCTTCAACCTGCTGTTGCTTGAAGCGCAATTGCTCTTCATAAGGCAGGCATTGCCACTTGCAGCCGCCGCAAACGCCGAAGTGCCGGCAGAAAGGCTTGGCGCGCAACTCGGAATACTTGTGGAACTTCACAGCTTCGGCTTCGGCATAACTGTGTTTCTTTCGGCGAATTTGCAAATCGACAACATCGCCGGGCACCACGTAGGGGACGAAAATCACAAGGTCGTTTACGCGTGCCAAAGCCTTGCCTTCGGCTGCCACACCGGTGATGGTGATATTCTCAAGGAGGGGTAGGGGTTTCTTCTTTCTTGCCATGATGATAAAGTGTGCGGCAAAGGTAATACAAAAATGCGACCGAAGCGTGTAAATGCGCTTCGTGTTTATGCATCAAGCATCTCAAACAGTCGTTCCACAAGGCGTGGAACGGCATATTGGGAGCGCAAATCTTCGGGAATGACGTCGTAACCTTTGATGGCTGTTCCTGCAGCTGCCTCCACCACATAGAAATCTGCATGCAGGTGTCTGTGGGTTAATAGGTGGGAAATGTTTTGCGCCAAAAGGCGGAGCGGAGCGGCCGAAAGCAATGATTGCAACTGTGGATGCTCTCTCAATTCTTCTTCGCTGAGGGTGCGCTCTTTCCCCTCTATCACAACAGGTTCGTAAAGCCCTTGCCAAATATCTCCCTTGGGGCGGCGACGCAAAAGGATGTGCTCTCCGGTTCGTACGTATAGGTAGGAGAAATACCGATGCTGCACCACCATTTTCTTCTGCTTGATGGGCAACTCTGTCATTTTGTTGTTGGCTTTGGCCCAACAACCCTCGGAGCATGGGCATTGGGTGCAGTCGGGCATCCATGGGGTGCATTGCGTGGCTCCGAAGTCCATGATGGCCTGGTTGTAGCGTCCGGGATTTTTCTTGTCCAACAGAAGTGTAGCGCACTCCTTGAACCATTTTTGCCCTTGCGTGGTGTCGATGGGGTGAAAGAAACCGAAATAACGTGCCAGCACTCTGTAAACATTTCCATCGACAACAGCGTGGGGCAAACCGTATGCGATGCTGGCGATGGCAGCAGCTGTGTAATCGCCCACGCCTTTCAGCTTTTTTATGTCCTCATAGGTGGAGGGGAATTTGCCATTCTCAACAATCTGCTTGGCGGCGGTGTGCAGATTGCGTGCTCGACTGTAGTAGCCCAAGCCTTGCCAAAGTTTCAGTACCTCGTCTTCATTTGCTTCGGCCAAGGTCTGCACATTGGGAAAGCGTTGCATAAATCTTTGGAAATACTCCAGGCCCTGCGCCACGCGTGTTTGTTGCAGTATAATCTCCGAAATCCAAATGGCGTACGGGTCGCACGTTTCGCGCCACGGCAGTTCGCGCTTGTGTTCCTCATACCATGTCAGCAGCATGTCGCTCCACCAACGTGTCGCTCCATTGTCAAAAACTGAGGCCGGCTCCCTGCTTTGTGCATCTTCATGCAGGAAGTTGGTTGTTGCGTCAGGAGTTTTTTTGCTTGAACTTGGCATGTTTGTCTCTTGCGTCTACATTTATATATAATGTATGCAGGGACTCCTGTTGGGGACGTCCCTGCAATCTTGTAGTCTTTATGTCCCTCCGTGAGGGAAGGCAATTAGTGGAAAGTGCGTATGCGCTGTTCTTCCGACATTTTGCAAATCAGCAACACGCCATCCCGTTCCACCACGATGTATCCGTCCAATCCTTGCACCACCACTTTCTTTTCGCCTGTGGCATGAACGATGCAGTTGTGCGTGTCATAGAGGTCAATGTTGCTTCCCACGATGGCATTTCCGTATTTGTCTTGTTCTAATTCCTGTTGCAATGACGACCAAGAGCCAAGGTCGCTCCATCCGAAGTCAGCCGGATAAACAAAAATCTCTTCGGCTTTTTCCAGAATGGCGTAATCGACGGATATGTTCTCGCACGAAGGAAACAGACGGTTGATGCTTTCTTGCTCCTTGGGTGTGTCATAATCGGGAAGCATGCTCTCAAACACTTGTGATATTTCCGGTTGATACACACGGAATGCATTGATGATGGTGCTGACATTCCAGAGGAACAAGCCCGAATTCCAAAAATAGTTGTTCTGTTTGAGATATTCTGTAGCCACTTCCAGTGTCGGCTTCTCCTTGAAAGCGTCCACGCGATAGATGTTGTGTTGCAACGAAGAGGAACAGCTGAGATCTGCTTTGATGTATCCGTATCCGGTCTCGGGGTGGGTGGGTTTCATGCCCAAGGTAACGATGCTGTCGGTCTCTGCGGCAAAATCAAGTGCCTCTACGATGGCTTTGCGGAAGTTCTTCACATCTTTCACCTTGTGGTCAGAGGGAGCCACGATGACATTAGCGCGTGGGTCACGCTTTTTTATTTTCCAACTGACGTAGCAAATGCAAGGCGCAGTGTTGCGACGGCAAGGCTCCAACAAAACATTTTGCGCAGGCACTTGCGGCAACTGTTCGCGCACCAAGTTTTCGTAATTGGCCGAGGTTACCACCCACAAGTTTTCGGGAGGCACAATGCCTTCAAATCTTTCAGCCGTGAGTTGCAACAAGGTTTTGCCACATCCCGTTACGTCGAGAAACTGCTTGGGCCGTTCTTCGCTTGACAGGGGCCAAAATCGGCTGCCTGCGCCTCCTGCCATGATGACCAAATGATTGTTTTTCATAAAGAAGAAACCTGTGTGAATGTGCAGAATGTTATTTCTTGGAATTTTCCATTGTGCCTTCAATGTAGATGCGCACCATGGCATTTGTGGCATTTGAGCGTATGGTTACCGACTTACGGAAAGGACCTACAAATTTGCCTTTCCCGTTATACGTAACCGTGAGTTTGCCGGTTTTCCCTGGCATGATGGGTGTTTTTGTGTATTCGGGCACAGTGCAGCCGCACGACGAGAAAGCTTGCTGAATGACCAACGGCTTGTCGCCGGTGTTGGTGAATGTGAACACGCAGGTTTGAGGATTTTCCTCCTGAAATGTACCAAAGTTATGAGAAGTCTTATCGAATTTGATGACGGCTTGTGCTAAAGCCGAACTGCTCATGCCGAAAGCCAACAAGGCGATGAAAAGAGTGAAAATACGTTTCATATAATTCTTTATTAAATATGTGTCATTTTGCAAAAGTATGAAAATTCTCCGGCAGAAGCTTTCTTTTGTGTTAAAATTGCATTTGTATTTTCCGTAATCCGTATTTTTGTCCTCCAAAATCCATCAATATGAAAATAAACACAGTGCGCAAATCTTCTCAAAGCATTCGCGAGAAAGTGATATTGGGCATCGATCCCGGCACCAACGTCTTGGGTTATGGTGTTGTGCGTGTGAAAAACGGCCGAGCCACGATGGAAGCCATGGGCGTCATAGATTTGCGAAAAGTGAATGATGTTTATTTGAAACTGGGGCGCATCTACGAACGCATCATCGGCATCATCGAGAGTTTTCTGCCCGACGAGATGGCCATCGAGGCTCCTTTCTTTGGCAAGAACGTGCAGAGCATGCTCAAACTGGGGCGGGCGCAGGGTGTGGCCATTGCGGCGGCAATCAGTCGCGATATTCCCATTCACGAATATGCTCCTCTCAAAATCAAGATGGCTATCACCGGCAACGGGCAAGCCAGCAAAGAACAGGTGGCCGGCATTCTGCAACGACTACTGAGCATCCCCGATTCGTCAATGTTGCCTTATCTTGATGCCACGGATGCTTTGGCTGCTGCCTATTGCCACTATTTGCAAGAAGGAAAGGAGGAACGCAGCGGAGGCGGTGCTCGCTCGTGGAAAGACTTTGTGAAACAAAATGGCTCGCGTGTGAGTGGAATGACGGGGCCGCAACAAAAATTGGCCGAAGCACTATGCAAGAAATCATCAAAATAATCCACGGCATTACCCGTTTGCCGGAGCGGCGCATGGTCGCCCCCGTGAACTTCACGCTGCGCTGTGGCGAGCACATCGTCATTTATGGCAAAAACGGTAGTGGCAAAACGCGCTTGGTCGATATCCTCCGCGCAGCTTATCCTCTGCAGGGCGAAGCTCCGGTTTACGACTTCGCTCCTTCGCCCTCGCCTCATGTTTCCGACAACGTGCGCTACGTCGCTTTTCGTGATATTCATGGTGATGGCGAAGCTGCCTATTATCAGCAGCGTTGGAACAAGTGGGACGAGACATCTTCGCCCACTGTGGCAGAAGCGTTGGGGGATGCTGCCCAATGGTCGGAAGAAATCAGTGCCTTGATGGTGGGGGATGATGCGTTCTGTGCGCGACAGCTGCATCTGCTTTCGAGCGGCGAACTGCGCAAATTCCATTTGGCCAAAGCCCTGCGCGGAAATCCTCGTGTGCTTATCATTGACAACCCCTACATCGGCTTGGATGTTGTAGCGCGTCAAACGCTGACGCAGGTGCTGCAAGCACTCGCTGAAAGAATTTCGCTCATTTTGGTGGTAAGCGACCGTGCCGATATTCCGCCTTTCATCACCCACGTGGTGCACGTCGAAAACCTGGTGGCTCATGCCTCACAACCCGTGGCCGATTTCCTGAAAACACCCGAGGACACTGTTTCATCTCTCTCCGTTGCAGATAAGGAACTGCTTGAAAGCCTGCTCTGTCGTGATGCATTTCCCACCGCCACCGATATCATCCGCATGAATGATGTCAGTGTGGTCTATGACGGACGAGCCATTTTGCAACACGTTGATTGGACAGTGAAGTCCGGCGAATGCTGGGCGTTGCAAGGTGGTAACGGTGCCGGAAAATCCACCCTCCTCTCATTGGTGTGTGCCGACAACCCGGCAGCCTATGCTTGCAATATTACGCTTTTCGGAAAGCGGAGAGGACATGGAGAAAGTATTTGGGATATCAAGCGGCACATCGGCTATGTGTCGCCCGAGATGGCTCGCACCTATCGTCGCCATTTGCCCGTTATCGATATCGTTGCGAGCGGACTGCACGACACCGTGGGATTGTATCGCAGGCCCACTGATGCCGAGCGCGAAGTTTGCCGCGGCTGGCTGCGCCTATGGGGCGTTGAGGCATGGGGCGAACGTAGTTTTATGCACCTTTCCGACGGAGAGCAACGCTTGGTGCTGCTGATACGTGCCTTTGTGAAAAATCCTGCACTCTTGGTACTTGATGAACCCTTTCACGGGCTCGACCGCCCCACGCGGCATCGCGCCATGCAAATCCTCGAAGCCTGCATGCGGAAGCCCGGCAGAACCCTCATCATGGTGTCGCACCATGCTGACCAACTGCCCCCGTGCATCAACCGCAGGCTCACGCTGGAAAAGGGACGGGTGCAGACTGTCGAATGAAGTTAATCTTCCGGTTTTTCATTGCCGCAGGCATAGTTGGAAATCCTTTGTGATAAAAAACATTCAGCCCCACGGAATAACGATTTTCCGTGGGGCTGAATATTGAATGTTGTATAAAATCTTCTCCTTCCCTTTCCGGAGAAATCTAAACGCCGAGTAAAAATTTCTACTCGGCGTTTAGAAAATTCTACACGGCGAGTAAATTTTTGTTCATCAGAGGCATGTTTTTCTTGCAAAGTGTTAGCATCTCCTGCAGCCAATGTGATGGTGAACCGTATGGCTTCGGTGCTTATTTGCTCACCTTGCGTGCAGCGTCGCGAATGATGCGCAAGGTTGTTTTGTCTGTGTCGAACACGGAATACCAACCTTGAGGTTCGTGGGGTGGGTCGCAGAGGTAATCCATGCCGGGTTGCCAATCATTGGCTGTCGGTCTGCCAATACCGCCCCAGCCCCAGAAATTACATCCTGCCAAAGCTCCGCGGCGGTTGTGGCTGTTGACCACGCGTTGCATGATGGCGGCATAAAGTCGGTCGCGTGAGGAGGTGGAGGCATCGATGCTGTAGGAGTGTGTGTCGCGGGGATAACCGAATTCCTCAATGACAAAGGGCTTGCGGATGCTCATTGCCATTTGCTCGTGCAGACGGATGTATTGCTCGGTGCGATGTATGGCTTTGGAGATGTCGGTGTCGGTGTGGGTGCGTCGCGCCCATCCCCAGTTTACGGGCCAGATGTGAACGGTGAGATAGTCAATGGCAGGATGGGCATGCAGGGTGGTGCACAGAGCGGTGTCTTTTTCGCATCCATAAAGGCCCTCACTGCCGGTGCTGACCAAATGGTGCGGATCGAGTTGCTTGATAAGAGTGGCGGTGGTGCCGATCCATGCGGAGAACTTGGCTTTGCCTTCTTTTGAGAAAGGACGTGGCTCGTTGCAGATTTGCCAGGACATGATGGTGGGGTCTTCGCTGTAGGGGAGACCGGTGTATGTATTTTTGCGCGTAACAATGCGCTCCACATGCTCAAGGTATAGCTGTTGCGCTTTGTCGTCGAAGATAAATTGCGCAGCATGTTCAACATAATCGTTATAGCCTTCGCCCGAGGCGTTGGGGGAGGGAGCGTGACCGGTGCGCACCAGGTAGTGGCCGTAGCCGCCGCTCCAATCCCACGCATTGGTGAGATAGATCACGGCTTTCATGTTGCGTTTGCCCATCTCCACCAACAGATGGTCGAGTCCGGCCAGCAAAGTGTCGTTTAGGCTTCCGTCTTCGTGTTGCAGCACGGGGCGGACGGTGTTGGCGTGTGGGCTGCCGCTGTCGGCACCGGCCAGGATGCGCAGATTGCGCACACCGAGCATGCAGAGGATGTCGAGCTCTGCCTGCAAGCGTTGGCGGTTGCCGCCTTGTCCCTCGGAGGCCAAGATGGGGGCATACCACATGTTGGCCCCAATGAAGTAGTAGGGTTTTCCGTCGAGCAGGAAGTGTGTGCCGTCGGTGGTTACAAATCCGGGAAGGGCAGCCTGTGCCTGTGGGTTTGTGTTCTGACCGATGGCCGAAGTGGGCAGAATGCTGCACATCAAGCCGATGATGGCAGTAAAGAGGTGTCTGATTTTCATAGTTGTATGATGGGGTTAGTGGTTGCGAAGATAACGAAAGGTGGGCGCGAAGCAAAGAACGATGCAGGCTTTTTTTGAATTTAACGTGAGAGTGGCCTTTTTCGTTCGTGCCGTGCTGCCGTTTCTTTGACAAATGCATAACTTTGCCCACTCGGTAGGCGAGCCGACACAATAAACATGCGCGCTTATCGTTCATAATAAAGAATATGAAATCAGTACGTCTCAACATAAATTCTCGACGCGCGGCTTCGTGCGTGCTTTCGGTGTTGCTTTTCCTCTTGGTGTTGCCGCTTTCGGCGCAGCAGCGCAGCAGGATATTCGGCATGGTGACAGATGAGAAAGGCTCGCCCGTGGAACTGGCCAATGTGCGTGTGCAAGGCACTGCGCAGGGCACGGTTACGAACCTTAAGGGGGAGTACTCTTTCTACTGTGCTTCGGCCGACACTGTAACGGTGGTTTATTCCATGATAGGTTACGAAACGCGCAAGCGCATATTGCACAATCCCGCAGACTCGGTGCGCATCGATGTGATGATTCCTGCCTTGGGTGCATTCTTGGGCGAAGCGGTGGTAACGGGTTCGCAAATTCAGACAGGCACCGTACAGCGCATCAAACCGGTGGATGCACGTTTGGCCCCCTCGACCACGGGCAACGGGGTGGAGGAAATCATTGCCACACAAGCCGGCGTGTCGACACATAATGAGTTGTCATCACAATATAACGTGCGTGGCGGTTCGTTCGACGAGAACTGTGTTTACCTCAACGGAGTGGAAATCTATCGTCCGCTGTTGGTGCGCTCCGGACAGCAGGAAGGACTTTCGGTAATCAACTCCGACATGGTGGAGAGCATCGGTTTCTCGTCCGGAGGCTTCGAGGCGCGTTATGGCGACCGCATGTCGTCTGTGCTCGACATCACTTACAAACGTCCGGAAGCCTTTGAAGCGCGTGTGAACGGCTCTCTGCTCGGAGCCGGTGCATATGTGGGATGGGGTAACAAGCATGTGAGCTTGATGACATCCGTTCGCTATAAAACAACGCGCTATCTGTTGGGCTCGATGGACACTGACGGAGAATACAAACCCAACTTTCTCGATTATCAAGCCTATCTGTCGTGGCGGCCCAACCAGCGCTGGACGCTGGATGTGATTGGCAACATCAGCGACAACCATTACACTTTCGAGCCGGAGGACAGAGAAACAAAATTCGGCACAATGAACGATGCCAAGTCGTTTAAGGTGTATTTTGACGGGCAGGAAAAAGATTACTTCCGCACGATGTTTGGTTCGGTGTCGCTTACCCGACACTTTAATCCCAATACCTATTTGGCTTTGCAGCTTTCGAGTTTCACCACACGCGAACATGAGACCTACGACATTCAGGGTGAGTATTGGCTCAACGAGGCTACGGCTCAGCAGGAACTGGGCGTGGGAACCTACATGGAGCATGCACGCAACAGGTTGCAGGCAAGTGTTTTCGACGTGGGACTGAGATTTCGCACAAAGTTCACCGGACACACGCTGCAAGCCGGCTTCGATTGGCGACGCGAGAATGTGAAAGAAAACTCTCGAGAGTGGGAAATGCGCGACTCGATGGGCTATTCGCTGCCTCACGACCCCGAGCGTCTGATGCTTATCTACAGTTTGCGCTCACAGAATGAGATAAAGACCAATCGTATTGAGCTTTATGCGCAGGATGCTTGGAGGTTTAAGACAGGCGTGGGTCTTTTTAATCTTACTTATGGATTGCGTTTGTCGCACTGGGATTGGAACAAAGAAACGCTTGTCTCGCCGCGTGCGTCGTTGGGGCTGCTTCCGAGCTTCAGTGATGATTGGACGTTCCGCTTTGCTACGGGTTTCTATTACCAAGCACCGTTTTATAAAGAGCTGCGCGACACAACTATCATTAATGGAGTTTCCACTGTACGCCTGAACCGCGACATCAAGTCGCAACGTTCCATTCACTTTGTGCTTGGCGGTGATTACACATTCCGTTTGATGGATCGACCATTCAAGTTTACGACCGAGGTCTACTATAAAGCACTTTCCAACCTCATTCCCTATACCGTTGACAACGTTCGCGTGGTTTATTATGGCCGCAACATCAGCAGCGGATACGCCACAGGTGTCGATTTTAAGCTCTTTGGAGAATTTGTGCCCGGCACCGATTCGTGGCTGACCTTTTCGCTGATGTCTACAAAGGAGAAAATCGGTGGTGTGTGGGTGCCGCGTCCCACAGATCAGCGTTACAATGTTTCGCTCTACTTCACAGACTATTTTCCCGGCACAGACCGTTGGAAACTGACGCTGAAAGCAGCTTTCGCCGACGGACTGCCGTTTGGACCGCCGCATACGGAGAAAACCGAACACACTTTCCGAGCTCCGGCCTACAAACGTGTGGATGTGGGCATGAGTTATCGACTAATCAACAACGAGGATAAGCACATCTATCGAGGCTTTGGCAAAAATATCAAGAATGCTTGGATTGGTTTGGATGCCTTTAATTTGCTCGGCATAAAGAATGTCAACTCTTACTATTGGGTTACAGATATCACCAACACGCAGTATGCTGTTCCCAATTACCTTACAGGCCGACAAATCAACCTTCGCTTGAGCATCGACTTCTGATGTGGGAAAAAGGTGATGCGATGAGGCTTTTTCGTTGGTGCTTCGCAGTGATGGGCTTTTGCTTCCCGTTGATTTTGGAAGCACAAGTGCACCGTGAAGAATACATGGACTGGGGTGATTTTGTTGCCGCATGTATTGACGAGAGCCATGCCGAGGAGGGAACTTCCGATGGGGAAGCGACGCTGGAGCAGTTGGAGGAATGGCATGCCAATCCCATGAACATAAATCGGGTGGGGCGTGAAGACCTCTTGCGTTTGCCTTTTCTGAAACCTGAGCAAGCGGATTCCATCTTGTCTTATCGCAACCGTTATCGCAGTTTTCGCACTTTGGGAGAGCTGATGTATGTGCGCGGTCTTGATTATGAAGAACGCCGCCGGCTTTCGCTGTTTCTCTATGTGGGCGACACGTTGCAAACTTCCATTCCCATGAGACGCAAATGGTTGGGAGGAAAGCACGAAGTGGTGATGCGTTTGGATGTCCCCTTGTATGAACGTGCCGGAAACAAGTCCCACACCACCGCAGAGCTGCTCGAAAATCCCAATCGTGTTTATTTGGGCAACGGATTGGCCAACACGATGCGCTACCGTTATCGTTGGCAAAACGATGTGGCATACGGACTGACTTTGCAAAAGGATGCCGGTGAGCCCTTTGGCACTTACAACACATATCCTTACGATTACGTTTCTGCCTATGTCCATTATCGTTCTCGGTCGCGCCACTGGGAAACTTGGGTTGGTGATTACCGTGTTCGGATGGGGCAGGGGCTTTTGTTGGGGGATGTCTGGGTAACGTCGCATGCGGCGATGCTGGAGCAATTGCCTCGTTCGGAAACGCGGGTCCGCAGTCATACGGGGACAAATGAGACCGACTATTTTCGAGGTGCGGCGGTGAGATGGAACAAAGGCTGTTGGCAATTGACGACCTTTGCCTCGTATCGTCGTTTGGATGCTCGGGCGGAAGGCGACACGGTGCGTTCGTTCATCGACAATGGATTGCATCGCACGTTCAGCGAATGTGAGAACCGCCGTGCCGTGGGCAGTTTGGTGAGTGGTGCGCATGTGAGTTTTGAGAAACCGCAGTGGCATGTAGGTGTGGGAGCTGTGTATTCGCATTTCAGCAAAACAATTTGCCCCACTCCGCGCTCCTATAATATATATTATATGCGTGGCACCGATGCTGCCGGTTTCAGTTTTGATTATGCTTGGCGCAATCGGCGGTGGAACGTTCAGGGAGAAGCAGCTTTGGACGGTGATGCATATTTTGCCTCTGTGCATTCGGTCGACTTTGAAGCTCACGAGCACGTGAAGCTTGTGGCACGTCTTCGGAGTCTGTCCGAGCGTTTTGTGTCGTTGTGGGGAGACGTGTTGCAGGACAATGGGCGTGTGCAAAACGAACATGGACTGATGCTGGGCACAAAGGTGAATCCTTGGAGTGGGGTGGAGGTCTTGGCTTATGTCGATGGCTATTGGCATCCATCGCCTACCTATCGTGCCGATAAGGCTTCGCAAGGTTGGGCAAGTGGTGCGAATGTGCGTTATGCGCTCTCTAGAAAATGGTCGATGCGTCTTCGCTATAAGTTGAAGTCGGAGCAGCAAAACGTAACGGGTTACGACAATTTGATGGAGTTTGCCGGCACGCATCGTTGGGGGCTTCATGCTTATTATGAAGGCACAGCCATCACTGCGACTATGGGAGCCGATGCCTGTATGGCTACTTGGCAGACACGTCCGAACTCCTTGGGGTGGATGTTGTCGGCGCGTGTAGGTTGGCAGGTATCGGAGGGGCTGCGTCTGCAAGGCTTTGCCGCCTATTTTCATACAGACGATTATGCCTCGCGGCTCTATGCCTACGAGCCTCGTTTGCGATATGATGCCGGCTTTCCGGCTTTTGCCTACCATGGGGTGCGCAGTGTGTTGGCGGCCGAGTGGCAGGTGTGTCGCCGCTTCTCGTTGGGGTGTCGCTATTCCCTTTGGTGTTATTTCAATCGTGCACAAATCGCTTCGGGCACGCAACTCATCGATGCTCCCACGCAGAACGACCTGATGTTGCAGGCTCATTTCGTGTTTTAATCGTGCTGCGTCAATCGTTAAGCGCAGTTCATCATTCTTCTCTTTCCCTTTGGCAACACTTAAAAGTGCGTTTGGCAGGCATCCAAACGGCTTTTGACATGTGGCTTTGTCCCGTTTGGATTTATTATCATGCGCATGAAACGTTCTTATCATGCGCATGATAAGTTCTTCTCACCACGATGATAAGTTCTTCTCATGCGCATGATAATAAAACGAAAGTGCTTCCCGAAGGCACTGAAGTGGCTTTTTGCAGCCTTTTCAAGTGCTTTTCGTGAAGCATGGTTCGGGTGAAAAATGTGTGAGATGCCGTTTGAACGTTGGCAGAAATTGTCGGTGCATCTCTTCAATGCGAGGGAGGAAAAGCGTTAAAAGCTACCGAGATATGCGCAATAATTGTTGGCCTGCGGCGCGTCGTGTTTCATTTTTGCGTACCTTTGCGCGAAATTTTCATTAAAATCAATCAGATATGCGAAAACATCTACTTATGCTTTTGGTAGCCCTCGTGTCGGTGGCTGCCATGGCTCAAACAAATGGCAAGCTCTCTGCCCGTCGGCTTGCTCAGCTGAAAGGAAGTGCAAAGTCGCTGGTGGACCTTTCTAAAAGCAGAATGGGTATTCACGCTTTGGGAGGACGCCCTCAGTTGACCAGTATGGTTCCAGCGGCAGAGGCCGGCGAAGACCACAAACTTCAAGGCTCCAACTGGGGAGTGCTTAGCACCGAAGATGGCCGCACTTGGTATTACACGCAAGAATTTGAATACGATTCGGCCTTGGTTTGGTATTACAGCAAGAGCGACATCACAATCTTCAATGAGAACTATGAGCAAGTGTCAAAACTCACCATCAAAGTGCCCGAAGGTAGCAAGGTGAATTCCATTCAGGTGTTCGGAACTGTTACCACCAAGTTCTTCGACAATGATGCCAAGACATGGGAATTCTTGGTCTATACGCACGAAGTGGGCAACAATGGTCAACAGATTAACACCATCACAGCTTACGACAACAAGGGAAAGAAAAAAGTAAGCTACGATGCCTACGGTGCTATCTTCTATGACGCATCCGAGGGATTCAGCACATACCATCGCATGGCTGTGGTGAGTGAAGAAACGGTTACCGAAGGCGAAGGAGCAGCAGCCGTGAGCAAGAATGTGCATGTGGTGAAAATGCTCAGACCTGCAGCTTATGGTGAAAAGAAACCCGGTGTGGAGCATACTTTCCGCATGGATACTGAACTTATCAACTATAGCGACGGCGCTTTCTTCAATATGTATAAGGTGAACGGCAGTCCTTATTACACGCTCTCCCATTACGAAAAGCCTTACATGAGTGGTTACGACCCTCAGACCTGGGATCCGATTGTGGCCGAGAACAATAGCTTCATCACGAAGGTGTACGACAAAGATTACAAGGAAGTGGCCTCGCTCACAATCCCTGTGCAGAAAGGTCAAGACGCACTCTATACGTTCTATGCCTTCGGTATGTTCTCATACGAAGACCTTACCACGAAATTCTCCAACGATGGCAAGTTCAACTTTGTCATAACCCGCTCCGACTACATTGCCTCTACGGACGAGAACGAGTTTGCTTTCGATGTTTACGACCAGGATGGCAAAAAACTCAAAACCCTTTGCGAATATGTGCAGAACTGGAAGCCGATGTCCAATGTTCCGGGGCATCCGGAGCAGATGAGCTTCCTCGTTCTGGAAGACGATATGAACAAAATCCGCATGGTGGATATGCCTAACGGGGAAATGGTAGCCGAATTCGAAGCAGTGGTCGATGGTTTCCAACTTTCGAACAACTACGACCGTGTGGGCACTGAAGGTACTTATAAGTATGCCATTGGTATTGGTGAAGCCACACTTGATGATGACGACAACGTGATTGCACGCATCGGATGGTACACCAAAGATGGTAAGCCCGAACGTTATGTAACCTTCAACCTCGGTCCTGATGCCGAACTCTTCACTCCCTATATTGCGGGTGCAACGCTCAATCCCTATCTCTTCGATACGGATTCTGACTACGAATACTTCTATCTTGCGAAGGTGAAGCCCGAAGGTACAGAAGTGGTGAACGATGTGTTGTGCTTGGCCGATGGCGATGGCAGCACCATCCGCACTTTCGGCCCTCCCACAGCCGGAGGCACTTTCTCGAGCGGCGACATTTTTGATGCAATGACCCCTGCTCCGAAACTCGTTCTCTGTTATAACAACTCAGACACCGATTCTTATGACGTCTGCTTCTATCACCTTCCCTTGGCTAAGTGGCCTGCCGGTGGTGATGGCACAGTGGAAAACCCTTATGTCATCACTACAGCCGGCGACATGCTTCTCATGCATAGCAACCCCGCGGCTCACTATGTGCTCGGTGCTGATATCGACATGAATCTCTATGCCATGGATTGGCAGCCCGTCAACGAGTTTACGGGAACCTTCGACGGACAAGGTCATACCATTCGTGGTCTCCGCATCAAGACAGATAATGACTATGTGGGCATTTTTGCTACTACCGGCGAAGGGGCTGTGGTGAAGAACTTCAATCTAGTGAACCCTGTGGTGGAAACGCATAAGTACAATTACTATGCTTCTTTTGTGGCAGCTTATTCACTTGGCACGAAGTTCGAAAACATCCACATCTACAACGGTGTGTTCTCAGGTGCTGAAACCGAAGCTGTGGTCGGAGGTCTTTGTGGTGAAGCTTGTATGGAAAGTTCGTTCAACGGATGTTCTGTTCAGGATGTAACCATCAACGTTCCTCTCGCTCAGATGGTGGGTGGTATCTGCGGCGACACCCGTACCACCACCACGGTGAACGCCTGCTTTGTGAGCGGCGACATCACTGCAGCCTCGTCTTTGGGTGGTATTGTTGGTACAACCGGAAAGAACTCCACCGTGAGCAATAGCCATGTGTCGGTGAACCTTACGGCAGAATACTCCGTGGGTGGCATTGTGGGTGTTTCAGAACGTGCTCCTATCGACCATTGTTATGCTGCAGGCACAGTTACGGCAACCAAGGGCAACTTCTATGGCAACCTATGCGCCGGTGGTATTGTGGGCTTACTCGAAAGCAATTGGGAAGGCTCAACATCGAAGGTACTCTCAGCCTGTGTGTCAATGGTGGACCTTTCTGCCATGCCGACTGATGCCAAGGCTGTGAACCGCATCGCAGGTATGACCATCGAAAGTGAGACGTATGATGTTGATGAAGAGGTGAAGTACGAAGGCGGTTTGGCTGCCAACTATGCCACTACTGCTTGGGGTGCACCCTCTGCCTTGGATACCGTTGCCAACGGTGCCGACATTGCGATGGAAGCACTTACGGCTGAATTCTTTGCTTCGTTGGGTTACGCCTATGGCACAGACATCACTGCTCCCTGGACCGGTGAAAACATCCCTGTGCTTTATTTTGAGGACGAAAAGCCTGCCGGCATTGGCGCAGTGGCAGTTCCCGGCAAGGGAGTTGCTTTGCAGCGTGACGCCGACGAGGTGAAGGCTTCGGGTGCGGCATGCATCGCGCTTTATAGCGTTGAGGGCAAGCGCGTAGCCGTGGTGCGAGGCGACAGCCTCTCACTCTGCGGAGTGCCCGCCGGTGTTTATGTGGTGGTGGCCACCGATGCGCAAGGTCGTCGCACCTCTGCCAAAGTATTGGTGAAGTAAGCAGCTGTTTCCATACATTATATATATAATAATAAAAGCCCGACCGACGGATGGCGCAGTGCCTCTCGTCGGTCGGGCTTGTTTTGGGGAGGTCTTTATTATAATATATAATGTGTGGTGTGAGGTGAGAGGGGTGGGCGAGAGAGGTGGTGTTATCATCTGAGATTTGTAACAGAAACATGCAAGCACAAGGTGTGAAAATCTGCAAGGCGTTTAGAAAATTCTGCAGTGCTTGTAGAAAATTCTAAACGCCTTGCAGATTTTCAAGGGTGGGGTATGGCAAAAAAACTGGTTCTGTCTTTGCTTTTCTGACGTGCCTCCGGAAGAACGGAACAAGTCGCCTCATGACAAAAAGTTGGGTGTAAGCCTTTGTCAATTCGGCAAGAAGTGGTACTTTTGCACGCCGATTATTATCAAGCGGGCTCTCCGAGCCTGTCTTTCTGTGAGTTAAGCGGATAAGTCTTTGGCCGGACCCCGTGAGCTTGCAGTAGATTTTTTAGTAGTTATAATCATTTAAAACAAAACAAGAGTGGACACTTTAAGTTACAAGACCATTTCTGCTAACAAAGCGACCGCCAACAAAGAATGGGTTGTAGTGGATGCTACAGACCAAGTATTGGGTCGTCTTTGCACGAAAGTTGCCAAATTGTTGCGTGGTAAGTACAAACCCAACTTCACTCCGCACGTTGACTGTGGCGACAATGTTATTATCATCAATGCCGACAAGGTGAAGCTCACCGGCAAAAAGTGGACAGACCGCATCTATTACACTTACAGCGGCTATCCCGGTGGTCAGAAAGAGCACACCCCCGAAAGCATCATGGCAAAGCCCAACGGCGCAGAGAAGTTGCTCCGTCGCGTAGTGAAGGGTATGCTTCCCAAGAACCGCCTTGGCGCACACATCCTCGGTAACCTCTACATCTACGAAGGTGGTGAGCACAAGCACGAAGCACAAAGCCCGAAGGCAATTGATATTAACCTCTATAAATAATTGCAGCAATGGAAATGATTAATGCATTAGGCCGTCGTAAGAGTGCTATCGCACGTATTTACGTAACAGAGGGTACTGGTAAAATCACCATCAATAAGCGCGACCTTACCGAATACTTCCCCTCTTCCATCCTGCAGTTCGTTGTAAAGCAACCCCTGAACTTGCTCAACGTTGCAGAAAAATATGACATCAAAGTAAACCTTTGCGGTGGTGGTTTCACCGGTCAGTCTCAAGCTCTCCGTTTGGCTATCGCTCGCGCTTTGGTGAAAATCAACGCTGACGACAAGAAGGCTCTCCGCGCTGAAGGCTTCATGACTCGCGATCCCCGTGAGGTTGAACGTAAAAAGCCGGGTCGTCCCAAGGCACGTCGTCGCTTCCAGTTCAGCAAACGTTAATCTCGGCATTGCTGCTGGAATACGTTTAGCATCTAAACCGACGGGACTTCCCCTATGGCGGAACTACCCGGCGGCTGGTTGACAAAACAAGCCATATTGCAAAGGCTCTCGAGCACTTGAAGGATGGCACCAACTCAAAAGAAAGTAAACGAACAAAACAAATCAAAATGGCTAGAACAAATTTTGAAACCCTTTTGCAGGCCGGATGTCATTTCGGTCACCTCAAACGTAAATGGAACCCCGCTATGGCTCCCTATATCTTCATGGAGCGCAACGGCATCCACATCATCGACCTCCACAAGACTGTGGCTAAGATTGACGAAGCTGCCGAAGAACTCAAGAAGATTGCTAAGCAGGGAAAGCGTGTCCTTTTCGTTGCTACTAAAAAACAGGCAAAGCAAGTAGTTGCTGAGAAAGCAGCTTCTATCAATATGCCTTACGTTGCAGAACGTTGGCCGGGCGGTATGCTCACCAACTTCCCCACCATCCGTAAGGCAGTGAAGAAAATGGCCAATATCGATAAGCTCACCAGCGATGGTACTTATTCAAACCTCTCTAAGCGCGAAATTCTCCAAATCACTCGTCAGCGTGCCAAGCTCGAGAAGAACCTCGGTTCAATCGCAGACTTGACTCGTCTTCCTGCCGCTCTCTTCGTGGTTGACGTGTGCAAGGAACACATCGCAGTGCGTGAGGCTCAACGTCTGGGCATCCCCGTGTTCGGTATCGTTGATACCAACTCTAATCCCAATGGTATTGATTACATCATCCCCGCTAACGACGATGCAAACAAGAGCATTGAAGTAATCCTCGATGCTTGCTGCGCTGCCATCGCTGAAGGTGTGGAAGAACGTAAGGCTGAGAAAGTTGACGCTGAGGCTGCCGGTGAAGCCGGTGAAGAAAAGGCTCCTCGCAAGCGTGCTTCTAAAGCTCGCGTAGAGAAGACTGAAGAAGCTGCCGAAGCTCCTGCTGAAGCTTAAACAGATTTTTAAATAACCCAATAGTATCTCCCTCGCTCCGCCGCAGGAGCGGCCGAAGCGAGGGAGAACTCTTATAAAACAGAAAAGAACTATGGCAGTATCAATGGAAGATATCAAGAAACTGCGCGCTATGACCGGCGCAGGTCTTGGAGACTGCAAAAAAGCCTTGGCTGAGGCCGAAGGCGATATCGAAGCAGCAATCGAAATCATTCGTAAGAAGGGTCAGGCTGTGGCAGCTAAGCGCTCAGACCGTGAAGCTTCTGAAGGTTGCGTGCTCTGCAAGGCTGAAAACGGCTTTGCCGCTATCATCGCTTTGAAGTGCGAAACCGACTTCGTAGCTAAGAACGCCGACTTCGTTAAGCTCGCTCAAGATGTTATCGACGCAGCTGTTGCCAACAAGTGCAAGACGCTCGAAGAAGTAAAGGCTCTCCCCATGGGTGGTGCTACTATCGCTGATGCAGTGGTTGACCGTAGCGGTATCACCGGTGAGAAGATGGAACTCGATGGCTACATGTTCATCGAAGGCGAAAACGTAGCTACATACAACCACCAAGGCACTAACACTCTCTGCACACTGGCTGCATTCAATAAGCCTGCAGACGAACAAGTAGCTAAGCTCATCGCTATGCAGGTGGCTGCTATGAATCCTATCGCTGTTGACGAGGACGGTGTTCCCGAATCAGTGAAGGAAACCGAAATCAGCGTTGCTATCGAAAAGACAAAGGCTGAGCAAATTCAGAAAGCCGTTGAAGCCGCTCTTAAGAAGGCCGGTTACAATCCTGCTCACTTCGACAGCGAAGACCACATGCAGAGCAACCAAACCAAGGGTTGGATCACTGCTGAGGACGTTGAGAACGCAAAAGTTATCATCGCTAAGACTTCTGAAGAAAAGGCTGCAAATCTTCCCGAAGCTATGATTCAGAACATCGCCAAGGGCCGTCTGAACAAGTTCCTCAAGGAAGTATGCTTGCTCAACCAGGAGTTCATCATGGACAGCAAGAAGACTGTGAAAGATATGCTCAAGGAAGCCGATGCCGAATTGCAGGTAGTGGACTTCAAGCGCTTCACTCTCCGCGCAGAATAAGTACTACGCTTACATACAAAGCCAAAACTCGCCGACGGATGCCGTTCGGCGAGTTTTTTTATTGCTTTAGAAAATTGAATGATGCGTGCCGAATGCTTGGGTGTGTTTCTCAATAATCCCCAAAGCATTGCATGAAGCTCTGGAATGTTTCTTCAATGCAAAATCCCGTATTGTCAACTGCTGCCTCTCGGGGTACACAGTTGATGATACGGGATTTTGAAAATCTGTAAAGGGAAGAAAAGTTACAACTTCTTGATTTTCTCAATCAGAATATGGTTGCGTCGCTTTGTGTCTTGTATGTCGCGTTTCAGTTGCTCGGTGCGCTGCACGGCCCATTCGTTGATGCGTTCCACAAACGTGGTGATGATGTCGGCATTGCGTACTTTTGCTTGTGGGTTTACCACCACTTTGAAACTGTTCGGCACCATCTCAACATCGATAATGGCTCCGGTGGTCAGCGGCTCACCGTCGCAATGCATAGCTCCGGGGGCGGTGCGTGTGATGCGGATTTTGCGTGCTCGAAAAGTCTTGACACGTTTGCTCTCAAGCAGTGTGTTGTTGAAAAGATGGAATGCCACTTGCGGTGCTTCGATGGTGGGGAACGGCTCCATCACGATGATGTCCATTAAACCGTCTTTCATGGAAGCGTGCGGTGCGATGAAGGCATTGTTGCCATATTGTGAAGCGTTGGCACAAGCGATGAGAAACGCTTTATGGCTCACTGTTCCGTTTTCGTCCTCGATGGTGTATGTGTCGGCGTTGTATTTCAAGCCTTCGCGCAGGGTGTTTTCGATGTAGGAGAGGGGGCCGCGTTTCCCGCTTTCGGCAAATTTCTGACTGACAAAGGCATCGAAGCCTACGCCGCAGGTGCAGAAAAACGGCAGATTATTGATGATACCATAGTCGAGGCTATGCACGATGTCTGCATTCAAGATGCGAATGGCTCCTGCCGTATCGAGCGGAATTTGAAGGTGTCGTGCCAAACCGTTGCCCGAGCCGCAGGGCACAATGCCCAAGGCTGTTTGTGTGTGAACGAGTGAGCGTGCTACCTCGTTCACTGTGCCATCACCTCCCACGACTGCCACAATGTCAACCCCCGCAGCGGCAGCCTCTTTGGCCAACTCTGAGGCATGTCCGGCATATTCGGTGAACTTTGTCTTGTATTCGAAACGCTCCATATCCAGATTTTCACGAATGATGCGCCGAATGTTGCGTTTCTTGTCGGTTCCCGAAATCGGATTGACGATGAAAAGGATTTTCTTTTTGCTCATAAAATTACACATCCTGCCTTCTGTGAGCAAAAATAAGGAATTCTGTGCCACTTCTTCCAAATTCAGCACATAAAAAGATTGAACGTGTAATTTTCTTTAACAAATCCCCTTGTTTCTGTATTATAATGCGTAAATTTGCGCAAATATTTGAAAAGTGTGCCGAGCGTTTTTGCGTTATTGCACGTGGCACGCATAAAAGAAATAGACGTATTATGGGAATTTTACAAGACAGATTGGCGAAATACACCATGCCCCAGGAATTCATGGCGCAGGGCGTATATCCCTATTTCCGCGAGATTGACGGAAAGCAAGGCACTGAAGTTACTATGGGTGGGCACAAGGTGCTGATGTTCGGCTCAAATGCATACACCGGGCTTGTGGGCGATGAGCGCATCATCAATGCTGCGATTGCCGCCACTCACAAGTACGGAACAGGATGTGCCGGTTCGCGTTTCCTCAACGGTACGCTGGATTTGCACGTGCAACTCGAAAAGGAATTAGCCCAGTTCTTGGGCAAGGATGAGTCGCTCTGCTTCTCCACAGGCTTCACGGTGAACTCCGGCGTTATAGCTTGTCTCACCGGCCGAAACGACTATATCATTTGTGATGACCGCGACCACGCCAGCATTGTGGACGGCCGTCGCCTCTCATACTCCACGTGCTTGAAATACAAGCACAACGACATGGAGGACCTCGAGAAGCAATTGCAGAAGTGCGCTCCCGAGGCTGTTAAGCTCATTGTGGTGGATGGCGTGTTCTCCATGGAAGGCGATTTGGCTCCCTTGCCCGAAATCATCCGCCTCAAGCACAAGTATAATGCCACGGTAATGGTGGACGAAGCCCATGGTCTCGGTGTTTTCGGTAAGAACGGACGCGGTGTGTGCGACTATTTCGGTCTCACAGACGAGGTGGACCTCATCATGGGTACCTTCTCCAAATCTTTGGCCAGCATCGGCGGTTTCATCGCTGCCGATAGCACCATCATCAACTGGTTGCGCCACAACACACGCACCTACATCTTCTCTGCCTCCAACACGCCGGCTGCCACAGCTGCCGCCATGGAAGCCCTGCACATCTTGCAAGAAGAGCCGGAGCGCATCCAGGCACTCTGGGACGTAACGAACTATGCGCTCAAGCGTTTCCGCGAAGCCGGTTTCGAGATGGGCGAAACGCAAAGCCCCATCATTCCGCTCTATGTGCGCGATGTGGAAAAAACATTCCTCGTTACGAAGATGGCTTTCGATGAAGGTGTGTTTATCAACCCCGTCATCCCGCCCGCCTGTGCGCCGCAAGACACCTTGGTGCGCGTAGCCCTGATGGCCACCCACACCAAGGAGCAGGTGGACCTCGCCGTGGAGCGTCTCAGCAAGGTGTTCCGTCAGTTGGACATCATCAAGTAAGAAATTTCGAAAAACATTACAGCATAACAAAAAGCCGGAGGCCGTTGAGCTTCCGGCTTTTTTTGATGGTTGGCGGGGGAGGTGAAAAAACAAACGTACTCTCCGAAGCATTTCTCAGTAATCCGGTAAATCCGTATCATCCGTGTTCAAAAATCACCCCCACTTGTTTAATCTCGTTTAATCAGTTGACGACAAATCATCAGCATCCGATAAATCCGTGTCATCCGTGTTCAAAAATCCATCCACTTGTTTAATCTCGTTAAATTCAGTTGACGACAAATCATCAGCATTCGATAAATCCGTGTAATTCGTGTTCAAAAAATCATCCACTTGTTTAATCTCGTTTAATCAGTTGACGACAAATCATCTGGATCCGATAAATCCGTGTAATTCGTGTTCAAAAAATCATCCCACTTGCTCAATCTCGTGTAATTCGCTGATAAACATTCCGGACGGTGCTTCTCCCCTGGTGCAGGGGAGATGCCCATAGGGCAGAGGGGTAGAAAGCAAATCTTCTGCCCCATTCAAGGAAGCTTCGTGCACTTTGGATTTTTATTGAAGCCACGCACAACTTTCCCCCTGCCGATGCCGGAACATCTGCAGTGCTTGCAGAATTTTCCGCAAGCACTGCAGAAAATTCTGCAAGCACTGCGCATTTTCCCGAAAGCATCCCTCATTTTTCGGCAAAGTGACTGCAACGACGAAAAATGCTCATCGGATTATCCCACAGTGATGCTAAAAATGCTTAACTTCGGCACGAAAACATAAAAGAAACTTATACATCACCGAGGATATGGAAGCACAAATAGACGGAAAACACTCCCTGCTGCCTGTGGGCACGCTGCTTTTTCACGGCACTTATCGCGTGGTGCGCCACTTGGCCTCCGGCGGTTTTGGCAATACCTACGAGGCTGTGGACACGCAGTTGGGCGATTCGGTGGCCATCAAGGAGTTCTTTCCTAAGCAGCTCTGTGGCCGCAGCAGCGAGGGTGGTACCGTAACGCTGCTGAGCACCGACTGCGGCGAGCTCTTCACGCAGCTGCGCACCAAGTTCAAGAAGGAAGCCACGCGCATCCGCAAGCTCAACCATCCGCACATCGTGCGCGTGCTGGCTTATTTCGAGGAGCAGGGCACGGCTTTCTATGCCATGGACTTCCTCCGGGGCGAAAGCCTCTCGGCACGCATGAAGCGCACCGGCCGTCCGCTCACTGAGACTGAGGTGCGGCGTTATCTGCCCCAGGTGCTCAGTGCGCTGAAAGAGATGCACGCCAAGGAGTTGTGGCATCTCGACCTCAAGCCCGGCAACATCATGATCAACGAGCGCGACGAAGCCGTGCTCATCGATTTCGGCGCGAGCAAGCAGTTGCGCACCGAGGAGGGCGTCTCTGTTTCCACTTCGCTTAGTTGTGCCTACACACCCGGCTATGCGCCGCTCGAGTTGGTGGATCAAAATTTGGAAAAATTCGGTCCGTGGACCGATCTCTATTCTCTCGGTGCCACGCTTTACAATCTCCTCACCGGGGTGCGTCCGCTCTCACCCTCACATCTCATTCAGGGCGAACAACTCGCTTTTTCGCCCTCCGTTAGCACCGCTATGCAGCAGCTCATCACTTGGCTGATGCAGCCCGTAATGACCAAACGGCCGCAGAGCGTGAGCGAAGTGGAGGCATGGTTGGCAGAAGCGAGTGGGGCTGTGGCAGATACGCCTTTAAACAATGAAGAGCACTACCCTCAGCCCGAAACCATGCGTCCCGAGTCTGTCAGCACTGAATGCGTGGGTATGCCGGATCAGGTAACGATTCCCAAGGACCGTGGCACTACCCTCCCGGGTGGTACACCGGTTGTTGAAAAAGAGGAAGCCAATGCCGGTAAGTCGGTTCCGGCTGCGCCGAAGAAATCTTCAAACCAATGGAAGTGGTTGTTAGGTATTGCTGTGGCAATTGCTGTGATAACAGGAGTTACGGTGAATAGATGCACCGCCGGTGGAGGAAGTTCTGCAGAGAATACAGAGGGAGATTCTTTGGCAACAGATAGTGTTGTTGCAACAATTGTTGTTCCGGATAATTGTCCTGAAGTAATAAAGAAACTTGCAGAAAATATGGTCCGCGTGGAAGGCGGCACATTCACCATGGGTGCCACGGCTGAGCAGGGTAGCGATGCTGACAACGACGAGAAGCCCGCTCACCAAGTAACGCTGAGCACTTACTACATTGGTAAGTATGAAGTTACGCAGGCGGAATGGCAAGCCGTGATGGGCACGAACCCTTCTGAGTTCAAGGGCGACAATCTGCCCGTTGAGCGAGTGAATTGGGACGATTGCCAGGAGTTTATCCGCAAGCTGAACGAACTGACGGGCAAGCAGTTCAGGCTGCCCACGGAGGCGGAGTGGGAATATGCCGCCCGTGGCGGGAATAAATCAAACAGAACAAAGTATGCCGGCGGCAGCGACATCGACAATGTGGCGTGGTATGGCGAAGACAGCAACAGCCCCACGCACTCTGTGGGACAGAAGCGTGCCAACGAATTGGGCCTTTACGATATGACGGGCAACGTGTGGGAATGGTGTCAGGATTGGTTTGGTTATTACAGCAGTGCTTCTCAGACGAATCCGCGAGGCCCTGCCACCGGCGACTGTTGTGTGTTGCGTGGGGGCAGTTGGTGCATGGATGCGCGGTGCTGCCGCCTCTCGTTCCGTAGCTACGGCGACCCCGGCCTCGGGGGCGACCACTGCGGGCTGCGCCTCGCCCTCCTCAGTTTACAATGAAGACCTTCTAAGGAGAAAAAGGCGAACGAAGAACGCCCGAAAGCACTCGGCCGGCCGACCCTCCGAATGGTGCTTCGCCCCTAAAGTAGGGGAGATGCCCGTAGGGCAGAGGGGTATGAAAAAATCATTTGCAGAAGTATCGTTTCCCGTTTGTTCATACCCCTCACCCGTTCCGGAAGCTCCCCTACTTTAGGGGAGCAGTAGCCGTCCGGCTGCTTGTTGCCCTGCGGTGCGTTTCCCGTGTTCGGACATTCCGGATGGCACTTCGCCCCTAAGGTAGGGGAGATGCCCATAGGGCAGAGGGGTATGAAAAAGTGTATTATATTCTTAGTCAACGTATTCCGTTTGTTTATACCTCCTCCGCTTCGCTCGTCCTCCTACCTTAGGAGGACAGCCCCATCCGGTCTGCCTGCATCCTTCTTGCTGTATTCAGCGTTCGGACAAGCCGGATGGGGCTGCTCCCCTAAGGTAGGGGAGCTCCCGGAACGGGTGAGGGGTATGAATAACGCTTATGTCCGTTTCAAAAAAGGGACATAGGAATAGAAAAAAGCGCAGAGGGAGTTTTCTTGAAAACGATGTGAAAACTTTCTTACTTGATGCCTCGCTCATTGAGTGCCTGCACGTATTTCCGTGCGTTGGCCTTGTGTTCTTCGTAAGTGGCGGCAAAATTGTGCGTGCCGCTGAAGTCTTCTTTCGCACACATATATATATAATTGTGTTCCGTGTGGTTGAGCACGGCATCAATGCTGGCGATGGACGGCAGGCAGATGGGGCCGGGAGGCAAGCCGGCGTAGACGTAGGTGTTGTAAGGGCTGTCGCAGGTGAGGTGCTTGTTCAGAATGCGGCGCAGACCGAAATCCTGTAGCGCAAACTTCACCGTGGGGTCGGCCTGCAGTTTCATGCCTTTGCGCAGCCGGTTGAGATACAGCCCTGCGATGTCGGGTTTCTCCTGATTGTTGGCCGTTTCTTTTTCCACGATGGAGGCCAACGTGATGACCTCTTCTTGTGTCAGTCCGACCTTCTCAGCTTTGTTCTTGCGTGCCGTGGTCCAGAACTTCTCGCTTTCGCGCTTCATGCGTTGTGCCAGTTCGTTGGGCGTGATGTCCCAGTACACTTCGTAGGTGTTGGGAATAAAAAGGCAGGGCAGGGTGGCCGTGTCGCAGCCGTGCTTCTCACAAAATGCGGGGTCGGTGAAGGCTTCTGCCAATGTGGCGGAATCGGCCTCTAAGTGCTTGGAGAGACGTTTGGCCAAGTGTTTCATGGTGTGAACCGTTGGAATGGTAAGCCTGACGGGCGATTGGCGACCGTGCAGCAGCCGTCGCATGAGCGCAAAAGTGCTGATGCTCGGTTCCACCTCGTATCGGCCGGTGTGCAGATGCTCTTCATAGTGGTCGACATGCGCCAACAAGTGCAGTGCCATCATGGAGTGTGAATGGCCATACTGCTTCAATTTGTGAAAAACCGAGTCAGCCGTGTCGTTTCGGTCGATGAAAAGCACTTCAGTGCTGTCGGTGCGAGAGAAAGGAAGGAAGAAGAAACTCAAGAATAGCAATAGAGAACAGCCGATGGCGATGGCGATGATGGCTGCAATGCGCTTGGAAATATGTAGCTTCATACGTGATTTTTGTGGGTTGTGAGCACAAAAATACGCTTTTTGTGCAAGGATAATGATAATTTATTGCACAAAAGTACTTGTTGTATGCATAAAAGTACTACTTTTGCACAAGTTAATAAATAATGTGCCAAAAAAGCTTCTGCATACGGCATAAAAAGACATACAATAGTTATGGAATACAATTATTCTGATTTTATCGGTCAAATTCAGGAAACACTTACAACCA
The DNA here is from genome assembly GCA_017547385.1 of Bacteroidaceae bacterium. Lineage (GTDB taxonomy): Bacteria > Bacteroidota > Bacteroidia > Bacteroidales > Bacteroidaceae > Alloprevotella. The sequence continues at coordinate 40,126 of JAFYPU010000012.1, forward strand.
ACTGGGATTTGGATGCCCTTACTGACTATGAAGGTACTACCTTGCAGTATAAGGATGTTGCGCGTAAGATTGAGAAACTTCACATCCTCTTTGAAAACGCTGGCGTAAAGGAAGGCGACAAAATCGCTCTTTGCGGACGCAACAGTGCCAATTGGTCTGTGGCTTTCTTGGCAACATTGAGTTATGGCGCAGTGGCTGTGCCCATTCTTCATGAGTTCAAGGCTACTCAAGTGCACGACATTGTGAACCATTCGGAAGCACGTCTGCTTTTCGTGGGAGACTTGGTTTGGCCTACACTTGATGCTGAAGCAATGCCCGCTCTCGAAGGTATCATTTACATTCCTGACTATTCGCTCAAAGTGAGTCGTACAGAACAACTCACACAAGCACGTGAGCACCTCAACGAATACTTTGGTCGCAAATACCCGAAGTATTTCCGCAAAGAGCACGTGCAATATCGTTCGGCCGGAAGCGAGGAGTTGGCACTTATCAACTATACTTCAGGAACTACCAGCAACTCCAAGGGTGTGCTCATCCCTTACCGTGCTCTGTGGTCTAACGTGGAATTTGGCCGCGAGGCGTTGGGAGATAAGCTCAAGCGTGGTGACCACGTCATCTCCATGCTCCCGTTGGCACACATGTATGGCATGGCTTTCGAGTTTTTGTTTGAGTTCTTGCTTGGATGCCACATTTTCTATCTCACACGCGTTCCGTCGCCCAAAATAATCTTCAAGGCATTCTCCGAAATCCGTCCGCACATTGTTATCTCCGTGCCTCTGATTATCGAAAAGATTATTCGCAAATCTGTATTGCCCAAATTGCAAACTCCCAGCATGAAGGTGTTGCTCAAACTCCCCTTCATCAATACGAAAATCCGTGAGAAGGTGCGTGAGCAAATGGTGGCAGCCTTTGGCGGTCGCTTCTACGAAATCATCGTGGGCGGTGCTGCATTCAATAGCGAGATTGAAGAATTCTTGTATAAGATTGGCTTTAATTTCACCGTGGGTTACGGAGCCACAGAATGTGCCCCCATCATCAGTTATGCCGACTGGAAAGAATTCCGTCCAGGTTCCTGCGGTAAGGCTGCACCGCGTATGGAAGTGAAAATCAATTCTTCAGATCCTCACAACGTAGTGGGAGAAATCCTGACTCGCGGTGCCAATGTGATGTTGGGCTATTTCAAAAATCCTGAAGCTACAGCTGCCGTTTTGGATAAGGACGGATGGTATCACACCGGCGACTTGGGAATTATCGACGAAGATGGTTATATCTATATCAAAGGCCGTAGCAAAAACATGCTCCTCGGTGCATCAGGTCAAAACATCTATCCCGAAGAAATTGAAGACAAGCTCAATACATTGCCTTACGTCAGCGAATGTGTCGTGATACAGAAGGGCGAAAAACTCTACGGACTTGTGTTCCCCGACTTCGATGAAGCCGAAAAGGCCGGACTTGATGAGGAAGGATTGCGTGCCGCTATGGAGCAGAACCGTAAGGACTTGAATGTTATGGTAGCCTCTTACGAACAGCTGTCGGGTATTCGCATCATGCAGGAAGAGTTTGAGAAAACTCCCAAACGCAGCATCAAGCGCTTCCTCTACGAAAATGCAGAAGTGTAATAGCAATATGGACGAAACACAAGGCTTGTCTGCCATGGCAGTCTCTGAGTCGATGGTGCTGCGCACCGAAGGCTTGGTGAAGAAATACGGCAAACGAACTGTGGTCAATGGCGTTTCGTTTGACGTAAAGCAGGGGGAAATTGTGGGCTTGCTCGGACCGAATGGTGCGGGCAAGACCACATCTTTTTATATGACAACCGGATTGGTGGTGCCCAATGGAGGACGCATCTTCTTGGACGAACAGGAAATCACCGACTATCCCGTGTATAAGCGTGCCAAGGCCGGCATCGGTTATCTCGCACAGGAGGCATCTGTGTTCCGCAAGATGAGTGTGGAAGACAACATCGCTTCTGTTCTGGAGATGACCGGCCGTTCCAAGGAATACCGTCGCGAAAAACTGGAAAGCCTCATTGCCGAATTCAACTTGCAAAAAGTGCGCAAGAATTTGGGCGACCAACTTTCGGGCGGTGAGCGTCGACGCACCGAAATCGCTCGCTGTTTGGCTATCGATCCCAAGTTCATCATGCTCGACGAACCTTTTGCAGGCGTTGACCCCATTGCCGTGGAAGATATTCAGTATGTGGTGTGGAAATTAAAGGATCGCAACATCGGTATCCTCATCACGGACCACAACGTGGAGGAGACACTTTGCATCACCGACCGTGCCTATTTGTTGTTCGAGGGACGCATACTTTTCCAAGGTACACCCGAAGAATTGGCCAACAATCAGGTGGTGCGCGACAAGTACCTCACCAATAGCTTCAAATTGAGAAAGAAAGATTTCTCCTTGATGGAGAAGCAGCGTGAAGCCACTCTCTGATTTCAGAAGTCGGGGAGCAAATGTGGCCGATGCTGCCGAAAATATGAAATGCCACCGACAAGCATCGCAATGCGCTTGTTGGTGGCTTTATTTATATGATAAAAAAGCAAGGACTCCGTGTATGAGTTCGTAAACACAAAGTATAAAATCATGGGAAGAAACAAGTTTTCGCAACGTGAGATTGACATCATCGGCAAATTGTTGCGCCGAAAGATGGCCGGTACGCGTTTTCAGCAAAAGATGGTTCGACACACTTTGCGCACCACTTTTGAATTCAATATCTCCGATTTTAATGTGCAGGGAAAGGCTTTTGGCCCCGACGACCTCAATGAATGCATTCGCCGAGGCATCATCCATGTGCTCGACGATGCCACCATTGCCACCATGAAGCAACGCCACGAGGAGAAGCGTCAGCGCGAGGAGGCCTTGCAGCAAGCTGAGGCTGTTGCCAATGGCGATGTTGTGGATTGGCAGGAAGTGCAGCGGCAGTGGGATGCGTATTACGGAACGCAGACTCAGGAGGCAGAGCAGTAGAAAGGCTTTTGGAAAAACAAAAAATCAATCAAATAAAATCTATGAAGAAGTTGTTTCTTGCATTGTTGCTTGGGCTGCCGATGGTTGCCCAAGCTGACACCATCCGTGTGGAACGCGCATGGATGACCGAACCGGTTAAAATTTTCTCGCCCTATCAAGTCGATTCGCTCAGTGCCAAGCGAGCCAAGTTCGACTTGAAGGAAGTTTTGTCCAACAACGCTTCGGCGGCTTTTCTCACACGTCAGGCTTCTACGGAAGTGTTGCACGGAACAGCGTTGTCCGCTCTCGACAGCACGGCCACGTTGCGCCTTGTGCGTTTCCCCGTGTCGGTTTCTCGTTTCGTGAAAGCCAAAATCTCAGTGAAGAATCTGGCATCTTATAAATTGTATGTCGACGAAAAGGAAGTGAGTGGGGGAGAAGTTAAGTTGCTTCCCGGAACTTCGGAAGTGGCTCTCCTCTGTTTGACGCAGCCTACTGCGAAAGACTCCTTCAGTGTCTGCATTGAAGGGAAGAACTTGGCCGGTCTCACGCTTCCCACGTATGGTGATAAGCGTGCCTACACCATGGCCGAGATGTTGGAGGGCGATCGTCCCTACAGTGTTTCCGTTTCGCCCGATGGCAAATATCTCGTTGCATCCTACTATAACAAGAAAAGCGATGGCTCCAACCAATTCCGTACAGTGCTGTCCGAACTCTCCACTGGTCGCGAACTGATGCGCTTTGGTGAGTATAAAAACCTGCAGTGGCTGCCCACACGCTCTGTGCTCCACTTTACGCGTACCGGTGTCCAAGGAACAGAACTCGTGTACCTTGACCCGCAAACCATGAAAGAGACTGTCGTTGCCCAAGGGCTGCCTGCCACTTCGTTCACGCTTTCGCCCACCGAAGATTACTTCATCTACAGCAAAACAACTGAGGGAGAGAAAGAGAACGGCAGCTTGCGCAGAATTCAAGAACCCGACGACAGAATGCCGGGTTGGAGAAACTGCAGCGAACTCTATCGTTATGATTTGAAAACAGGCTTGGCGCAACGTCTCACCTTTGGCGAGACCGGTGTCGGCCTCAATGACATCTCTGCAGACGGCAAGTGGTTGCTCCTTTCATTCAGTCGCATGGATACCCGTCGCGCTCCGTTCCGTCGTGCCACCTTTGTGCGTATGGACGCTTACAGCGGCCGGGTTGATACACTTCTTTCCGACACAGCTTTCGTCAGTCAGGCCAAGTTCTCCCCCGATGCCAAGCAATTGCTCATCAAGGCCACACCGGCAGCCTTCGAGGGTATCGGTAGCGAAGTGGCTGAAGGACAAACGCCGCAGGGCTTTGATTATCGCCTCTATATCTACGACATCGACACAAAGCGTGTGCGTCCTGTTCTGCGAAGCTTTGCGCCCTCCGTCGAGAGTTTCCATTGGCATGCCGTCGACAACACCGTTTATTTCTCTGCCACCGATGGTGCCGACATAAGCATCTTCAGTCTTTCGCCTACCACTGAGAAGGTGCAGCGCTATCAACTTCCGATTACCTATGTGCAAGGCTACAGCATAGCCCGTGGCATGAAAAAACCTCGCATGGTGTTCCACGGACAGACCGGTGAGCGTGCCCGTGAAATGTTCCTTTGCACACTCTCGGCAGCCCAACCCAAGAGTCAACGCATCGGCGAAACGAATTTCGACGAGCAATTTGCCAACGTAGCCATCGGAACTTGCCACGATTGGAGTTTCCTTTCATCGCGCGGCGACAGCATCCGAGGTTTCTACTTCCTGCCCCCCGATTTCGATAAGTCCAAGAAGTATCCTCTTATCGTCTATTATTATGGTGGTTGCACGCCTACGCCGAAAATGCTCGAGTTTCAATTCCCCCTCCAAGTGCTTGCCGCACAAGGCTACGTGGTCTACGCTTGCCAACCCAGCGGTGCCATTGGTTTCGGTCAGGAATTTGCTGCACGCCACGTCGGAACCTGGGGACAAGGCTCGGCCGACGACATCATTGAGGGAACCAAGGCCTTCTGCGCCGAGCACCCTTATGTGAATGCCGAAAAGATTGGTTGCATGGGCGCTTCCTATGGCGGATTTATGACGCAGTATTTGCAGACGCGCACCGACATCTTTGCAGCCGCCATTTCGCATGCCGGTATTTCCAACATCGCGAGCTATTGGGGCGGAGGCTATTGGGGATATACCTACGGTGAGGTGGCGCAATACGGCAGCTATCCTTGGAACAACCCCGAACTCTATGTGAAACAATCGCCCTTGTTCAACGCCGACAAAATCAACACACCGTTGCTTTTGCTGCACGGCACGGTGGATACCAATGTGCCCACAGACGAGAGCCAACAGCTCTTCACGGCTTTGCGTATTCTTGGCAAACGTGTGAGCTACATTCATGTGAACGGCGAAAACCATGTCATAACCAATCACACCAAGCGTCTGGCTTGGCAGAATGCCATCTTCGCTTGGATGGCCTATTGGCTGAAAGACGAACCCGAATGGTGGGAAGACCTCTATCCCACAGACAAGTTCGGACAGGACAAATAAGAAACAACACCTTCCACACGCAAAGGCGGAAGCTCCATCCCGGGGCTTCCGCCTTGTTGTTTGACAACTGCAAAGTGTTTTCGCAAAATTTGCCGGTGCTTGCAGGAAAAGTGGCAGGCCTTGCCACTTTTTTGGCAGTGCTCGCCACTTTAGTGGCAAGGCCTGCCACTTTTTGCGCGAAGCCTCCGGAAAGTTACACGTTTGCCGCGGCACATTTCGCAATCCCTGCCACGGCTTTCGCTCCGCACCGGTCAGGCTGCGGCTCGGGAATAAAACTAAAAGCTTCGCATTTTACTTTGTATTCCACTCGCCTTGCACTAACTTTGCAAGCATATAGATAAATTAACACTGAATGAACATGAAGAAATATGCGCTCGACCTGATTGTAGCTGCCGTGGAAACTCCACGCGAAGGCTATGTGCTGTTGCGCCTCACGCACGACGAAACGCTGCCGGAGATGCTTCCGGGACAGTTCGTTGAAGTGCAAGTGCGCGGCTCTGAAACCACATTTTTGCGACGCCCCATTTCAATCAACTACGTGGACCGCGTGAACAACGAACTTTGGCTCTTGGTGCATGTGGTAGGCGAGGGCACACGTGCCATGGCCTCTCTCAAAGCCGGCGACACACTCAATTGTGTTTTCCCCTTGGGCAATGGTTTCACCGTGCCTGCCGGAACCGGAAAAAAAGTGCTCTTGGTGGGTGGCGGCGTAGGCACTGCGCCTTTGCTCTATCATGGTGAGACTCTCCGTGCCGCCGGCCATTGTCCTGTGTTCCTGTTGGGTGGTCGCACCGAAGCCGACCTGATGCAGCTTGAGCACTTCCGTCGTTATGGTGAAGTGTTGCTCACCACTGAGGACGGCTCAGTCGGCACTAAAGGCTTTGTTACGCATCATCCCGTTTGGGAGGAACAGCAATTCGACCTCGTTGCCACTTGCGGCCCCAAGCCTATGATGGTGGCTGTGGCGCGTATGGCCAAGGCCAAAGGCACTGAGTGTGAAGTGTCGTTGGAGAACTTGATGGCTTGCGGCCTCGGAGCTTGCTTGTGCTGCGTAGAGAAAACGCACGAAGGCAATGTGTGTGTATGTAAAGACGGACCTGTATTCAACATAAACCAACTGACATGGCAAATCTAAGCGTTAACATCGGCGCAATGTCGCTGAAAAATCCCGTGATGACAGCATCCGGAACTTTCGGATACGGTCTGGAGTTTGCCGACTTCATCGACTTGAACGAACTCGGCGGTTTCATAGTGAAAGGCACAACGCTCAATCCCCGTGAGGGCAACGACTATCCGCGCATGGCCGAGACGGCCGGCGGCATGCTCAATTGTGTGGGCCTGCAAAACAAGGGCGTTGATTATTTCTGCGAGAAGATTTATCCGCAACTCGAAGGACTTGATACCAATGTGCTGGTGAACGTCTCCGGCAGCACTCCCGAAGATTATGCAGAGTGTGCTGCCCGCATCGACGCCCTGCCCGGCATTCCGGCCATCGAGTTGAACATCTCGTGCCCCAATGTGAAAAACGGCGGCATGGCTTTCGGCGTAACCTGTGAGGGAGCTGCGGCCGTGGTCAAGGCGGTGCGTCAGGCCTATCACAAGACACTGATTGTGAAACTCTCGCCCAACGTTACGAACATAGCCGACATCGCTCGCGCCGTCGAGGCCGAAGGTGCCGACAGCGTTTCGCTCATCAACACTCTCATGGGTATGAGCATCGACATCGAACGCCGACGCTCACGCCTCAGCATCGGCACCGGCGGACTTTCGGGCCCGTGTGTCAAACCCGTAGCCTTGCGCATGGTGTGGCAGGTGGCAAAAGCCGTCAACATTCCCGTGGTGGGTTTGGGCGGTATTATGAATGCCACCGATGCCATCGAGTTTCTCATGGCCGGTGCCACCGCCATCGAAATCGGTACGGCCAATTTCATCGACCCGGCCATCACCGTCAAAGTGGTGCGCGGCATCAACGAATGGCTCGATGCGCATGGTTGCAAAGACGTGCACGAAATCATAGGAGCACTCGAGGTATAATCTCCCGGCATCCTGACATTTTTCACAAGGCGTTTAGAAAATTCTGCAAGCACTCCGGAATTTTCTAAACGCCTTGCAGATTTTCATCCCCTTGGTGAGGACCGTAAGTCCCTGCTGTTTGCACTTCACAAAGTTTAAGTTTCGTAAATAAAGATATATACCCAATTTTTTGCAAGCCATACGAAGAACTTCTATCTTTGCTGCATCCGGAAGCCTCGGCTCGTACGAAAATCTTTCCGGTGAGAGAACAAAGACATAACACAAACTCTAAAAAACAAACGAACTATGAAAACGAAGTTCTTTAAGTGCCAACATTGTGGCAACGTGATTGTGAAAACTGTGGACTCGGGTGTTCCCGTGGTGTGCTGCGGAGAAAAAATGGAAGAACTCATTCCCGGTACTGTGGAAGCCAGTGTGGAGAAACATCTGCCCGTGGTGAAGCGTCTGGACGAGTGTCGCATTCGTGTGGAAGTGGGCAGCGTGCTCCATCCCATGCAGCCGGAACATCACATCGCCTTTGTCTATGTTGAGACAGAACATGGCGGACAGATTCGTCACCTTTCCGGTGAGCCCGTGGCCGAATTCTGCACCGGAGCCGACAAACCCGTAGCCGTCTACGAGTATTGCAACCTGCACGGACTTTGGAAAACTGAACTCTCTGCCGATTTTTGAAGAATATGAGGCGTGAGTCCGAAGTTCTTGAATGCCACGCTGTAAATGCATTTCGTTAACCCAAAATCTATATCCCAATGATCAGTCAGCAACTTCAAACAGCCATTAACAAACAAATCAATGCCGAGCTTTGGTCGGCTTATCTCTACCTTGCCATGTCGATGGATGCAGAGGCCAAAGGTCACAAGGGCGTGGCCAATTGGTTCTACGTGCAGTTCCGTGAGGAGCAGGATCACGCCCGCATCTTCATGAACTATCTCAACTCTCGCGACGCTCGTGTGATGCTCGAACCCATCGAGGGCGTTCCCACGCATTGGGACACGGTGCTCGACATGTTTCGTGCCACTTTAGAGCACGAGAAAAAGGTGACGGCGATGATCAACGAACTCGGTGCCATCGCTCATGCCGACCGCGATTTTGCTTCCATGAACCGCGTGGTGTGGTTCATCGATGAGCAGGTGGAGGAAGAAGACACGGCTCGCGAAATGATACAAGCCGTTGAAGCTGTTGAGGACAACAAGTATGGCATGTACATGCTCGACAAAGAACTGGCTGCCCGCACTTACGCCACTCCCTCACCCCTTGCTGCAGAAGGCGAATAGTCTTCCGAAGTTCCTCTGAGGCATCATAAAAAGCGAGGCCGGTTACCCGAAAAAGGTAGCCGGCCTCGCTGCGTTTGTGAGTAAAGGGGCGAAAAGGCAGGATTTTTATCGGTTTTTCTAAAGCCTAAGGCTAAGAGTTGAACTAATTGAGTGCGAGAATGAGCGAGCGTTCTATCACTTCTTCCAAACTTTTCCCATTGATGCGGATTTCGTTCCACATTCTCATATCCGGCTCCTCAAAAGAGTAAAGCACCTCGCCGTTGTCATGTGTATCGTAAGTGCATCTTTCTCCAAGGTATTTCTCGTTCTTGTTTTGCGGTAGTATTTTTACTTCTGTGGGGATGCATTCGGTGTGAATGCCGTAGAAAGTATCATTATCCACGTAGTAAAAAGCAAAATTAAAGCCGATTTCTATTACATAGTATTTGAAAATTTCTCGAGACACAGAACTCATTGCATCAATTCGATCGTTTTCCTGCCATCCCAATTGATCTTCATACAGATGCTCTCCTGGAGCAAAGAATTCGGGGATAACAATTTTCCTTTTGATGTTTAGTTTTTTTCTATAATTAAGTCCCATTTTTATGTGTGTGAAGTAAAAAAATAGGTAAACGTTGTGCAAAAATCCGCAGTGCTTGCAGATTTTTCTACAAGCACTGCGGATCTCAGTAGAATGCCGTGCGGAAAATCAGGGTTACTTTCCCGATTTTCGTCTATTGCAGTCTCGGCAGAGCATCTGGCAGTTTTCGGAAATGGTTTTGCCACCGGCATGCCACGGCGTGATGTGATCGGCTTCCATCTCGGTGAGCTCGAAAACTCGATCTTTATGCGGACAATTGGGATTGGCGCATCTCCCACCGCACGCCTCATAAGCTGCCGCCTTTTGTGCCGGAGTGAATGTTCGGATGGAAAGGTGATGTTCGTCGTATGTGAGGAGGTAAGGGTAAATGCCTTTCTTGTTTGTTACATCGTCGTCCATAAGCAGACGGGCGGTTTCGGCTTCAAGTTGTGCGGCATCGAAAACTTTCTCCTTGAAACGATTATAGAGGCTTCCCCAGTCCACACCTTTCATCTCGCGACGCTTCTTGGGAAAGAGAGCACGCACCCAACTGATGACACTTTGGAAGTATATCCAAAGGGCAGAAGCATTTGCATCGTGTTGGTGTCGGCTCATGTACTCCTCAATTTGGTCTTCCGAGATCCATCGGATGGCAGTCTCAAAGTATTCCTGCCGAATGGCTGAGCCGGAGAGCAAATCACTTGCCAAACCCTGTGCCGGGCAGCCCATACGACTGAAATATCGTTTGGCATCGCTTACCCACGAACCGGCAAAAACGGCATTTCGCAACTCCTGTTCCGTGAGCCGTTCACCTGCGATGTTAATGGTTTTGAACCATGACAAACGCTCGGCATCCGTTCCGCTGCATAGGTAAACCATGAGCCGATAGTTCAAGATGCGTTCGCGTTCATCGTCTTGCAGATTGTGAAAAGCACGAGGATGAGGAAAATCTCCCAAACGTGTGGAGAAATCTCCCATAACATATTGGCAAATCGAAATGGTGCGTTGCTGTCCGTCTATGACCTCATAAGGTGTTTCGGTGTTGTCGGTGCGGACGGCCCAATACATTACATTGAGCGGAAAACCTCGGAACACGGTTTCGATAACGGCTTCACGTTGTTTGTCTTTGTAAACAAATTCGCGCTGATAGGGTGGGCGGATGTCCAAATGGCCATCAAGACCACGCACACCGCCTTCGTTGTTGTCCGTATAACCGCTGCAAAGTTCGCGGACGGTGATTTCATGAAGCTGTATTTGCATGGGGATTGTATTTCTCTTTATTGTATACGTTTTATGAGTACTCGTGTAAATTTTTCCTTACCATTTATTATTGGCTTAAAAAGGTCGTAAGCGTTGTCGCACCCATGATTGGCAATTCCAACAAGTTCGAATTGTTCAGGGCAATACTTGCTCATAAATGTAATGGGTACTCCCATGACACCGGAATAGTCGTAAGGAATTTCTGCCACTTTGTTCACATTGATGGCATCGTAGTTGTCATAATGCGGATACTCTTCGGGCGTGTATCGCTTGTAGAGGAGAAGCGGCTCATGGCGTTTGGAGAAATCGAGATTGGTGAACCAGCAAATGTTGCCCATGCTGCGCCATTTCTGTCCGCTTTCGTCTTGCCAATAGCGTGTAGCGCGAGGTTCGGAGTCGGCAGGGACATGAAAGGCCATATCACCGGCATGATTGCCGAGCCATACGCGATTTTCCTTAAATAGAGGGAAAATATCTGCATAATGGATGGCATTCTGTGGACCTATGATTAGAAATTTTTTACCATGCTCTATGAGTTGTGCAACATACTCATTGAATAATGAAAACGGTGGATTGGTTACCACGATGTCAGCTTGTCGGAGCAGTTCCTTGCATTCGCCGCTTCTGAAATCGCCATCGCCACGCAGCGGATGGATGCCAATTTCTTCAGGGTCGGGCACACGGTTGCCGTTGCGGTCGCCATCATAACTCAACCACACAGCCTGTTCGCTTGCGCCTTGACTGAAGAGATCTGCATCGCGGTTTTTGTAGCATGTTGTGATGAGTCGACGCAGGCCGAGAGCTTCGAAGTTATAGGAAAAGTAGTGAAAAAAATTACTGACGCGTGGGTCGTCGCAGTTGCAGAACACGGTTTTTCCTTTGAAGTGTTCGCGATAGTGGCGCAGTTCGTTTTCGATGTCGGGCAATTGGATGTAGAATTCGTCGTTGCGAGTCCGAGCCGCAGCGTTGAGGCTTTTGTTTCCGGCCATGGTGTGATAGCTTTTCAGAGCACGCGGCTATCACTTTCGCTCGGGTCATAAGAAAGGTGCAGACCTTTCCTTTCGCGTTCACGGGAAGCCTGAGAAGAAACCCGCCTACAACCGGAATAAGCCCACACCCATGTGGTGTGAACATTATCTAAAGGTTGTAGAAAGGAAGTCCCTTAGGGCTTCTCGTGAACATTATTCCGAGAATCAGGAAATCAGTTTCTCAGGCTTTTTCTTGAACGCGAAATAATAGCTAATGCTTCTATGTTAGTATGTCAGATGTCTGGTTATTTTTTGCTCGTTTTTTGTTTTTTAGACCGTCCTTAGGCGTATGGCCGGGCGGCATGTGAGTACTTACGAAGCAAATGTACGAAGAAATCCTAACATGTTGTGAATTTCGGTAATGACACTTTTCGATTTTCTTCTGTCGTTACGTTTGTGTCGCACCTAAAGGCGCGAAAACGAATGCGGCTTTAGTACCCACGGCTGTGCCATGGGCTATTTTATGACGGGGCTGTGCCCCTTTCTTTGTGGCGGCTGCAATTATCGAAGAGGTAGAAGCCCCAATGTGGGCGCAATAATTTAGCCCATGGCGTAGCCGTGGGATTTGTGAGGTGGGGCATTCGCGCCTTTAGGTGCGACACAATAATATATTACTCGAAGATTCTCCAGTGTTCGTCGGGAGTGATGCCTTGAGCATGGAGGAACGAAAGATATTCTTCGCGAAACGAAACTTTGTGGTGGTGTTCCGCTTGGTGTAGAATGTAGTTGCGGACAGCGTTGCAGTTTTGTGAACTAACGGAAAACATTCCGTAGCCACCTTGCCAGTAGAACAACAGATAATAGGGGCTTAGTGTTTTTATCCAACGGCTGCTTCCACCTTTTATCTTCTCAACAAAAGATGCCACGGAAATGTCGCGAGGGAGTGTGCAAAGTATATGAACATGGTCGGATACACCACCCACTTGTAGGGCATTGGCTCCCAATCGATGAATGGTGCCTGCGATGTATTTCCACACCGTTTCCAAATCTTCTTGTCTGAAGCAAGGGGCTGTGCTCTTAATGTGAAATACAAGATGAACCGTCAAGCAAACGAAGGAGTGGGACATAATGTTTCTTTAATGGCAGTTTAGCACCTTTGCACCCTCTTTCAGTGTTTCCAAACACGGGGTGTCGGTGGCAAAAACGGAGTAGAGTCCTTGCGGATTGCAGGGGTTGTCGCCGGTGAGCACACCTTGCTTCCACACAAAGTCTTCGGCCCGAAATTCTCCGCTCCATGCCGAAACAAAGCCGCCGGCCAACACATCGTCGGAGGTGGCAGAGGCTGTGAACAGACTCATCACAAATTCGTAGAAGGCTTTGCGGTAAAAGGCCGGGCTGTCGGGGGTGAAGAAGTGGCGGTCGCGTGGATAGGCGAAAGCGGTGAGCACAAGTGGGAGGTTGGCGTTTTGCGCAATGCGGCGGTGTTGCTCGTAATAGTCGGTGGCTTTCAGATAAGTGTTGGGCAAGTCTTCCAGTGTGCGGCTCTTGTGTGCCCAGTCCCAACGCAAGGGTTGGAGTTGCAACGAAGCAAAGCCGAATGCCCCCGTGGTGTAGAGCATTTCGTAGATGCGTTCGTTGTCGGCGCAATGCCTGATGCCGGCAGTTCCGAGGCTTATCAGGTGGTTGGGGTCGGCCTTTCGGATAATGGCTGCTGTGCTCATGGCCCAACTGATGAAGTGCCCGTTCATGGCACCGCCGGTCGTTTGCGGCTCGTTGCAGAGTTCCCATGCCAGGATGGTGGGGTCGTTCTTATAGGCTTTTCCTGTGATGCCGTTGGTGCGGTTCACGATGGTCTGCACGGTGTTTTGATAGCGTTTTACAGCCTCTGTGTTGGCATAGAAACGAGCCACACGAGCGGCATAGGCTTCGGGCGTTTCTTCGGCTTGCATGGGAGCAATGCTGTCGCCCGTTTCGCGCAGATAGTGTGCCAGTCCGCCACTCCAGCTATAGGTGTTGGTGAGGCTGAGCACGGCACGCATATTGCGCTTTCCGAGTTCGGAGAGCACATAGTCCAATCCCGAAAGCAGGGTGTCGTTGAGCGTTCCGCCTGATTGCACCAAAGCGGGTCGCACGGCACGTGGGTCGTCGGGGGCAGGCTCTTCGCTCACGGCCAGAAGGCGCACTGTGTTGATGCCAAGACCTTTCAGACGATCGAATTCGGCACAGAGGCGTGTGCGGTTGCCTTCCTGAATTTCGGAGGCCATGTGCACGGCATACCACATGTTGGCACCGAGAAAGCGGAAAGGCTTTCCGTTTTCGGTGAGGTGCATTCCGTCAGCGCGGACAAAACTTTGCGAACCGGTTTGTGCCATGGCCGCGAAACCGAACAGGAGGCTGAAGATGAGGAGTAGGAGGGAGTGCTTCATGCGGTGTGTCAGAAAAGTTGGGGTTTGTTGTTGCGAGCTTCAGAAAGTGATAAGAGGTTGGCTTCCCGGCTTGTATGTTCGTTGCGTAAGCGTTGATATTCGTCGGCAATGCCTTTCAGAAAATCATTGCGTGTGCTTTCGTTCATCAATTGTGCTGCCACACCCACCATTTGCGAAGCATCTTTCACGTGAATCACAGGGCCGTCATAGGCCGGTGCGATGTGCAAAGCCGTGTGCAGCTTTCCGGTGGTGGCGCCTCCCACGATGAGCGGAATGTGCAGGCTGGCGGCTTGCATGGCTTGGGCCACGCGAATCATTTCGTCCAAACTTGGCGTGATGAGACCGCTCAGACCGACGAAATCAGCCTGCGTGCGGATGGCTTCGGAAACAATCCGGTCGGTGGGGCACATCACGCCCAAATCCGTAACCTCGTAGTTGTTGCAGCCCATCACCACCCCGACAATGTTTTTGCCGATGTCGTGCACGTCGCCTTTCACCGTAGCGATGACCATGCGCCCGGCTTTGTTGTGTTGATGGCTTTGCTGTGCTTCGATGTGCGGTTGCAGGATGTCCACGGCTTGCTTCATGGTGCGTGCCGTCTTTACCACTTGCGGCAAAAACATCTTGCCGGCACCGAAAAGCTCTCCCACGTGGTTCATGCCCTGCATCAGCGGTCCTTCGATGATGTCGACGGCACGTGGATACTGCTGCAGTGCTTCAGTCAGGTCGTCGGCCAGGTGGTCGGGCACTCCCTTGATAAGGGCTTGCGAGAGGCGTTCGCTCACAGGGCGTTCGCGGCGTTGGGCTTCGGTGGTGTTTGATTGGGAAAGGCTTGTGGCGGCTTCGTTATTGCTCAGCACACTCTCTGCCAAGGCAATCAAGCGGTCGGCACCGGGGCGGCGATTGAGCACCACGTCTTCCAGAATTTCAAGATGCGCTGCCGGAATGTCTTCATACATCACAGCCGTTGCCGGATTGACGATACCCATGTCCATACCGGCTTTAATTGCGTGAAAAAGGAATACGGCGTGCATGGCCTCGCGTATATAATTATTGCCACGGAAAGAGAACGAAAGATTGCTCACACCGCCACTCACGTGAGCGCCGGGCAGGTTTTTACGTATCCAACGTGTGGCTTCGATAAAGCTGCGTGCGTAATCATCGTGCTCACTCATGCCTGTGCAGATGGCGAGTATGTTCGGGTCGAAGATAATGTCGCAAGCGGGGAAACCTACCTCCTCTGTCAGGATGCGGTAGGCACGTTGGCAGATGCTGATGCGACGTTCGTAAGTCGTGGCTTGTCCCTCCTCATCAAAGGCCATGATCACCACGGCAGCCCCCATGCGACGCAGTTCGGCGGCCCGTGTTTTGAAAACGGCTTCTCCCTCTTTCAACGACAGGGAATTGACAATGCATTTGCCTTGCACACATTTCAAGGCAGCACGGATGACTTCCCAGTCGGACGAGTCGATCATGAAGGGGCGGCGTGCCACTTCCGGCTCGGCGGCCAAGAGATTGAGAAAGTGCACCATCTCTTCGCGAGTGTCGAGCAGACCATCGTCCATGTTGATGTCGATGATTTGTGCCCCGTCTTCCACTTGTCGGCGTGCGATGGCCACAGCTTCGTCATACTTTTTCTCTTTGATGAGTCGCAGGAACTTGCGCGAACCTGCCACGTTGCAGCGTTCGCCCACGTTGATGAAATTCATGCCGGGCTTCAGATCGAACAGGTCAAGACCGGCCAATTGCATGTGCTCGGTCGGGGTGGTGGGGACGTGGGGTGGGAGGAAAGCACCGCCCTTTTGTATGATTTTGGGATATTCGGCGATGTATGCATCTGTGGTGCCGCAGCATCCGCCTATGATGTTCACAAGTCCGGCCTCGACATAGTGGCGCATCTCCTCGGCCATGGCTTCCGGTGTCTGGTCGTAACCACCGTCGGCATTGGGAAGACCGGCATTGGGATACACCGAAATGCGATAGGGAGCGCATTGAGCCAGTTCCTCAACGAAAGGACGCATTTCGGCTGCGCCAAACGAGCAGTTCAGTCCCACGCTGAAGATGTCGGCATGCGCCACCGAGGCAAGAAAAGCCGTGAGTGTCTGTCCTGAAAGTGTTCGTCCGGCACGGTCGGCTATGGTCACGGAAAGCATGATGGGCACACGACGTCCTGTGCGTTGCATGGCCGTTTCGGCAGCATGCAGGGCTGCTTTTGCATTGAGCGTGTCGAAAATTGTTTCGATGAGCAAGGCATCCACTCCCTCGCTGATAAGGGTTTCCATCTGCTCGACATAAGCTTCGGTCAGGGCATCGAAAGTGAGGGCACGCAATGCAGGGTCGTTCACGTCGGGACTCATGGAGAGCGTTTTGCCCGTGGGACCTACGCTTCCGGCTACCAAGCGCGGTTTCTCCGGGGTGCGCCGTGTGTATTCGGCTGCCAACTCTTTGGCCAGGGCCACTGCCGACTTGTTCAGCTCGCGGCAAAGGTCCTGACAGTGATATTCGCTCATGGAGATGCGTTGCGCACTGAACGTGTTGGTCTCGATGATGTCGGCACCGGCTTCAAGGTATCGACGGTGTATATCGGCAATGATGTCGGGGCGCGTCAGGGTGAGCAGTTCGTTGTTTCCCTTTTGCACACCCGGCAAGTGGGCAAAGCGTGTGCCGCGGTAGTCGGCTTCGGAGAGGCCGTAACCTTGAATCATGGTGCCCATGGCGCCGTCGAGAATGAGTATGTGTTGAGAAGATAGCTTTTCGAGCATTTGTGTGGTGTGGTTTGTCTTTTGAATAGTGTTGCTTGGGGATTTTCATACCCCCTCCGCTTCGCTCGTCCCCTAATCTCAGGGGGACAGTTCCGTCCGGAGTGTTTCAGCTTCGCGTTCGGTAGATTTTCATACCCCCTCCGCTCCGTTCGTCCCCCTACCTTAGGGCGACAGCCCCGTCCGGAGTGTTTTTGTGTGGTTGGCGAGTTGTCAGTAACTCTTGTTTTTCATCACGCGGTCCACTTCGCGGCGGTCGGCCTTGTCGCGCAGAGTGGCGCGCTTGTCATATTCTTTTTTGCCTCGGCACAATCCGATGCTGAGCTTGGCGCGTCCGTTTTCGTCGATGAAGAGGCGGAGCGGCACAATGGTGAAGCCGGGCGAGCGGGTGGCGTCTTGCAGTGCTCCGATTTCCTTGCGGTTGAGCAGGAGCTTGCGGTCGCTTCGTGTGGCGTGGTTGTTGTAAGAGCCGAAGCTGTATTCGGCGATGTACATGTTCTTCACCCAGATTTCGCCGTTGTGGATGTAGCAATAGGTGTCCACGAGGCCGGCTTTTCCGGCGCGGATGCTTTTCACCTCAGTGCCGGTGAGCACTATGCCGGCGGTGTATCTGTCGATCACAAGATAGTCGAACTCGGCTCGGCGGTTCTTGATGTTGATGCGTGCGGGCTTTATTTCTTTTTTTGCCATGAATGTGAGTGTTTAGACGATGGTGGCAAAATTCTCGATGTGTTCGTCGATGTAGTGCGCCACGGCAGCTTGTATTTCCTCCTCTTGTTCGATGAAGCTGTCGTCCAGTTCGTCGAATTCCGGGAACTGTTCGAACAGTGCCATGAACTCCTCGTCGGAACACGGTTGTTCGATTTTTTCGCCGTGCAAGTCGTAGAGGGCGCGTGCTTCATAGAGCAATTTGGAGAAAGCGTGCAGTCCCCAAAGACGCATGGCCTTGGCGAAGGGATTGCGGAAGAAGAACGGGCCGTAGCCGTTGTGTATGAGTTGCACAAAACCGCCGTCCATCAGTTCGTCGTGCAGCAGGGTGTATCCCCACAAGGTGATTTGGTCGGCGTTGAGGCTTTGCATGGCTTCGGCATTGAGTTCGCCGCCGGCCGCTTCGGTAATGGCATCGGCAAAAGCTTTGACAAAGGCATCCATGCCCTCGGTGGCAGCTTGTCGGAGAACATCGTCGGCAATGCAGACTTGCAGGGGTTGTTTTTGTTCCATCGTTCGGAGAGTTTATGCTGTGTTAAAATGAATGTGTGCAAGGCGTTTATGTGGGCAAAAATACGATTTTATTCCCTTATACGTGAGGTTGGCAACACTTTTGGTGGGTTTTCGGCATTTGGGCGAAGCCGTTGCGGCATTTTGCGCACCGGTTTGCATGAGCCTCGCGGCTTGTTGCAATTTTGCATGGGCTTTGGCAGAAATTTGCATGCCTTGAGGTGAAAAGTGGCAGGCCTTACCACTTTTGTGGCAGTGCTCGCCACTTTTGTGGCAAGGCCTGCCACTTTTTGCAGAAAGCCTATGCGTTTTCCGACAAGGTGCCACCATCTTTCAGAGGTTGGCACAGAATTTGCAAAAAGCAAGGCAGTGCTCACTCTGCACAATATATAATAATGAGTGTGGGGAGCCGAACGGATTAAAACAAACTAAAAACATACTACTATGCAAAAAGGAAACATCGGGATTACGACCGAAAACATCTTTCCCGTCATCAAGAAATTTCTCTATTCGGATCACGAAATCTTTCTCCGCGAAATCGTGGCCAATGCAGTGGATGCCACGCAAAAGCTGAAGACCTTGGCAGCCAAGGGAGAGTGTCCGGGCGAACTGGGCGACCTCACCATCAGCATCAAGCTCGATGCCGAAGCCGGCACACTCACTGTGAGCGACCGCGGTATCGGTATGACGGCCGAGGAGGTGGATAAGTATATCAACCAAATTGCTTTCTCGGGTGCCAACGACTTCCTGGAGAAATACAAAGACGATGCCAACGCCATCATCGGCCACTTCGGCCTGGGCTTCTATTCTTCCTTCATGGTGGCCAAGCAGGTGGAGATCTTCACGCGCAGTTATAAGGAGGGGGCCGTGGGTGCTCACTGGACCTGCGACGGCAGTCCGGCTTACGAACTCGGCGAGTGCAACAAGGCCGAACGCGGCACGGACATCGTGTTGCACATCGATGATGAGAACAAGGACTTCCTGGAAAAATCGAAGGTGGAAGGCTTGTTGCGCAAATACTGCAGCTTCCTGCCCATCCCCGTGGCATTGGGCAACAAAACCGAGTGGAAGGACGGACAGCAGGTGGAGACAGACGAACCGAACGTCATCAACGACACCACCCCCCTGTGGACAAAAACACCCTCAACACTCAAGGACGAGGACTACAAGAGTTTCTATCGCCAGCTCTATCCCATGAGCGACGAACCCCTATTCTGGATTCACCTCAATGTGGACTATCCGTTCAACCTCACCGGTGTGCTTTATTTCCCCCGCATCAAGAGCAACATCGAGATACACCGCAACAAGATACAGCTCTATTGCAATCAGGTGTTCGTGACGGATCAGGTGGAAAACATCGTGCCCGAATTCCTGACCCTGCTCCACGGTGTCATCGATTCGCCGGACATTCCGCTGAACGTGAGCCGCAGCTACTTGCAGAGCGATGCCAACGTCAAGAAAATCTCGACCTACATCACCAAGAAGGTGTGCGACCGCCTGCAGGGTATCTTCAAGAACGACCGTGCCGACTTCGAACAAAAGTGGGACGACCTGAAACTCTTTATCCACTACGGCCTGCTCTCGCAACCGGACTTCTACGACAAGGCAAAGAACTTTGCACTGCTCAAGGACGTTGACGGAAAGAGCTTCACTTATGACGAATATCGCGACCTCATCAAGGCCACTCAGACAGATAAGGACGGCAATCTCATCTACCTCTATGCCACCGACAGCGAAGCACAGTATAGCTACATCGAAGCAGCTCGTGCCAAGGGTTACAGCATTCTGAACATGGACGGACAGCTCGACAGTCCGCTGGTGGGCATGCTGGAACAGAAGTTCGAGAAGTGCCGCTTCTCGCGTGTGGATGGCGACACCATTGACCGCCTCATTCAGAAAGACGAGAACAAGGGCGAAGAACTTGCAGCCGACGAGGCTGAACGCTTGACCGGTATTTTCAATGCCGTTCTGCCCAAGCTCGACAAGGTGGAATTCCACGTAGAAACCCGTGCAATGGGCGAAGAAACCGCTCCGGTGGTTATCACACAAAGCGAATACATGCGCCGAATGAAGGAAATGAGTCAGCTGCAAGCGGGCATGAGTTTCTATGGCGAAATGCCCGACATGATGGGCCTTGTGCTCAACTCTGACCATCGTCTGGTGAAGGGTGTGCTCACCGATGCCGCTTCGCTGAACGAACAGCTCCAACCTATGGAAGCCGACTTGCGCGGACTGAATGCGCGTCGTCAGGTGATGGAACAAGCGCAGCGCGACAAGAAGTCTGAAGAAATCACGCAGGAAGAGCGCGACGAACTCACCAAGACCAACAACGAAATCAGCGAGAAGCAAAACCAAAAGAAGGAAATCCTGGCGGCTTATGCCAAAGGCAACCAAGTGGTTTCGCAGCTCATCGACATCGCATTGTTGCAAAACGGACTGCTGCGCGGCGAGGCCCTCAGCAAGTTCTTGCGTCGCAGCATCGATATGATAAAATAAGAACGATGCGCACACGTAATTATATAAAGGTGTGCAGCCTCACCGCAATGCTCATGGCTTTCGTGCCATGCATTCAGGGTGCAACTTCTCCGCAGAACGGTTACTTCGGTAGCCGCTCTGCGGTTTTTGATGTGCCGGCGGCAGAGGCTGAAAGCGACATAAGAACCGACGAAACCTATCTTCAGACGGTGGTTTATGCAGCAGAGGATTCCGTTCGCGTGGAGCAACTTTTGCAAGCCGATTGCGGCGAAAACGATGTGCTCTTCTTCGCCCGACAATTCCTTGGTACGCCTTATGTGGCCCATACTTTGGAAGTGAGCGACCCGGAACGCTTGGTGGTGAACCTGCGACAGCTCGACTGCACTACGTTGGTGGAAACGGTCAATGCACTTTGCATCACGCGGCGTAAGGGGCAAAAACGTTTTGTGGACTTTTGCCGAAACCTGCAGGCCTACCGCTATCGTGGCGGACGGAGAAACGGTTATCTGTCGCGTTTGCATTATTTTGATTGGTGGATCAACGATGCCACAGAGCGCGGACTGGTGAGCGAAGTGGCCGACAAAAAGCATTTCACAGGTCGGAAGCGAATAGAGAACAGCTACATGTCGCGCCATTACGGGAAGTATAAGATGCTGGCAGCGCACCCCGAATGGGCAGACAGCCTCCGTGCGATGGAGACTGCCGGCAACGGAGCCGTGGTGAGCTACCTGCCGGAGGCAAAGACCGGACTGACAAGCCGCGAACTCTCTTGCATCAACACCGGCGACATTGTGGCCATTGTTACGACCAAAGCCGGGTTGGACTATTCGCACCTGGGCTTTGCAGTGTGGGGTAGGGACGGGCGTCTGCACCTGCTCAATGCCTCGTCCATTCACAAGAAAGTGGTGTTGGAGCCGATGACGCTCCGCCAGTACCTGGGTAAACATTCCACATCGGTGGGCATCCGCGTGTTCAGGCTTGTGCCGTAGGAGGTTTCCCCTTATCGTGTTTTTCAGCATATTGTTTAGATATTTTGCAGTGCTATTTTAGTGCTCAGACGTCTCCTCCGGATTGTCTGAACGCCGAGTGCACAATGCGAGGAACAATCATCCGGATGGAACTGTCCCACTAGGGTAGGGGGACGAGCGAAGCGGAGGGGGTATGAACCAACTGCAAAAAGTTCAAAAGAATAACTCGGTTTTCTACCATTCTCCTCTATTTTCTTACGCCTCATTCGTTTCGTCGGATGGGGCTTTGCTTTGCTCTTACGTCAGTATGTTGTAACTTTGCGGCGAATTTTGAATTTCGGCAGAGCATACCTCTCTCGAATTCTTCAAGAAAAGACATGAACACAAAGGATTTCAAAAGAGCTGCGTTGTTTGACCTCGATGGTGTGTTGGTTGACACCGAATCGCAATATACTGCGTTTTGGAAAGAAATCGGGCGTGAGTTTTTTTCTACCAATCCCGACTTTGCCGAAAGTCTGAAAGGACATACGTTGACGCATATCTACAACACTCATTTTGCTGATAATGCCGAGGCGCGTGAACTTGTGCGAAAACGCTTGGAAGACTTTGAGGCACAGATGCGCTATCCGCTTATGGCCGGTTGCATGGAATATGTCAGCACACTGCGCGAAAAGGGGTGGGGATTGGCTGTGGTAACAAGTTCCGACCGAGTGAAAATGGAATGCTTCTATCGCTCGCATCCCGATTTCTCGCAGCAGTTTCACCAAATCCTGACGGCTGAAGACGTGGAGCATTCCAAACCTGCTCCCGATGGGTATGTGAAAGCTGCTCGCAGTTTCGGACTTGCACCCGAGGCGTGTGTTGTTTTTGAAGACTCGCTTAACGGACTCCGAGCCGGCAGAGCTTCGGGTGCCAAGTTAGTGGGGCTCACCACATCACTGACGGCTAAGGAAATAGCTCCCTTGTGTGATGTCGTGGTGAATGATTACGAAAGTTTGTCTCAATTGAATATAGAAGAATTATGGCAGGATATTTAGTGGACGATGCGCGTAAAGTAACGACGCACCGACTGAAAGAAATGAAAGAGCAGGGCAAGAAAATCGCCATGCTCACTTCTTACGACTATACAACAGCTAAAATTGTGGATGGTGCCGGTGTGGATATCATCCTTGTGGGCGACAGTGCTTCGAATGTGATGGCCGGCAACCAAACTACATTGCCCATCACCATCGACCAAATGATTTATCATGCTCGCTCGGTGGTGAGAGGTGTGAAGCGTGCTTTGGTGGTGTGCGACATGCCCTTTGGAACTTATCAAGTGAATGCCACCGACGGTGTGCGCAATGCCATCCGCATTATGCAGGAAACGGGTTGCGACGCATTGAAATTGGAAGGCGGTGTGGAGATTCTTGATACGGTGAAGAAGATTTTGGAAGCCGGTATCCCTGTGATGGGACACCTCGGACTCATGCCGCAGAGCATCAACAAGTATGGCACTTACACCGTGCGTGCCAAGGAAGAAGCCGAGGCCGAGAAACTTTTGTCTGACGCCCGTGCCTTGGCCGAAGTGGGATGCTGCGCCTTGGTGCTGGAAAAGATTCCGGCATCCTTGACCGCCCGTGTGGTGAGCGAAATTCCCATCCCTGTGATTGGCATCGGTGGCGGACCGGCAGACGGACAAGTGCTCGTCATCGACGATATGTTGGGCAAGACACAGGGGTTTGCGCCGCGCTTTCTGCGTCGCTATGCCGACCTCAACAGCGTGATGACAGATGCCATCGGTCGCTACGTGACTGATGTGAAGAGCGGCGACTTTCCTAACGAAAAGGAGCAGTATTGATAAACTATGACCCTATAAAATGCCGGCGCAGAGGTGCTTACTCCCTCTGCGCCGGCATTTTATTTAGAAGCCATTTATGTAAAACTGCATACAATAACAAACATCCAAAACGGAATTTGGAAATCTTCACAGCCCATATAGAAAACTTTGATTACATTTGCAACGATACACTGAGTATTAACAGAAAATAATTTGCCTATGAAGCATAGCGTATAAGTTGATACGCGCATTTTAAGACATATCGGAAAAGCGTTTTAGCTTTATTCTTTCACTTCGAAAGTTTGGCGACTAAAAAAGGTAGAAAGGAATAACAGTTAGAATGCTCATGCTATATAGCGTGGGCTTTTACTTATTCTTCTACCAAGGTTACGCCAAACACCTCGAAGTGAGAATATACTAAAAAGTTCTGCGCTTTTTTGTGTGCGTATATTCACGATTTGAAGAACTACGGAGTAACCTGAAAAGCCGTAAAGTGAGTAGGGGTGATATTAAAATAATTTATAGAAAAGCAATATGAAGATAAAGATCGTATTCGTGTTTTTAGCATTATTGTGTGCAACTCAGAGCTACTCAAAAAAAGCAAATGCGATTTGGTATTTCTTAGAAAAATCAAATGCTTCAGTTACAGAAAATGGAGATGTCTCTATTGTATATGGTATATATACGAAGTATGCAAATTTGGGAATTGGTGATAAAACTGGAGTTGGTGGACAAGCACCTTTTCCTACAATGCGAATAATGGTTACAAACAAAACGGATAAAATTGTATATGTTGATTTGGGTACATCATATATAAAGAAAAACGAAATCGCATCAGTGATATATACACCTACTGTAACATCTACAATGGTTGGGCAGTCATTTGGCTCTAGTATAAATATTGGTAGTTCGACAAACTCTATAGGAATCGGTGGATTTGTTGGAACTATTATGGGGGGAATAAGTGTTGGAAGTAGTATTAGTACAGCAACTGCAACTTCTACTTATGCACAAAGATATGTTAGTATTCCTCCTAAGAGTTCTGTTTTTTTAGAGGATATACCAATCTTGACACCAGGAAGTGAAAAGGCTTTGGGAAACATATTTTACTATAGAGAAGTGGGAATGGGAAAGTATAAATGGACAGCATGTCTTTCACCAAAGTTTGATGATGTCGAAAGTGGTAAAATTATAGATTTCTTAGAAGAAAATACTCCGTTTAAGATAGGGGGATTTATAAACTATTCATTTAGTGAGGATTTTAAGGAGTCATATAATTTGGAAACAACTTATTATGTAAAGAAAATAATAGGAACCTCTTGGGGGTTTAAGATGGGAGCCGTTAGTGATAAGGAGTTTACAATTATGGATAGAACCTTTCCTCAATGGAGAGACGAAGTAGGAACGGGTAGGTTAGAAATTATTCGTTTGTGGGCTAAATAAGTAATTTTATCTATTACTAAATACAGAAAGAGGGAGTGTCGCTCCTTCTTTCTGTACTTCTATCTGTATTTAGGATAGCATTTTGTTTTTGGATTTACTCCTTGAACTTTATTCTAAAGTACCCCAAGAGAGCTTTGTATTGGTCTTGTGCGGTGAGGCAAGTGTCGGTCAGATAGCCATCGATGCTTCCCCAATTTTGAAGACCGCGGTAGTAGAACAGACGGAGATCTTGTGTGATAATAAAGGGCACGAAGCCCGTTTGAAGGCACTGCCAAAAGAGTAACAGTCTGCCCACGCGACCATTGCCGTCTTGGAAAGGATGAATACGTTCGAACTTGACGTGAAAATCCAAGATGTCGTGAAAGGTGGTTTCGGCCAAGGCGTTGTATGCTATGAGCAGTGCTTTCAGTTCTTGATGCACATCCTCGGGCAATGTGGTGTCTGTGCCGCCGACCTCATTGGGCAACCGCTTGTATTCTCCCACGGCAAACCAATCTTTGTAGCTGTCAGAAGTGCCCGTCTTCAAAATGAGGTGCAGTTGCTTGATGTGTGCTTCTGTGATTTTTTCGGTGGCGTGATAAATAACGTAATCAACGCAGCGAAAGTGGTTCAGTGTTTCCAGAATGTCGTCAATGCTTGTGTCCTCAGTCGTGATGCCCAAGGTGTTCGTTTCAAAGATGTGTCTGGTTTGCTCCTCAGTCAATCGGCTTCCCTCGATGTGGTTGGAATTATAGGTGAGATCTATTTGCGTTCGATGGTAAATCCCGCCTTTCATGCGGCTTTGCTTTTCTTCACGCAAACGAATAAGTAGCGGAGACAACTTCTTTCTGCTCTTTTGAGGCAAAGTGGCATCTTCAGGAATACACCATGTTTTTCCTGTTAAGAAAGCTCCGTCAATTTTTCCTTGAGCGCAATAGTTGCGTGCAGTACGTTCGCTGATGCCATGCTTCTCTGCGAATTTGCTGATTGAAATGTAAACCATGCTATCGGCAAGTTTTAGTGAATTTCTTTGCAAATATAGCTTATTTTTGCCGATACCGGCAAGTTCTGAACAAATATAGGTAAAGAATGGGGGCTTGCCATGCGTTGTTTACCGGAGGTGCGTGAGAAACTTTCCTGTGGTAAAAAGAGAGGGCATGTCGGAACTTAAGTTTCTGACATGCCCTCTCTATGTGTGAAATATGGTTTTGAAAACCTATTGTGCCAATTCCAATTCCGGCAAACGGATGACAGCACCCGCTTGCACGCGGTCGGGGTTGCTCAAGTGATTGTGGCGAATAATGTAAGGAGCATATCCCTTGCTGCCGTATTCGTTGAGAGCCAAGGTGCGAAGCGTTTCGCCGCTTTGCAGCGTGTGGCTGCGTTTTGTTCCAACGATGCGATATTTGCCGCCGGGCACTTGTGAATAGGTTTCTTTCGGAGTGGCAACTTCTTGAACAGGGACGGGTGATACCTCAGGGGTGGGAGCCGGAGTGGCTTCGGGGTGAGGCGTTGGTGCGGCCTGTACAGGTTTCTTGGAAATGGGAGCCGGTGAGGCTACACGCGGAGAAACCGGAGCTGTGGGCTGAGCGCGATCAACGGAAGGCAGATGGTCGGGTTGGTTGATGGAGTCCTCGGGCTGTGTAAGGGAAGTGCTGTCGTTGCTGTTGGCGTTGAGCGAATCGGCAGCCAGGGAATCTGTAGCTACTTCGGTGGTGGGGAAAGGAGTGCTGCATGAGCCAAACACACGGAAGTATCCGGTGAAATAGCTGATGACCATAAGTAGGGCCACAAGCAGTGTGAGTGCTGCCACTTTCCACCAGTTCGTTTCTGAAGGCTGTGCTGTGATGGGGCTTTTTGCTTCTTCCATATCGTTGTCTGCTGTTGATGGTTCGGGAATGGCTTCTTCGTTTCCGGCAAGTGCTTCTTCGCTTGCTTCCTCTTGTGTTGTCGATACTTCTTCGGGAGTGGGAGCAAGTGCTTCAGCAGTGTTCACTTCTGTTGTCTCTTCTGACAAGGTTTCTTCTTGCTCTGCAATTTCTTCAGAGGAGGGGGTGGGGAGGGGTGTAGGCTCTTCCACCGGTGCTTCTGCACTTTCAGTGTCTTCTGTAGATGCTTCGGGGAATGTCTGTGTCTCGTTCAGCTCCTCTTGTTCGGCTTCTACCTTTTCTTCTTTCGTGGGTTGAAGCGGTGTGGCTACAATGTTTTCAGCCTTTGTGATAGGAGCTGTTTGTTCGGTGTCGGTCTTTTCTGTTTGTTCGACTACTTCAGCTTCTTCAGCAACGGCTTCTTCCTCTTGATGCAGTGCGTCTATTTTGTCGAAGTCAGCGGTGTCGGTTCCTTCGTTCAGAATGACGGTTTGGAAGTGGGCGAAGGGCTTATTGATGAGGTCGCGCAATTCGGCATCGGGTGTGAAAGAAATCTTCGTGTGTCCGCTGATTTGAAATCGTTCACCGGTGCTGACGTTCACACTTTCGCGTTCGCTGACGCTGACCATCTTGAACGTTCCGAAACCTTTGATCTTGACAAATTTGTCCTTGTCGAGTCCGGTTTCAATAATCTCGAAGAAAGCCTTGGCAAAGGTTTCGGCTTTTTTCTTTGTGAGCTTTTCGCGTGCTGCGAGCATTTCGGAAAGCTCTTGCAGAAGGATGCGTTTTTCCATAAGTCTTTCCGTTTTATTTAAGTTTATCTTTCAATATGTTGCTGGGCTTGAAGCTGAGTGCCAATTTGGGCGGAACAAGCATGCGTTGCTTTGTACCGGGTTTCACGACCACACGTTCCATCTTTTTCTTCACTTCAAAATTGCCAAAGCCTTGGATGCTGAGTGTGCGCCCCTCTTCCAGTTTTTCGGCCAAGTGGGTGTTAAACGCTTGCGTGAGTTGCTGCGTCTCTTTGGTGCTGATGCCCATGCGTGCAGCCAGGGCGGTGATAAATTCTTTGTTGTTCACGTTGAATATCTTTTAAGCGTTGATCACTTCTGCATACAAGTCATACTCGTCTGCTCCGGTGATACGTACTTGGTGAAAACTTCCGGAAGCCATAGGTGTGTTGGCAGGAATGAGCACTTCGCAATCCACTTCGGGCGAATCGTGCTCGGTGCGTCCGATGTAGTAGTCGCCTTCCTGTCTGTCGATGATGACACGACATTCCCGGCCAATCTTTTCAGCACAAAGCTCTGCCGAAATTCTCTCTTGCAACTCCATGAGACGGTCCAAGCGGCTTTGTTTCACGTCTTCAGGGATATCATCTTCATAGTGCTCGGCAGCGTATGTTCCTTCTTCTTCGCTATAGGCAAAGGCTCCCATGCGGTCGAAGCGGGTGGTGCGCACAAAGTCCATGAGTTCTTCGAAATCTTCTTCGGTCTCTCCCGGGAAACCCACCATCAGTGTGGTGCGGATGCAGATGCCGGGCACTTCGCGGCGCATGGCTTGCAGCAACTCAATGGTTTCTTTGGCTGTGGTGTGGCGTTGCATCCGTGAAAGCACGGAGTCGCTGATATGTTGCAGGGCGATGTCAATGTAATTGCAAACATTGGGGCGCTCGCGCATCACTCGCAGCAGGTCCATCGGGAAATGGTTGGGGTAGGCGTAGTGAAGGCGTATCCATTCCACACCGGGGATTTCGGACATTTGCTCGATGAGTTGCGGCAACATTTGCTGCTTGTAGAGGTCTATGCCGTAGTAAGTGAGTTCCTGGGCAATGATTTGAAATTCCTTTACACCCTTTGCCACCAGATTTCTTACCTCTTCTAAAATCTCTTCCATCGGTCTGCTGACATGACGTCCCGTGATGATAGGAATGGCGCAGTAGGCACATTTGCGGTCGCAGCCTTCCGATATTTTTATGTAGGCATAGTGCTCGGGGGTGGTCAGCACACGTTCGTTGTTGAGGCTTTCCTGATATTGGCTGTTGAGCTCTTGCAGCATGGCGGGCCAATCAAACTTACCATAGAACTTGTCAACAGTGGGAATTTCGGCTTGCAATTCCTCTTTGTAGCGTTCTGAGAGGCATCCCATCACATAGATTTCGTTCAGTTCGCCTCTTTCTTTTTGCTCGCTCAACTCCAGAATCATGTTGATGCTTTCCTCTTTTGCATCGCCAATAAAGCCGCAAGTGTTCACGATAGCTATGTCGCCGTGTGTGGCTTCCGGATTGTGATAGAGCGTGAAGCCACATTCCTGAAACTGACGCATGAGGTGCTCGGTGTCCACAAGGTTTTTCGAGCATCCCATGGTGATAAGGTCGATGGTGCGTTTTGTTTTCATAATCAAAGTTTGGCGCCGTCAAAAAGTGAGTCAACAAATTCTATACGGTTGAAAGGTTGCAGGTCAGTAACCTTTTCGCCCAAGCCGATGAACTTCACAGGCACTTTGAGTTGGTTGGAAATGCCTATCACCACACCTCCCTTGGCTGTTCCGTCGAGTTTGGTGATGGCCAGAGAGCTTACTTCGGTAGCCTTGATGAATTGCTTGGCTTGTTCGAAGGCGTTTTGGCCTGTGGAACCGTCGAGCACGAGCATCACGTCGTGCGGCGCATCGGGTACCACCTTTTGCATCACGTTCTTGATTTTGGTCAGCTCATTCATCAGACCGATTTTGTTGTGCAAACGACCGGCTGTGTCAATCAGCACCACATCGGCATCATTGGCTTTAGCTGAAGACAGTGTGTCGTAAGCAACGCTGGCGGGGTCGGAACCCATTTGTTGCTTGATGACAGGCACACCCACGCGTTCACCCCAAATGCAGAGTTGCTCCACGGCAGCGGCGCGGAAAGTGTCGGCTGCTCCGAGATATACCTTCTTGCCGGCAGCCTTGTACATGTGTGCCAGCTTGCCGATGGTAGTGGTTTTACCCACACCGTTCACACCCACGACCATGACTACATAAGGCTTTTTGTCGGCCGGAAGTTCAAACCCTTCACCATCGGTGTTGCCGCTACGAGTGAGCAGAGCAGCAATCTCTTCTTTCAGGATGGTGTGCAGTTCGCTGGTGTTGACATACTTGTCGCGTGCCACACGTTGTTCAATGTTCTGAATTATTTCGAGCGTAGTTTCCACGCCTACATCGGAGGTGATGAGTGCTTCTTCCAAGTTGTCAAGCACTTCATCGTCCACTCTTGACTTGCCGGCAACGGCACGGGCTATCTTGGAAAACACGCTGGTTTTGGTCTTTTCGAGACCGGCATCCAGTACTTCCTTTTTTTCTTTCTTTGAAAAGATGTTGAAAAACGCCATATATAATTTGTTTCTATTTCTGCAAAGATAGTGCAAAGTAATGCGGCAACCAACAAAACGACTTTTTTTTAGTCGGGGAACATGCTTTGAGGTTGGCGGTTGAAAATCCGACTTGCTAAAATGCTTTTAAGATTCTGCCCCTTGCTTTTGTAAGTGCAGCGACTTCTTCCTCTTTTTTTTATGATAACTGTATTGTCTCCTTTGGGCAATGATTGATGAGGGAAAGACGCTCTTGAATGTTAGATGTCATGTCTTCCGATCTCGTGTCTTCGGTTCTGCCTTTTTCGGGGTGCTTGGCAGTGCTTTTGAAGGTATGGGATTTCTTTGATAAAGAAGTCCTATATCTCTTGCAGAGAAAGTGCGTATCTTGGGCAAAGATATGCACTATCTCCGAAACCCTTGTTTTTTGCCCGTTTTTTGCGGGAATGGAAAGTGTTTGGTGCGGGGTGGAGAGTGTGTGTGGGCAGTATCGTTTTCTGTGCAAAGTGTTATGCAAAAGCTGTGCGTCGCAGGAGTGATTGGTAACAACAAAAAACCTCTCCCGTTGATGAGGAGAGGTTTTGTATCTTAGGTTGAATTCGTTCAGATTAGTCTTTGAAGAAATCCTTAACGTCTTCGTTGCGCACCATGCGCTCGTCAAAAACGTATGCACCGGTCTTGGGGCTCTTAACCATCTTGATAACCTTGGTGTAGGAACGACCGTCGGTCTTACCGGTTTGGAGAGTAGCGACTGCTTTCTTTGCCATGTCCTATGAGTGTTATTATTTGATTTCTTTGTGGATTGTCATTCTCTTGAGGATGGGGTTGTATTTCTTCAACTCCATGCGCTCGGGGGTATTCTTGCGGTTTTTGGTAGTGATGTAGCGAGAAGTTCCGGGCAGACCGCTTTCTTTCATTTCAGTGCACTCCAGGATAACCTGCACTCTGTTACCTTTTGCTTTCTTTGCCATGATTCTGATTTTAGCCGATTACTTTAATATCTTTCCAGTCGCAATATCCCTTGGCAACCGCGTTGTTCAACGCAGCGTCAAGTCCCATCTTGTTGATTACGCGCAAGCCGGCAGCGCTAATTTTGAGGCTGATCCAGCAGTCCTGCTCAACGTAGAAGAATTTTTTAGTAAACAAGTTCACATTGAAAGTGCGCTTTGTGCGACGCTTTGAGTGCGAAACATTGTTGCCTGTCATGGCTTTTTTTCCTGTAATTTGACAAATCTTAGACATTGCTTTCGCTTGTTTTAATGTTGAGAAAAGTGTAAGCTTGTTTGTTTCTGCTGACCGGGCTTGGTGGTTTGTTGTTGCGTAATCTTGGGGTGGTATTCAAGCTTCCGGAACAGTCTATTTTGCTTACGGGGTGCAAATTTAGTGCATTAAATGTTATTGAACAAGTTTTTGTCGTACTTTTCGGGAAAATTATTCCTCGGGTCCTTTCAAATCTTCTTCCTTGAGGAAATCTCGCAGCATTTGCATGGCAACTTTGGTGGCGGCGGCAAGGTTTTTGTCGCGTCCGTTGTCTTCTTCAATCATTTTGGTTGCAATTCTTTCGTTCGAGCCGACGGCAATCCAGATGGTACCCACGATGACACCGCTCTTGCCGTTGTCCGGCCCACCGGGACCGGCATATCCGCTGATGGCTACGGCATAATCCGTGCCGAAGAGTTTGTTGGCACCTTTCACCATTTGTTGCACCACTTCTTCGCATACGGGTGATTTTTCTTCGATGATGTCGGCATCAACATCAAGGAGTTGCTCTTTCACTTCGTCTGCATAACAAATCAGGCCGCCTTTGAAGTAGTTGGAACTTCCCGGAACGGCGGTAATCACGCTGGCAATGCGGCCGGCAGTGCAACTTTCGGCTGTGCTGAGCGTTTTGTGGTCGCGCCAAAGCATTTCGTTGATTTCTTTGCTGGCGAGTTTGAGGTCTAAATCCATGGTCGGTTATGTTTTTATTCTTGTTGTTGGATATTCCTTATATATATTATATATGTATAGCGATGCGATGGGGCAATGGCTTATATTGACGTGCGCGAATAGGCCGGCTTGTCCATTGGACAATACTCGCCGTCAACGAATTTGTAGTGCCCCGTGATGGCAATCATTGCCGCATTGTCGGTGGTGTAGCTGAATTTGGGGATGTAGATGTCCCACTTTCCTGCTTCTTTTCGTTGGATAAAGGCATTGCGAAGTGCGGTGTTGGCCGAAACTCCTCCTGACAGGGCCACATGTCGAATACCGGTTTGTTTTACGGCCTTCTCCAGTTTTTTCATGAGAATGTCCACCACGGTTTTCTCCAATGAGGCTGCCAGGTCTTCCTTGTTCTCTTCGATGAAGTTGGGGTTCTCCTTGAGTTGGTCGCGCAGGAAGTAGAGGAACGATGTCTTCAGACCGCTGAAGCTATAGTCGAGTCCCGGGATGTTGGGCTTGCTGAACGAATATGCCTCTGCATTTCCTTGGCGTGCCAGTCGGTCGATGATAGGTCCGCCGGGGTATCCCAATCCCATCACTTTCGAGCATTTGTCCAGGGCTTCGCCGGCCGCGTCGTCAATGGTTTGCCCGATAATTTCTTGTTGGTTGTAGGCCGTAACCTTCACTATTTGTGAGTTTCCGCCACTCACGAGCAAGCACAGGTAAGGGTAGGGCGGCACGGCGTGCTCGTTGCCTTCTTCTTGAATGAAGTGGGCCAGGATATGTCCTTGCAGGTGGTTGGCTTCGATGAGGGGGATGCCCAATGAGATGGCCAATCCTTTGGCAAACGATACGCCCACCAAGAGCGAACCCATCAGTCCCGGGCCGAGCGTAACGGCGATGGCCGAGAGTTCTTCCTTGGAGATACCGGCTTTCTTGAGAGCCTGATCCACCACGGGCACAATGTTTTGCTGGTGTGCTCTTGATGCCAATTCCGGCACCACGCCTCCGTAGGCTTCGTGCACGGCTTGCCCGGCTGTTACGTTGCTGAGCAGCACACCGTTTTTCATCACGGCGGCCGATGTGTCGTCGCAGGAGGATTCGATGGCAAGGATGATGATATCTTTATCTTGGGAGAAATCCATGTCGTAAGGGTGTTATATTCTTGTGAAGTTTAATAGGTGAGCACTTCCACGCCGTCTTCGGTCATCAGGAAGGTGTGTTCCCATTGTGCAGAGGGAAGTTCGTCTTCCGAAACAACAGTCCATCCGTCTTCCTCGTCTACGAATACTTCCCATGTGCCCATGTTGATCATGGGTTCGATGGTGAACACCATGCCCGGCACCAGCAGCATACCTTTGTGGCGTGTGTCGTAGTGTTCCACCTCGGGTTCTTCGTGAAACTCCAAGCCTACGCCGTGTCCGCAGAGGTCGCGCACCACGCTGAAACCATTCTTGTGAGCATGGCGAGCAATGGCTTTGCCGATTTCGCCCACAAAATGCCACGGCTTGGCGGCTTCGGCACCGATTTCCAAACACTCTTTGGCTACGCGCACCAGGCGTTCGCGGTCGGGGTCGGTCTTGCCGATGACAAACATACGCGAGGCATCGCTGTAATAGCCGTCCAAGATGGTCGAAACATCCACGTTGATGATGTCGCCCTCTTCCAGTATTTCGTCTTCCGAGGGAATGCCGTGGCACACCACTTCGTTGATGCTCGTGCACACACTCTTCGGGAAACCTTCGTAGTTCAGCGGAGCAGGAATAGCCCCGTGGTCGGTTGTGTAGTCGTAGACCAGACGGTCAATCTCGGCCGTGCTCATGCCGGCGCGTATTTCCTGTGCAATGAGATCCAGCACTCCGGTGTTTATTTTGCCCGAGCGACGTATGCCTTCAATCTGTTCGGGTGTCTTGATGAGTTGGCGTGTGGGCACAAGGAAACCCTGGTTCTGAAAGTCCAAGACGCGCAAGTCAAACTCCGTCAGCGTTTCGCTTGCCGGTATATATCGTTTCTTGATTTTTCGTTTTTGCATTTTGCTTACTATTTGTGGGCAAAGTTAGTGCAAGGCGAGCGCAGAGCAAAAGGAAAAAGCGTTTTTCTTTTGCTCTGCCGAGCCGCAGCCTAACTTGCGCGAGGCGAAAGTGTGAAAGGCGAGAGGAAAGCCAAACTTGTTTGGGCTTTTCCGAGCCGCAGCCTAACTTGGGTGCCAGCCAAAGTGTGCAAGGCAAGAGGAAAGCCAAACTTATTTGGGCTTATTCTCAGCATACGGACAATCCGCATGGTGCTGCTCCCATAAGATAGGGGAGCTCCGCGTAGCGGTGAGGGGTATGAATTAGCAGCTATAGGACTATTCTACCCCTCTGCCCTATAGGCATCTCCCCTGCTCCAGGGGAGAAGTTCCATGCGGAATGTTAACAGAATGATTCTCAACATACGGACAAGCCGCACGGCAGCTGCTCCCATAAGATAGAGAAAAAAACTCACCGCGCCAACATGCTTTGATGTTGGCGCGGTGAGTTTTTGTTTGTGTGTATGCCTTAATAGCACAGGCGCACGTTGTCCACCCAGAGAGTGTTGCCCTCGCTGCCGATGTAGGCACCGCCGTGGCTGGAGTTGAAAGCCAGTACGATGTGTGTGGGAGTCTCGTTGGCATCTGCCCAACCCACTTCCTGAATCTTCACGAGCTTTCCTTTGCTGTTTTTGGCGTATTTCACAAAGTCGCCGGTGGTGAGGTCCATGTACGACTTGAAGAACGATTGTTTGGTGATGTCGCCATAGTGAATGGTAAACTTGGCATTGTTCACCCAGCCCGTGTTGCGGCTGAAGCGTTGCACCATGGTGCCCACGCGCTTGGCAAGGATGTTTCCGTCAGCGTCTTCCCAACGCTTCTGCAAATAGAGCACGCAGTCGGCCATGTCCATGCCCTGCACAGTGCTCACCTTGCTGAAACCTGTCTGCTTCACGCGGTTGGATTGTCCGGAGAGTTGCACTTTATAGTCAAAGCAGAGGGCGGTGGGGCGACGGCCGAACTTGATGCCGGAGTCCATCTTGCTCATCGGGTTCTTGGTGCCAGTGATGGGTTCCATCATTTTGCCGAGAAACAGCGAACCGGCTGCCATCACCTTGATATTGACAAGGCCCATCACCTTCACCTGCTCCACGTGAGTGAGCAGTTTGGCGCAATAGCCGTGTCCGGCACGGGCTTCGCGATAAACGGAGGTGTTGGTTTTTACCACACCGGCCACTTTTGCCAATACGTTGGAGGTGGCCCAGGGCGAACCGCCCAAACCGCTGTACACATTATTGTTGTTCCAAGTGGCATTGGGAGCAACGGCATAAAGGGTTTTGGTGTTACCGCCGATGATGGCACTTTCCTTGATGTTGCGGACGAGCCATTGGTCAAAGTTTCCGAATTTGATGTACTCCACAGAACCGTTTGTCTGTTCGGTTTCCATAAATTCAGGAGCGTAGGGTATGGCCTGCGCTGTTTTTCCGCCGATGGTCAGTGCCATAGCGGCGATGATGCAATGTCTTAGTTTCATCGTTATTGTGTGTTTGAAGGTTTTTGTATAAACTTTTTAGAATGCTTCGTTCATGTTGAAGATAATTCCCATGTCCTTGGGTGAAGTCCATCCGAGGTCGATGCGAAGATTTACGCGCTTCATGAATTCCCATCGATAGCCGATGCCCCAGTTCGGGAGAAACTTGCTGTCGCTCCATTGGTTGAAGTCAGGGAATACCTTGGCTGTTCCTGCCCACACCACAAGGCCGTTGCGCTTCCAGATGTTCTGACGCAATTCGAGCTGCACCTCCATGATGTTGTTGTCGCGGTATCGGCCTTCGTAATAGCCACGCATGCGATAGGGCGAACCGGCTTCGGCTTTCATGAGCCACGAGGGCTGACCGTCGTAGTTGAGCTGTGTGTGAAACTCACCGGCCAGCACAGCCCCTTTCCATAACTTTTGGTAGCCGCAGAGGGTGAGTTCGGAGGTGATGAAATGGTTTTCGCCGTTGCCCAGGAAGCGTGGTGTGAATGTTTGGTCAAACTGGATGAAGCAGCCCTTGTAGGCATTGAGGCGGAAGTCGCGGTTGTCGAAAGTGAACGACACGCCCACCGTTGTGGCATGTGCATCGCGGTCAAGTCCGTCAAACACTTGCGTGTTTTGAGCCTGAATGTTTTGCGCCTTCATGTAGCGGAAGTGCGCAATGGGACCGAGGTAAGTCTTCGGCGCAATGCGGAAGAGATAACGCGCCATGGCTTCCACTTGCAGATTTTTGTAGTTGGGAACAGTGTCATAGTCCACGGCACCCTGTTCGTAGCCCACTCCCCAAAAGTCGGTGGGGCAGAACTCGGTTTTTATCTTGTATTCCAATCGCTGCCTTTCCTTTTTGAAGATGTTTGTGCCGCGAATACCTATGTTCACCTTGCCCTTTGTGGTGAAGTCGCCATAGATATCAACATTCGAGAGGGGCAGGGTGGGGTCGCTCTTGTCCATGCTGTAAGTGCCGGTGGCGATGATGCCGATACCAAATCCGTCGGTTGACGAATAGTGAGGCCCGGGAATTACGCCGAAGTTGAACTTGCGATAATCCGTGCGCTTGTTGGCATTGGCATAATAATCTATGATTTTTCGGAAGATGTTACGCTTCTTTGTGGTGTCCTGTGCAACGCCGGTAGTGCTGCTGTCGGCAACGGCCGATAGGGAATTGCACAAAGTGTCGGCTTCGTGGATGGAAGCCTCAGACTGTCGGGGCATGGCGAAGCTTGACAGACTCATCGCCATGGTGCAAAGGAGGAGTGCTGATTTCATCATACGGCCGCAAAGTTACTTATTTTGTGGGAAAACAACTCGTTTTTGAACTTTCGTTTCGGTGAGCTTACTTTTTTGTACGGTAATTGTGTCCAAATGGAATGATTTTGAACACGGGTGCATACCCGCAGAAGCCTCTTTCTCCCCTCATTAGTTCCATCTCGTTTAATCCGTTGAGAAAATCACAAAGTCATTCGCCAAATTCGTGCCATTCGTGTTCAGAGATATAGTTAGAACACGAATATCTCGAATATCACGAAAACCGTTTCATTCATGTAATCAGTTATTTAAATAATTATTCGTTAAATTCGTGCTATTCGTGTTCAAAAAATCCCTTCATCAGTTCAATCTTGTTTAATCCGTTGACAAAAATCACAAAGTCATTCGCCAAATTCGTGCTATTCGTGTTCAGAAATATAGTTTGAACACGAATATCTCTAATATCACGAAATCCGTTTCATTCATGTAATGAGTTGATTAAATAATTATTCGTTAAATCCGTGCCATTTGTGTTCAAAAAAAATTACCATCAGTTCCATCTCGTTTAATCTGTTGACAAAATCACAAAGTCATTCGCCAAATTCGTGCTATTCGTCTTTAGTGATATAGTTAGAACACGAATATCACGAATATCACGAAATATGTTTCATTCATGTAATCAGTTGCTTAAATACTCATTCGTTAAATTTGTGCCATTCGTGTTCAGAAATATAGTTAGAACACGAATATCTCGAATATCACGAAACCCGTTTCATCAGTGTAATCAGTTGCTTAAATACTCATTCGTTAAATTCGTGCCATTCGTGTTCAAAAAAACTATCATCTGTTCAATCTCGTTTAATCCGTTGATAAGATTTCAGACCTTTTCGCTAAATCTGTGCTATTCGTGCTCAAACCCTCCATGCGCCGAGCCCGAAAATCCCCAGTGCTTGCAGAATTTTCCGCAAGCACTGCAGAAATTTCTAAACGCCTTGCAGATTTTTGCCAGTTGGGAGTCAAGTACAGAGGCATGTGTTTTTTATCACCACCGTCCCCTCGCGTATAAATAATAAAACAATGTGTGCCGAGAGGAGGGGCAATCCTGACAGAGAAGACCGATTTGCAGCCTTTCTGCTTGCTTTCCGAGAAAAAATGTGGAATGTTTTTGCTATTTCATATCTTTTAAGCAAATTTGCAAAGACTAACTATCAAAACACGTGAAACTATGGAAAACAATCAACCGGCCCTCAGCGGTCTGAAACGTGAAGACTTTCAAAAACAAGTAAATGGAAAGGAAGTGGACCTCTACTTCCTGCGTAATGCCAACGGATGCGAAGTGGCTGTAACCAACTATGGCGGTTCGCTCGTCGCCATCATGGTGCCTGACCGCGATGGAAACATGGCCAACGTCATACAGGGACACGACAACATCGACGATTGCGTGAATTCGCCTGAGCCGTTCCTCTCAACCCTCGTGGGTCGCTATGGCAACCGCATCTGTCACGGAAAGTTTACGCTCAACGGAAAACAATATAATCTGGCCATCAACAACGGTCCGAACCACTTGCATGGTGGTCCCACAGGCTTCCATGCCCGTGTTTGGGATGCTGAACAAGTGAACGAACACACACTTGTGCTTCGCTATGTGTCAGCCTATTATGAAGAAGGCTTCCCCGGCGAACTCAGCATGACGGTGATGTACACTTGGACCGATGACAACGAACTCATCATCGATTATAAGGGAAAGACCAACAAGAAGACCATCGTCAATATGACCAGCCACGGTTTCTTCTCACTGACGGGTATTGCCAATCCCACGCCCTCGCAGGAAGATGTGCTGTGTACCATCAATGCCGACTTCTATGTGCCTATCGATGAAAACTGCATCCCCACAGGCGAGATTCGCAGCGTGAAGGGTACGCCTTTCGATTTCACCGAGCCTCACACCGTGGGCGAGCGCATCAATGCCGATCACGAACAAATCAAGAACGGTGCCGGTTATGACCACTGTTATGTGCTCAACAAGCGCGAGCCGGGTGAACTCTCATTCGCAGCCAAAATCGTGGAACCCAAGAGCGGTCGCACCATGGAAGTCTATACCACCGAACCCGGTGTGCAGTTCTACAGCGACAACTGGGCAGATGGCTACAAGGGACAACATGGCGCAACATTTGGCAAGCGCAGCGGACTCTGCTTCGAAGCACAGCATTTTCCCGACAGTCCCAACCGCGCTCACTTCCCCAGTGTGGTGCTGAATCCGGGTGAGGTCTACACACAGAAAACCGTCTACAAGTTTGGTGTAGAATAAACCTTAATGATTTGAAAACCAAATTTCAAACAATTAAATAATAAACAAAAATTACAACAATGAGTAATCAAGCAAAACAATGGGGAGCCATCATCGTGATGATTGCGCTCTTCGCGATGATTGCCTTCGTGACAAACCTTTGCACACCGATGGCAACCATCATCAAGAATCAGGGCGAAATCTCTAACGTGCTTGCCCAAATCGGTAACTATGGCAACTTCGTGGCTTACCTCGTGATGGGTATTCCTGCAGGTATGTTGATTGCCAAGTTCGGTTACAAGAAAACTGCGCTGATCGGTCTTGCCGTTGGTGCACTCGGTATCGCTATTCAATGGTTCAGTGGTCAGTTGGACGCTCAAGCCAACCTTGGCCTCGTGTTTACCGTGTATCTGATTGGTGCATTCATCGCCGGTCTTTGCATGTGTATTCTGAACTGCGTGGTTAATCCCATGCTTAACCTCCTCGGTGGTGGTGGTAACTCCGGTAACCAGCTCATCCAAATCGGTGGTGTGTTCAACTCAACTGCCGCTGTTTGCTGCTACATCCTCATGGGTGCGCTTATCGCTGATGCCACTAAGGCTAAAATCGCTGATGCCACTCCTGCTTTGATGATTGCCCTCGCCATCTTCGTTGTGGCTTTCATCGTAATCCTTTTCACCAAGATTGAAGAACCCGAACAAGCTCCCGTGCGCGTTGACTTGATCAAGGGTGCCATGAGCCACCGTCATTTCGCTCTCGGTGCTTTGGCCATCTTCCTCTACATGGGTATCGAAGTGGGTGTGCCCAACTTCGTTCAGCAATACCTCATTGCCGATGGTATTCCCGCCGGCACAGTGGGTATGCTTGTGGCTGTTTATTGGTTCATGATGTTGATCGGTCGTTTGGTGGGTGCTTCCATCGGCGGTATGATCAGTGCTCGCGCCATGATCACCACAGTGTCAACTGCTACACTCGCTTTGGTGCTCTTCGGTATGTATGCTCCCACAGACGTGTTGGTGGAATTCCCCGGTGTGAACTGGGCCACACTCGAAATGGTTTGGCAGCCCGTTCCCGTGGGCATCTTTGCATTCCTGCTCGTGGGTCTTTGCACTTCTGTGATGTGGGGTGCCATCTTCAATATGGCTGTTGAGGGTCTTGGCAAGTACACCGCCATTGCTTCCGGTATCTTCATGACAATGGTATTTGGTTGTGCAGTGATGATGGCTATTCAGGCTGCTGTGGCCGACGCAACAAACTATATCACCAGCTTCTGGGTGGTTGTTGGCTGCGCTGCTTACCTCTTGTTCTATGCCCTCGTGGGTAGCCGCGTGAGCAAGAAGGCTTAATGAAAAACGAAATTGTAAAACTCAAAAATACTTGAACGATCATGAAATTGACAATTGATGACGTAAGATCACGTTTTATAAAGCACTTCGATGGCGAAACCGGTAGCGTGTATGCTTCTCCCGGTCGTATCAACCTCATCGGCGAACACACTGACTATAACAATGGTTTCGTATTCCCCGGTGCAGTGGAACAAGGCATGATTGCCGAAATCAAGCCCAACGGCACTCGCAACGTTCGCGCTTACTCCATCGACCTGAAGGACTATGTGGAGTTCTCGCTCGACGATGAGGCAGGTCCCAAAGCCACTTGGGCACGCTACATCTTCGGTGTATGCCGCGAAATGATGGCACTCGGTGTTCCCGTTGAGGGTTTCAACACTGCTTTCGCAGGTGATGTGCCCCTCGGCGCCGGTATGTCTTCTTCTGCAGCCCTCGAAAGCACATACGCTTTCGCTTTGAACAATCTCTTTGGAGAAGATAAAATTGAACGTCTTGAATTGGCACGTGTGGGACAGCGCACCGAGCACAAGTATATCGGTGTGAACTGTGGTATCATGGACCAAGCTATTTCTTGTCTTGGTAAGGCTGGTCACTTGATGCGTATGGACTGTCGTTCTGGAGAAATTGAATATTTCCCTTGGAATCCGAAAGGCTATCAGCTCGTACTTGTAAATAGTTGTGTGAAGCATGAGCTGAAAGGTTCTCCCTACAACGAACGTCGTCTCCAATGTGAGCATGTGGCCGAAGTAATCGCTAAGAAGCATCCCGAAGTAACTTCACTCCGCGATGCCAACTTTGATATGTTGGAAGAAGTGAAGAACGAGATTACAGCAGACGAATACAAGCGTGCCCGCTACGTGATTGGTGAAGTGGTACGCGTGTTGAACGTGTGCAATGCTCTTCACGCCAGCGACTACGAAACTGTAGGTCAAATGATGTACGAAACTCACTACGGCCTCAGCAAGGAATATGAAGTGAGCTGCGAAGAACTCGATTACCTCAATGATATCGCCAAGGAAGAAGGCGTTACCGGTTCACGCATCATGGGTGGCGGCTTCGGTGGTTGCACCATCAACCTTATCGCAGACGAATTGGTTGACAACTTCAAGAAGGTGGTAACCGAGAAGTTCGAAGCCAAGTATGGCAAGAAGCCCATCATCATCGACGTAGTTATCGGTGATGGTTCACGCAAGCTTTGCTAAAATACCCTCGTGCGCGTATTATATATATTGTATGCGTGTAGAAACATTAGAGCCGCTCCGCAAGGGGTGGCTCTCTTGTTTTGTATGCTTTATGAGGGGTGTGAGATTTTTTTCTTCAAAAAAAAGAGAAGATGCTTGGCTGTAAAAATAATTATCACTACTTTTGCATCGCTTTTGAGAGGAAAGGGGCGCTTAGCTCAGCTGGTTCAGAGCGTCTGCCTTACAAGCAGAGGGTCGGCGGTTCGAATCCGTCAGCGCCCACACTAAACTCCGAAATTCCTTTCAAAAAGCTTGCTGTTTGGCAAAAGGGCGCTTAGCTCAGCTGGTTCAGAGCGTCTGCCTTACAAGCAGAGGGTCGGCGGTTCGAATCCGTCAGCGCCCACGCTTTTGCCCGACAATGAAAATCCCGAAAGGGGCGCTTAGCTCAGCTGGTTCAGAGCGTCTGCCTTACAAGCAGAGGGTCGGCGGTTCGAATCCGTCAGCGCCCACAAAAGAATGGAAGTTGCAATGTCAAAGTGCAACTTCTTTTCTTTTGTATATGGAAGAGGGATTTCGGGTGTGCTTTTGGAAGAGCGCACGTTTTTCATTAACTTTGCACAAAAGCCGAATGGCTTCCGGTGGAAGCGGTCGGAAACATGAACAATCGTGATAGAAACATACAAATTAAGTATATATGGCTACAGTTGACGACAAGAAAATTATCTTCTCGATGGTGGGGCTCACCAAAACCATCAAGCAGACAAACAAAACCATTCTGAAAAACATATACCTCTCGTTCTTTTACGGAGCTAAGATTGGTATCATCGGTTTGAACGGTGCCGGTAAATCAACATTGATGAAAATCATCGCCGGACTCGA
This sequence comes from Bacteroidaceae bacterium, assembly GCA_017547385.1. Taxonomy (GTDB): domain Bacteria; phylum Bacteroidota; class Bacteroidia; order Bacteroidales; family Bacteroidaceae; genus Alloprevotella. The sequence goes on from JAFYPU010000012.1 coordinate 82,433, forward strand.
TAACGATTATCAGGGCGATGTGGTATTCTCTCCGGGATACACCGTGGGGTATCTGCCGCAGGAACCGCATCTTGATGACAACAAGACGGTGAGAGAAATCGTGCAAGAAGGTGTGCAGAACGTTGTGGATGCCTTGGCTGAATACGAGGAAATAAATCAGAAGTTCGGTTTGCCCGAATACTACGAGGATGAGGATAAAATGAATGCGCTCTTTGCACGTCAGGGAGAGTTGCAGGACATTCTCGATGCTACCGATGCGTGGAACTTGGACAGCCGTCTTGAACGCGCCATGGCCGCTCTGCGCTGTCCGGACCCCGACCGCACAGCCGAACATCTGTCGGGCGGTGAGCGTCGTCGTGTGGCGCTTTGCCGACTTTTGTTGCAAAAACCTGATGTCTTGTTGCTCGACGAACCGACCAACCACCTCGATGCTGAAAGTATCGACTGGCTGGAGCAGCACTTGAATCAATATGAAGGCACTGTGATTGCCGTTACTCACGACCGCTACTTCTTGGATGATGTGGCCGGTTGGATTCTTGAACTCGACAGAGGCGAGGGCATTCCTTGGAAGGGAAATTATTCTTCATGGCTCGACCAGAAGACGAAGCGCATGGAGATGGAAGAGAAAGTGGCGAGCAAACGTCGCAAAACCTTGGAACGTGAGTTGGAATGGGTGCGCATGGCTCCCAAAGCACGTCAGGCAAAGGGAAAAGCACGTCTGAATTCTTACGACAAACTTCTCGGTGAAGACCAAAAGGAGAAAGAACAGAAACTTGAGATTTTCATTCCCAACGGACCGCGTCTCGGCAATAAGGTAATCGAAGCGCAACACGTGGCAAAGGCTTTTGGTGAACGCACACTGTTCTCCGATCTCAACTTCATGCTTCCGCCCAACGGTATCATCGGTGTGATAGGTCCCAACGGCGCAGGAAAAACAACGCTTTTCCGTATGATAATGGAATTGGAGCAGGCCGATGCCGGTAACTTTGAAGTGGGAGAAACTGTGAAGCTTGCCTATGTGGACCAACAGCACAAGGATATCGACCCCAACAAGTCGGTGTATGAGGTAATCAGTGGCGGTAACGAACTGATGCGTATGGGAGGACGCGAAATCAATGCGCGTGCTTACCTGAGCCGTTTCAATTTCTCTGGAGCTGATCAAGAAAAGAAGTGCGGTGTGCTTTCGGGTGGTGAACGCAACCGTTTGCATTTGGCTTTGGCTTTGAAGCAAGAGGGCAACGTGTTGTTGCTGGACGAACCTACCAATGATATTGACGTGAACACACTCCGTGCGTTGGAGGAAGGCTTGGAAGCATTTGCCGGTTGCGCTGTGGTTATCAGCCACGACCGTTGGTTCCTCGACAGAATCTGTACGCACATTTTGGCATTCGAGGGCGATGGCAACGTGTTCTTCTTTGAAGGAAGCTACACCGATTATGAAATCAATAAGGCCAAGCGCTTGGGATTGGAAGAGCCTAAGCGCATTCGCTATCGCAAGTTGGAGGAATAATAACATTGTGTCAGACAATGGAGTATACCGACAAACAACCTTTGGTCCTGATTTGTTATGCCGTGGAAGGCGAGCGGGTGAATTGGCACCTGCCCGGCTTTCGCGTGCAAGCAGTGAAGACCGGCATAGGTAAGGCTTGCGCAGCTTTTCATCTGACGCGGGCCATCATGCAGGCATGTCCTGATTTCGTGCTGAATGTCGGAACTTCCGGCACATTCACTCACAAAGTTGGGGACGTGTTGGTGTGTCGTCGCTTCTTGGACCGCGACTTTCAGCCGTTGGCACTGCCGGGTGTGGAGTGGGAGATGGAATTCACCGATGCTCTGCCGTTGCATTTGCCTTCGGTGCAGAATGGACAAGTGATGGACCGGAATTTCACACTCAGCACAGGCGATGATTTTGTTACCACTGCGTCAAACGTGAAAGCCGATGCTGTGGACATGGAAGCCTTTGCTGAAGCCATGGTGTGCCGTGAAATGGGTATTCCCTTTGTTGCGGTGAAATATATCACGGATGTGGTGGGACAAAACTCCGTGAAAGAGTGGGAAGAACGCCTTGCGGATGCTCGTGTCGGGCTTACTCATTATTTTGAAAACTTTGTGGAAATCCGAAAATAGCTTATGGCAAACAATGATTGGAAGAGCCGTTTGGGTATGGTGTATTCCACCAACCCCGATTACCACTTTGAAACTTCGGAAGAGCCCGAAGCCGAAACTTTGCCCCCTGCCGAACAGCGACTACGCGTCAGGATGGAAAGAGCAGGGCGTAAAGGAAAAACCGTAACGCTTGTGGAAGGTTTTGTTGGCACTGAAGAAGATTTGAAAGAGCTGGCAAAGAACTTGAAAACCAAGTTGAGCACCGGCGGAAGTGCCAAAGACGGTGAAATCGTAATTCAGGGTGATGTGCGGCAGCGTGTGGCAGAGTTGTTGCGTGTTTTTGGATATTCGCAAACCAAAGGCTGAGTTTTTTACGGGCATTGTGCCGAATGATAATTCCCTTGGTGAAAAACTTGACTGGTTTGCAGTGTTATAAGTTATAGTATTCCTCTTTTTATATAATTCTCGGGTATGTCTATCAACAGGTGGCAGCGTCTTCCTCGCAGCGATCGGCGCGGTTTGGCTTTTCTCTTGATAGTTGCCGTGGTCGTTGCCATAATTCTCTTTTGCGTACCGCAATGGAGGGAGTCGCAGACTGTACCTTTGTTAACAGAAGAGGAAATTCGTGAATTGGGCGAGTTTGAACAAGCCTTGCGGGATGATTCGGCAAAACGTGCTGCGCAATATTCTCACAATGCTGTAGGAAATCGCACTCCCGAGTTGTTTCATTTCAATCCCAATACAGCCGATTCGGCAACGCTGTTGCGTCTTGGCCTGCGGCCTTGGCAGGTTCGCAACATGCTGAAGTATCGTCGCAAAGGGGGACGTTGGCGTTCGCCGGACGATTTTGCTCGCTTGTATGGCCTGTCGCACGAAGACTTCTTGCGCTTGCGGCCTTATGTGCAAATCTCTCCCGAAGAGGCGCATCCGTATCGTGAAGATGAGAAAGGCAAGGAGCATCCCGATAGTTTTGTCCGGAAATACCCCGAGAAGTTTCCGGCCGGCACAGTGCTCGATTTGAATATGGCAGATACCACGTTGCTGAAAGGCATTCCGGGGATAGGAAGTTATTATGCCGGTAAGATTTGTCGTTATCGCGAGCGGTTGGGAGGATTTGTGCGTGTGGAACAAATCAAGGAGGTGGAAGGATTGCCCGAAGGCATTGAAGCCTGGTTTGAAGTGGCTGCCGATGCCCGGCCGCGGCAGATAAATGTTAACACGGCGGATTTCCAGACATTGGTGCGCCATCCTTATCTTTCGTATGAGCAGGTGAAGGTCATCACAGCGCATCGGCAGAAATACGGCAAGCTGCAAGGCTGGGAGGATGTGCGGCTGCATGAATTGTTTCAGGGGATGGACTTTGACCGGTTGGAACCCTATTTTTTATTTCGTTGATTTCAGCATATGAAAGGCTTTTCTTCATTCGTGCGCTTGCTTTCGGAAGTGGGAGACATCCTTGCTCCGCGTCGCTGTGCCTTGTGTGGAAAGCGGTTGATGGCCGGTGAAGATTTTCTTTGCCTTTCGTGTTTGTCGGAATTGCCTTTTACGCGATATTTCGGTCGCAAGGGTAATCCCGTGGAACGACTTTTCTGGGCGCGAATTCCTGTGGCTCGTGCCAATGCGTACTTGTTCTATTTTCCCGAAAGCATGGTCAGCCGTTTGTTTCTGTCTCTGAAATATGGCAATCGCCCTCATTATGGGCAGGCCCTGGGCGCCATGATGGCGGCAGAGCTTTCGGATACCGATTTCTTTGATGGTGTGGATGCCATAGTGCCCGTGCCTTTGGCGCAAAAGCGTTTGCGGAAACGTGGCTATAACCAGAGCGAGAAGTTGGCCGAAGGTATCAGTTCGGTAACGCATCTCCCGATATTCACCCGGGCTGTGGAGCGCGTGGTGGCCAATCCCACACAGACGCAGCTCACACGGACGGAACGTCGGGAGAACGTGGCGGATGTTTTCATGCTTTCCCGTCCGGAACTTTTGGCCGGAAAGCATCTCTTGCTGGTGGACGACATTCTCACCACCGGCAGCACATTGATGGCTTGTGCGGAGGAAATGGCAAAAGCCGGTGATGTGAAAATCTCTATTCTCACTTTGGGGTTGGCCGGAAAGCACGGCGAAGGACCGGAGCTGCATCCCGAAACCATTAACTACGGCAGAGAAGCATTCGTGCGGTGAGTCTGTGTGTTTCTCTCCCCGTTGCAGAAAAAGTGGCAAGGCCTGCCACTTTTTTGGCAAGCCGTGCCACAAAAGTGGCAGGCCTTGCCACTTTTGTAGAAATGGGGTTGTGTTTTTGACGATGGGGGAGAGCTTCTCCTGAAAAGCCGAAGGCTGAAGTCTGCATGGGACTTCAGCCTTCGGCTTAATGGTCGGAATGTTTGTGTTGTCTTGGCTGTGTACTTTAAGAGGCGCTTAGGGCTTTTCGCTCCGAGTGAGCACCATCAGCACTTTGCCTTGGGCATCGCAGAGTTGCAACGAAGCATCTTTAAGCTCGATGCGGCGGGCTTGTCCCAGTGTGGCAAGCATTTCGGTTTCGAAGCGTGTGTCGCGGCAAAGCATGCGTGTGCTTCCCAGTCCGTCAAGGCTGATTTTGCCTTTCAGCACCTCTTTCATGTTCAGCGCTCCGGTGATGCGGTTGCAGCCGGTGTAGCCATAGAGTTGGCCTTGAGCTGTGTTGAAACCGAGGAAAGGCATTTCTTCGCTCTGCTCAACAGCTTTGCCATTCAGCCGGGTGATGTCCCAACGGCCTTCCAGAAGTTGTGCAGTGAGTTGTCGTTCTGTCAGTTCCATCAGGATGTTGCCTTCGTTGTCTTTCAGTTGCAGCATCTTGCCTTTGCGAGCAATGGATTTCACCTTCTGCACTTGGCTGATGAATGCTGTTTCGTATCGGTTGTCGGGGCAAACGCGCATGGTCATGGCTGTGCGTCCGAAGTCCACTTTGCCGGCATTCAACTCCTCTGCCGAGACGGGCAGTGTGAAGGTGTTGCATCCGGTGAAGCCATAAATCTTTTCGCCGTCGTATCCCAGATAGGGGCTTTCGCTTTCGGGTGTGATGATGAGGGTTCCCATTTTCACTACATCCCATTCACCGGTCAGTTGGTTCGCAATGTTGTTGCTGCATGAGCAGAAAAGAAGACCGGTGATAGCACCGGTCCCTATGAGAGTTGTTAGTTTCATGATTTTCATTTGTTTTGGTTTTTTTGAGTGGGCGTATTAGAACTTATATCCCAATGTCAGCATCACGTTGTGGCGGTTCTGCTGAATGTCGGCCGCTTGCAGACGATTCTGCTCACCGGCCTGTTCAGGCACGTGGAAGGTGTAGAGTTCGCCCTTTTGGGTTTGGTATTGGTAGGTCATGTCGGCATAGAAGTGCTTGCCGCGCAGACCCAAGCCGGCTGTGGCTCTGTGAGTGTCTCCCCAGTTCACGTAGTCGGTGTTTGTGCTATAGAAATAGGACGGACTGTCGGTGAAGAGGTTGAGATAGGCATCCTTTTCGAAGGGAGCTGACACAAAGTTGTAACCCACACGGGCAAAAACGCCTTTGGCCAATCGGGCTTCAGCACCGAGGCGAACCGTGCTCACGGGCTTGAGGAAGCGATCGATTTCCCGGTTGAGCGGTTTGTCTTTCACGCCTTGGTCCCAATAGTTGTTCCATTCGTCAAGGTAGTTGTCGTAGCTGATGCAAGCACTGCCATAGTCTGCAAATTCATACTCCGCACCCAGGGCCAGGAAGTTGCCCACGGTGGTTCCGAGGCTCAGGTTGAATTTCCACGGTGTGCGGATGTTGAAGTTGTTGTCCCATATCTCAGCCGATGCTTCGGTGTAGTTGCTGATTTGGTCGCCCTTGTCGTTGTAGAGCGCAAAGGGGCTGTTCATGTAGAGGTAGGCATCTTGTGTGAGGTTGTAGAAGGTAGGAGTGTGCACCGCCAATCCGATGCGGAACGGAGACTCCTGAATGGGGCGCAGAATGATACCCATCTTGATGTCCCAACCAATGCCGGAGAGTCGTTCCTCGTTAATCATATAATAGTCGTGCAATCCGCCATTGGCGTCGGGCAGCCATTCGGTGTAGTCGGTGGCGGCGTGGTGGCTGACGTTGTAGACACCGAGCGTCAAGCCGGCATACACTTGGTCTTCCCAGTTCATGGCGATGTTGAAGTCGTATTGCTGTGTGCTGCCCCACTGCACACGTTTGTAGTCGTAGCTTTCGGCCTCCACGGGGTTGTATCCGTCAATCTTCCCGTTGTTGTCGTAAATTGGTTCGAGCATCTGTGTGTCGTAGCCCAACTTTGTGAGCGGTGTTGTGAGGTCCCAATCTTCTTCATAACGGTAGTCGAGCCATCCGTTGACGTAGCTGAGATCGAGCATCTGCAATGACTGCGACAGTCCGCCGGTTCTGAAGTTTTGCACTCCGATGAAGTTCTTCAGGTTGCGGCTCTTTTGGTAATTGAAACCGAAGTTCACGAATTTCACACCGCTATCACCATTACGTGCAGCGACAACAAAACCGATGTTGTCGAACGAGGCGCGTGCTTTGTTGATATCGTAGAAGTCTTCGGCATCGGGTTGAATGTTCACGCTTCCCGTCATGTTGATGTCGCTGCTACGGAAGAGACCGATACCTGCCGGGTTGGTTCCCATGGTCGAGATGTCGGCTCCCAAGGCTCCCATGGCACCGCCCATACCCACGAAGCGGGCAGTTCCGTTGAGGTCTTTGTTCGTAACTTGTTCCACTTTGTATATGTCCTGAGCTGATGCCGCAGTTGCCAGCGTCATTGCGGCTACGGCCATGCACAATCTTTGTTTCATTATCTTAGGTTTTTAGTTTCTGAACAGGGTGAATGTCTCTTTTTTGCAAGCACTTATCTGCGTCCGCCACGGCTACCGCCTCCGCCACCGAAGGAGCGTCCGCCACCCGAACGGCCGGATGAATAGCTGCCATTGCTGCGCGAGTTGCTACCACTGTTGTAGGAAGGAGTGCTATTGGAGCGTGAGCTGTTTCCGCTGTTGTAGCTGCGTGAGGGTGTGCTGCTTGAATTGTTGCTTGTGCCGTAGTTGCGTGAGGGACGGTAGCTGTTGCCGTTGCCTCCGTTGCGTGTTTCGCGGTTGCCGCTTCTGTATCGGCTGCCGGTGCTGCTGTAGCCTCGGTGATTGCCTTGGTGCGAATAGTTCACGTGTCCGCCGGTGGGGCCTCGGTGGCTGCCGTTGTTGGCATATCCGGGATGGTGTCCGGGGTGGTGCGGATGGTGTCCGCCACCGGGATGCCAATAGGGGTCATACCAAGGATGATGCCAGGGATCGTACCAACCATACCAGCCATACCATCCGGTGTACCAGTAGGGGGAGTAGCCGTAACCCCATCCCCACCATGGGTCGTACGCACCCCAATACCAAGAACTGCGATACCAAGGGTCGTACCAATAGGTGTCATAGTAGAAATCCACATAATAGGGGCTGCTGACGCATACTCCCGGGCTGGGGGAGTGGAAACGGATGATGCGCTCGGTGCAGTCGTATCCCGAACCGCCGGCATAGAGGCTGAGGCTGTCGGCATACATGCTCTGATAGAGTGAGTCGGCATTCAGACTGTCGGCATAGGCTCCGCGACGATTGTAGGCGTCGACATCCCAATGGTCGTTGCCACGTCCTTCTGCCCAATAGCTTTCGTTGCGGGTGCCGATGGGCTGGTAGCTTGACGAGGGAACTCCGGAGGAGGGAGTAACCTTTGTTTTGGCACTGCGTGAGGGCACGAAATAGAGGTCGTCGTCCTGTGCGAAACTTCCCATGCTGACAGTGCAAAGAGCTATCAAGGAGATGAAAATACGTTTCATAATGTTAGGTGTTTTGTTTGTTGTTTGATGCAAATGTAAGTTTTTTGAACTGAAAACCGAAATTTGTCTTCGAGTTTTGTGTTGCTTATAACATTTGTTTAGAATGATTAACGCGTTGTGTGCAAAGTGTTAAGCAAATGGCTCAGCGAATGCGCAGATATTGTCCTGCCGTGGGCACGTAATTGTCGGGCAGGTCGTTGTTCTGATAGAGCGTCTTGATGCGTATGCCGTAGAGCTGTGCAATGCGGTGCAGGCTTTCGCCCGTTTGCACGATGTGATATTTTCCTTTCATGCTTCGGTCGGCTTTTTTTCGTTTCTTTTCGAGGTAAACGATGTCGCCGGCTTGGAGTGTGTGTTTGCGGCCCACTTCGTTGTATTTGCGCAGTTTGCGTTCGCTGATGCCCATGGCTTGTGCAATGGCGGCATAGGTGTCGCCGCTGCGTGCTATGACATAATAGTTGTCGTTGCATCGCCCGATGTTCCATTGCTGGGAGGTGTTTCCTTGTGGTGTGGAGAGGGTGGTGGTGTGCCGGTGTTGTTGGCTCTGCCCGGGTTTCATGTGGTCAAAGCGTGCCAGGTCATATCGTTCGATGATGTCGATGAGGCTGTAGGCATAGCGTGGGTTGGTGGCATAGCCGGCTTGCTTCAGTCCGTGCGCCCAGCCTTTGTAGTCGGTGCGGCTGAGCGAGAAGAGAAAGGAGTAGCGTCCTCGGGTGGTGAGGAAGAGCGAATGGTCTTCGTAGCTTTCGCGCGGTGAATTGTAAACGCGAAATTTCTCATTGCGTTCGTCGTCGTCTTTCAGCATATAGGGACCGTTCCATGTGCCGCCACACTTGATGCCGAAGTGATTGTTGGCTTTCACGGCCAACATGCTGCGTCCGGCACCGCTTTCCAGCAGCCCTTGTGCCAGGGTGATGCTGGCCGGAATGCCGTGGCGATGCATTTGCTCGATGGCCATTTCCTTGTAGGTCTCGATGTAAGTTTCGTAGTGGGTGTTCTGAGCCGAAAGCGTGGTGCTCAGCCACAGCAGGGTGGCGATGAGGAGGATATGTGGTTCTCTCATGGGCTTGGTGGTATAATATATATAAATGTGTGGGAGGTGTTTTTGGGCTTCTTTGGCAAAGTTACGGCTTTTCTTTCATGCGTGCAAATGGGTGCGAGAAGCACCTTGGGATGTACTGAAAAGCACTCTGTTGTGTACTAAATAAGTTGACACAATTAAAAAAAGTTATGTCACGCTTAATTAGTAATTCATTGCGATTGGAAATCGTGAGGGCCTGTTACTATGGTCATCTAAAGAAGACGGAAATTTGTAAGAAATATGGTGTGTCC
>JAFYPU010000029.1 GCA_017547385.1 Bacteroidaceae bacterium
AGTTTTTATCCTTACAGCTAGGGATGGTTTTCTCTCCGCTTCCTTTCTTTATTATTCGTTCGAAATTTACATCTTTTTTACTGACTGCAAAGCTAAGGTAAGGTAGGGGAGCTCCCGGTACGGGTGAGGGGTATGAGCAAAAGGAAAGCCAAACTTGGCAAGTCAAATATTCTTTCTACCCCTCCGCCCTAAAGGGCACCTCCCCTAATTTATGGGAGGAGCTGCCATCCGGTCTGTTTCAGCCCTGCGGCTTGTTTCGCCATTCGGAGTGCTTGGGGCGGTTTGCTTGTTTGGATCCTGTTTTATAATTATATAAATGTACGCGCGCGTGTAAACTTCTTTGCATTGTATTTCAGGTTGCATAGTTACCGTCAGGATGGGGCTTTCCTCAATGCGGAAGCATTGGATATCTGTTAAATCAGTGTAATCAGTTGATAATTATTTGCGTAGATATATAATTTCGTGCTATTTGTGGTATTCGTGTTCTGATTAAGTCTTTGAACACGAATTGTACGAATTTACCGAATGCTTTTGTTAAATCAACTGATTACACAGGTTACACAGTTGTACTGCGGATAGTTTCTGTTATTCGGGTTGCTTGGAGGGCAGTTGTGAGGTGATTTTCTGCAGTGCTTGCAGAAAATTCTGCAGTGCTTGCAGGAATTTGCGGAGTGCTTGTAGATTTTTGAAACTTGCGAGAGCGCAAATGGGGGTGGTCTGTGCGGAAACTTATGGTTAAAAAGTGCGGTTTGTAATGTGTTGTTTGCAATTTCTTTGTAATTTTGCATGGTTGTGGAGTGTGGCGTTTGCTGATTTTTGTGCCTTTGCTGCTTTGTCAGTGCTGCCCTCTGTTTCCCTTTGAGATTATTAAAACATTATATATTAACAACATCAAAAAGAGCTATGAACTTTACCTTATTTGTTACAGCTTTGCTGACAGGTATTGCATTCGTTGCCGTGGTTACGATATTGGCCAAGCTGATTTCGCCCCGCAGCTTCAATGCTCAGAAGGAAGAAGCTTATGAATGTGGTGTGCCGACGCGTGGACGCTCATGGATGCAGTTCCGTGTGGGTTATTACCTCTTCGCCATCTTGTTCCTTATGTTCGATGTGGAAACGATGTTCCTCTTTCCGTGGGCCGTCGTGATGCAGACACTGGGTCCTGCCGGACTCTTCAGTGTGCTCTTCTTCCTGTTCATTTTGGTTCTGGGCTTGGCATACGCCTGGAGGAAAGGAGCGTTGAAATGGCAGTGATGAAGCGTCCCAAGATAAAGTCTATTCCTTACGAGGAATTCAAGGACAACGAAACGTTTGAAAAGATTGTGGCCGAGCTGAATGCCGGTGGCGCACATGTGTTGGTGAAACCATTGGATGATCTCATCAACTGGGGTCGCTCCAATTCGCTTTGGCCATTGACGTTTGCCACAAGTTGTTGTGGCATTGAGTTTATGGCAGTGTGTGCTGCTCGTTATGACATTGCTCGTTTCGGTTTTGAGGTTACGCGCAACAGTCCGCGTCAGGCTGATGTCATTCTTGTGAGTGGCACCATCACCAACAAGATGGCACCGGTGCTGAAGCGTCTTTACGACCAAATGGCCGATCCCAAATATGTGGTGGCTATTGGTGGTTGCTCCATTTCGGGCGGTCCGTTCACCAAGTCCTATCATGTGGTGAAGGGCGTGGACCAAATCATTCCCGTGGACGTGTATGTGCCGGGATGTCCGCCGCGTCCGGAGTCGTTCCTTTATGGCATGATGCAGCTGCAACGCAAGGTGAAGGTGGAAAACTTCTTCGGTACGACCAACCGCAAGCAGAAAGACCCCTACAAAGAGGAAATGAAAGAACAGAATGTGGAACTCTTAAATCAGCAGGAGGAGGCTTAAGCTATGGACAATGAGAAATTGACAACCGAAAGTGTAAAGCCCGCAGCTCCGACAGCTGCTGCAACGCCCCGTCCCGTAGCTCCGAAACCGGCAGCTCCGGCAGCCCCTGCTGTTCCGGCAGAAAACCTGTGTGAACTGCAGGTGGTGGCTCCCGAAGCCTTGCACGCCGAAATGAAGCGTCTGCACGATGAAGAGCAAATGGACTTCCTCGAGTGCCTCACCGGCATGGACTGGGAGGCAGACGGATTGGGTGTAATTTATCATCTTGAGAGCACCGTTACCGGCAAGCGTGTGTGCCTGAAAACCGTTACGACCGACCGCGAAAATCCGCTCCTGCCCAGTGTTACGGACCTGTGGGATGTGGCTAATATCTATGAGCGTGAAGTGTTCGACTTCTATGGCATCAAGTTTACCGGCCACCCCGATATGCGTCGCGTGTTTATGCGCGAGGACTGGGTGGGATACCCCTTCCGCAAGGATGATGAGACTGAAAAGAACAATCCCTTGCGCATGGACAACGAGCCTTTGGCCGACGACACCGAAGTGTTGACCCTGCAAGCAGACGGAACGGTGAAGAGCAACCGTCGTGAGATTTTTGAGGATGGCGACTATGTGGTGAACATCGGTCCGCAGCACCCCTCCACTCACGGTGTGCTCCACTTCCGTGTGGCGCTTGAGGGCGAGCGCATCAAGAAGATTGACCCCGTGTTGGGTTACATTCACCGAGGTATCGAAAAGATGAACGAGAGCCTCACTTATCCGCAAACATTGGCCCTGACCGACCGCTTGGATTATCTCGGTGCGATGCAGAGCCGCCATGCTCTCTGTATGTGCATAGAGAAAGCCATGGGTGTGGAGGTGAGCGACCGTGTGAAGGTGATTCGCACTATTATGGACGAGTTGCAACGTATTGACTCGCACATCCTCTTCTTCTCCTGCCTCTGTCAGGACCTGGGAGCCACCACGGCTTTCCTTTACGGCTTCCGCGACCGTGAGAAAATTCTCGACATCTTCGAGGAAACCTGCGGCGGTCGTCTCATTCTGAACTATAACACCATCGGCGGTGTGATGGCGGACCTTCACCCCAACTTCCAAAAGCGTGTGAAGGAGTTCATCCCCTATATGCGTCGCAACATCAAGGAATACTATGACATCTTCGTGGGCAATGTGATTTTCCACAACCGTGCGAAGGGTGTGGGTGTGCTGACCAAGGAACAGGCCATCAGTTTTGGTTGCACCGGAGGTACCGGCCGTGCTTCGGGTTGGCACAACGATGTGCGCAAGCGTATGCCCTATGCTGCTTACGACAAGGTGCAGTTCAACGAAGTGGTGCGTACCGAGGGCGACAGCTATGCCCGTCTGTTGGTGCGTTTGGACGAAATCATGGAGAGTCTGAGCATCATCGAACAACTCATTGACAACATTCCCGAAGGCAGTTTCCAAGAAAAGATGAAACCCATCATCAAGGTGCCGGCCGGTACTTATTACACGGCAGTTGAGGGCAGTCGCGGTGAGTTCGGTGTGTTGCTCGAAAGCAAGGGCGACAAGAGTCCCTACCGTTTGCACTATCGTTCGACCGGATTGCCGCTGGTGGCCGTGATGGACACCGTGTGCTCGGGCAACATGCTGGCCGACCTGATTACCATTGGTGGTACGGTGGACTATATTGTGCCCGATGTCGATCGTTAAGGCATTTCAGAAAAGCAAAATTTCAAGTTAAGAAACCATGTTTGATTTTGATTTTAAGATAGTAACAGAGTGGCTGCATGCCTTGCTCACCGGTGTGATGCCGGAGTGGGCGGCCATTCTGACGGAAAGCATCCTGGTGGCATTGGCCATCATCACGCTTTATGCCGTGTTTGCCATCGTCTTGATATACATGGAGCGTAAGGTTTGCGCCGCTTTCCAGTGTCGTCTGGGCCCGATGCGCGTCGGACCTTGGGGCACCTTGCAGGTGTTTGGCGACGTGTTCAAGATGTTGACCAAGGAAATCATCAATCTGCGCAAGACGGATATGTTCCTGCACAACCTGGCTCCGTTCCTCGTGGTAACTGCCTCGATGACCACTTTTGCCTGCTTGCCTTGGAACAAGGGAGCACAGATCATCGACTTCAATGTCGGTATCTTCTTCTTCCTGGCCATTTCGAGCCTTGGCGTGGTGGGAATTCTGTTGGCAGGATGGAGTTCGAACAACAAGTATTCTCTGATTGGTGCCATGCGAAGCGGTGCTCAAATCATCTCTTACGAACTCTCCATCGGCATGACGATGCTCACCATGATTTGTCTGACCGGTACGATGTCGTTCTCCGAAATCTGTGCTCAACAGGCTGCAGAGGGTTGGAACATCTTCCGCGGACACATTCCTGCCGTCATCGCTTTTGTGATTTACCTCATTGCCGGCAATGCAGAGTGCAACCGCGGTCCGTTTGACCTGCCCGAGTGTGAGAGCGAGCTGACTGCCGGTTATCACACCGAGTATTCGGGTATGCACTTCGGCTACTACTATTTGGCCGAATACCTGAACCTCTTCATCTGTGCCGGTATGGCTTCGACCATCTTCTTGGGTGGTTGGGCACCGTTGGTGATTCCCGGCTTGGAGGGCTTCAATGAAGTGATGGCTTGCATCCCCGGAGCCGTGTGGTTTGTGGGAAAAACTTTCTTTGTGGTGTTCCTGCTGATGTGGTTGCGCTGGACATTCCCACGTTTGCGAATTGACCAGATTCTTTCGCTCGAATGGAAATATCTCGTGCCGCTGAGCATGATCAATCTTGTCCTGATGGCACTCGTCATTGCTTACGGACTTCACTTCTAAAAGGTTAATGCCATGAACGAAGAAAAGAATTATATCGAAGGACTTCTTGGGGGTATCAGAACCCTGTGTGTGGGGTTGAAAACCTCGATGCGTGAATTTTTCACCAAGAAGATTACGGAACAATATCCGGAGAACCGCAACGAACTGCAAATGTTCGAACGTTTCCGCGGCTCGCTGACCATGCCCCACAATGAGAACAATGAACACAAGTGCATTGCCTGCGGTCTGTGCCAAATGGCTTGTCCCAACGGCAGCATCAATGTGGTGAGCGAAATGGTGGAGACCGAAGACGGAAAGAAGAAAAAGCAATTGGTGCGCTATGAATACAACCTGGGTTGTTGCATGTTCTGCCAACTCTGCACCCGTGCGTGTGCCCATGGTGCCATCAGCTTTGACCAAAGTTTTGAGAACGCCGTTTTCGATCGTGCCAAGCTCGTGAAAGTGCTCAACCAACCGGGCAGCAAAGTGGTTGAAAAGAAAGTAGTAAAGAAGCCTGAGCCCGCTGCAGCCCCTGCAGCCGAAGCAAAGGCCTAAAGCGTTAAATCATGGATTCACACAATATCATGTTTGTTATCCTGGCGGTGTTCATCGTGCTGTCGTCCATTGCGACGGTAACGACGAAGAGCATTGTGCGTGCCGCCACTTACCTGCTGTTTGTGCTTATAGGCACGGCAGGATTGTATTTTTTGATGGGATACACCTTTTTGGGCTCTGTTCAAGTGATGGTTTATGCCGGCGGCATTGTGGTGCTGTATGTTTTCTCCATCCTTTTGACTAGCGGCAATCATGAAGTGCTGAGCAAGAACACGAAACTGAAGATTGCCTCCTCCGCGCTGCTGAGTGTGGTGGGCTTGGGCGTTTTCCTCTTTTTCCTGTTCAAAGAGCAGTTCAAGGCCGCAGCTCTGGGTGCTCCCGACGAGAGTGTTATCACGATGGACCGCATTGGTCGCTTCATGCTTTCCACCGACAGTCAAGGCTATCTGCTTCCTTTCGAAGCCGTCAGCGTTTTGCTGTTGGCCTGCATCGTGGCCGGCCTGTTGATTGCCCGTAAACGTTAAAAACAGAAAGCACCATGATACAGTTAGAATATGTATTGATAATTTCGGCGGTGATGATGTTTGCCGGTGTGTATGGGTTTCTGACACGCCGCAGCACGTTGGCCATCCTCCTGTCGATCGAATTGATGCTTAACTCAACGGACATCAATTTCGCAGTGTTCAACCGCATGCTTCATCCCGAAGGACACGAAGGCTATTTCTTCGCTCTCTTTTCCATTGCCATATCGGCAGCCGAGAGCGCAGTGGCCATCGCCATCATGATCAACATCTATCGAATGTTGAAGAACATCTCGGTGGACAAGTTGGAAAAGATGAAGTGGTAATTTCAAGTCTTAAAACGCTGATTTGATTTTTATGGAGTATACATTATTTATTCTGCTACTGCCTTTCCTCTCATTCCTCTTTCTGGGATTGTGTGGAAAGTGGCTCAGCCACAAAGTGGCGGGCTTGGTGGGCACTTTCAGTCTGGGTGCCGTGGCAGTGCTTTCTTATCTGACGGCTTTCGAGTATTTCACGGCCGACAGGGTGAACGGAGTGTTTGAAACACTGGTGCCCTACAATATCACATGGCTGCCGCTCGGAAGTTTGCACTTCGATATGGGTATCATGCTCGATCCTATATCGGTGATGATGCTCATCGTGATTTCAACGGTTTCGCTGATGGTGCATATCTATTCGATGGGTTACATGCACGGCGAGAAGGGTTTTCAACGCTATTATGCCTTTCTGAGCCTCTTCACCATGTCGATGCTCGGCTTGGTGGTGGCTACCAACATTTTCCAGATGTATCTGTTCTGGGAGTTGGTGGGTGTTTCCTCTTATCTGCTCATCGGTTTCTATTACACAACGCCGGCGGCGATTGCAGCTTCGAAGAAAGCCTTTATCGTAACGCGTTTTGCCGATATGTTCTTCTTAATCGGTATCCTGATTTACGGTTACTATTGCGGTTCGTTCGGCTTTGAATTTGATGCCGAGGGCTTTGCCAAGGGGGCCTTTATGTTGCCCACAGCTTTGGTATTGATGTTTATCGGTGGTGCCGGTAAGAGTGCCATGTTCCCCTTGCACATCTGGTTGCCCGATGCGATGGAAGGTCCCACGCCTGTGAGTGCCCTTATCCATGCTGCCACAATGGTGGTGGCAGGTGTCTTCCAGATTGCCCGTCTCTTCCCCCTGTGGATACAATATGCGCCTCAAGCGTTGAGCATCGTTGTGTGGGTGGGTGTGCTGACAGCTTTCTATGCTGCGGCTGTGGCCTGTGTGCAGAGCGACATCAAACGTGTGCTGGCTTTCTCGACCATTTCGCAAATCGCCTTCATGATGGTGGCGTTGGGAGTTTGCACCGAATATACCACAGGGCATCACCATGTGGGCAGTTTGGGCTACATGGCATCCATGTTCCACTTGTTCACACACGCCATGTTCAAGGCCTTGCTCTTCCTGGGCGCGGGCTGCATCATTCATGCCGTTCACAGCAACGAAATGTTTGCCATGGGCGGGCTGCGCAAGTACATGCCCATCACGCACTGGACTTTCCTCATTGCCTGTCTGGCGATTGCCGGTATACCTCCTTTCTCTGGTTTCTTCTCTAAAGATGAAATTCTGACAGCCTGCATGGCTTATAGCCCGGTGGTGGGTTGGATTATGACCGTGATTGCCGCGATGACCGCTTTCTATATGTTCCGTCTTTATTACGGCATTTTCTGGGGAACTGAAAACAAGGAACTGCATGCTCACCACACACCGCACGAAGCTCCGCTCACCATGACGTTGCCTTTGGTGTTCTTAGCCATTGTTACCGTGGGTGCCGGTTTCATTCCTTTTGGTCATTTTGTGAGTGCCGACGGGCAAGCCTATGACATTCACCTCGACCCGACCATTGCTACGACCAGTGTGATTGTGGCTGTCTGTTCCATCGCATTGGCTACCTACATCTATAAGGGTGAGAAACAACCCGTGGCCGAAAAAATGCGTGCCGCTCTGCCTGCATTGCATCGCTGGGCTTTCAAGCGTTTCTACCTGGATGAAGTCTATCAGTTTGTTACCCACCGCATCATCTTTGCGCACATTTCCAAGCCCATCGCTTGGTTTGACCGCCACGTGGTGGATGGTTTCTTCGACTTCCTGGCGTGGGGAACCAATGCCTTAAGTGTGCAAATCAAGGGTTTGCAGAGTGGTTCGATACAGAAGTATGCTTATGTGTTCCTGCTGGGTGTTCTTATCCTGTTCTTAATCGTGTTAATTTAAGCCATGGACAATATATTATTTTTATCCTCGTTCGTATTCGTCCCCTTGCTGATGCTGTTGGGCCTTTGGTTGGCTCGCAACATCAATCAGGTGCGTGGCGTGATGGTGGCCGGAAGCGTGGCTCTGCTGGCACTGGCCGTTTACCTCGTATTTGCCTTTTTGGATGCCCGTGCGGCCGATCCGCTGAGCGAAATGCTTTTCACCGGTGCCGTTACTTGGTTTGAGCCGCTTCACATCAAGTATGCCGTGGGTGTTGATGGTATCAGTGTGGCCATGTTGCTGCTCTCAGCCATCATTGTGTTCACCGGAACGTTTGCCTCTTGGCAACTCAAGCCTCTGACCAAGGAGTATTTCCTGTGGTTCACGCTGCTTTCGATGGGTGTGTTCGGTTTCTTCATTACTGTAGATATGTTCACCATGTTCATGTTCTACGAAATCGCGCTCATACCCATGTATCTGTTGATTGGTGTGTGGGGTAGCGGTCGCAAGGAGTATTCGGCGATGAAACTCACCCTAATGTTGATGGGTGGCTCGGCTTTCCTGATGTGCGGCATCTTCGGTATCTTCTATGGTGCCGGTGGTCAGACGATGAACATCATCGACATTGCCAATCACACCGGCGGTGCACATGCCATCGACTTCGCACAGCAGTGCATTTGGTTCCCCATGGCATTTGTGGGCTTTGGTGTGCTGGGAGCCTTGTTCCCCTTCCACACTTGGAGTCCCGACGGTCATGCTTCCGCTCCCACTGCGGTGTCGATGCTCCATGCCGGTGTGTTGATGAAACTCGGAGGTTATGGTTGCTTCCGCATTGCCATGTATCTGCTGCCCGATGCAGCCAATGAACTGGGTTGGATTTTCTTGATTCTGACCGGTATCTCGGTGGTTTATGGTGCATTCTCGGCGTGCGTACAGACTGACTTGAAGTATATCAATGCCTACTCCTCTGTTTCGCACTGCGGCTTGGTGCTTTTTGCTATCCTGATGCTGAACAACACTGCCTGCACAGGAGCTGTGCTTCAGATGTTGAGCCACGGTTTGATGACCGCTCTTTTCTTTGCATTGATTGGTATGATTTACGGTCGCACCCACACTCGCGATATTCGTGAGCTGAGCGGTCTGATGAAGATTATGCCTTTCTTGGCCGTGTGTTATGTGATTGCCGGTTTGGCCAACCTCGGTTTGCCCGGCTTGTCAGGTTTCATTGCCGAAATGACCATTTTTGTAGGCTCGTTTGAAAATGCAGAAACTTTCTATCGTGTGTTGACGATTGCGGCTTGCTCAAGTATCGTTATCACGGCAGTTTACATCCTGCGTCTTGTGGGTAAAATCCTTTATGGAACCTGTGAAAACGAACATCATCTTGCGCTGACCGATGCCACTTGGGACGAACGTTTCTCTGTGATTTGCCTGATTCTGGCTGTGGCCGGTCTGGGTATGGCTCCGTTGTGGGTAAGCGACATGATCACCACCGGTGTGGCACCTGTGGTGGAACACATTCAGAATGCTTCGCACGTGGTGTCGCAAAGTAATCCGTTTCTCTAACCTCTAAAGCAAGTAATTACAATGGATTATTCACAATTTCTATCTATGCAGCAGGAGGTTTCGCTCCTCGCTGTGATACTTTTGGTGTTCTTGGCCGATCTCTTTACTTGCGGCCGCTTGGAGCGTGGAGAAGCTTGTGCCTTGTCGGAAGCCAATGGCTCGACATGCGGATGCCGTTTCCGCACATTTTTCCCCATGGTGTTGCTCGTGTTGCACACGGTGCTCAACTTGTTGCCCTGGTGCTGTGAGGGCTGTGCGCAAGTGTGCAGCGGCAAGGAAGCCTTTGGCGGTATGTATCAAAGCACCCCGATGATGACTATCGTGAAGAGCGTGCTGAATGTGGGCACGGTGGTGGTGTTCCTGATGGCCGGCAATTGGCTCAAACGTGCAGAGAATCGCATCAAGGAAAACGAATTCCATCTGCTGGTGCTCTTCACGTTGCTTGGTATGTATTTCATGATTTCGAGCGGGCACTTCCTGATGTTTTTCATCGGATTGGAGTTGGCCTCTATCCCCATGACCGCACTTGTGGCTTACGATAAGCAGCGTTATGAGAGTGCTGAGGCAGGTGCCAAGTACATATTGATGGCTCTCTTCTCCAGTGCGCTGTTGCTCTATGGTCTTTCGTTGATATATGGAGCTGCCGGTACACTCTATTTTGATGCTTTGCCCGAAAAAGTGTCATTCTCATGGCTCACCGTGCTCGGTATGCTGCTGTTCATCTCCGGTATGGGTTTTAAAATATCGCTCGTGCCGTTCCATCTCTGGACGGCCGATACTTATGAAGGAGCACCGACCGTGGTTACAGGTTACCTGAGCGTTATTTCCAAAGGTGCGGCTGCGTTTGTGCTGTTTACCGTATTGGTGAAAATCTTCGGTGCAGTCGACTTCGTCGGTGTGTGGAATGAAGCATTCTTCTGGCTTATCATTGCTTCCATCACCATTGCCAACCTGTTTGCCATCCGTCAGAAAAACCTGAAACGCTTCATGGCCTTTTCTGCCATTTCACAAGCCGGTTACTTGGTACTGGGTGTGATGGACGGAACAGCGCAGGGAATGACAGCTTTGGTGTTCTACCTCCTTGTTTATATGGCAGCCAACCTCGGTGCTTTTGCCGTGATGAACGTGGTAGAGCAGAACTGTGGTAAGATTGGTCTCGATGATTATGACGGACTCTATCAAACCAATCCCAAATTGGCGTTCCTCATGACGTTGTGCCTTTTCTCATTGGCAGGTATACCGCCCTTTGCAGGCTTCTTCTCGAAGTTCTTCATCTTCATGGCCGCTTTCAACGCCGGACATCATCTGTTGGTGTTCATCGCCTTGGTGAATACGGTGATTTCGCTCTATTATTATTTGCTTATCGTGAAGGCAATGTATATCAAGAAGAGCGATGCGCCCATTGCCGCTTTCCGCAGCGATTGTGGAACGCGTTTGGCCTTGTTGATTTGCTTGGCCGGTGTTATCCTCTTCGGTTTGGCCGGTTGCATCTATAGCTACATCGACAGTTTCAGTTATGGCCTGAAATAAACAAACACTTTGCAGAATATCTTCCAAGCATCCGCGCGAATTTCGTGCGGATGCTTGTGTTTTGAGAAAACCCAAAGGTGGAGTGGGGCGGCAAGCGGATTTTACATCTTTAGGCTTATCGTTGGTTGAATACATCTGTAATTTTTGTGTGAATTTCTTAAAGGTAGACAAAAATAGGATGGTAAGACTTGTTTGCCTTTTCCTTATTTATAGGTTGAATTATCTTTGTGCGCATAACACTAACCTAAAAAAGCTAAACTATGAAGAAACTTTACAAACTCAGGAAAATTTTCCTTTTGGCGGCGGCATGCTTGTCGTTGTCCCTTTATTCTCAAAACATCATTTGGCAAGCAGATTTCGGAAGTGAGGATGCTTTTCGTCAGTGGACGGTGCTGGACGCCAACAATGACGGCGTAACATGGGGCTACGAGCCGGGCGTAACACCGAGTCCGGTGGTCTATCGCTATCATTATGCTAATTCGGGTGATGATTGGCTCATTTCTCCTGCCATCACTGCAGCGGAGGCTGCACAACTGATGGTGAAGTATGGATATATGGGTAGCTTCTATTCGGAAGAAATGGAGGTCTATCGTGGCAGTGAACCTACGCCTGAGACCATGCAGCGAGTGGCAGTGCATACCAACCTTAAGGATAAGGAGTATGCATCTTATGTTTTCCTTGAGGTGGAAGCCGGTGAAACATTCCATTTGGCCTTTCGAGCAACATCGCCGGCTTACAAGTTGCAGCTTTTTCTGACATCGGTGCAAGTGCTTAGTGTCGGAAACAATGTGGCGAATGCCTATCCCCATCGAGTGGCTTCAGTCTCAGGACTGACGTTGGCTTGCTCTGAAAAATATGTGGAAGCCGGTAAAACCCAAGAGGTGAGCCTGGCCGTTTTTGACGGAACTGAAGAAGTTACGACCGAGGCAGAGATCTACGTATGTGCTCCCGATGGAAAAGAAGTGCCGCTGACAGAACCTCACTACATCTGTATGGAGGTGGGTGAATATCGTTTTTATGCCCATCATGAGGGAAAGAGCTCTGCCGATGCTCCCTTGTGCGTGCAGGCTTTTCATTGTGTTCCGGCTTTGCCGGCAGACGAACAACCTGCGTCGGAGGACTTCTTCCGCAGGGTGTTGCTGCTGCAAGGGACCGGTGTGCACTGCGGTTATTGTCCCAATGCCGTAGGGGCCTTGTGGAGATTTTTTGCGGATAAAGAGAATACAGATCGCGTGTGTCTCATAGCTCATCATTCTTATTACTATACAGATCCACTCTATTGCGAGGCTGCAGAGATAATTTCGTCGCAAACAGATCTGAATGCTTATCCGAACATGATGGTCAATTTCAACAAAGAGTGGGGGACGACCGGACTCAGTGAGGACGGTTTCGTGTATTGGTTGAATGAGGTAGTTGATGAAGCTCTTGAAGGGAAATCTTCCACTAACATCGCCCTATCTACAACCTACGATGCCGAAACGGATATAATCAGTGTGAATGTGGGTGTGAAAGTGGCAGAGCCGGGGCTTTATCGCGTAACTGTGGCGCTGCTGCAAGACAGCGTGTACAATTGGCAGTCGGGTGCTCCTTCAGAAGACTATTATATTCATAATGGTTCTGTGCGCGCATTGGCACCCCGAGATGGTGTGGGGGCTTATCTTAATGGTGGTAGTGGCGAAAAGCAGGGATATGTATATCAATATGCTTGTGAATTTGATGCCGAAGCTTTGGTGCAGAACAAGCATGCCGACAATGCTTTCAGCGTGGAACGTCAGGCACGTGTGGTGGCTTATGTGAAACGCATGGACGGACTTGTGGATAATGTCGTGGCATGCGGCATGAATGATGCCGTGGGCTTTGCCTATACTTCCGAGCTTCCGCAAGAACCGCCTGTGGGTATTAGAGAGAACAATCTTGATGCTTCCGCCGAAGTGTCGGAAGTAGAGATTTATGACCTTGCCGGAAGTTTGCGGATAGCAAAGCCGGGCACTGATCTTAGAACTGTGAAACTGCCTCAGGGGGTATATCTGGTGCGAGAGAAAAGAGGAAACACGTTCAGCGTGAGGAAAGTATTTATCCCTTAAGAATTCCTTAAAAGCAATCTTTGAGGAGTGAGAAAGAAAGAGCCGGTCCAACCCATGATGAACAAGGGTTGGACCGGCTTTATGTTAAGAGGAACAGCAGAGGAGGGTAAGCGAAAAAATCTGCGAGGGATAGCTACATAGGGAAAGAGAAACCCTGCCGGCGCAAGGTGTCAAGGATAGTTTGCGACAAGGCTTCGTTAACACTGCGTGTGTAACGGCAGTCTGTGAAGACCTGTGCCAAGGTTTCTTTTTGGTTGATGCGCACAAACTCTTGGTTTACGGGCAAAGCCTCTTTGGCAGAATAATCGCGATCGATGCTTTCGGTCGTGGCCGGTGTGTATCGTTCGTTGTGGATGATGGCACTGAGTGGCAGACGTTCCGGTTGTTGCGGCATTTCGTCGGGCCAACCCAGCGTGATGGTGGCTACCGGCATCACGAGGTGCGGCAGGTTGAGGATTTCGATAATCTTTTCGGGGTTATAGACCGTTGTTCCCAAATAGCACAAACCCAATCCGGCAGCTTCGGCCAAGGTGCAGAATGTTTGACAATAGAGCAGCGCATCGCTGGCAGCATTGATGAAGGATAGCAAGTTGTCGTAACCCGGTTCTGCCTTGCGATGATGACACCATTCGCTGGTGCGGTGAAAGTCGGCACAGAAGGTCAGCACCACAGGAGCTGTGGTAACCATCGGCTGATTGAAGTGGCAAGGAGCGAGTTGTTGCTTCATTTCCTCTGAACGCGTGATGACCACGCTGTAGAGTTGAAGATTGCCCATGGTCTGCGTGCGCTCAGCTTCTTCCAACAATTGGTGCAACAAAGCATCGCTGACGGGACGGTCGGTGTATCGGCGAATGGTGCGCCGGTTTTGAATGGAATCCATGTGTAATGTCTTAGTAAGTGTAAGTAGTGCGTTTTCGACTCCAAATGTACGAAAAAAAAGAGTGGAAGCACGGATTGTGGGAATTTTCTTGAGACTTTAAGATTTGCGTTGGCTTTTCAGTCTGTTCGTTATGGATGATAAATGTCTGAGGGTGTGGTAATAAAATTTGTGTTTTGGATAACTTTTCTTTAACTCGAAAATGCTAAGTGTTTGATATACAAGATTGAGAGTTTTGAAAGCGGAAAACTTTTTATTTTTTCAAATTTTGATTGTTGGTTTCTTTGTGCAATCGGAATGTTATTGTTAGCTTTGCAACCCGTAAAGCTTTTGCCATTTTTGGAAAAGGCTTTTTTATGCTTCGATACATTAAAAATAATAATATATACACTGTGGAAAAGAAGATTTACTCTTATGACGAGGCTTTCAAAGCCACGCTCGATTATTTTGCCGGCGATGAGTTGGCTGCCCGTGTGTGGGTGAACAAATATGCAATGAAGGATTCGTTCGGCAACATCTTTGAGCGCTCGCCCGAAGATATGCATTGGCGCATTGCCAACGAGATTGCTCGTATCGAAGCCAAGTATCAGAACCCCGTATCGGCTCAGGAAATTTTTGATTTGTTGGATCACTTCCGTTACATCATTCCGGCCGGAAGTCCGATGACGGGTATCGGTAACGATAATCAGGTGGCTTCGCTTTCCAATTGTTTTGTGATTGGTATCGAAGGCGATGCCGACTCTTATGGAGCTATCATGAAAGAAGATGAGGAGCAAGTGCAACTCATGAAGCGTCGTGGCGGTGTGGGCCATGACCTTTCACAAATTCGTCCGAAGGGTTCGCCCGTGAAAAACTCGGCCTTGACTTCAACGGGTCTTGTGCCTTTTATGGAACGCTTCAGCAACTCCACCCGTGAGGTAGCACAAGATGGTCGCCGCGGTGCGCTGATGCTCTCGGTAAGTATCAAGCACCCGGATGCCGAAGCTTTCATCGATGCCAAGATGACGGAAGGTAAGGTTACCGGTGCCAATGTGAGTGTGAAGATTGATGATGAGTTCATGCGTTGTGCGATTGAGGGAAAACCTTACACGCAGCAATTCCCGGTGGTGGGTGATGACCCCAAAATGCAGAAAGACATCGATGCTTCCGCCTTGTGGAAGAAGATTGTGCACAATGCTTGGAAGAGCGCAGAGCCCGGTGTGCTTTTCTGGGATACCATCCTGAAAGAAAGTGTGCCTGACTGTTATGCTGATTTGGGTTACCGCACGGTTTCAACCAATCCTTGTGGTGAAATTCCCCTCTGCCCTTATGACAGCTGTCGCCTGTTGGCCATTAACCTTTATTCCTATGTGGTAAATCCTTTTACTCCGGAGGCCTATTTTGACTTTGACCTTTTCCGCAAACATGTGGCTTTGGCGCAGCGTTTGATGGACGACATCATTGACTTGGAGTTGGAGAAAATCGAGCTGATTCAGCAAAAGATTGCCGCAGACCCGCAGAGCGATGAAGTGAAAGGCACTGAGCGTCATCTTTGGGAAAAGATTTACAAAAAGTCAGCCCAAGGTCGTCGCACCGGAGTGGGTATCACAGCAGAAGGTGATATGATTGCCGCCCTCGGTTTGCGCTATGGCACACAAGAGGCTACCGACTTTGCCGTTGAAGTGCAGCGTGCGTTGGCATTGGCAGCCTATCGCTCTTCGGTGGTAATGGCTGCCGAACGTGGTGCGTTTGATGTGTTCTCTGCCGAACGCGAGGCCAACAATCCGTTTATCCTCCGTCTGAAAGAAGCCGATGCCGAACTCTATGACCTGATGGTGAAGCACGGACGTCGTAACATAGCTTGTTTGACCATCGCGCCTACCGGAACAACCAGCTTGATGACGCAAACCACCAGTGGTATCGAGCCCGTGTTCTTGCCGGTGTATAAGCGTCGCCGTAAGGTGAACCCCAACGATCCGGAAGTGCGTGTGGATTTCGTGGACGAAAGTGGTGATGCTTTTGAAGAGTATATCGTTTATCACCACAAGTTCCTCACTTGGATGAAAGCCAACGGTATTGATACCGAAAAGAATTACACGCAGGAGGAAATCGACGAGCTCGTGGCGAAGTCGCCCTACAACAAGGCTACGGCCAATGATGTGGATTGGCTCATGAAAGTGAAGATGCAGGGAGCCATCCAAAAGTGGGTGGACCACAGTATCAGCGTAACGGTGAACCTTCCGAACAATGTGGATGAGGAGTTGGTGAACAAACTCTACATCGAAGCATGGCGCAGTGGCTGTAAGGGATGCACCATCTATCGCGATGGCTCACGTTCGGGCGTGATGATCAGTGTGAAGAAGAAGGACGAGAAGCCCGCAGTGCCCATTTGTCAGCAACCGGAAGTTACCGAGCGTCGCCCCGAGGTGCTGGAATGTGATGTGGTTCGCTTCCAAAACAAGAAAGAAAAGTGGGTGGCTTTCGTCGGACTGCTTGACGGACATCCCTATGAGATATTTACCGGTTTGCAAGATGATGACGAAGGCATCGTGCTTCCCAAAACCGTAACCACGGGTCGCATCATCAAACAGGTAAACGCCGACGGAACGAAGCGTTATGACTTCCAATTTGAAAACAAACGCGGATACAAGACCACTGTTGAGGGTCTCTCGGAGAAATTCAACAAGGAGTATTGGAACTATGCCAAGTTGATCTCCGGTGTGTTGCGCTATCGCATGCCGCTGGAAAACGTGATAAAGCTCGTAGGTTCCTTGCAGCTGGAAAGCGAAAGTATCAATACTTGGAAAACCGGTGTGGAGCGTGCGCTGAAGAAATACATCACCGATGGAACTGAGGCAAAAGGACAGAAATGTCCCAATTGCGGAAACGAAACCTTGGTTTACCAAGAGGGATGTTTGATTTGTAAACACTGTGGAGCTTCGCGCTGCGGATAGAATAAGTGATGAAAAGTGTGGGAATGCTTCGGCGTTCCCGCACTTTTTCTTTGATAGATTTTGCTTTGGTGATAACCTCGCGCGTGTACATATAATATATTTATAGAGTCATTCTGAAAATAAAGAATATGATTTTTGAGAAACAGACCATTCGGTTGCGGCAAATGGAATTCTATGCACAACATGGAGTGTTGCCACAAGAAAGAGTCGTCGGTGGAAGATATGTGGTGGATATCACGCTGGAAGTGCGTATGGATGAGGCTGCCTTGCTGCATGATTGTTTGGAGGGGACGGTGAACTATGCCGAAGTTTATGAAGTGGTGCGTGAGGAAATGGATGTTCCCTCAAAGTTGCTTGAGCATGTGGCGGCGCGCATTCTGAAGGCTGTGATGAAGAATTTCTCCTTGGTGCAACGTGCCTCGGTGAATGTTTGCAAAGTTAATCCTCCCATGGGGGCTGTCTGTCAGGGGGCTTCTGTGGAGCTGACAGCGGTGCGTGACGAAAAGAGCGGGTCGGCTGTGATGTGAAAAGACTGCCATCTGATTAAGTTGAAGCACTGAACAAATTCACTCAGGCTTTCTGTGAAAATCTACAAGGCGTTTAGAAAATTCTGCAAGCACTGCAGAATTTTCTAAACGCCTTGTAGGTTTTCGGTCGTCGCAGCACCGCAGCCGGAGACTGCAGTTGCGAAATACGTTGCGCTTTATCTGTTTCCTTTCGCCCGATTGTGGGTTTTGCAGAGCATTTCGCAATTTTCGATGGTTGTGTCTCCACCTTTGCTCCAGGCTGTTACGTGATCGGCCTCCATATCCTTCTGTGCCCAAATCTTTGTGCGGTTCGCACTGTGCCCGATGGCGCAATGCGAGCAGTTGGAAATGCCTGCTTGCCGCGCACGCTCTGTTTGCATAGCATAGACCTTGCGTTTTGTAGCCTCATCGAAGACGCGCAATTTCAGCAACTTGAAATCCGTGCATCCACCCAGGATGAATTCGAAGATGCCCGAGCGGTTCTTGACATAAGGGTCAGCATATAGCCGGTGCACTTTGGCGGAAACCTCTTGCGGGTCATAGGGCCGATGGTGGAAGGTTTCGTACAATCGTCCCCATTCCAGACCACACATTTCGCTTTCTACATCCGTAAACACTCCCGACACCCAATCGATGACAGCATTGAAATAATCCTTCACTTCATCAATGTTTTCGCAGAAACGATGCCGGCTCATGTACTCTTCCACCCGGTTGCCGCTCACCCATTGCAATGCTCTTTCCAAGAAGTCCTGCCGATTGACCTGCCCCTGCACATAAGCCGCCCATTTCTGCACATTGGCATTGCGGCTGTTGCTGAACTCCTCCTTGCAATGCGTAACAAACGGGCCGGAATAGACTGCATTCAGCAACTCTTGATTGTTGAGCGGCACTCCTGCGATGTTGATGGTGCGAAACCACTCTTTGATTTCGCTCTCCGTTCCCTCGCATTCGTAGATCAAGAGCGGAGTGTTGAGGATGCGTTCTTGCATGTCCTTTGATAGACTGCTGAAATACTGCGGCATACCATCGGCATCATGAATGGCGAACTTGTTTGTAACGAAGCGGCCTAAACTCGTGATGCGTTGCTGCCCGTCGAGCACTTCGCGGCGTTCGTTGTCCACGCAGTTGAAGTAGATAAGCCCCAAAGGGTGTTGGCGCAAAACCGACTCCACCACTGCCACATCGCGCTTGCCGTCGGCATAAATGTAGTTGCGCTGAAACTCCGGCTGAATGACCAGGCGGCCGCTCAGCCCATAGAGCCCTTTCCCTTCAAGCTCGTTGTAAACAAATCCGTTGCAGATGTCTGCAATCGTGATGTCAGTTCGTAATGTCGTTTTCATCGTTCTATTTTCTTTTGCGGATGAGGAGACGAGGATACTTCCTTTCTCCATTTATGTAAGGTCTATCATATTTTTCAAAACCTGCTTTCTGTAATGGGGTAAGGCAGGGATTATTTTCTGTAATACCAAGTATCTCAAACTGCTCGGGACAGTATTTATCAAGAAAGGAGATGGGAACTCCCATCACGCCTTCATAATCTTTCGGAATGGCATCGGTGTATGGCACCTCTATGGCATCGTAATTGTCGTAGTGCAAGTATTCCTTTTGTCCTCGCAGGTCCTTGTGCTTGCTATACCGCAGGTTGTCTTCCATCGTCATGAGCTGTAGTGGCTGATGGCGACGGCCATGTTCCAGATTGGTGAACCAACGCACCCCCTTGACTCTGATGTATTTTGTGTATGGCTTACGTTTGCCATTGACCTCATATTTATTTTCATCAATGCGCCACCCTGCTGCCAGCAAGGGATATTCATCCGGTACGCCGAACTCCCTGTCTCCGCTGTGGATGCTCTCTCCCAGCCACATCCTGTTCTCCTTTATCAGCGGGAAGGTTTCTTTATAGGTGATGGCATTCATGTTTCCGATGATTAGGAACTGCTTTTTTGCTTCCATAATCCATGCCAGAAACTCACGGAAGAGAGAAAACGGCGGATTGGTCACGATGATGTCGGCCTCGTTGCGCAGAAGTTTTACTTCCTCACTGCGAAAGTCTCCATCGCCTTGCATATATTCCCATTGCAGATCCTCAATGTCGATGCGGCCGTTACGGTTGGTGTCGTGGTCGAGCACAAAAATCTTTCCGCACACGCGACTTTTTTCCACCTCGTATCGTGGGTTTTCAGTTTCGAACAGCGTGGGTTGCCAGTCGGTCGGATAGTTCTTGCTCTCTACGGCATAGCTCGTGCTCACCAGTTTGCGCAATCCGAGTCGCTCGAAGTTTTGTGCAAAATACTTTGTGAAGTTGCTCCACTCGGGGTCGTCGCACGGCAGCAGCACCGTCTTATCTCTGAAAGTGTGTGGGGCATAATCAAGATAGGCATTCACCTCTTTCTCTATATCTTGATACTGCGTGTAGAATTCGTCGTTGCGTGCTCGTCGGGCATTGGCCAGGTTCTCATTAGGCATGGGCAGTTATGATTCTGCCGGCCGGAGCTTCAGCGACCGTGGTTAGTGATATTCATTAGGGGCACAAAAAAAGCGTGAAGCCCTGCACTGTTGCTCGCTTCACGTTCTGAGGCTCCTGGAATTGCCCTGTAAGTCGAAACGAGCAACGCAGAAGCCCCACGCCGATATGTATATAAATCCTCATAGGCTGCTGTCTGCCACCGGTGCTTCTTGCACCGGTAGCAGCACAACCGAGAGGTATGTATATAGCATACCCACGGGGCATTCACGGTTGCTTGGTCTCTTGACTTACATTCGAAATTTTTCCAGGATTTCAGAACGTCAAAACCCAAGCGTAGTAAACGCCTTTCTTTATGTCCTGCTCTCGCGGCCTTTTGGTGTCAAAACACGCACAAGCCGCAAGAGCGTTACAAAACTAAGAAAACAAATCGGAATAAAAGACACGCAGTCCCACAAAAGTACCCCAAACATTCAGAAGTTCTGTTTGTTTTGTTCCAAACGGCTCATGTCGGAATGTCTGAACGCAAAAAATGAACTGCAAGAGGCGGCGCAATCGATGTCCACCGAGTACTGACAATTTGTCAGTCCGGCTTTTTTTATGCGTCTGCGAAAGTTTGGCACGCACCTTGCTTATATGAAGGCGTAACGGCGAGCCGGAAACTCCGGACGACCATAAAAATGAATATAAACAACAATAAAACAAATACAACTATGGGAAAAATTATTGGAATTGACCTCGGAACTACCAACTCTTGTGTTTCTGTGTTTGAAGGAAACGAACCGGTAGTGATTACCAACAGTGAAGGAAAACGCACCACGCCTTCTGTTGTGGCTTTCGTTGAAGGTGGTGAACGTAAGGTGGGCGACCCTGCAAAGCGTCAAGCCATCACCAACCCTCAGCGCACCATCTATTCAATCAAGCGCTTCATGGGTGAGAACTTTGACCAAGTGCAGAAAGAAATCAGCCGCACTCCCTATGATGTGGTTCGTGGCGACAACAACACTCCTCGTGTGAAAGTGGACGATCGCCAATACACTCCGCAGGAAATCTCGGCCATGATTCTTCAGAAGATGAAGAAGACTGCCGAAGACTATCTTGGACAGGAAGTAACTGAGGCTGTTATCACCGTGCCGGCTTACTTCAGCGACTCACAGCGCCAGGCCACAAAAGAAGCAGGACAGATTGCCGGTCTCGAAGTGAAGCGTATCGTGAACGAGCCTACTGCAGCCGCCTTGGCTTATGGTATCGACAAGGCTAATAAGGACATGAAGATTGCAGTGTTCGACCTCGGTGGTGGTACATTCGATATCTCTATCCTTGAATTCGGTGGCGGTGTGTTCGAAGTGCTCTCAACCAACGGAGACACTCACCTCGGTGGTGACGACTTTGACCACGTTATTATCGACTGGCTCGTTCAAGAATTCAAGAACGACGAAGGTGCCGACCTCTCAGCCGATCCTATGGCTATGCAACGCCTCAAGGAAGCTGCGGAGAAAGCCAAGATTGAACTCTCTTCTACCACCAGCACAGAAATCAATTTGCCTTACATCATGCCCGTAGGCGGTGTGCCCAAACACTTGGTGAAGACACTCACACGTGCTAAGTTCGAAGCCTTGGCTCACAACCTCATCCAAGCATGTAAGACTCCTTGCGAAAACGCTTTGCGCGACGCAGGCCTCAGCACTTCCGACATTGACGAAGTAATCCTCGTAGGTGGTTCAACTCGTATCCCCGCTGTTCAGCAGTTGGTAGAAAACTTCTTCGGCAAGGCTCCCTCTAAGGGCGTAAACCCCGACGAAGTAGTAGCCGTAGGTGCTTCTATCCAAGGCGCTATCCTCAACAAGGAAAGCGGTGTGGGCGACATCGTATTGCTCGACGTTACTCCCCTCTCTATGGGTATCGAAACCCTCGGCGGCGTAATGACAAAACTCATCGATGCCAACACTACCATTCCTTGCAAGAAGAGCCAAGTGTTCTCTACTGCCGAAGACAATCAGCCCGAAGTAACCATCCACGTACTTCAAGGTGAGCGCCAATTTGCTCGCGACAACAAAAGCATCGGTCGCTTCAACCTCGCCGGCATTGCACCCGCACGCCGTGGTGTACCTCAGATTGAAGTAACCTTCGACATCGACGCCAATGGTATCCTCAAGGTATCTGCCAAGGACAAGGCAACCGGTAAAGAACAGACCATCCGCATCGAAGCTTCTTCAGGCCTCAGCCAGGAAGAAATCGATCGCATGAAGGCAGAGGCAGAAGCTAACGCAGAAGCCGACAAGAAGGAACGCGAGCGCGTGGACAAAATCAACCAGGCCGATTCTATGATTTTCCAAACAGAAAAGCAATTGGAAGAGTTGGGCGACAAGCTCCCCGCTGAGCACAAGCCCGCCATCGAAGCTGCCCTCGGCAAATTGAAGGAAGCACACAAGGCACAAGACATTGCGGCCATCGATGCTGCCATCGAAGAATTGAACAAGGCATTCCAAGCCGCTAGCGCCCAAATGTACCAACAAACAGGCGGTCAGCCCGGTCCCGACGCAGGTTTCCAAGGCGGACAACAAGCTGGTCCTCAGCAACCCGGCAAGAACGATGACATCCAAGATGCCGATTTCGAGGAAGTGAAATAATTCACAAAAACCTGATAAATAAAAACAAGCGTGTAGCATATAGTTACACGCTTGTTTTATATAAAACACCTACGAAATTCCAGTGGTGCCCAGTACACTTAAAGGTCTAATCACATATTTCTTGACCGACATATCCGGCTACTGGCCAAACGGATTTGGCGTAGCAAACATGTTAAAAATCTGATATTCATTATCCTGATATGTCTATGGGCAATTTCCATAGGAATAACTGGATTTATTATTGGGGACAACGTTGCACTGCATGAACGAATGCAGCAGAAGGAATTGCAATGGAGAAAATAAATATGGTGTGCAAAATAGACTCATCCACTTTGTTAGACCATTTGTCCGAAGGATACCCAAATTTATTGGATAACATCGGACAAATGTTCATGTATTTTATTCTTTAGGATCTTCCTCAAAAGGAAGAGCGTCCATAAACCTATCGAAGTCACTTTGGAATAGGCGGTCTTGTATGATACGATACTTTTCAAACTCCGTTTCTGCATGTTCTTTTGCTTGTTCGGCAGACACTTGGCCTGCTGTTTGCAGAACTTCGTTACCCCCAGCAGGCAGTGTCCAATATTTTGTGTAAATGAGAAAAACAGGATTCGGATATAATACTTATATCTGGATTCTGTTTTCAAATATAAGTATAAATTGGTTCATAATCAAGCCCCAGTTATGTATGGGTTGTGTCCACTTTTTCTCA
>JAFYPU010000004.1 GCA_017547385.1 Bacteroidaceae bacterium
CCGGGGTTCCACCTCTTCCCATCCCGAACAGAGAAGTTAAGCCCGGCCGCGCCGATGGTACTGCACACCCGCGGGAGAGTAGGTCGCCGCCATTTTTTTGAGAGTTCCTCATCAGCACAGTGTTGATGAGGAACTTTTTTTTTGTGTGCGCTCTTTTTACTCTTTTATTCTTTTTACTCACGCAACAGAAGCATGTGTATATCTCCGGCTTCTTCTTTTCTTTTGTGTGTTTTAATGTAAATTAACATATGGGGGGGGTAAAATCGTATCTTAAGGCTATATTTGTACTTTCATAATGTTTATTCACAAATTGAGAACTATGATTAAAAATTTGTTGCGCCTGTCATTGATGACAGTGTTGATTTGTACGTCTGCCTATGTTTACGCTGACGAAATCAACTATGGTAATACCATTTCCTACGACGGAAAGGTGAATGATGCCAAAGAGCCTTTTGGCAAGGGTAAACTGACTACAGCCTACTATCCGGACAAATCTCAGATGGATCGTTTGGAGGGCAAGTTTGAGAATGGCCGTGTGCAGGATGCCAAGTTGATGTTGGCAAGATACAATGGTCCGTTTTGGCTTAACCGCTGTGTGTTCAAGGGTACGGTGCAGTATGAAATCATCGGCACGGGCAGCGAAACGGCTGTGAAATACACGCTGTTGGAAGGAGAGTTGAAGGATGCCGGCATGAACGCCATCACCATCTCGTCGGACAATCCAATGGTTATCGTACGTAAGCCTTTTGGCGGTGAATGTTCCACTACCGTCACTCCGACTCGCGTTAAGCAAGCCGGTGAACTGACCCCTCAGATTGCCCTAGAATTGGAGGATAGCTACTCACCTGTTCCCATCCGTGAGCTTGGTTTGCGCGGAGTGTATAACGTCTTTGAGTGCACGCTGGACAACAACTGGACTATCCAGAAGTCGAAGACGTATGAACCTATTTTCGGTGATGATGTGAAGGTGTCAGTCAAGAGCGTTAAACTGAGCAGTGGTGAGACACAGGAAGAAATCACACTCACGACGTCCAGCGGCAGCTACACGTACGTGAAAAATTGCTACCCCGATATGGTTACGCGTCCCTTCCTCAAGGCTGAGTACTTCGGTAAGCTCAGTGGAAGTAATCAGCGACAATATGGCGTTGAAGCCACTACTGCCAACGGAACTTATGTCGGATATGCTCTCCTTGAACCATCTGACGGGAAAAGTATCTACAAAAAATTTATGAAGAGTTCCAACTTCGAGGAAATGGGTTTCGTGCTCTACGAAGGAGTACTTACCACTGTAGACAACAAACAGGTAAGATATATCAAGGGTCGCACAGAAGCGGAGATCGAACAGGAGCGTGCCGAGCAGCAACGCCGGCAGGAACAGGAGCGTGCTGAGCAGGCTGCAAAAATTGAGAATGTAAAAAAGAAAATCGTTCCCAAACTCATCGGTACCTGGTCGTACAAATATGCTGCCGGACTCACCATCCTCTACACATTCAAAGCTGATGGAACGTTGTTCACGGACTACACCTACACGCACGATCCCAATGATCCTACCGGTCTCAAAAAGGGAACAGTTGTTAAGTTCCGTAGCCACGGTGCCTGGAAAATCGATGAGGACGGAGACCTTATAGTCAATTGTCAGGACAGAAACGATTTCAGTAACTATAAAATCACTTCTACCGACAGAGCTTACATGGATTTTTTGAATGCCAATTGCAACCGCTATGGTAGAGATAATTATTTAACTATTATGGTTTACGAATTGCTTCCCAACCTTCCCGGTGGCCGTTCACTGGTATACAAAGAAAAACAATTTTGGGATCTTTCCCTCTCCGGAAACATCTTGAAATGTAACAATAATAATGTCGAATTCAGGAAAGTGCGATAATCCGTAGGGACTATTTCCGCAATCATGTAGCATCAGAAGTGTTACCCGGGTGTTCGGGTAGCACTTCTTTGGTAAACAGAGGAAACGGCTTGAAGGGCCATCAAGCCCTCAGCTCGGGGCAGCACCCCGAGTATGTGTAACGACGATGAATGCGCCCTGCAGGGGCAAAAGCAGTATTCCCGAGGTGGTTTACATAGGCTTTTGCACCTGCAGGGCGTATGGCGAATATGCATTCCGTTCTTAGGGCGTTGTCCTAAGCTGAGAGCTTCTTCCCCTTTCAGGGGAGTTTTTCCTTGTTTTATCTTCAAAAGGACCAAATAGGACCAATTTTGCACACGGCAATTGTAGTAATTTTACATCGTTATTAAGTAAGTTTGCTAGATAATATCATTTTATCACATATTAAATAAATCAGTTTCATCATGAAGAAAATTATTTTATCGCTTTTGGTGTGCAGCATCGCTTTCTCGGTTTCGGCGCAGAACAAGAAAGAATTGCTGGAAAACATTAAAGCTTTGCAGGCCAACCAAACAACTTTGAGCACGCAGTTGCAGACTATCACTCAGTCTTTGGGCGTATTACAAGCAGAGAATGCCACTCTGAAGGAGCGTTTGGCCAAGTTGGAAGCCAACCTTGATTCCCTTCGTCTACAAGGAATCGGAGCTGTTCAGACCTCCGAAAATAAGCCTGCTACTTTGCTAACAGCTTTGGATTCTGTTCAGGCTGTGCGGCTTGCATACTTAAAAAGTGCGAATCCCGAAGAAGCTTCGCAATATGTTATGGATGTAGAGCGTGTGAAGCCCTTGATGATGAAGTATTATGCAGAGAAAGAGGATTGGACGCCGCTAGAGTATGCATTTGGCCCCGAAGAAAAACTTGTTTGCATCAGACCGAATGTTTATAGACTTGAAGGTTGGGACGAGTTTATTATCAAAACACCGGAAGGTTATAAAATCGATTGGGAGGGAACAGTAGGGTATAAACCTTATACTGAAGCTCAAATGAAGGCTCAGCCCAACAAGGTTTTTGAATTGAGAGTTGACATACGAAAAGATTTTGACTATGTAAATAACACTTGGGTTTGTTACCAAGATCTTTATATGGATTCAAACATTTATGCCAAGAAAACCAATCCGCATGTAGTAAAACTTGACAAATGGATTGAGCAAGATCGAAAGACTGCCATAATTAAGGTGAAGTGGGTTCCGGGCAATGATCCTCATTTCGAACTTGTTGAATTTGTTTGTGAACGTTGGTCAAACTATTAAGGCTTTGGCTACAGCAATGAAACAGCACAAAAAAGTGCGATAATCCGAAGGATTTCTTTTCGCAATCATGCAGCATCAGAAGTGTTACCCGACAGCTCGGGTAGCACTTTTTTGATAAACATGAAGAAGATGGTGCTTATCGTTGGCAGAGAAAGGGCTGCATGATGTCAATGTGGCTATAAGAAGAAAATAATTGCAAAAGAATTTTTGGTCGGGTTTTGTTGAAAGATGGAAAAACATATATATTTGCTGATTGATAACCGAAAACAACCATCAATAGACATAAAACAATGAAAGCATTAGTCAAGAAAGAACCCAAGAAGGGTGTTTGGATGGAAGAAGTCGCAAAGCCGGAAGTAGGCGTGAACGACGTGCTCATCAAGATTAAGAAAACAGCTATCTGCGGTACCGACTTGCACATCTACAAGTGGGACGAATGGAGCCAGAAGACCATCAAGACTCCCATGACCATCGGTCACGAATATGTGGGTGTGGTGGCAGAAGTAGGTCCCGGTGTTCGCAACATCAAAGTGGGCGACCGCGTGACGGGCGAAGGACACATTGCTTGCGGCCATTGTCGCAACTGCCGTCGCGGTTTGCAGCACATCTGTGAAAACAGCATCGGTGTGGGTGTGAACCGTGATGGAGCTTTTGCGGAATATCTCTGCATCCCCGAATGCAATGTGGTGAAGCTCGACGATCGCATTTCCGACGACATGGCAGCCATCATGGACCCCTTCGGCAATGCCACTCACACAGCCCTGTCGTTCCCTCTGCTGGGTGAGGATGTGCTCATCACTGGTGCCGGTCTGATTGGCACAATGGCCACAGCCATTGCCAAGTTTGCCGGTGCGAAAAACATTGTCGTAACCGACTTGAGCGACTATCGTCTGGACATCGCGAAGAAGATGGGTGCCACTTGCACTGTGAATGCTTCGAAGGGCGAAACCGTGCAGGGCGCCATGGATCAGTTGGGCATTCGTGGTTTCGACGTAGGTCTCGAAATGTCGGGTGCTCCCGTGGCATTTCGCGAAATGGTGGCCAAGATGTACAATGGTTCGAAGATTGCTCAGCTGGGCATTCTGCCTCCCACCACCACTGTGGATTGGAGCGAAATCATCTTCAAGGCACTTACCATCAAGGGTATCTACGGCCGCGAAATGTGGGAAACATGGTACAAGATGGAGCAGATGCTCATCTCCGGATTGGATCTCAGCCCCGTGATCACACACCGCTTCCCCGTTGCCGATTTCCAAAAGGGCTTCGACATTATGGAGTCCGGCCAGTGCGGAAAGGTGTTGCTCGAGTGGGACTAATCATCATAAAAGAAACAGAAGTGGGAATGCATCCGGCAGGGTGTGTTCCTACTTTTTTGGGGAGAGAACGGATGTTATAATCCTGATAGACGAATAGTTCCCCACAATAAGGACCAAAACGGACCAATGGTATTTGGCTTATTATTGGTTCCTTTGTAACGGAGTATGCCGAAAATCCGGGAAAAAGAGTAGGCATGTTTTTTATAAGAAAATACACAATGAAGAAGATTTTTATTTCGGCATTGTTTGTTTTTGGCATAGCTTTGTCGGCGTCAGCGCATGGATATGCAGAAATGCCGATGAGCATCAATGATTTGCAGACCGCTCAAACAAAATTGCCGAGTGAGAATGCCGTGTTGGATGAGCCTTTGGCAGATTTGGGAGTCGACCTTGCTGCTCTCCGTAAAATGGTTCCCGGTATTCCGGATACTCTGCGCACAGCAACCGACTCTATGCAAGCCGTTTTTATAGCTTATTGTACAAGTGAAACTCCTGAGAAGGCTTCACAATATATTATGGATGCGCAGCGTGTGAAACCCTTGATGATGAAGTATTATGAAGAAGTGAAGGATTGGGAAATAGGGGATTGGGAATGGTATCCCGATATGAAATTCGAATTTATAAGGACAAATGTGTATTATTACCCTCACTACCTTGAATGTTATTTGGTAAAGACACCTTCCGGTTATAAAATTGACTGGGAAGCAACCGTGAAGTATAACCCTTATATATTAGCTGATTTGGAGACCCACCCCAACCAAATATTTGAGATGAGAACCAAGGTTGAGAAGTCTTTGGATTATGTTAATGACCATTGGGCAGAATACTCTTTTACTCACGATGGTTATTTATATAACATTTATGCCAGAAAATCTAATCCGCAAATAAAAAAGTTGGATAGGTGGATTAAGCAAAAACTTAAGCCTGTCATTATTAAATTGAAGTGGGTGCCGAGTGATTCCTCTTTCGAGTTAGTGGGATTTGTTTGTGCCGGATGCTCGAAGTATCAGCTCGACACGCAGCACGCATCTTCCTTGAATCGTTAATCCTCTTCTCGGTATTGGTAAGCGACGTGGATAAATGTTCAATTAAGTTATAAAAACAGATTATGCGAAATCTAAAATTATTTATCACAGTGTTGTTCGCAGCTGTTTGCTTTGCTTCCTGCGACAAGAATATCGGTGCCATCGAAGAGGTGTCCGAAAAATTTGTTATGGCCATCAACGACAAGGACAAGGCAACTGTCTACGAGCTATATGAGGTGGCAAAGAAGTATGAATTTTTGAAGTACGTTGAGACACTGAATGCTGATGACATGTCGGTGGAGAAGAACGACTCCACCGGTCTGTACGAAGTGATGCTCAACGAGGAGCGCGGCCAGCGTTTGGTCTTTGAAGCCGACAGTGCAGGCAACGTGAAGTTGATCGACTCTTATGGTGTCATGAAACTCTACTCTGCTTATAACGAGTTGGCCATCAACACCGGTGTTCCTCAGAAGAAAATCTCCGACATCGGATTGGCCAAAATGTTTGAATCGGGTTCTCTCTATATGAAGTATCTTGAGCAATTGCCGGCGTATAAGAGCAATGTGAACCTTTTCACCTCCAACTATTATTACTCTTGGCGCTCGGGACTCAATCCTTATGTCAAGCTCAACTTCACTGTGCAAAACTGGGGCTCTCTCCCCATTTCCGGGGATGATTATTATCTCGAGGTGAATGTAATGCAAAAGTCCACAAATAAAGCGTTGACCAACACAAAGACCATCGATGGTAAGGACCTTGCCGCCAAAGAAACTCGCGAGTTCGTTACGAATGTGGATGCGCTCTTGAGATATGCAATGAAGAATGACATCTATTATTCTGTGTCTGTGAAATTCAGAGGCGATTCGCAGTTGACCATGATGCTGAAGTATGCCAAGTTTACCGGTAAGGAATACGAAAGTTTTGCCGGCAAAGAGGATTATTGGGATCTGAGGTTGAACACCGATTCTACAATAGAGCAAGTGGTGAAAGCCGAAAAGACCGGGCATACCGTGTCTTACGCAAAGCCGGATGAGAAGAGTGCGGTGGTGGATACGTTGTATCACCAAGAGGGTATACAAGCCCTCTTCCTTTCCGAAGAAAACGAAGGATGGTGCAAAGTGGGACACTTCAAGAATGACACGCTCACCTTTAGCGGCTATGTCAAGCGTGATGAAGTGGATTATACAGGTCCAGCTTTGTATTTTGACAACTTGACAGTCGGTGTTGAGGAAGGTATTAAGGTTTATGCCAAGGCTGACAACAACAGTAATGTGCTCAAAACGCTTCCCGTCAACAGTAAGTATATTATTGCCACCAGCAGTGGAGACTATGAAACATACGTAAGATATTACGAACGCAACCAGCAAGGCTTCTTGCATGTGGTTGGCTATATCTTGCAAAGCGACATAGATGAGTTCTGGGGGCTGTAAAGCGCAGATCGTTTTACGGTATACATAAAGAGGATGTGTCTCGATGGGGACACATCCTCTTTGTGTTTGTGGCTGTTTTGTGAGAAAGAGTCTGCGTTGCGAACAAAACGTTAAGTGGAGTCTCAATTGCAGATTGGCTTCAAAAGTCTTGTTCAAGTTCAAGCCAAAGGCTCATCCACAGGTGCAATGAATCTCAATCGGCTTTGGTGGAAGTTGGTCTCAGAAATCGCATTCCCATTCCACCAAGTCGCGTGGCAAAATGATTTTCTTGGCCAATCCTCGTTCGCCTGTAACGAAATAGTTGCGTGCTATGCTTTCGTCGATGTGCTGCAAGAAGGCTTCGCGGATGCGTGCGCATTTCTCGTTGATGGAGTTTTGGGTGGGGTCGGTAACTTTTTTTACGCTGTCTTTCAGTTTGAAGAGGTTGAATCGCCCGGAGAGTTCTTGGTAAATTTTGTTTAATTCGGTTTGATAATCAGGCAGATTTTTGAAGATAATCCCCTCAGGATGTCGCAGGAAAAGAAAAAAAACAGCTTTGGGCAGTGCTCCCATTTTGATTTCGGTGTTTTGATAATCGGTGAGAAGTATGCGATAATCACAGGTAATTCTCAAGCGACTTAGTTTTGTTTCCGGTTCAAAGAGATGGCGTATCAGGGCTTCTTGAATGCCATGTTTGCGCAAGGCATCCACCTTGACGCGAATTTCCTCCATCAGTCTGATTGATTCTCGGCTGAAGTTTCTTGCGGCTTCACTCTCATCTTGTTCCTCTTCATTGGGGAGTTTTTGATCTCTATCATTTGCGATGCTGTAGTACACCACCGGCCAGAATAATCTGCACCATTCAATTTTATAGTCAATGGCATTCTGGAATTGCCAATCAATAGGCAAGGTGCCGGAGATGTCAAGAGGGAAATAGAAGAATCCATTGCGATCATTATTATAGAGACAACCACATTTGTAGGATAGCAATCCGGGTTTTAAGTCTTGTTGTTCAACGACGTGTTGCAGGATATATCGATGATACATTTCCTCTTCTTCGGGCAAAGCATGGTCAATACATCCTTTTGAGGGGCGATGATAATGACAGAGTTCAGGCGTTTGCAATTGTTCAGCCAGTATAGGCAGGTATACGAAGCGGTATCCTTGTTTTTCAAAGCGACGGGCAATGTGCGTGTAGTGTTGTCGGATGTAGGTGTTTAGAGCTTCGTCGTGATGTGCTTCAACATATAATATCTCGTGTTCTATTGGTTTGAAAGGCAAACTGTTGAGAATATGCAGATGTTCAGCCGGTGGCATGTGCATGTGTTCGTCCGCTTTTTGCGTTGTTGTTTGCTGATGTTTAAGGTGCGATGCCATGTTTTGAATTCTTTTGAAGCAAAAATAAAGAAAGCAATGGAAAACGCAAAACATTTGCAAGGCTTGCAAAAAATCAAAAGAGTGTTGAAAAGCATCTACTTTTGCATAAAACAAACAGCATACATTTTCTAACAATCAAAATCAAACATTATGAAAAAAGTATTTGGAATTCTCTTTATCGTAGTTGGGCTTATCTGCCTGCCTCAGGTGTTTGCTCCCAGTGTGGCGGAAACCATCGGTGGAATTATCGGTGTTTCATTGTTCTCTTTCTTGCCGGCTTATTTTCTGTTGAGGGGTTCGAAAAAGGATAAAAAGTAGTCCTCCTGATGGGGAAATACTCAACAAGTAAAGGTGGTGAAGGTGAAAAAGTTCTTAAATATCTTAGGCATCGGCTTGGGGTGTCTTATGATATTGGGCGTTGTGGTTGTGAATGTGGGTCGTCCGATATGGGAAAGCTCATTTGCCGGCCAAGTGGCTGCTGCCAATCGTGATTGCCCCATTCCCGTTGCCGGTGGTGCGGGGCAGATAACATCCATTTGTTTGGAGGACGATTGTCTGACTTATCATCTGAGCTATGACAAGGGGCACCATCTGCTGAACGCTTTGGGGGAGGAAAAGTTTAAGGAAGCTCTATTGTTGTCCATGATTTGTCTCAATGGTCAAGGCGACCATCAAGGAGATATATTGATGGATCAATTGGCTGAAGAACAGTGTGGAATAAAGTTTGTTGTCAGTTCTTCTGGGGTAAAGCAGTTCGAATGCAAAGCGTCCTGGCAAGAATTGCAAGCCATGCGCCATGCTTGCGCGAAAACC
This sequence comes from Bacteroidaceae bacterium, assembly GCA_017547385.1. Taxonomy (GTDB): domain Bacteria; phylum Bacteroidota; class Bacteroidia; order Bacteroidales; family Bacteroidaceae; genus Alloprevotella. Next base: position 9,094 of record JAFYPU010000004.1, read on the forward strand.
CCTCACGAAGCGCTACACAGTCTGCTCCTGATGATGGTGGAAGCCGAAAAGTTCAATCTGCCCGCTGTTGTTGAAGAAGGGTGGGTAATGACAGATTGCGGCATAGAGGGCGAAAACATTTGTTTCACCGTGCACCTCGATGAAGACTTGTTTTCCTTTGAAGAAGTTTGCGCTAAAAAGGAAGACATAAGACATTCCATTGTAGTCGCCATGTCTGAAAGCGCTGAAAGCAACCCCCAGCTTGTGTTGTGCAAGGTTTCTCATTCCGGCATAACATATCGATTCATTGGGAACAAGACTAATCGAAAGTTTGAGATTTCGATTAGTAGCGACAAAATCCGCCAAATGGTTCACATTCACTCAAATGTGAATATCCAATAAGCAAAAAGTCTTCTCAAAGAGGACTGTTGGGTAGCACGAAATTCGATGCTTGATGTGCTTCCGGCTTTTCGGGAAAATTCGCACGGCGTTTAGGAATTTCTACAAGCACTGCAGAATTTCCTAAACGCCGTGTAGATTTTATTCGTTTTAGTGCTTGGCTTGTTATGTGGGGATTTGCATCTGAGTGAGTGCCCTGCAGAAGTCGAAAAACTTGTTTTTCACTTTGCACTTCTCTCGCCTTGCACCACTTTGGCTTCGCCCAAGTCAGGCTGCGGCTCGGGATAGAAAGAAAAAACAAAGTTTTTCCTTTGCTCTCCGCTCGCCTTGCATTACTTTGGCTTCGCCCAAGTTAGGCTGCGGCTCGGGAATAAAAACAAAAGCTTTGCATTTTGTTTTGTATTCCGCTCGCCTTGCACTAACTTTTGATAAATTAGGCTGCGGCTCGGAACTTCAAAGTCGAAAAACTTGTTTTTCACTTTGCACTTCTCTCGCCTTGCACTAACTTTGCAGACTCAAACGTTTTAGCTAAAATAAATTATGTCCGGAACAAAGAAAATCAAGACAGCTTTGGTGTCTGTCTTTCATAAAGATGGCTTGGACGAACTCCTGGCCGAGTTGCATGCACAGGGTGTGGAATTCCTGTCAACAGGTGGCACACAGCAGTTCATCGAATCTTTGGGTTATCCCTGCCGCAAGGTGGAGGACGTAACCACTTATCCCTCCATCCTCGGTGGCCGCGTGAAGACGCTTCACCCCAAGGTGTTTGGTGGCATTCTGGGTCGTCGTGAGCTGGAAGGCGATCGCGAGCAGATGGCACAATACGAAATTCCTGAAATCGACCTCGTGATTGTTGACCTCTATCCCTTTGAGCAGACAGTGGCCAGCGGTGCTTCGGATGCCGACATCATCGAGAAGATTGACATAGGTGGCATTTCGCTCATCCGTGCCGGTGCAAAGAACTTCAACGATGTGGTGATTGTTCCCTCAAAGGCTGAATATAGTGCTTTGCTCGATATTGTGAAGAAGAATGGTGCGCAGACCGAACTGGCTGAGCGTCGTTGGTTTGCCACACAGGCATTCGGCGTTTCAAGCCACTACGACACTGCCATCCACAACTGGTTTGAGAAGCAAGCATAAACAATCACCGGGCGCATAACATTTATAGAGAAATTATATGGGTATCTTTTCGAAATTCTTTTCTTTCACCCAAGAGTTGGCCATCGACCTCGGAACGGCCAACACCATTATCATCAGCGATGGCGAAATCGTTGTGAATGAGCCTTCGGTGGTGGCACTTGATCGTCATTCTGAAAAAATGGTAGCTGTGGGCGGTCGCGCCAAGCAGATGTATGAGAAGACCAACGACAAAATTCGCGTTATCCGTCCGTTGCGCGATGGTGTGATTGCCGACTTCAATGCCTGCGAGCAGATGATGCGCGGACTCATCAAGATGGTGCATCGTGGCAAACGTCTGTTCTCTCCTTCGCTTCGCATGGTGATTGGCGTACCTTCAGGTTCCACCGAAGTGGAATTGCGTGCCGTGCGCGACTCTGCCGAACATGCCGGCGGCCGCGACATCTATCTCTTGTTCGAACCCATGGCTGCGGCCATCGGTGTGGGCATCGATGTGCAGGCTCCCGAAGGTAACATGATTGTTGACATAGGTGGCGGTACCACAGAGATTGCAGTGATTTCGTTGGGCGGCATCGTGTCGAACAACTCCATCAAGATGGCAGGCGACGATTTCACAGCCGACATTCAGGAATACATGAGCCGTCAGCACAATGTGAAAGTCAGCGAACGCATGGCCGAACGCATCAAGATTCATGTGGGAGCTGCTTTGACGGATCTGAGCGAGAATGAGCCGGAAGACTATGTGGTGCACGGACCTAACAAAATCACAGCTCTGCCGATGGAAGTGCCTGTGTGCTATCAGGAGATTGCCCACTGTCTGGAAAAGAGCATCGCCCGCATCGAAATGGCTGTGCTCAGTGCGCTCGAAAATACGCCTCCCGAACTTTATGCCGACATTGTGAAGAATGGCATCTATCTCACCGGTGGTGGTGCTCTGCTGCGCGGACTTGACAAGCGTCTGACCGACAAAATCAACATCAAGTTCCATGTGGCTGAAGACCCGTTGCTGTGTGTGGCCAGAGGAACAGGCATTGCGCTCAAGAATGTGGAAAACTATACCTTCTTGATGCGATAATTCCCAAAGCGACAATAGGAATATGAAGAGAGGGGAGTGATAAGGAAACAAGCACTCTTCTCTCTTAATTCTTCATTCTCAAGCACTCATTTTCCTTTAGCAAAAACTTCAGATGCGCAATTTGTTGGATTTCCTGCGTAAGTATAATTACGTGTTCTTGTTCCTCTTGCTCGAAATCGCAAGTTTCGTGCTGCTCTTCCGTTTCAATAATTTTCAGGGCAGTGTGTGGTTCACTTCGGCCAACACCGTGGTGGCTACCATCAATGGTGCTTATGGCGACATGATGGCTTATCTGAATTTGCAAACGGTGAACCGTGATTTGACACAGCGCAACATAGTGTTGCAGCAACAGGTGGAACAATTGCGGGTGGCATTGGCACGCGCCACGCACGACTCCACATACACCGAAAAGCGCATTGCTGAAATTCTCAGTGATTATGAAATGATACCGGCGCGTGTGGTGTCCAACACCACACGGGGCAGCAACAACTATCTGGTCATCGACCGAGGCTCGGCACATGGTGTGTCGACCGAGATGGGAGTTGTTGGCGGTGGCGGTGTTGTGGGCATTGTTTACCTTGTGGAGCAACATCACTCCTTGGTAATTCCCGTTACCAACAAGAAGTCCAACATCAGCTGCCGTGTTCGCGGTCAGAGCTATCACGGCTTTTTGCAATGGGAGGGCGGCAGTTTGCGCCGAGCCTTTGTGGACGACATTCCGCGCTATGCCGCTGCCAAGGTGGGTGAGGTGGTTGAGACCAGTGGTTACTCGTCGATGTTTCCTCCCGGCATCTTTGTGGGACGTGTGAAGAAGGTTGGCAATTCGCCCGATGGCCAGTCTTATCGTTTGGACGTGAGTTTGGGAACCGATTTTGCCAACATACGTGATGTGAGTGTCATTGCTACGCCTCACAAGGTTGAAATCGATTCGCTCTATCATCATGCCAATACTCAGTTGTCCATGTGATAAACTCCATGGTTTTCCTGTTAAATTTCCGTTTGCCGTTTCAATAATTATCTCTGCCGTCTTATGATACAAACCATATTGTCGCGCATCGGTTGGTTCCTGTTGTTGGTGGCTCTTCAGGTGTTTGTGTTCAACCACATTCATGTGTTGGGTTATGCCACGCCGATGCCATACGTTTTTTTCCTGCTCATTCTGCCCAACGACTTGCCTCGTTGGCTTTTTGTGGCTTTGGGCTTTTTGTTGGGGCTCATCATCGATATGTTTGCCGATACTCCCGGTGTGGCCTCCGCTTCGTTGTGTGCCACTGGTTTGGCAATTCCGTTTTTGCTGAAAGCCATGACTCCTTCCGACAAGGAGGAGGAGGTTTTCATTCCTTCGTTGCACACTTTAGGACGTTTTCGTTTCATGCTCTTTGCTGCATCGGCATCGTTGATAAACATTGTGCTCTATTTTGTCATCGAACTCTTCTCTTTCTACAATTGGGAATCGCTGCTCATCGGTATCGGTGGCAGTTGGTTGCTCACCTGGTTGTTTGTTATAGCCATTGAGTCCATCCGTTCGGCAACCAAGAAAAAATAAGGCAGACCCATGGCACGCGAGTTGAATTTTGAGAATCGTAAATTTGTTATCGGCGGCATCGCGGTGTTGATTGTCGTGGTTTTTCTGATACGCCTGTTTACGCTCCAGCTCATGAGTGATGACTATAAGAAAAACGCTGACTCCAACGCTTTCCGCAAAGAAATTCAATACCCCTCGCGTGGTCTCATCACCGACCGCAAGGGGCGTTTGCTGGTTTACAATGAGCCTTCTTACAACATCATGGTGGTGATGAACGAGCAGCGAGGTGTCGACACTCTAGATTTTTGCCGAACCATCGGCATCACTCCCGAGTTTTATGTTCAGCGCATGGCCGAAATCAAGGACCGCAGTCGCAATCCCGGGTATTCGCGCCATACGCCACAACTCTTTATGAGCCAAATTCCGGCAGAGGAGTTCTCCGTTTTCCGTGAAAAGCTGTTCCGTTTCAATGGCTTTTCCGTGGAAAAACGCACCATTCGTCGTTATGCTGAAAACATGGGGGCGCACATATTGGGCGATGTGGGAGAAGTAAATCCCCAGGACATTGAGGAGGACGACTATTACAAAAGCGGTGATTTCATCGGTAAATTGGGAGTGGAGCGCTCGTATGAAAAGCAATTGCGTGGCGAGAAAGGCATGCGCATCATGTTGCGCGATGTGCACGGTCGCAGCAAGGGCCACTATCAAGATGGAAAATACGACCGCTTGCCTATTCCCGGAAAAAACCTGACATTGGGCATCGATATGGATTTGCAGGCCTTGGCCGAGCGTTTGCTGGAGGGAAAGTTGGGAGCCATCGTTGCCATCGAACCGGCCACGGGCGAAGTGCTCTGTTTGGCTTCGTCGCCCACATACGACCCACGCATCATGGTGGGCCGCGACCGTGGAAAAAATCACCGCATGCTGAATGCAGACCCCATGAAACCTTTGCTCAACCGTGCCATCATGGGACGTTATCCGCCCGGTTCAACTTTCAAACTCACACAGGCCCTCATGGGATTGCAGGAAGGGAGCATCACCCCCGAGATGGCATTCCCTTGCCACGGAGGCTTTAATTTCAAGGGGCTTCACTTGGGATGCCACGGCCATGGCTCGCCCATCCCCCTTGTTCCGGCCATCGGGACTTCTTGCAATGCGTATTTCTGTTGGAACCTCTACCGCATGTTGGGCAACAAGCAGAAATATGGCAGTCTGCAGAACGCCATGACACGCTGGAAGGACCATATGGTGGCACAAGGTTTTGGTTACAAACTCGGCATCGACCTGCCCGGCGAAGCACGCGGCATGATTCCCAATGCTGATTATTATGACAAACACTACAATCAATCGTGGAATCCCCTCACGGTGGTTTCCATCTCCATCGGGCAGGGTGAGGTAACAGCCACACCGCTGCAAATTGCCAACTTGGCTGCCACCATTGCCAACCGTGGCCATTATTATGTGCCGCATGTGGTGCGCAGTGTGCAAGGCGAGCAAATCGATTCGCTCTATCGTTTTCCCAAACACACCATGGTCGACAGCAAATGGTATGACTATGCCGTCAACGGGATGCGCAAGGCCGTGTTGGGCGGTACTTGTCGTGGGGCTAACATTCCGGGCATTGAAGTGTGCGGAAAAACCGGAACGGCACAAAACCGCGGTCGCGACCACTCGGCCTTCATGGGCTTTGCTCCCATGAACAATCCCCAAATAGCAGTAGCCGTTTACATTGAGAACGGTGGCTTTGGAGCTACCTTTGGTGTGCCCATCGGAGCACTCATCATGGAGCAATATCTCAACGGAAAGCTTTCCGAAGCTTCGGAGGCCAAAGCCGAAATGTTCAGAACCCGACACATTAAGTATGACAACTATGTTAGATAACACGCGCAAAAATCCGCTACTTGCCGCCGACTGGGTTGTCATCTTGATCTTCATCATGCTGCTCGGTTTCGGCTGGATGAGTGTTTGTGGAGCCAGCCACGAAATCGGAGACACCGATTTCCTGAGTTGGGAGACACGCACCGGAAAGCAGCTCACATGGATATGCTGCAGCTTCGGCTTGGGCTTTTTCCTGTTGATGCTCGACGATCGCTATTTCGACACTTTGGCCGATTTGCTCTATTGGTTGGTTATTGTGGTGCTTATCATCACACCTTTCATAGCCAAAGACATCAAAGGCTCACGCTCGTGGATAAGCCTGGGACCTGTCAATCTGCAACCGGCCGAATTCGCCAAATGCATCACCGCCTTGGCTGTGGCCAAACTCATCAATCAGTATGGTTTCACACTCAGCAACATGCGCCACTTTGCGCGTGCCGCTTTTGTGGTGTTGCTACCCATGGTGCTTATTGTCTTACAAAAGGAAACGGGCTCGGCTTTGGTCTATTTTGCCTTCTTCCTGATGTTCTATCGTGAGGGAATGCCCGGCAGCATCCTCTTTACGGCAGCAGCTGCTGTGGCTTATTTTGTGGTGGGCATTCGCTTTTCGGCCGATGTGCTGCCCGGCACTCTTTCGTCGGTGGGCGAATTCACGGTAATGCTCATGATATGGCTCTTCACAGTGGGCATGCTGAAGGTTTATTGTCCGCAGACGCGTCATGCCGGCCGCTTGCTGTGGTGGGGTGTCGGTGTGCATGTGCTGGCATTGGGCGTTTCGTGGTTTTTTCCTTTCGATGTGGCATGGGTGCAAGTGGCTTATTGTGTTTTCATGGTGGCATATCTCTCTTGGCACGCCCTGGGTGAGCGCATCCGCACTTATTTCTTCATATCCCTCTTTGCCCTTGGCTCCACAGCTTTCCTCTACACGGCTGATTACGCCCTCAACAACATTTTGCAGCCTCACCAGCAGCAGCGCATCCGTGTGCTTTTGGGCATAGAAATCGATAAGGCCGGAGCCGGATATAATGTACACCAAAGCAAAATCGCCATTGGCTCAGGTGGTCTTGAGGGAAAAGGATTTATGAACGGAACGCAAACAAAGTTGAAATACGTACCCGAGCAGGACACCGACTTCATTTTCTGCACCGTGGGTGAGGAGCAGGGTTTTGTGGGCTCGGCCGCCGTGTTGTTGCTCTTCTTGGCACTCATCCTGCGCCTGATTTATCTCTCCGAGCGGCAGGTTACCAAATTCGGGCGGGTCTATGGCTACTCGGTGCTCAGCATTTTTCTTTTTCACCTCTTCATCAACGTCGGAATGGTGATGGGACTGACCCCCGTTATCGGCATTCCGCTGCCTTTCTTTAGCTATGGAGGTTCGTCGTTGTGGGGTTTCACCATTATGCTCTTCATCTTCCTGCGTATCGATGCAGGCAACAAATACAAACGCAGATAAACCGGACAAAACATGAAACAGAACAAAAACGACAGAAACATATCGGGCATCATTGCCATCCTTCTTGTGGGTGGACTGATGGTGGTGGGAATTGTTTTTCTGAAAACCGCCGTATCCAATAGTCCTTTCCACAATAAGGCTGTGGTCGACAGCTTGCTGACCATTGCCATCCCCGACACGGCAGCCCCGTCAGACATCTTGCCCCAACAGCCTGAAACCGTCAGTGTGGCACTCCCCGACACCATAGGCAAGGATAAGCGTCCGGCGGATGAGGCCGGTTGGGAAGACGGATACCGGAGCGGACGCGAGGACCGACTCGGCGGTACGCCACGAGCTACTTATGACGAGAGCTGCACTTTTCCAACACTTCGGGAGCGACAAGCCTATGCAGAGGCCTATCGCCGTGGTTATGAGCAAGGAGTAAAGGAAATACCACAAAAATAACAATCCGTTAATCAAGCACTTACCCCCTCTATAAAAATTGGAGAAATTTATGAGAGTATTTCAAAAAAGTTTCCCTAATTTTGCAAAAACAAATGCTCATTAGCGGTAGTCTTAATGAGGTTCTTGACTGCCTGCTGATGATGGAATGAGTTGATAGAACCTCCCTTAAACCACATTGCTATGAGTAACAGTTTTGCATTTGTCTCCTTTGAAGGACGTATCCGAAGATCTCGGTTTTGGGCAACGAACATTGCCATCAGTCTTGCGTTATTAGCGGCAAGATTATTAGGTCCTATTTTTACCTTTATTATAATTATTCCTGCAATATGGTTTACATTTGACAATTGTGTAAAAAGACTACACGACTTAGGAAAAAGCGGATGGTGGGTGTGGCTCTTATTGGTACCGATTGTAAACATTGTTTTGTTTATATACCTTGCTTTCTTTAAGGGGCAGGAATGCGACAACAGATTTGGCCCCAATCCATATGATGAATAAATGCAGGGTTGAACTCCGTTTGTATGGTTCAGCACCGCCTTGCTGAAAAATCTGCAGTGCTTTCCGAAATTTCAGGAAGCACTGCAGATTTTTTTAATCCCAAAGGTCATTGGATGTTGATGCGTTTGTCTTGTTATTTTGAGAAGATTTGGGTTTAATGATTGCCTTCGGGTGTCAATGATGTCTTATACCCCGAAACCGGGCACAGTGCCACAACATAACAAGCCCCATAGCGCACATCGGGCGAACTGAGTTTGATGTGCGACATGCCTTCGCCGATGCTCACGGCATACTCGTTGAGAAGCGGTTCTTTGGGCTCTTTTTCCAAGTCGTCGGAGTCGGTAATCCAAAGTCGGGTGAGCAGACCGGTGGAATGGTCGATTTCGTAGCCCCAAAGGGTGGTGGCGTGCAGCAAGGTGCTCAGGTTGGACGAGAGCGAGACGGTCATCGAAGCAACACCCCTGTCGATGGACTGCACCACCAGGTCGGTGAACGCGCGCAGGCGTTCTTTGCCTTGCAGATTGCTGCCGTTGCCCCACAGGTAGTAGTTGTTGAATTCGCCGACGTACAAGTTTTGATACCAATCGAACATATAGGTATACTCGTGGTAAAGGTGGGGATACACTTCGCTCCAAACGTCCTTGTAATAACCTCCGTTGTAACCGGGCAGGGGGTATGCCTGCGAGCCGGCTGTGGCGTGTTCGCCGTAATAAACACCTTCGAAATACCAAGGCACGGCCTCGGGCACATGACCGCCTTTTGCATTGTCCCATTGCTGATGAAAGAGTTCCATCAGTGCCAGTTCGTAAGTGGTGCCTGGTCCGCTCACAGCTCCATCGGGCAGTGTGTTACCGGCCTCTCGGTAGCGGTCTTGCCACCATTCGATGATGTTGGAGGCGGCTGCCGCCCAGCACATGTTGATGTCGCCGTTCTCACCTTTGCCCACTTTGTTGACATCATACCACCCACTCTCTCGGCTCACGCCTTCGGCAAAGACAATGGAGCGTCCCTCCGGCTTTGTCTCAACGGCTTCAACCACGCTGATGCTGTCGATGTCGGTTGTGGGCAGGGCAGTTGCCTGTCCGTTTTTCCAAATGAGTATTTTCCGCACTCCGTCTTGCAGTTCAAAAGTGATGCTGTCGGTTTGCGAACAATGATGTTCGGCCACCACAGTCCCATGGCTGTAGAGCCGCAGACTGTAGTCCTGTTGTGCACGTCCGTCGATGGCGAACAGCAGAGGCAAAAGGAGCAAAAGGGCATGCTTGCGCATAAGTTTGGTTTTTGTGTTTTTCATTTCGGAAGTGCACTGCGCTTTTGGGCAACCTGTTAACGGAAATCTCCCGACTGCTTCGATTTCTCCTTCCGGAATGTGGACAATCCGGATGGAACTTCTCCCCTAAGGTAGGGGAGATGCCCGATAGGGCAGAGGGGTATGTGCAGAAACAAATTCCATTGGTTCATATCCCTCACCGCTTTGCGGAGCTCCCTTATCTTAAGGGAGCAGCCCCATCCGGCTTATCCGTATGTCGGATGACCATGGGGCTACTTTCATTGGGCTTCAGCTCTAAGAGGAGTGCAATGACCGGTCGTTAAGGAGCAGTGCCACGCTTAGGGTGCTCCCCCTTACAACTCATATCCCCATTGCTCGAGGGCGAATTTCCAGTGTTTCTCCACAAGCTCGCGTGTGCGCGGTTCGTATTGATATTTGTTCTTTTTGTACCCCTTCTTCGAGCCAACATATTGCTCGATGGCTGTGCGTGCTTCTTCCCATCCGGGCAAGTTGAGTTGGCGATAAATTTTCTCGGTCATGCCCAGAGCATCGGCTTCGAAGTCTTCAAACTTCACTTCGATGAGGTTTCCTTCGGGAATGAGGTGCTTATCCTCTTCGTACTTCTTATACAGTTTTTCGTAAGTCGTGAGGATGTCCTTCTCGATTTGTTCGGCAGGATATTCCTGCAGCTTCAAGGGCTGTATGGTGTTGGTGAAGAAAGAGCGGGTGCTCTCGAACACGGTGTAGGGGTTGCGCATCAAATAGATGAACTTGGCGTTGGGGAACATCTGCAGCAACTCCTTTACGCGGCCGGTGTGAGGTGGGTTTTTCGAGAGGAACTGTGTGCCACCGGTGTTCCACAAAGAAATGCGGATGAGCTTGTTGAAAATCTTTTCCCACTCGTCCAGTTCCGGCTTCGTGATGTTGCGGAAAGTGAGATACTTGTCGCAATATTCTTCCAAGTAGCGCGGCAAGAACCAGAAGTTGTAGTAGGTGTAAGGACACATGTTGGAGATGGCAAATTCTTCCTCCTGCGGTAGGTCGGGAGCCAGGTCCATGTTGTCGGTGGGGCGTTTGTCAGGCATCAGCCAGCCCATGGTCTTTTTGAAGAAAGGTTGACCAAACATCATCAAGTGCGGAAACACCGTTTGGTAGGTGGTGCAATAGCCGAAATGCTTATCGCACGACAGCACGTTGTGCACAAATGTAGTGCCCGAACGCCAGTGGCCGAGAATGAACACGGGGGCGTTTTCCAGTGGTTGGTCAGCCAATTGTTTGCGGTAACGGCGTTCCTGCAAAGGAGTGAGTATGGACAGAATGCGGCACACAGCTTTGGTCAGAAAATACTTCTTGCGCCACGGCTTATCGATTTCGCGGCCGCCGGTGATGGCTTTGAACGTTTTCCAGTCGGCTCCTACGAGCGTATTGATAGGGAGTTTGCTAAATTCCAAGAGTCCCATGATTGTCGGTATTTGTTGGATGTTTATGTTGTTGGACGATGCACTTGTGTACTTCCCATTTTATTTTACGATCTTCACTTCGATGCCTTGTTGGCGGAGTGCTTCCACGGCACGTTCTACGGCTTCGTGATGTTCGGGAGCGATGCCGAGGGCACGGAGGTCGATGGTGGGCAATGCGCTTTCGGTGTGGAGTTCGTTTTCATCCACGGGAGCGATAATCATACCCACGGCTGAAGTGTTGTTGGTGATGGGGTCGATGAGCACAAACGAGCCTGTGGGTTTGTTGAGGCTGTAGGCATCGAAGAAGAGTTCTTTTGAAGTGGTCATCACCGCGCGGCCGATTTCGTTGAGCGAGAGTGCTTCCACGTTGGAGTGCTCCATGGTGTTCACATCCACCTTATATTTAATATGGTCCACACGGCAGCGTGATGTGTTGTTGGTGTGTTTGATGTAGAACGACTTGGCGGCATCCATCGGTTCTTCGTCCATCCACACGAGCATGGTTTCGAAGTGGCGCGACACGTGGGGTTGGCTGCCGGGGTGCACAATCATTTCTCCGCGTGAGATGTCGATTTCGTCTTCCAACTGTATCGTGACGCTCTGTGGCGGGAAAGCATATTCCAGGTCGCCGTCGTAAGTAACGATGCGCTTCACGCGGCTCTTTTTGCCCGAGGGCAGCGCCATCACTTCATCGCCGCGGCGAACGATGCCCGATGCCACCTTTCCGCAGAAGCCACGGAAGTCGAGGTTGGGGCGCAACACATATTGCACGGGGAAGCGGAAGTCCTGCAGGTTGTGGTCGTGGCCCGTCTCCACGGTTTCGAGGTGGTGCAACAAGCAAGGGCCGTCATACCAGGGTGTGCGTGTGCTCTTTTCCACCACGTTGTCGCCTTCGAGGGCCGAGAGGGGGATGCACTGCACGTCGGGGATGCCGAGCGGCGATACAAAAGCGCGATATTCGCTCACAATGTTGTCATACACCTCTTGCGAGAAGTCCACCAGGTCCATCTTGTTGACGGCCAGCACCACGTGCTTGATGCCCAGCAGTGAGCAGAGGAAAGTGTGGCGGCGCGTCTGTGTGATGACGCCGGTGCGTGCATCCACCAGGATGATGGCAAGGTTGGCTGTCGAACCGCCGGTAATCATGTTGCGAGTGTATTGCTCATGTCCCGGAGTGTCGGCAATGATGAACTTGCGGCGGTTGGTGGAGAAGTAGCGATAGGCCACATCGATGGTGATGCCTTGTTCGCGTTCGGCCTTCAGTCCGTCGAGCAGCAGGGCATAGTCAATCTGTCCGGCACCGGCATTTCCCACACGGGCAGAGTCGCGTTCAAGGGCTGAAAGTTGGTCTTCGTAGAGTTTTTTTGAGTCGAAGAGCAAGCGGCCGATGAGGGTTGATTTTCCATCGTCCACACTGCCGGCGGTGAGAAAGCGCAGCAGGTCTTTCTTTTCGTCTTGGTCGAGATATTCCTCGATGGAGAGCACTTTGCCGCCCGCTTGCAGGGCGTTGGTGTTCGGGTTATTGATGTTGCTCATGCTTATTGTGCTTGTTTTAAGATGATTTCAGAAAAATTCGGGGTGGACCACCAGTGCTTTCCCGTCCATGACGAATCGGGCAGACCCGCTGTTGTTGATGGGGTGTGGGTTTCGGTTCGTCTTTTCTTGTTCGGAAACGTTTCCCCACTTTGGCGGCATAGTCCCACGAGTGCAAAGGTAACATTTTCGTTCCGACAGCGTGCACGGTTTGTGCATTTTTCCGTGTTCAGGTTCGAGGGGGGGTGTCTCGGTGGGCTTTGACCGATTTTCTGCAAGCACTGCAAAATTTTCTGCAAGCACTGCAGAAAATTCTAAACGCCGTGTAAACATTTGCCGGTAATGATGGCTGTTTTTGTGCAAAGTGTCAGCGAAATGAGGGGGTGAGGACGTGAAAAATGGAAAAGTGTCAGCCGAGGAGCGTATAAGGGGTGTTTTTTCGGGGATGCGAGCCTGAAAAAACGCATCGGCGAGGGGTGTTTTTGGAAAAACTTATCGATTTTCGTGAAAAAAGTTACAAAAAGTAAGCAAACAATCAAAGTTTACTTATCTTTGCTCGCCATTTAATACAAAAACATATACAACGATTATGAGTCAGTTAGATATTCTTGATCAAAAAATCTTGGAAATCATTTCCAACAATGCCCGCATCCCTTTCAAGGATGTGGCCACCGTGTGCGGCGTTTCGCGTGCCGCCATTCACCAGCGCGTGCAGCGTCTTGTGGAGGCCGGCGTGGTGCTCGGCTCCGGCTATTATGTCAACCCCAAAAGCTTGGGTTACAGCACCTGCACATACGTAGGAATAAAGCTTGAACGTGGTTCCATGTACAAGGAAGTGGCGGCGCAACTCGAGAAAATTCCCGAAATCGTGGAGTGCCATTTCACCACAGGTCCTTACACGCTGTTGGTGAAACTCTATTCGCACGACAATGAGCACCTCATGGAATTGCTCAACGACCGCATACAGGAAATCGCGGGAGTGATATCCACTGAAACGCTCATCTCGCTTGAGCAGAAAATCAACCGCACCGTGCCCATCTGTATTCCCGGAAACGGAGAAGGCGTCTAAGCATCTCGAGAGTTTATGCCGGCATCGCTGCAAGGACCTTTGTTGGGGTTGGCCACGTTTCTGATTATCGGCTTGTTCCATCCCATTGTTATCAAGACCGAATACTATTTCGGCACACGCCCTTGGTGGATTTTCTTGTTGGTGGGCGTGGGAGGCACAGTGGCGGCTTTTCTCATCGAAAGCCTCTTTTGGAGTGCCTTGACGGCCATTGTGGCTTTCTCGTCTCTGTGGAGCATCAAGGAACTCTTCGAGCAGAAAGAACGTGTGCGCAAAGGGTGGTTCCCGCAAAACCCTCGCCGCAAGCATTGAACGGATACATACATTTTCAGGGTGAAGTCAGACGAACGCTTCACCCTGAATGATTTTTTGAGACAGACAACACCACTTTTGTCAGGATACATATAATAATATATAAACCATAGAATTTTTACTGCAATGAGTTCACTCGATTATCGCACCCACTACAACATCATCACCGACCATTATCCCAACCATCCCGTGCGCCCGCTCATCGGTATCACCGGCAATTTCGGCGACAAGGGCTTGGAGTTGGCCGAAGGTTACTACCGCAGCATCGAACAGGCAGGCGGCATTCCCATTGCTATCCCCGCCACCGAAAATAAAGCGAGCATTCTGGGATTGCTCGACCGCATCGACGGACTTCTGCTCTCGGGTGGAGGCGACATCAATCCCCTTTGTCTGGGCGAAGAACCCATTGCACAATTGCGCTCCGTGTGTCCGCAGCGCGACGTGAGCGAACTGCTCATCACCCGATTGGCTTACGACAGACAGATTCCCATTCTTGGCATTTGCCGAGGTACACAGGTGCTGACGGCAGCCCTGGGAGGAAAAATCCACCAGGACTTGCAAGCCTGTCTGCCCGACACCGAAATTCTCAAACACAGTCAGGAGATGCCGCGCCATGCGGTTTCGCACAGTGTCGAAGCCGAAGCCGGTTCGCTGGTAGCCGCGTTGCTCGGCGAGAAGTTCTTTGTCAATTCTTTCCATCATCAAGCCGTGAGCGAAGCCGGCCCCGAGCTGCGCATTACGGCACGGGCAGCCGACGGCGTGGCCGAGGCGGTGGAGAGCAAAGCACTGAAGAGCGTGCTGGGCGTGCAGTGGCATCCCGAATGCTTCATCCTGGGTAACGACCCGGCCATGCGTCCGTTGTTCGGTTGGTTGGTTGGCGAAGCTGAGAGCTATCGGGCAGCACGCGCTGTGCATCGCGAAATCCTTACCCTCGATTCGCATTGCGACACACCCATGTTGTTTGATACCGATATGCAACTCGATCAGCGAAACCCGCATACCTGCATGGACCTGCACAAGATGGCCGAGGGCGGACTTGATGCCGTGGTCATGGCAGCCTATCTGCCACAGGGCGGACGCACTTCCGACGAGCTGAATGTCGCGACCGAGCGTGCATTCTCGCTCATCACCGAAATTAAAAACAGGGTGTTCGGATGTTACGGAGTAACGCTGTCGCAAACGCCAAAGCAGTTGTTCCAAGCCAAGAACATCGGAAAAAAATCGGTGATGCTCGGCGTGGAAAACGGATACGCCATCGGACGTGATATCTCCAACATCGAAAAATTCAAAGACGAGGGAGTTGTTTATATGACCCTCTGCCACAATGGCGACAACGATCTCTGCGATTCGGCCGTGCGCTCCAATGCCGAGCATGGCGGTTTGAGCGATTTGGGACGCTTGGCTGTGGCCGAAATGAACCGTGTGGGAATGCTCATCGACCTTTCGCATGCGGCCGAAAGCACTTTCTATGATGTGTTGCAGGAGAGCAGTCGGCCGGTGTGCTGTTCGCACTCGTCGGCACGCGCTTTGTGCAATCATCCGCGCAATTTGGACGACGACCAACTGCGTGCCCTGGCTGCAGCCGGCGGTGTGGCACAAGTAACGTTCTATTCCGGATTTCTGCGTGAGGGAAGCGGCGAAGCCACCATTGCTGACGCGGTGCGCCACCTCATGCACATGATTGATGTGGCCGGCATCGACAGCGTCGGCATCGGCTCTGATTTTGATGGCGATGGCGGTGTGGCAGGATTGCGGACGGCTTCCGAGTTGATCAACTTCACACGCCGACTCATGGCCGAGGGACTCACCACCAAGCATCTGCGCAAGTTGTGGGGTGCCAACTTTGTGCGTGTGCTCAGCAAGGCGCAGTACGGATGTGATTTCCGTATGTAAGAAAACGATTTCGCCTTTTCCCGAAATAAGAAATACTTTCAAAAAATCCCCCATTATGATAAAGACTGTTCTGAAATCGTGCGCCGTGTTGCTGTTGCCCATCGGTTTGCTGGCGGCGTGTAAGGACAAACCGTCAACGGCCGCTCCCGAACAAGCGGAGAGCGTGTCGGCTCGCCAATGCCCTGTGGTATTCTCGGCCGATTCGGCCATGGCTTATGTGGAAGCGCAGTGTGCATTCGGTCCGCGCGTGCCCAACTCTGAGGCGCACCGGAAGTGTGGCGATTACCTTGTGAACGAATTTCGCCGCCGCGGTCTCACTGTGGTGGAACAGAAGGACGACCTCGCAGCTTGGGACGGAAATGTGCTGCACAATCGCAATATCATCGCGTCCTACAAGCCGGAACTCTCGGATCGCATCCTTGTTTGCGCCCATTGGGATTGTCGTCCTTGGGCCGATGCCGACAAGGATGAGCGTCGCCACCGCGAGCCTGTGATGGGGGCCAACGATGGCGCCAGCGGTGTGGCCGTGTTGCTGGAATTGGCGCGTCAGTTGTCGCAGATAGCTCCCAAAGTGGGCGTAGACCTGATTTGTTTTGACAGCGAGGACTACGGTCGCCCTTATTGGGCCGAAGGTGGCGACGGAAGCAGCGACTGGTGTCTGGGTTCGCAACATTGGGCGCAGCAACCGCATGTCGAAGGATACATGGCGCGTTACGGCATTTTGCTCGACATGGTGGGCGGCGAAGGGGCGCGTTTTCACTACGAAGGCTACTCGTTGCATTATGCGCAACCGGTTGTGGGAAAAGTGTGGAATGCTGCTCATACCGCAGGTTTTGGAGAGTATTTTCCTATGCGCGACGGCGGATACGTAACCGACGACCATGTGCCCTTGAACGAGGTGGCGCAAATCCCTTGTATCGACATTATCCCCTTCAATAACGTTCCCGGACAATCGTTCTCGCCGTATTGGCACACTGTGAACGACACGCCTGGAAACATTTCGCCGGCCACATTACGTGCCGTGGGACAAACGCTAGTGCAGGTGCTTTGGGAAGAACAATGACCGGGAACGCCGAATGTGTGAGAACTTTCCCTACGGAAGAAACATAATGAAAGAAAAACGATATGACTATCAACGAAATTCAAGACGAGATAATTGAAGAGTTTGCGCAACTCGACGACTGGATGGACCGCTATCAGCTACTCATCGATTTGGGTGAGGATAGTGGCTCTTTGGAAGCGGCTGACAAAAACGAGCAGAACCTCATCGACGGATGCCAGAGCCGTGTTTGGCTGGTGTGTTCGGAAAAGGATGGTGTGCTCACGTTCAGTGCCGAAAGCGATGCGCTGATTGTGAAAGGCATCGTGTCGTTGCTCATCCGTGTGTTGAGCGGACATACGGCCGCCGAGATTTTGGCCGCCGACCTCTATTTTATTCGCGAAATCGGCTTGGCCGAACATCTCTCGCCCACACGCAGCAACGGGCTGTTGGCCATGGTGAAACAGATGCGCATGTATGCCTTGGCCTATCAAGCCAAGGCCGGTGCAGTGTGAGGTAAAAAGTTTGTTGTCGGTGTGCCTGAACATGGCATGCGGACAACGCAAAACGCGCAAGGCGTTTAGAAAATTCTGCAGTGCTTGTAGAAATTTCTAAACGCCTTGCGCATTTTTCTGCTTTGGGAGACGTTTTTCCTTCGGGGCTATGGGTGCTTTCGGAGAGTCATTCGGCTTTGCGCAATTCGATGCCCACATCCGAGATGCCGGGCAGCAGGTCGCGCCGCATGATGTGGCGAATGCTGATGGTGCCTCGCGCGCCGACGGGGAGTTGCAGCGTGTCAACGGCCATCAATTGCTGACTGCGAGCCACGCCTTTGCCAAGCGCGTTGCCGTGGGTGTCGTGCGTAACGCAAGCCACGGTGTCGATGCGCTGGCGGAGCGGAGTGTTCCAACTCTGTTTCACCACGACCCAAAGTGATTGGAAGGGATAATTCACGGCAGTGCGAATGCCTAATGATAGGACATAAGTATCCTCCATGGTAAGGCTGTCGATGCTGAATGTCAGTGTGTCTTTCGACTCCCAACCTTCCACGGATACGCTCCGGTAGTTGTGATAGGCCGGAGGGGTGTGGCAAGCTGTGAGCAGCCCGATGAACATCGGTAGCGACAACAGCAAAAATCGACAGAGCAGGCGGTGCAACATGGGAAGCGATGTTAAGCCGTGGGGGTGCTGTTCTTATCTTCGCGTGGAGCATTGCCACCTTTTCGGTTACCTCTCCGCTCTCTGTTCTGTGCGGTGCGATGCTCGTTTCCGCCGTTTGCTCTTCGCTCTTCGCGACGGGTATTTTCCCCCTCGTGATGGCTAGACTTCCGCTTTTTGTTTTTGCGACGCTTGGCCTTGTCGAAACGTGTCAGACTATCCTGTTCGAGCAGGTCGATGGGGCGTGAGGGTTCTGAAGTGCCTTCTTCCTGCAATGACAGGGGCTTTTCACCCTGCTTATTGAGGCGTATGATTTCGAAAGCGCGTTGTGCCGGAATGGTAACAACGTTGGTAGCCATGCGCTTGTCGGTGCTGTAGGACACCATGCCCGAGAGGATGTCGGCCTTGAAGTAATAGAAAGTGGCATCGGCAGTCTCGAGTTGCACCTCGCGACTGGGCAACCGCTTGTAAGCCTCGACATAAGTGTCGGCCTCGTAGTTGAGACAGCATTTCAGCTTGGCGCATTGTCCGGCAAGCTTTTGCGGATTGGGAGCTATGTCCTGAAAACGTGCGGCATTGGTCGATACCGACACGAAGTTCTTCATCCAAGTGGCGCAACAAAGTTCGCGACCGCAGGGTCCGATGCCGCCGATGCGTCCGGCCTCCTGGCGTGCTCCGATCTGCTTCATCTCAATTCGGACATGGAAGGTGTCGGCCAGCACCTTGATGAGCTTTCTGAAATCCACACGGGCGTCGGCGATGTAATAGAAGATGGCCTTGTTGCCATCACCCTGAAATTCCACATCTCCGATTTTCATGTTCAGTTCCAGGTCGAGGGCAATTTGGCGAGCCTCAATCATCGTTTTATGCTCACGTGCCTTTGCTTCTTCGTATTTCTCCAAATCGGCAGGTCGCGCCCGGCGATAGATGCGCTTGATTTCGGTGCCAGCCTTCAGGTTGGCCTTTTTCATTTGCAGGGGTACCAATTGTCCGGTGAGCGACACCACGCCTATGTCGTGCCCGGGACTGGCTTCCACAGCCACCATGTCGCCTTTCTTGATGTTCAGGCGATTTTCGTTGCGGTAGTATCCTTTTCGTGTGTTCTTGAACTGCACTTCCACAAGGTCGCACTGTGCTGCGTTGTTGGGGATGTCGGCCAGATAGTCGTATGTGTTGAGTTGCTTATCCTGTCGGCCGCAACCTTGAGCGCTGAAGCCGCGCAACTCCGTGCTTCCCCAACCGAGTGTGGTGGAAACCTGATTGGCCGGAAGGGGTTCGGGCACTTCGGCTATGCCAGCCTCGGGTGTCGGAGTTGTTGCCGGAATTTGTGGTTCGGGCATTGCTGCCATGGCGAGGCTATCTGTATTATTGGGTGTTTCGTTCATGGTTTTGGGTTGTGTATATGGAAAATTCCGCAGGGCGGATGTGTTTATTGGATAAGTAGTACAATCATCTTGAGTGCGAAGTCGAAAAACACCATGCGCGGGTTCACATTTTGTTCGATGTCGCGACGAGCGGCGGAAAGTTCGTCCATAATTCCGTAAACATTGCGCTCGTTGATAAATCGTGCAAATTTCACGGCAAACTCGCTCTCGCGTTCGTTCATATAGTTGAGCTCGCTTTGGCGAAAGTTGTAGATAAAGTTTTCTCGCACGAGGCGTTGGCAGAAGTCGAGGAAGAGTTTTTGACGCTCACGTCCCCAGGATGCCACCTGGTCGGCCCATTCTGACATGTCCTTGATTTTTCTCATGTAACTGAGGCGCATCAACAGGACAAAGAGGTCGAAAAACAGAGCCTCGTCGCGGTTCACTTGCAAAAGCTTTACGGCAGCGGTGTAGCTGCCATCGGAAAGATGGGCCACGTGTTGGGCATCGTCGGCCTGCAATGCGTTGCGTTGCATCAGTGCTTCGGCCACCTGCTGTGTGCCGAGTGGCTTGAACTCGATGCGTTGGGTGCGACTGATAATGGTGGTGAGCAGACGCTCCGGTGTGTTTGAAACCAACACAAAGGCGGTGCGGCCCATCGGTTCCTCGAGCACTTTCAGCAACTTGTTGGCCGCAGCGATGTTCATCAGTTCGGGAAGCCACACCACCATAACTTTGAAACCGCCCTGTGCGGCCACAAGGTTGAGTTTGCGCACAATCTCGTCGGCTTCGGCGGCGTAAATCATCGACTGTTGGTTTTCAACGCCGATGCGTGTGAGCCAGGAAGCGTGGTCGAAGTATGGAGTTTCGGCCAACTGTTCGCGCCATTCGCGGATGTAGTTGTCGCTTACGGGGTCGCCGCTCTGCCCTTTGCGTTTGAAAACGGGAAAAACGAAGTGCAAGTCGGGGTGTGCGGCCTTGGCTGTCATGAGGCAGCCCTTGCATCGGCCGCACGGTGCTCCGTCTTGCGGATTTTCGCAGAGCAGTGCCGAGGCAAAGGCCATGGCCATGGCCAGTTTTCCGGTTCCTTCGGGACCGCAGAAGAGTTGGGCATGCGGCACACGCCCCTCGACCACTTGACGGCGCAGGCGGAGTTTGATTTCTTCTTGTGCGATGACGGCGTTGTAGTTCATGAACGAGTGTTTTCTCGCAGTTGTTTTATTAATAGATGCGGGCGGCTACCTCGCGTATACTTTGGGCGGCTGAAGTGGTGTAGAAGTGGATGGAGGGCACACCGTGTGCCATGAGTTCGCGGCATTGCATTTCGGCCCATTCCACGCCGAGTGCTGTGATATCAGCATCGGTCTTGCACTTCACGGCTTCGCGCACCAGGTCTTCAGGCAGGTCGCAATGGAAAATGCGCGGCACGGCTGTGAGCTGCGAGAGGCGCGACAGAGGTTTGATGCCGGGAATGATGGGGACGTTGATGCCGATGGCGCGTGCTTGTTCGACGAAGCGGAAGTAGGCCGCATTGTCGTAGAAAAGTTGGGTTACGCCGTATTCGGCTCCCAGTTCCACTTTACGTTTAAACCATTGCAGGTCGGTGGTGAGGTTGGGTGCTTCCTCGTGTTTCTCCGGGTAGCATGCCACGCCGTAGCTGAAGTTTCCGGGCATGGCAATGGGGGTTCCATCGACAAATCTGCCTTCGTTAAAGGCGTTGATTTGTTCCTGCAACTCGGTGGTGTGGGCGTATCCGTCGGCCACGGGGCGAAAAGCCTTTTCATCGCGCGCCTTGTCGCCGCGCAGCACCAAGAGGTTTTCGATGCCGAGGAATTGCAGGTCGAGCAACACGTATTCGGTTTCTTCGCGTGTGAAGCCGCTGCACAGGATGTGGGGCACGACGGGGATGCCATACTCGCGCTGAATGGCGGCAGCCACTGCCACGGTTCCGGGGCGGCGGCGCAATCGTGTGCGTTGCAGCAAGCCGTCCTCGATTTCGTGGTAAACGTATTCGGAGCGGTGTGTGGTGATGTTGATGTACTTCGGGTCAAACTCCCTCAGTGTATCTATGGTGCGTTTCAGTCGGTCGATGCCCGTACCCTTGAGGGGTGGCAGCACTTCGAACGAGAAAGCCGTTCCGCTGTTACGACTGATTAAATCTGTAATCTTCATAAGGATAATCTTGCGAGCAAAGTGCGTTTTCTGCCCTCTGTTCCTAAGTTATGCAAAGGTAGTGCAAGGCGAGCGAAGAACAAAGAGAAAACTTTGTTTTCTGCTTTTTATTCCGAGCCGCAGCCTACCTTGCGCGCAGCGAAAGTGTGCAAGGCGAGCGAAGAACAAAGAGAAAACTTTGTTTTCTGCTTTTCTTCTCTCCGGGATGCGGAGTGTGAAAATCTGCAGTGCTTCTAGAAATTTCTGCAAGCACTGCAGAATTTTCCGGAAGCACTGCGGAAAAACAAAAACTGCCGCACGGGTTGGTGCGGCAGTGGCGTGATATTGAAAGTGGCTTTGGGTCAAGCGATTGGCACCTCGTGCGTGGCTGCGGTGAGCCATTGGCGGTCGGCTTCGTCGGTGAGCAACGGCATAAGTGCCTCGCGCACTTTTCGATGGTAGGTGTTGAGCCACTCGCGTTCGTCGGCGGTGAGCCACGAAAGGTGCACGGGTCTTAAATCGATGGGGCAGAGCGTGAGTGGTTCGAACTCAAGAAAACGACCGAAAGGCGTGTTGAGGCTTCTGCGTACCAACAGAGTGTTTTCGATGCGCACTCCGAATTTTCCTTCGACGTAGATGCCCGGTTCGTTCGTGATGATCATGCCTTCGGTCAAGGGAATCAGGGTGCAAGCCCGCAGGTTTTTGCGGATTTGCATCGGTCCTTCGTGCACGCAAAGGTGTGCTCCCACACCATGCCCTGTGCCGTGGCCGAAGTCGTAGCCCTGTTGCCACATGGCATAACGTGCTGCGAGGTCGAGCTGAAGACCGGTGGAGCCTTCGGGGAAACGACAGTTCGACAAGGCTATGTGCCCTTTGAGCACCAGCGTGTAAGCACGGCGCTCTTCCTCCGTGAGAGTGCCGAGTGCCAGCGTACGGGTGATGTCGGTGGTTCCGCCTGCGTATTGTCCGCCGGAATCGAGGAGAAAAAGACTTTCCGGGCGTAGTGGAATGTCGGTGTGCGGTTCGGCTTCATAGTGAACGATGGCTCCGTGTGCGCCATAGGCGGCTATGGTCGCGAAGCTCGGTTGTTCGAAACCGGGGCGTTGAGAGCGGAAATGCGTGAGTGCTTTTTCTGCCTTTATTTCAGTGATTTCCTCAACTTTCATCGTCGCTTCCAGCCATCTCAGGAATTGCACCATGGCCACACCGTCTTGCAGCATGGCTTCGCGCATACCTTTGATTTCGGCTTCACACTTCACGGCTTTCATCAGCTCTGCGGGCGACGCGTTGATGAAGGTATGTTGCACTTTTTCGTTTTGCATCATGGTCACGGTGGCGCAGTTGGCCGATGGGGGGAGTGCCACTCGCGTTTCGTAGCGTGAGAGGGGGGCGATGAAGATTTCCAATGCCGAATACGGGGCGATGCTAACCTTTTCGGCAGCCAGATAATCTGATATTTCGGGTGTGAGTTTCTGCTTGTCGATGAACAGGATGTTTTCCTCTTCGCCAATGAGCAGATACGACAGAAATACCGGGTTGTATTCCACATCGCTGCCGCGCAGGTTGAGCATCCAGGCAATTTCGGCCAAATCGTTCATGAGGAAATGTGTGGCTCCCACTTGGTTTTTCACCTCGCTGAAGACAAGTGTTATCTTTTGGGAAGCCGACATCTCGGTGTGCTCTGCGGCTTGCATGGATAGAAGGCCGGTGGGCAGCTGGGGGCGTTCCGGCCATAATTCGTTGAAAGGGTCATCGTGGCATTGCCATTCCAGATGTTGCGCTTCCTGTTTGATGGAATTCAGTTCGGCCACTGAAACCTGTTCGCCGATAACAGCCACAGCCACTCCCTCTTCCATGTTTTCGGTAAGCCATTCGCCAATGCTCGGAACGCCCGAAAGCCCCTCTTTCATCAGTGTGAAATGGGTGGCATCGAGTTGTGCTTCGGCTTGAATGTGATAGCGAGAGTCTGTCCAAAGCAGCGCCTCTTCGTGAGTGATGACCAATATTCCAGCCGAGCCGGTAAACTCACACAAGTATTCTCGCAGTTTCCAATAATCGGGGATGTACTCTCCGTTGTGGGGGTCGGATGTGAAAATAATGAGAGCTTCCACACCTTGCATACTCATCCACATGCGTACGGAAAGCAGTTTGTTATTCTTCTCTTTGTTCTCCATTTTTCGGCATTGTGTGTTTCCGGACAAATGTAGCACTTAAATTTTCTTAAGCCAAATTTATTGACAATTAGCCGTTGTGTTGCGAAAAATAACAAGCTTTTTCGCAAGTTGTGAGATGCTTTTTGTTATTCTTTCTTCGCCCAAGATAGGCTTCGGCTAGGGACAGAAAGAAAAACAAGTTTTTTCTTTGCTCTCCGCTCGCCTTGCACTATCTTTGACTTCGTTTTATTCAGTCCAAGATAGGCTTCGGCTCGGAAAATTTCAAACAAGTTTGGCTTTTCACTCGCCTTGCACTATCTTTGCCGTAGGAATGGGAGTGTGGACAGATGCTTGCATTTTGTTGTGCACTGCCCAAATGTTCCGCTAAGCACACATTTAATATATCGCGATATGAAATTCTTAACAGACGAAAAGCTCGTAATCGTTGGTGCAGCCGGTATGATCGGCTCCAACATGGTTCAGTCAGCCCTCATGATGGGCCTCACTTCTAACATCTGCCTCTTCGACGTATTCTCACCCGAAGGCGTAGCTGAAGAAATGCGTCAGAGCGGTTTTGACAATGTAAACATCACTGCTACTACTGATGTAAAGGAAGCATTCACAGGCGCTAAGTACATCATCTCTTCAGGTGGTGCTCCCCGTAAGGAAGGTATGACTCGCGAAGACCTTCTCGCTGGTAACTGCAAGATTGCTGAAGAACTCGGTAAGAACATCAAGGCTTACTGCCCCGATGTGAAGCACGTTGTTATCATCTTCAACCCCGCTGACCTCACAGGTCTCGTAACACTCCTCTACTCTGGTTTGAAGCCCGGTCAGGTTACAACGCTCGCCGGTCTCGACACAACTCGTCTTCAGAGCGCTCTCGCTAAGAAGTTCGGCGTAATGCAGAGCGAAATCACCGGTTGCGCTACTTACGGTGGCCACGGCGAACAGATGGCAGTATTCGGCAGCGCCGTTAAGGTGGCAGGCAAGCCCCTCAACGACCTCATCGGTACAGCAGAATTCCCCGCTGAAGAATGGGAACAGATGAAGAAGGATGTTACACAGGGTGGTGCTGCAATCATCAAGCTCCGCGGTCGCTCATCATTCCAGAGCCCCTCTTACCTTTCTGTAGAAATGATTCGTTCAGTAATGGGTGGCGAACCCTTCCGTTTCCCCGCTGGTACTTATGTAAGCAACGAAAAGTACAACCACATCATGATGGCTATGGACACAGTTCTCGACAAGAACGGTTGCTCATACAAGATGCCCGTTGGTACTGCTGACGAAATCGCTAAGCTCGATGCTTCTTACGAACACCTCTGCAAGATGCGCGACGAACTCGTTACGCTCGGCATCGTTCCCGCAATCTCTGAATGGAGTTCTATCAACCCCAACCTCTAATCTATAGTTAGAGCATAGAAAACATTACTCCGCCCTGCAAGCAATGCACTTGCGGGGCGGATTTTTTTATGTTCTATACTCAACTTTTGTACTCCTAACTATAGCTTTAGACCTCTAAGACTTCCGAGATATGGAAATAGAAATTGGAATTTTAACAGTTTTATGGAAGTAGAATCCCAAAAATACCTGTTTTATGGAAATAGAATTGCTGAAAATTGCCATTTTATGGAAATAGACGTATCTTTGTAGGGTAAAATATGGGATTATGGATATACAAAAGTTACAATCTATAGTAGCAGATCAGCGTGAGGAAATGCTTGCGAATGATTATTCCGAGTATTGTTCGCGTTCAGAAGAATTGCAGTTGGATCTGAATAGCAATCGCGCACAAGTAGTGATTGGGGTTCGACGAAGTGGTAAATCTACGTTGTGTGAAATGTTCCTTAGGCGAAAGTCTATCAATTTTGCGTATGTAAATTTTGACGATGAGCGTTTGGAAGGACTTCAAACAGATGATTTAGACAATCTACTTGAAGCCTTATACATGACTTACGGAGATTTTAAATATCTATTCTTTGACGAAATCCAGAACGTTGCAGGTTGGCCCTTATTTGTCAACAGATTGTTGCGACAAAAGATTCACCTGTTTATAACGGGGTCAAATTCAAAGTTGCTCAGTAATGAGTTGAGCACCCACTTAACTGGGAGGAACAATAAAGTGGAACTTTATCCATTTTCGTTCTCTGAATTTTGCACGATTAAGAACGTAGAGAAGACGTCGGTTTCTACAAAGTCAAAGGCGCTTCGCAAGGTAGCACTTCAGGAATATCTACAACAAGGTGGATTTCCAGAACTGCTGAATGAAACAAATCGTCGGGGGTATGTCAATGGATTGATTGACGCGATTATTAAAAATGATATTGCTCACCGCTTTAAAGTGCGTAATATTGAGGCGCTCAGAAGAATTGCTGCATACCTTGCAGATAATTATTGCCAGGAGTTTGTCGCTAAGACCGTTGGTGAACTGTTCGGAGTCTCAAACCATACTGCAGAAAATTATTACTCTTACCTCAAAGAAGCGTTTCTACTGGTAGGAATTAACCGTTTTTCCTTCAAGAGCAAGGAGCGCGTGAGAAACGAAAAAGTGTATGTCATAGACACCTCCTTTGTTACCGAGCGCGAAGATTCTTTTTCTTTAGAGAACATAGGTTGGCGATTAGAGAACATAGTATGCATAGAACTACTTCGTCGCTACAAACCCCAATTCTGTGATGTCTTCTACTATAAGGAGGATACTTTCCAAGTGGATTTCCTTGTTGCCAAGGATGGTAATGTACAGGAGTTGATACAAGTATCGTATGATGTGTCTAACGAAAAGACTCGAACAAGAGAAATACGCGGTTTGGTGAATGCTGCAAAGAAACTTAAATGCAAGAACCTTACCCTTGTTACTTTTGAAACCAATGAAACCATTGAAGTGGATGGTTACACTATAAAGGCTATTGCAGCTACAGAATGGTTGCTTATGCAAAGCGTTAAGTAACGTCTAGTATCAAATCTCACGTTTTTTTGCTGTTGAAACATTACTCCGCCCTACAAGCAATGCACTTGTAGGGCGGAGTTTTTAAATTAGTATTGTCTGTTATTCGTTAATATTGCAAAAACGATAAGGGACTATCCATAATTTTGTGTAAATAGAGATTACAGGGTTCAAAAAACGAACTCTGTAATTTTTTATTAATAACTTTGCAACACACATTATTATGAAAAAAGAAGATCACAACGCAGTTCCCGATTCCGTATTGACAAAG
>JAFYPU010000030.1 GCA_017547385.1 Bacteroidaceae bacterium
AGAGAAATACAAAGAATTTGGAGTGTAAACTCAGATAGTATTATCTTTGCCAAGTGTCAACTGCTATAGGCATAAAAAAAAGAAGTGTAAACAGGTATAGTATTTAAAGTTTAAACTGTCAACTTTTTTCAGTACACCTCATGACACAAAAATATCAAGGCCTTGATACTGCAGTATCTTGTGCTTGACACAAAAGTCTCCTGTGCTTGACACTGCAGTGTCAAGGCGTGATACTGCAGTGTCAAGGCGTGAGAAAATCCCGGGAAGCCGGTTTCACGTTTACAATCGGCCCGAGGCTTCCGCTTCTGCGCATGCAGCCTCTCCTTCACACAACAAAGAAGCACCCGCAGGGCGGATGCTTCTTGATGAGAATGTTTCTGTATTTCAAAATAAACGGATGCGGCATTTTGCAGATGCCCCTCGCCGCTCAGCAGAAGATGAGACAGGCGTCGGCTATGGTGATGAGAAAGGCCAGCACAGCCAGGACAACGGCAGGAATCACAAAGTAGCGATCGTAGAGTTCCAGGCTCAAGAAGAAGAGCCCTGCCGGCACAATCCAAAGCAGCTGTGTGAGCACATAGAGCAGGAAGCGCACAAAACCGGAATCGCTCGTGCCGAACGGCTGAAGGCCGAAGAGAAACAGCGGACACACCAGCACGGGCAGCAATCCCGTTCCGGCCAAAGCCACGAGCCACTTGGGAAACCCTTTCATCACTTCTTGAATTTGTTGATACAGTCGATATAGGCTTCCACACTGGCGGCGATGATGTCGGTGTTGGCTCCGAAGCCGTAGTAAACACTTCCGTTATACTCCACCTGCATGTGCACTTTTCCCACATCGTTCGAACCGCGGTTGATGGCCTGAATGGTAAATTCTTTGAGGTTCATCTGCCGCTTGATGATGCGCTTCACGGCATTGATGGCGGCATCCACAGGTCCGTTGCCCTCGGCCGCAGCATCAAACTTCTCACCGGCAATATCCAGGATGAGGGCAGCCACCGGACGCACCCCATGACCGCTCGTTACCTGCAGGTAGTCCAACTTGATGCTGTGCGCGTTGCTTCTTTCGGCTCCAGCCAGCACAAGCACATCGTCGTCGGTAACTTCTTTCTTCTTGTCGGCCAACTTCAGGAACTCCTCGTAGATGCTGTCCAGTTTGGCATCCGTAACACTGATGCCCAACACTTCGAGTCGGTGCTTCAGGGCGGCACGTCCCGAACGCGCTGTGAGAATGATGGCATTGTCGTCCACACCCACGTCCTTGGGGTTGATGATTTCGTAAGTCTCCACATTCTTCAACACACCATCCTGATGAATTCCGCTGGAATGGGCAAAGGCGTTTCGGCCCACAATGGCCTTGTTCGGCTGCACCGGCATGTTCATCAGCGAACTGATCATGCGACTTGTGGCGTGTATCTTGCGCGTGTTGATGTTGGTTTGGATATTCAGGTCGTGGTGGCATTTCAATATCATAGCCACTTCTTCTTCACTGGTGTTGCCGGCGCGTTCGCCAATACCGTTGATGGTAACTTCCACCTGCCGTGCACCATTGAGCACACCCTCAAGCGTGCAAGCCGTCGCCATGCCCAAGTCGTTGTGGCAATGCGTGGAGATAATCGCACGGTCGATGCCATTGACGTTCTCCATGAGGTAACGGATTTTGGCACCGTATTCGCGCGGCAAGCAATAGCCTGTGGTGTCGGGTATATTCACGACTGTGGCTCCTGCCTTGATGACAGCTTCTACGACACGCGCCAGATATTCGTTGTCGGTGCGCCCGGCGTCTTCAGCATAGAACTCCACGTCCTCCACATAGCGTTTGGCATACTTCACGGCAGCCACCGCACGTTCGATAATCTCCTCACGCGTCGAGTTAAACTTGTAGCGGATGTGGCTATCGCTGGTTCCGATACCGGTGTGAATGCGTTTGCGCTTGGCAAACTGCAATGCCTCGGCTGCGCAGTCGATATCCTTCTCGACGGCACGGGTCAGCGCACAAATGGTGGGCCATGTTACGGCTTTCGAAATCTCGATAACGGAATTGAAATCGCCGGGAGAGGAAATGGGGAAGCCGGCTTCGATTACATCCACGCCGAGTGCTTCAAGTTGCTTGGCCACTTGAATTTTCTCAACGGTATTGAGTTGACACCCCGGCACTTGTTCGCCATCGCGCAAGGTGGTGTCGAATATGTAAAGTCTGTCGCTCATATCTTTATATTGTTGTTTCGTTTTCGTTTAAGGTTTCTTCGGGTTTACGGAAGAAGCTGAAGTTCACACTGCCGTATGCACGATGTTCGAGAAAGCAGGGGTGTTGAGAAAAATCGTGATTCTTGCCGTGCTCGAGCACAAAGAGACCACCCGGCCTCAGCACCCGTCCACTCAGCACCCGTTCGGGCAATTCCGCCAATTCGGACAGGGCATACGGAGGATCGGCAAAGACAAGGTCAAACCCCTCCTTGCATTTTGCAACAAAGCGCAACGCATCTCCGCACAGTGCCACCGAAGCCGTGTCCTGCAAGCTGCGCAGTGTGGAGTGTATGAAGGAATAATGCTTTCGGTCCTGCTCCACCACAACTACCTTGGGACATCCGCGCGACAGGAGTTCGAGCGTTATGCTTCCCGTGCCGCCAAACAAGTCGAGCGCGGCGGTTTCCTCGAAATCAAGGTAAGAGCGCAGCACATTGAAGAGGTTTTCTTTGGCAAAGTCTGTGGTAGGACGCGCCTTGAAGGTACGTGGAACCTCAAAGCGACGGCCTTTGTATTTTCCTGTAATTACACGCATGATGACGGGAGAGAATTAAATATCGAGCAGGAGTGTCATGAGATCGTAAGGCACACCCGATGTCATGGCCACGACATGGCGATTGTATTCACCGGCCGGATTGATAGTGTAGACACTCGAAGCATACTTGCGCAACTCTGCAGAAATGCTTTCACGCTCTTCGGGCGCTCCGGCCACATAGAAAGCAGCTTCCGTAGGCTTCATGGCTTGATGCGAAGCCACGTTGAAAACATAGTAGGCTGCATCCACGGGATTGGCCATGCGATAGGTGTTGGCCATCACCAACTTGTTTTCTTCGAACACCGCCACGCTGAGCATTCCACCATGCGCATAGGCAAACAAACGCTTGGCAGCCGCTACTCCTTTCACCGAGAAATGGCGCAGTACAGGCGTGAGGGCCGACACATAGTGCACGTTGCCATATTCCTCCTCAAGGATGCGGCACGTGGTTTCGTCGAGCGCAAACAGAAGCACGGCATTGGCCGAGGGCAACATGTCGTAGAAAACGCGACGCGGTGTTTCGGAGGGGAAGGTGTAATTGTATAAGGTTTCACAATCCTCTTCCTGAAAATCAGCCAAGGGCACCAACGTTGTGGCTCCCACCACCAACACCTGCACCTTGCGTATGGGGGCTTCCAATATGGGTTCGGAGGTTTTAGCTTCGCGCAAATTCACCGCCAACGAAGTGTTGGGGCGCACGGCATAAGGAGCGAACTCGAAGAAGGTTTCGCGCCGCGCCTCGTATCGGGCAAAGCAGATGTCCCCATCGCCCATTCGCAAATAGAGCGTTGCGGGCGGTGCGGCTTTCAGCGTTTCGGCATTTGTCATAGGTTGGTCCATGTTCTTTTGAGCTGCGAATATGATTTCGGCTCGGCAAATTTACGTTTTTCTTTCATATAGATAGGCATCTGCGGCAACAATACATCATTTTGACGCTCCACCGCCCGATTTTGCGCCATTGCGACGCTTCATCCACCACGGCAGCCACCACCCGCCCCATGCGGCTCCCATCAACACGCCCAGGGTATTGGCCGCCAGGTCTCGCCAGTCGCCGCTACGGTAAAGCGTGGCATATTCCTGCAACAGCTCGATGACACCGCTCATCAGCACCGGCAAAAGGATGAAACACAGTCCTCGACGCAGCACCGGCAAGCGATAGGTGCTGCGATGGTATTCCCACCACAGCGTGCCGCACAGGCCCAGATACATCAGCACGTGCACCACCTTGTCAGTGCCGGCAAAAAGGCTCACACGCATCGAGGGCGGCTTCAGCAGGCACAGATACCACACCAACGCCACACAGAGCAGCGTCAGTGGAAAGGTGCGAAGAAAGTGAACGAGACGTCGCTTCATGCAAAACGTTTGTGGGTTTCGAGATACTCAAATCCGGCTGCCGCCAGCCGCGCCTCGAGGTCTTTGCGTTCCACCTGCAAGTCTTCGCACAGTTCGTCGAGCGAAGCATATTGGTCGCGCAACTTCATATTGACCACACCGAGCAGCATGAAAGGGTCTTGGGGAAGTGTCATAAGCTTGTCTGTTTTGTTTGGAGCGGCAAAAGTAGAACAAAACAGGAGGAGCGCAAAGCAAAACCATGAATTTCCATTCCGCACCGACATTCCCGAAAGCCACACCCCCTTTGCGCGAGAATCTGCAGTGCTCGCAGAATTTCCTGCAGTGCTTGCGGAAAATTCTGCAGTGCTTGTAAATTTTTGCTCGTCGCGCCCCCGCTTTTCCGACAGAATGTCAGCCGTTCACCCCGCGCATAGCGGTGCACACCGTGCCTCTACCGACATTTTGCAACCCATTTTCGCTCTTTTGCTTGCCGAAAAGCAAAAATATGGGTCGCACATGTATTTATTTGGCACGAAAAAGCCACTTCGCCGGGCAAATGTATGGACGAAAATACTTACCTTTGCCTCATGCTAAACAAGCGACAAGTTCGCCTAAGAGCACACGCAACATCGTTAATAACACATAAAACATACACACAATGGAAAACATCGATTGGAAAAACCTTGCTTTCGGCTACATACGCACCGACTACAACGTTCGCTGCTATTGGCGTAACGGTCAATGGGGAGAAATTGAAACCAGCTCCTCTGAAAGCATCAACATACACATGGCTGCCACATGTCTGCACTACGGACAAGAAGCCTTTGAGGGACTCAAAGCCTTTCGCTGCCCCGACGGAAAAGTGCGCATCTTCCGCATGAAAGAGAATGCCGAACGTCTGCAAAGCACCTGCCGAGGCATCATGATGCCCGAGCTGCCCACCGAGCTATTCGAAACCATGGTCGAAAAAGCCATCCGCCTGAACGAGCGTTTCATTCCGCCCTACGAAAGCGGCGCCGCCCTCTACATCCGTCCGTTGCTCATCGGCACCGGACCGCAAGTGGGCGTAAAACCTGCCGAGGAGTACTTGTTCCTCATCTTCGTTACGCCCGTGGGACCCTACTTCAAGGGAGGATTTGCCACCACCAATTATGTCATCACGCGACAGTATGACCGCGCAGCCCCCTTGGGCACCGGCACATTCAAGGTGGGAGGCAACTATGCCGCTTCCCTACGTGCCAACAAGGCCGCGCATGATGCCGGCTACTCCTGCGAGTTCTATCTCGATGCGAAAGAGAAGAAGTATATCGACGAATGCGGTGCCGCCAATTTCTTCGGCATCAAGAACAACACTTACATCACCCCCAAATCTTCCTCCATCCTGCCCTCCATTACCAACAAGAGCCTGCAACAATTGGCTATCGACTTGGGGCTGAAAGTGGAGTGCCGTCCCATTCCCGAGGAAGAGCTTTCCACATTCGAAGAAGCCGGTGCTTGCGGCACAGCCGCCGTCATTAGTCCCATCGGGCGCATTGATGATATGGAGAACGGCAACAGCTACGTCATTGCCAAGGATGGCAAACCCGGCCCCACCTGCGAACGTCTCTACAAGCGTCTGCGCGACATTCAATACGGCATCGAGCCGGACACACACGGCTGGGTAACTGTGCTCGACTGAGGCCCGACTTCAGCAGCTACTACCGAGCCACAACTGCAAGCACACAACCAAATCCGACAACCCTATTAACTACATAAAGAATATGAAGAGCAATTCACAAATACGCCGCGAGGCTCGCAAAAACCTGTCCGGCTTCGCATATGACGGTCAACCCCTCTCCGGAAGCTACCCCGAAAGCAAATGGGGCACGTTTGTCATCATGACATTCCTATACATGCTTATCTCCAGCATAGCCCAAACGCCGGAAAGCATAGGCGAAATGCTTATGAAGAGCGAAAACTTTTCGTTTCTCGGTATCCCACTGACAATCATCGGCATCATACTGATTTTGCTCTGCTTACCGATGAGTTGGGGCTACTCCGTGAGTTTTCTTGAGCACCACCGCGAACAACAAGTGGACATCGACCGTCTTTTTGTCGGCTATCGCCAATTCGGCCGCATCTTCGTGGCTTATTTGCTCAACTGTGTTTATACTCTCCTCTGGACATTGTTGCTCATCATTCCGGGCATCGTGAAATCATACTCCTATGCCCTGATGCCCTACATTCTGGCCGACAATCCTGAAATGTCGGGCGAACAAGCCATCTGCCGAAGCATGGCGATGATGCAAGGCAACAAACTTCGCTTGTTCCTGCTCCACCTCAGTTTCTTCGGTTGGGCACTGCTCGCCATACTGACTTGCGGTATCGGCTTCCTGTGGCTGTATCCCTATATCTATGCTTCAATGGCCGCTTTCTATGAAGATGTAAAGAAAGACTTCGAGAAGAAATATGCCACAGCCGAGGTTTAAAACACGACAACGAAGCACATTTATTTTTCAGCATTTACGAAATCCCTAAAACGAAACACAAATATCATGCATACCTTTTCAAAAAAAATTCTCTTGTTGATTTTCCCTTCTCTCCTGCTTGGCAGCATGGCCGGATGCCGTGGCGATGCCGAAAAACTTGCCGAAAAAGAACGTGAGTTGGAAGAACTTCGTCAGTTGGCCGAACTCGACAAACGCGAAATGGAGAACCAATACGCTCAATTCGCTTTGCAATACGACGAACTCAAAAAAGGAATTAAGGACGACTCTCTCATTGCCCGTCTGGATGCCGAGCAAAAACGCGCGGAAAGCCTTTTGGCAGAACTGAAACGCGTAAAAAGCAGCGACGCAGCCGAAATCAGACGTCTGAAAAAGGAACTCGAAACCGTACGTGCCGTGCTGCGCACCTATGTGCTACAAGTGGACTCTTTGCAACGCCTCAATCAAACGCTCACCACCGAGCGCGACGAAGCGCGTGCTCAATATGCCGAAGCCACGTCGCAGATAAGTAATCTCACCACCGAGCGCGAAAATCTCACAGAAAGAGTGGCCATCGCTGCACAGCTTAACGCCACCGGCGTGAGCATCTCGCCCATCAAGAAAAACGGCAAGCAAGCCAAAAAGACCAAAGACGTGGTGCGCTTCAGCGTTACGTTTACCATCACACGCAACGTAACAGCACAAGCAGGCAATCGAAACGTTTACATACGCCTGATGAAACCCAACCAAAGCGTGGCTAATCCTTCAGGAAACTTCACCTACGAAAACCGAAGCATCGAGTATTCTGCCACGAAGACCATCGAATACACCGGAGAGGAACAAACCATCACCATGTACGTTCCCATCAACGAATTCCTCAGTCCGGGAAATTATGCAGCCTACATCTTTGTTGACGGACAGATGGTGGGTTCGGGCAGCCTCAACATGGAAAAGTAAGTACACCGCTCCCTTTGACTCAACTGCCGTTACAAATTCTCGATATACATATATAAATAATGTATAGGCACACAACGATTGCCAACATACGTTTCCAAAACTTCAAGCAACAACACTCCATGAAGAAGATACTATTCCTGCTTTTTGCACTACTAGCTTTCCCCGGCATGGCTCAGGAGGAAAACACTTCGGCCCCCATGCCCGAAATCCCCAACACCTATCGTTATCGCGTCTATCTGACCGACAAAAAGGAAAGCCCCTATTCACTCAAACGTCCCGGCGAGTTTCTTTCTGAAAAAGCACTGCAACGCCGCGCACGCCTCAAGTTGAAAGTGGACGAATACGATCTGCCGGTTTCGCCAACCTATATCAATGGTTTGAAAGAACAAGGCATGAAAGTCTTGCATTGCAGCAAGTGGAACAACACGGCTGTGGTGGAGACACAAGATACTGCAGCCGCCAACGCCCTCTGTGCCCTGCCTTACGTCAGCCGCGTGGTAAAAGTTTGGGAAAGCAACAACCGAAATGTTTCAGTAGAACGTCCCGAACGCCACAGTATTATAACCAATGATTTGAAAGCCACTCCAAGATTTTACGGTGCCGGACAGCATCAAATCGAAATGCTGAACGGAAATCTCCTGCACCAACAAGGATTCAAGGGAGAGGGTATGACCATCGCTGTGATTGATGGCGGTTTTTACAATGCCGACACACTTGCAGCTCTCAGCAAGTGTAAAATTTTGGGCACGCGCAACTTCGTTCGTCCCGACAAAGGAGTGTACGATGAACAAAGCCACGGCATGATGGTTCTCTCTTGCATAGGAGCCAATGCACCCTTTTCACTTGTCGGTACAGCACCGAACGCATCTTTCTACCTGCTGGTGAGCGAAGATGGAAGTTCGGAGAGTCTTGTGGAAGAAGACAATTGGTGCGCAGCTGTGGAGTATGCCGACAGTTTGGGATGCGACATCATCACAAGTTCCTTGGGATATACAGAATTTGACGACAGTGCCACATCTCACCAATATCACGAGATGGACGGCCGCACAGCCATTAACAGCCGTTCAGCCTCGTTGGCCGCAAGTCGCGGCTTGTTGGTGCTGAACAGTGCCGGCAACAGCGGAAATGACCAATGGAAGTTGATTGGTTTCCCTGCCGATGCACACAACATCCTCGCGGTAGGCGCAGTGGACGCCGATGGGCGCAACACTTTGTTCTCCTCACTGGGAAATTCTGCCGACGGACGTATCAAACCCGAAGTCATGGCAATGGGTGGTAAGACCAGCTTGCTGGATATCGACGGAAGCATCACACAAGCCAACGGAACCAGTTTCTCATGCCCTGTGCTCTGTGGAGCCGTGGCTTGCTTGTGGCAGGCATTTCCCGACAAGCGTCCTGAAGAAATCATCAAGGCAGTGTGCCAATCGGGCAACAACGCTCAACATCCCGACAATGTTTACGGGTATGGCATCCCCGATATGTGGCGTGCCTACAATCTGCTGAAGAACGCCAAATAAGCATTCTCGTTTTTTCGCAATCGTTTCCGAAATGCAGTCGCTCAGTCTATACGAACTCACAGGCTTGGTGCGCGACACCATAGCGTGTTCTCTTGATCGGGAATACTGGTTAGTGGCCGAGCTGAGCGAAGTGCGTGTGGGTACAAACGGACACTGTTATTTGGAGTTTGTTGAGAAATCACGCCGTGGCGGTGCGCTGTTGGCCAAAGCGCGAGGAAACATTTGGAAAAGCACCTACCAACTGTTGGCACCCTACTTTGAGAAGACCACCGGCACGCCGCTCGTTGCCGGACTGCAAGTGAGGGTTCTGGTGAGCATCACGTTTCATGAACTGTACGGCTTTGCCCTTTCCGTCAGCGACATAGATCCCTCTTACACGCTGGGAGAAAGTGCCCGACAGCGCAAAGAAATCTTGGACCGCCTGGAAGCCGAAGGCGTGCTCACGCTCAACAAAGAGCTGTCCCTTCCGCGTCTTCTCCAACGCATCGCCATCATTTCCAGCCCCACCGCGGCAGGTTTCGGAGACTTCTGTCAGCAATTGGCAGAGAGTCCCTATCGTTTCACATTGGGCTTGTACGAAGCTGTCATGCAAGGCGAAAAAGCCGAAAGCACCATCATTGAAGCCCTGAACCGAATAGCCGAAGACGAAAGCCTTTGGGATGTGGTGGTCATCATTCGCGGTGGAGGTGCCACCAGTGAATTATCGTGTTTCGACACTTACGAACTCGCCACCAACGTTGCACAATTCCCTTTACCCATCTTTACGGGTATCGGGCACGAGCGCGACGAAAGCATACTCGACTGCGTGGCACACACACGCTTCAAGACCCCTACGGCAGTGGCTGCATATCTCATCACACGGCAACAGGAAGAAGCCGAGCTGCTGGAACAATTCTCACAACGCCTGACAAGAGCAGCTGCCACACGCCTGAAAGATGAAGCACACCGCTTGCAAATGCATACGCTCCGTCTGCAAACCGCCACAAGGCGACACACCGCCCACGCAAGGGAATGCCAAATGTGGCTCGCCACACGGCTTGCGGTACAGACACACCGGCAGATTTCCTCATGGCACTCAATGCTGACCGACATGACACAGCGCATCAGGCCGGCCGCATTGCGACGCATCGAGAACGAACGACACAACATTCGACTTCGCGAGAGTCTGTTGCAAATGGCCTCGCCCGAACGCATCCTGCAGATGGGATACAGCCTGACCCTGCACAGGGGAAAAGCAGTGCGCAATGCCGAAACACTGAAAGCCGGAGACATTATCACAACCCGCGTGGCCAATGGCACACTGCAAAGCGTGGTTTGTGAAACTCCGACAGAGCAAGACACCAAGGCTACTTGAAACATGAAAAAAGCAACTTTGACATACGAAGAAGCGATGAAGCGCATCGAGCAAATCGTTGGCGACATCGAAAACGGCCGACTCGACATCGACCATCTCACTCCCGCTCTCAAGGAAGCACAACAGCTGCTTTCTTTCTGCAAAGAACGCCTCACGAAAGCCGAGGCCGAAGTTGAACAACTACTCCCAACAGACACATATCATGAGCAAGAATAAACTCTCCAAGTTTGCCGACATGGCCTCCTACCCTCACGTGTTCGAGGCACCGAGCACACCTCTTTCCGAGCCACATCCGATGCGCGGACATTGGCACACGGATTTCTTCCACAACGACAACCCCATCGTGCTCGAATTGGGATGCGGCCGCGGCGAATATACCGTCGGTTTGGCGCACCTTTTTCCCGAAAAGAACTTCATCGGAGTGGACATCAAAGGGGCACGCATGTGGTCCGGAGCCACTCAGGCATTGCAGGAAGGACTCCCAAACGTTGCCTTTGTGCGCACGAATATCGAATTCATCGAACGCTTCTTCGCCCCCAACGAGGTGGCAGAAATCTGGCTCACGTTCTCCGATCCGCAAATGAAGAAGGCCACCAAGCGACTCACGTCCACCTACTTCATGCAGCGTTACAGAAAATTCCTGACCGATAATGGCATTGTGCACCTCAAGACCGACAGCAATTTCCTGCAGACTTACACGCACCACATGGTGCAACACAATGCGCTGCCGCTGCTTGAAGAAACGACCGACCTCTACGGAGAAATGGCCCGGGCTTTTGATGCCGACACACAACGTATCCTGTCTATTCAGACCTACTATGAAAGCCAGTGGCGCGCCCGTGGATTGGCCATCCGATACATGAAATTCCGCCTGCCACAAGCCGGCGAATTGCAGGAACCCGATGTGGAAATACCGCTCGACGAATACCGAAGCTACAACCGCTCCAAGCGTTCAGGCCTGGAGTATAGCAAATAATTTATTCACCTTTTCAAACAATCAAAACCATGCTGAAACACATCGTAATGTGGAGCTTCATTGATGGAGCCGCCGACAAGAGCCGCGCCGAACATGCGGCGTGGATGAAGGAACACCTGGAAGCCTTGGTGGGTGTTGTCCCTGAAATTCGCAGCCTCGAAGTGGGCATCAATCAAAGCACAAGCCCCATGGCCTACGATGCTGTGCTGACACTTGTGGTGGACGATGCCGATGCGCTGAAGCGTTATCGCGAACATCCGGCGCACATAGAAATCTCTGAATACTGCCAGGCCGTGCGCCAAGCACGTGTCGTGGTGGATTATGTTACTCCCTGAAGAATTCAAAATGCAACTTTATCCCAAACTCATCATCGACGCACTCGCCACTGTGCGCTACCCGGGAACGGGCAAGAACCTTATCGAAGCCGAAATGCTGGAGGACGACCTCCGCATCGATGGCATGAATGTTTCGTTCTCACTCATCTTTGAGCGCGACACGGATCCGTTTCTCAAATCCGTAGTCAAAGCCGCACAGGCCGCCATTCACGCTTACGTAAGTCCTGAGGTCAATGTGGCGGTCAGCGTGAAAACCACACAGGCAGCACGCCCCGAACCGGGCAAGATGCTGCCGCAGGTGCGCAACGTGATTGCCGTGAGCAGCGGAAAGGGCGGCGTGGGTAAAAGCACCGTGGCCGTAAATCTGGCCGTGGCACTGGCCGCTCAGGGCTACAAGGTGGGACTTCTCGATGCCGATGTGCTCGGCCCCAGTCTGCCCAAGATGTTTCGTATGGAGCATGAGCAAATTTTTGCAGAACTGCGCGACAACCGACAGGTGCTTATCCCGGCCTTGAAATACGGAGTGAAAGTGTTGAGCATCGGTTTCTTTGTGCGCCCCGAAACTGCCACCGTGTGGCGTGGCGGCATGGCGAGCAACGCCCTCAAGCAGCTCATTGCCGACGCCGATTGGGGTGAACTCGACTACTTCATTCTCGACACGCCGCCCGGCACCGGCGACATTCACCTCACCTTGCTGCAAAACCTGGCCGTCACGGGTGCTGTCATTGTCAGCACGCCGCAACAGGTGGCCTTGGCGGACGCACGCAAGGGCATCGACATGTATCAAAATGAAAAGGTGAACGTACCCATCCTGGGGCTTGTGGAAAACATGGCATGGTTCACCCCGGCCGAATTGCCCGAGAACAAATACTACCTCTTTGGTCGCGAAGGTGTGAAGACCTTGGCCGAAGAAATGAATGTGCCTCTGCTCGCACAAATCCCCCTTGTGCAAAGCATCTGTGAGAGTGGCGACCAAGGCGAACCCGCTGCGCTGGAAACGGAGAGCATCACCGGAAAAGCCTTTGCCCAACTGGCCGAGGCCGTGGTGCGCGAAACCGAACGTCGCAACCAACAGTTGCCCCCCACCGAGGTGATAGCGATGAAGAAATAAACTTTCCTCCCAAAAAATTCGGCACAACAAGACCTCAGCGTCCGATGACAGATTTGTCATCGGACGCTTTGTGTTTGGAGCATCAATCTGCCGAAAAAGCAATACCTATGGGAAAGACCGAGAAGTAAGCGGAGCGAAATTCAGAGGCCCGCGTTGTTGCCCACAAACATAAGAAAAACCACGTTCTCCCCTTTTCGTAGAAAAACATTCCCGTAGTAGATTTTTCTCCGTGCTTCACAGGTTCATCTGCAAGGCGTTTAAAATTTTCCGCAAGCACTGCAGAATTTTCTAAACGCCTTGCAGATTTTCACCCGAAGCCTCGAGAAATTTCACACAGCAATTTCACATCACCCTGCACCAAGCGTCGGTAGATGCAATAGGGGCAAAAAAAATCCTTCTGCCCGTCAAGAAACGAGCAGAAGGATTTTGCATTTCTGTGAGGTGCTACACTTAACGCAGCACTTTGCGGTTGTTAAGGATGTAAACACCTTTGGCAGGTGTGCAAGTGAGTTTGCGACCGGAGAGATCGTACACCACGGAGTTTCCCTCGCCTTGCACTTCAACACCGGCAATACCTGTTGCTTCGGTTACGCGCAGAGTGGCATCGATAATGCTACCGCCATTGGCAAGGAAACCATTCGTACCAGTGCAAGTACCGTCGGCAGCTACCTGGCCACCCGGGTCAATGCTGTTCCAGTCCATCTTGAAACGGATGCGATAATCACCCGGCACCATGGGCGCTTTGAAAGAGGGGCAATCCATGGTGTTACGTGCTGAACCAGTGATGGATTTTCCAGCGGAATTGACACCGCCATTTGTGTCATCGTTGAAGTTTCCCGTATAGAAGCTGAACGACATCACGTCAGTGCCACTCTGATCTTTGGAACCCTCTACGAAAGAAAACTGTTGGTCTGCATCAAGGTCGATATAGACGTATGCATTCATCCAGTTGCCGGCCTTGTCGATTTCCACCTCAAGGGTAGAACCGGCTTCACAGGTGAGAAGTGCATCGGCATCGGCCGATTTGTCCCAATAAGGCTTCGCCGTATTCACCGTGATGACCTGAGCTTCCTTACCCTCCTCGGTGAGAGTAATGGTCTTGATGTAGCGATCCGAACGTGTGGCAGAGGTGTTCTTATCGAAGTTGGTGGAATAAGGCTCCACCACTTTGGGGGTTATAGTGAGCACGATGGAGGCTGTTACGCCCGAACCGTCAGTAGCTGCAGCCGTGATTGTTACTTCGCCCTCGGCCATAGGTTTTACGAAACCATTGGAAACGATGGCCACCTTATCATTGCTGCTGCTCCACTTCAGAACAGGAAATGTGGCATCGGCAGGGCTGGTGGTTGCCTTCACCACAATGGTCTTGTTGAGAGCCACAGTGTTTTCGCCGTTCTCGGTAGCGAGTGTGAGGCTCTGCACCGGAACTTGTGTTGCCGTAGCGTCGATACCGTCAAAGCTATATACGCTGCTGCCGGGCAACTTCACAGTGATGGAAGCATCGATGTCGATGGCTTCACCTTCGGTCAGACCTTCAAGAGCGGCCTGTTCGCCAAACGAACTGCGGAGAATGATGCTGCCCTTGACATTGGCAGGAATGTTGAGAGCTTCGCGCAAAGTGAAAGTGTAAGTTTTGGCTGTGTTCGCACCATTGCGGAGAGCGAGTGTTGACTTCGTACCATTCCAAGCAGCCCAACCATAAATGTTGGCCTTGCTGCCATCCCACGGATTGCCGCCCACCCAGTGAGCATCGGGCAGCACATCGGCGTTACGCTTCTGCCAAGCAATGCACTCGGCGAGGTCGGCCCACAAGCGGCCGTTTTCGATGCTGTTCATCAAGGCATAGTCGTTGTAGAGTTCCACCATGCCCGAGCCGCACACGAAGGCGCAACGCATCTCGCGACGCACAGCTTCGTAGCTCATATCCTTGCTCACGGCGCCGAAACTTGAAAGAATGAAACCGTGGGTCATGAGTGTATTGATGGGACAGATGGGCGAGTTGCTCACATAATTCTGATAGACGAGGCGGTCGCGGTAAGTGATCCAACGCTCGCGGTCGATGCTGTTGCTACCCGAAACTTCACCATAGTCGTTCTCCTGACGCCAAGTGGCATCCGTGATTTGATACCAGAAGGGGCTGGCCCATGTACCTACCGTGGTGTTGAAGAAGATGTCCTCGCGGAGTTCTTCACGCACAAAGCGTTCGAGACGGATGATGCCCTCAGCATTCTCATTACCCGTATCACCGGCATCCGGACCGGTGGCAGAGAACTGTGCAGAGATACCGTCAAATTTAAAGAAGCGATAATCGCCTTGGTTCTTCACGAGATTGGTGGCAGCGTCCTTGAACACTTGATAGTAAGCGGGGTTTGAAAGTTGCATACCGCCCTTGTCGTTCCAGTAACTGCGACGATAGTTTCCGCTCTGACCATAGCCACCCACCGGGCCGAGCCATGCACCCACGCCTGCGCCCATTTCTTCAGCCTCAGCTGCGATGTCGCGCATCTCGTTAGGGAAGGCAGAATGGAAAGTCCAAGTGCCGTAGTTGTCCCAACCGTCGTCAATAATGAAAGCGGCAGGGCCTTCTCCGTAGCGGCTGTAGAAATCGTTCTGCCAATGATTCAAAACATCGAGCACGCCTTCGGCTTGCATGTTGGTGTGCTCGCTGCCGGGTGCTGCATTGTTGCGGTTGATGTTAAGTTCGTACCAAGAAATGTAGCAAGGGAAGGCACGCCAAGGCACAGCGCGTTCGCGTTCCGAATAAGCAAGGAATGAGCGGCGCTTCTGTGTTTTGTGAATATCTTCGTTGGCTTCGGTGCCATCCTGCGCCACGAGACCAACCACGGCTGCCACCTTCCAGGTTTCACTCTTGGCCAATGTGGTGTTGCGACTCCAACGTCCCTGAATGCCCACCACATCTGCATTTACCACAACGCCCTCCTTAGCGGTGTAGACCTTAGTTGTGAGTTGGCTGGTGGCATCTATGCTTTCGCTCTTGTTCTCCACCATCACGCGGATGCTGAATACACCGTCGTAAGGAGCAACGAAAGTAAATGTGTTGTTGCTCTGCTGGGTGCCGGAATAGCCGCTGTGATAATCATTGGCGGCAATAGCATTATTGGCATCAATCAAATCGGCACCGCCAAAGTTCAGACGATGCGAGCCTTTGGTGTACTTCACTTCCACTTCCACTTTCTGATCTTTCTTCAGCTCTACGCCGGTTTGCACATAGGCATAGACGTTGGGATAACCGGCTCCGGTGGCTTCAGTAACGCGTCCGGGCACTTCGTCTTCGTTCACCTGTTTCCACGCA
This sequence comes from Bacteroidaceae bacterium, assembly GCA_017547385.1. Taxonomy (GTDB): domain Bacteria; phylum Bacteroidota; class Bacteroidia; order Bacteroidales; family Bacteroidaceae; genus Alloprevotella. Next base: position 16,143 of record JAFYPU010000030.1, read on the forward strand.
TCAGCAGCCAGCGTAACGACATCGTATGTGTGTGTCAGGTTCCAATTGTCCTCTTCGCCTGTTGCGCCTCCCACGGTGTTGTAAGCCGTCGGGGTTTCAAGGCCGGCAAAGATGCGATTGCTCATAAGCACTGCACCACGCGTGTTGCCCACCACCTTGGGAGCAGAACCGGCGGCACGAGTGTCCACGTTGTATATCATCGGAATGACGTTGAACATATCCACGTCGTCAACACCTTCCAATTCCATTTCGGTGCGGAAATAGTGGCTTCCGTCGCGCAGCACGGCACGCCAAGTGATGTTCACTTTGCTGCCCTTGTAAGTGTATTCATAGTGTGCCACAATTTGTTTTCCGGCAAAGTGCTCGGCACCGCCTATGGCCGTGGGGTTAGCTTGCAAGTCCTTCACAGCTACGTCTTTCAGCGTCATGCCCGAGGCCGGAACATTGGTTCCTGCGCCGAAAGCCACGGTAAAGATTTCGGTGCCGGCCACCAAATTCATGGCATTCGAACCGGCAAAATAGATAGCGTCGCCCAGTTTCATAAAGCTGGCAGCCAGCACATTGTTGCTCAATGTCCAAACGCCGTCCACCTCTTCACATTTGGCCGCACCCACGGCTTCTTGCTGCGCGGGATAAACCACAGCATTGGTATAGGCTTGACAATCGGGCTGTGTGGGGAGTGTGGCAAAATAGACCTTAACCGTGCATTCGGCATCATTGATGGCAACTGCGGCAAACTGGCCCTCGGGAGCCACCACCGTCACATCGCTCTTCTGCAACGAGCCCTGACAGGTGTAAGTATCACCATCAGCATACGTATTACCACCAATCTTTATGGTGTTGCCACCCGGAATGCTGATGGTATAGGTGCGCTCTTCGATGACCACTTCTGCAAATGTCCAGCGGCTTCCTGCATCTGACGAGCCGGCATCCTGCCAAAGTCCCAAAGTGTTGGAACCATCATAGGGATTGCCGTCGATACCCTGATACCAGTTCAGATACTTGTCATTGCTGCCGGAAGAAGTGTACGGACGGATGTCATAAAAGTCGCCGGAGTAATTGTTCAGCTTGAAATAAGCCTTTTCATTCTTCGTGGCCGACATTTTCACAAAATCCTTGCCATTGTTGTAACTTGAGGCCACCGTGTAGGTCAGCCACTTCTTGGCCGTCTGGCTGTAGATGTAGTAGGCACCCGCCTTTCCTTCCACAGCATAGAAAGCAAACAAGCCATAGTTCTCGGCTGTCTGCGTCGGAGCTGTCAGTCCATTGGAGTAAGCTCCGTTGCCATTCACCATCGTATAGACGTGTTCGGGGTTCCCTACATCGGGAAGCGTAGTCGACACCTCTATCTTGTCGGCATGCAGCTGCACAAAGGCGCAAAGCATCACCGCGATGAGAGATAAAATCTTCTTCATTTAAGCTATAATTTAAGGTGTTAGTAATTATTTTATTCCAGTTTGCAAAGAAAAAAAAAAAAAACGACCCAAGCAACAATTCGGACAAATAATAGAAACTTCTGCTCCGCCACCGCCATTTTCTGCAGTGCTTGCAGAATTTTCTGCAAGGCGTTTAGAAAAATCTGCAAGCACTGCAGACTTCAGTCGCTCCCCTGTGTGTATCGAAGCACACCATCCGGAGTTTCTCACCAAGCTCATCCCGACCTCCAAACGCCCACCGAAAGCCACCGCAAGGGCACAAAAAAGCCGGAACACCTTATTGAAAAACAATAACTTGTTCCGGCTTTGCGGAGAGAGAGGGATTCGAACCCCCGGTGCCTCTCAGCACGGCAGTTTTCAAGACTGCTGTAATCGACCACTCTACCATCTCTCCTGAGGCTGGGCCTTAATTCGCGTGCAAAGGTACAACTATTTTTCTTACTTGCAAGAAAAAATCACAAAATATGCTCAAAAATAAAGAAAACGGCCTTCCAAAACATGAGATATCATCCTCACAACCCCTTTTTGCACGCCGAAAAGCATCAGTTGCCAATCTCATAAATCAGACGCAGCTGGCCGGCCATCACCGTGTGTCCGGCGGAACGTATGCAGTGCATCGCCGGTTGCACACTGAAGCCTGCACCAATCGGACAATGGAATGAGAGTTCCACATCGGTCTCATGACCATCGGCATAATAGGCTCTGTTTACACCCAGACCCAACGTACCACCGTTTCGCGTTACTTTCTCCATCACCAAAGCTCCGGCCCAATATCCTTTGCCCATTGCATTTTTTGTCAGTTGCACCGCACCTTGCGCCAATAGGCCCACACACGCACGCCCTATCCTGAAGAGCGGTTGCTCTACCGAAGTCCACAGACCGAAATCTATTGTTTCTCCGCTTGCTTGCTTTGTGCCAAGATGATAACCCAAGGTGTAAGTAGCCGAAGTGCCCTCCTTGGCAGGAACTTCGTACATCGCACTACCGAAATTCAGCACACCATCACGACCGGGCCGGAAACGAAATTGCTCATCCAATCGGTCGGAAGCACTGCCATTGTAAAGACTCTCACGAATGGTCCACCGCTCGGTCGGTCTGTATTCCACATGAGCACCCAGGGCAGAAAGGGGGAACATGCTGACTCCTTCATTCTCAGTGATAGTGGGCAGACCGCCATAAGACGAACCTGTGAAAACACCGGCATAGTCGGTATTGCAATAATCCTCATCGGCACCACGCAAACCCAGAAAGAGAAAAACTTTTCCTTCGGCCAATTCCTGCCCCAAGCCCAAGTGCGTAAGACGGAATGCACGATTGGAAGCATTGATATTGGAGAAATCCTGCCGGTCGTCCACAGCCGAAGCACCGGCCTCGTAGGTGGAAATAGCAGACATGTCCAGCGTAGCACCTTTCCACAACCGAACACCGGCCTCTGCACTCAACAAATTGGCCCAGGCCGTGCGATCATCCGCCATATTCCATTGCCCCTCGGTGATAACTCCCACATTCCAACTAAAACGCGGCTCTTGAGCAAACAAAGAATGGATACCCAAGAGCAGTAACAGCAGTGTTGTTAATTTTATACGCATATATCGTTAGTTTGTATTTATCGCAAAAAGAGGATGAATCCTTTCCGATGCGCCACCGAAGAGCCTTCTTCTTTCCAGATGCAAAAATAGAGCGTTCCGACAAACCTTACAATCACAAAAAATGGGTATTTCAACACTGCCAAAGCCTGTCGAAACACCCAAAATCCTTGAAAAAGTTTGGTTCGTGATGCGCTAAACGCTGATTTCCCCCGAACCGATGCACACACGCGATGATGCATCGTATACTACACCAAATTGACCCGGCGCCAGGCCTTGTATCATATCTTCACCCGTAACACGGTATTCACCATGGGTACGCAGGAGTTTTCCCGTACGGAAGCGGTCTGTGTGGCGCACTTTGAAAGTGATGTCGAACTCACCCTCCGAAGGCCATGGATCGGCCGTGAGGAAATGGAATCCGGCCAAGGCGAATGAGCGTCCATATTGCAAAAGTGTGTCATAACCATGGCTGACATACAGAATGTTGTTGTCGATGTCTTTCTTCACCACAAACCACGGTCCACCGCCCAACCCCAAGCCTTTGCGCTGTCCGATGGTATGAAACCAGTATCCGCGATGCTCGCCAATCTTTTTACCGGTTTCAATCTCGATGACCGGCCCCACTTGTTCGCCCAAGAAACGACGCACAAAGTCGCTATAATTGATCTTACCCAAGAAACAAATTCCCTGACTATCCTTTCGACGCGCAGGAGGTAGCTTAGCATCCAATGCAATGCTTCTCACCTCGTCTTTCATGAGGTGACCGATGGGCAACATGATTTTGTCCATCTGCGCAAGGCTCAATTGAGCAAGGAAATCGGTTTGGTCTTTCACCGGATCGGGAGCCGTGCCCAACCAACGCGTCTCTGCTTCCAAGTGATAGGCCGTCAGTTCTTCCCCACCCACCAACGAAACCGGTCGAGCGCATTCCAAATCGAAAGCCTCAGACAACGGAACTTCGGGCAGCCTCGGTGTGGTGAGCACACGGGCATAATGGCCTGTGGCAATGCGGTCGTAAGCATGGCCTACCTTTTCCTCGAAAGCCCCAAACTTTATCAATTTGTTGCACATCACATCCGGATTGGGGGTCAAGCCTTGCTTCACATGTTCCATCGTATACGAAACCACCCTATCCCAATACTCTTTTTGCAAATCTATGACTTCAAGTTTCAAGCCATAGCGTCGGGCTGTTGCCTCCGAGAGTTCGATATCCTCCTCGGCGGTACAAGTCAAATCATCGGCATCCATACCGATTTTAATATAATACAAATCCGGGCGAAAGCCTTGTTCGTAAAGCAGATGCAAAGCCACGGCGCTGTCAACGCCTCCCGAAAGCAAAAGAGCTATGTTCATGGTTCGTGTGCATTGGAAGTGCCTCATCAGAAAAAGCACTTCGGTGAATATACGATGCAAAGGTAAGACTTTTTACGCAAAGGGGCGTTCTGTGCGTCCGGGTTCCGTCATGTTTCTTACTGACCACACCAACAAAAAAAGCTCTGCCATCTCCACAAATCGGAGATGGCAGAGCTGTTATTCGAATTAGAATGTTGTCTGCGGAAAGATTACATCATGCCGCCCATTCCTCCCATACCGGGAGCGCCCATCGGCATTTCGGGTTTGTCTTCTTTTTTGTCGCAAATCACGCACTCGGTGGTGAGGAACATTCCGGCCACACTGGCAGCATTCTCCAAAGCCACGCGAGTTACTTTGGCAGGATCCACAACGCCTGCGGCACGCAGGTCGCAGAAGGTTTCGTTCTTGGCATTGTAGCCAAAGTTTCCTTCACCCTCACGCACTTTGTTCACAATCACAGCACCCTCAACACCGGCGTTCTTACAAATCTGGCGAAGGGGTTCTTCGATGGCGCGACGGATGATGGCGATACCGGTAGTCTCATCTGCATTATCGCCGGTCAGACCTTCAAGTGCCTGCTGTGCACGGATGTATGCCACACCGCCACCTGTAACGATACCCTCCTCAATGGCAGCACGTGTTGCACAAAGGGCGTCATCACAACGGTCTTTCTTTTCTTTTTGCTCGGTTTCGCTGGCTGCACCTACTTGGAGCACACAAACACCGCCCGAAAGCTTGGCCAAACGCTCTTGAAGTTTTTCTTTGTCATAAGAACTGGTAGAATTGGCCATCTCATTCTTGATTTGCTGAATGCGCTCGTCGATATTTGCCTTGGCACCTGCACCATCAACAATGGTAGTGTTGTCTTTCGAAACGGTAACCTTTTCTGCGCTACCCAGCATTTCGATAGTGGCTTGTTCGAGTTTCAAGCCCTTCTCTTCGCTGATAACAATACCGCCGGTGAGGATAGCGATATCTTCGAGCATTGCCTTGCGACGATCGCCGAAGCCGGGAGCTTTCACAGCGCAAATCTTGAGTTGTGTGCGCAGACGGTTCACCACCAACGTGGTGAGCGCTTCGCTGTCAACGTCCTCTGCAATTACGAGCAAGGGACGGCCGCTCTGCACCGCGGGTTCGAGAATTGGCAAGAAGTCCTTCAGGTTGCTGATCTTCTTATCATAAATCAAGATGTAGGGGTTCTCCATCTCGCACTGCATCTTCTCAGCATCGGTTACGAAGTAGGCAGAAAGATAGCCACGGTCAAACTGCATACCTTCCACAGTCTTAAGCACAGTGTCGCGGCCCTTGGCATCCTCAATGGTAATCACGCCATTCACGCTTACGGCACGCATTCCGTCAGCAATGAGTTTACCGATTTCAGAGTCGTTGTTGGCAGAGATGGTAGCCACTTGCTCGATTTTCTCATAGCTTTCCTCAACTTGCTCAGCCTGTCCATTGATGCTCTCTACCACGGCCGAAACAGCCTTATCGATACCGCGCTTCAAGTCCAGGGGGTTGGCACCTGCAGCCACGTTTTTCATTCCTTCAGTCAGGATGGCCTGTGTCAGCACTGTGGCGGTGGTAGTTCCATCACCAGCGTCGTCACCTGTCTTTGAAGCAACGCTCTTCACAAGTTGCGCACCGGCATTTTCAAAAGCATTGTCCAATTCGATTTCCTTAGCCACGCTCACACCGTCCTTGGTAATACGCGGTGCGCCAAACTTCTTATCGATTACCACATTGCGTCCTTTGGGGCCCAGCGTAACTTTCACTGCATTGGCCAGCGCATCAGCTCCTTGGCGAAGGAGTTCGCGGGCATCTACATCATATCTGATTTCTTTTGCCATGATTTCCTGATATTTTAAGTTGCTTATATATTATTATATGTACGCGCGCGATTAGGCCAGCACTGCCAGCACATCGCTTTGGCGCATAATGAGATATTTCTCACCGTCGAGTTCCACTTCAGTTCCGCTGTATTTTCCATAAAGCACGGTATCTCCGGCTTTCAGCACCATTTCTTCATCTTTGGTACCGGTACCCACCGCCAGCACACTACCCTGCAGGGGTTTTTCCTTGGCAGTGTCGGGAATGATAATACCACCTACTGTTTTCTCTTCTGCGGCCGCAGGCTTAACGAGCACACGATCGGCCAATGGTTTAATGTTCATCGTTTTTTTATGTTTAAGTTTTTATTTGTTTAAGATGTTGTGCGAAGTTTCCGCCCCCACACTCGAATATCGAACATAAAGCTCGGAAAATCGCATTCGCCTTTCTTTATGCCAAAAGTGTGCCAAAAAGGATTTTCGCAAGCACTTATTTTCTTTTGCCCACAATCTCCGCCATTTTGTCAGTCGCTCACGGCATGTTTTCAATGCTCATAGAAAATAAAAGTTCCGTTTTGGGTAATTCCACGAAGCGATATGCGCAACCGCTGATGCTCACCGGCATTGCTAAAAAAGACGGCCGAGGCCTTTCCATCCTTGTCGGTGCGCAGAGTCGGGCACCAAAACAATGTGCGACGCGTATCGGCATCATCACGCAGAGAGTAGCGCCGATAGTCCGGCGAATAGAAACGTTTGGGAGCACTGAAACCATCCACATGACGATGCTGCACACCTTTCCGATAGCGCATCGAACGATTGGGATGCGTATAAATAAAAATAGCAGCCGGACTGAAGCTCATCAATTCAGCCTCCTTGACACCTTGCATGGTACTTGGCAAAAAGTTTCGCCAGTCGTTGGGACTTTCCATAACCATGACACTCTTCACTGCATCGGAGAAGATGAGTGGATCATCGCCTTTGCGAAATTGCAACAACAGTTCGTTATCCACGAAAACCACTGCCGGACGCCCACGATAGTAGAATGCATATTTTTCCCCGGCTTCCACCACTTGGGAAGTGTCGCCAAAAGATTCGAAAAAGGCTTTCATGCGGGCATCCTCCGTATTGGCAATCGGGTCATAAGTGAACTGCGAATTTTTACCTGCCAACCAATTCCAAATCAAAGGGATGTCTCTTCCTTCGTCCTGCCATCGCTCGATTTCCTGCACCACATTATAATAAACTTGGGCATGCCGGAAACCGGCTTTCTCGCCTCCCTTGTAACTATAGCGGTTCCCCACCAAACCACGATAGCCGTTCTTGGCCACCACCTCCGCCATGCCAAGAGACACGCTGAGCGTTTGCGGAATGGTGTCCTGCCAATTAAACACTGACGGTTTGTTGTCTCGATTTGCCACAGGGGGCATTGCCGGTTGCAATTCCATTTCCGACAAATGGAAAGCGCGTGGTGAGAGTCCGAACCAACGATCCAGAGCCACACGACTCCATTTCCGTTTGCCATTCACTCGCGTGGAGAATTGTGCCACCCAATCGCCGGTAAAATCAACGTTCGAGACAAAAGCAAAACGCCCCAAAGAATCTGTTACGGCAGAAGCCTCCAAAGCTCCCCCTTCCCGTGTGTACATCTTCAGGTCAAGCGTAGCACCGGCCCAAACCTTTTCAGCCACTTCACCTTTGTCTTTGAGCACCCGACCATTCAGGGTGAGATGTTCCTCAATGGGTTGACGCAAGTCAAAACTGTCTTTTCCGTACATCGTAGCAAAGGCATTAGCTGTCCATCCTTGCACCAACAAAAGCAAGTCAAGAGCCCGACGATGCTCTACATCGTTTTTCTCAAAATAATACTCCGGACGAGAAATCCACCCTCGCAACTCTGAGGAGAGCAACATCTCGGTGTAAAAATCCACATGAGGAGTGGCCACCATCTCGCCCACACTGTCGCGCACCGACAATGAGAAAGGAGCATCGGCCAAGGGATTTCCCTCGGCATCACACACCTTGAATTCCATGGCTATCGGGGAGAAAGGTTGATACTCCACTGCATTCCGACTTACCGAGACTCGGGCCTGCCGTTCGGGGGCATCTTTCCACACCAAACGACGGCACAAACTGTTTCCTTGCGAATCAAAGAGTTCAACACGGTTGATGCCTCCATGAAAACTCTCATTGGGAATAAACATTTCCACCGGCACATCTCCCACCGTCAAAGTATCGAAATAACACGCACGTTCGCGGCAGAACACTGCCAATCCGGTGAGTTGTTCCGGCTGCATCTCACTGCGCTGAATGAGCAACGTAACGCCATCTTCCTCAACATCTGCCGTCAGCACATAACCGACTGATTGAGGTTCCGGCAAGGGAAAACGCTGTTCGTTCTCCCCATCTGTATATTTCACGTATCCCCCCTGTGCTTCCGGCGACAGCATAAAAAGTCCCATTCCATCATGTTCGGGAACGATGTCCTGCACCTTACAACCATCAGCAGTGAAAAGCGAAAGTCCTCCCGTCAGTCCTCGGCCCTGCGCATCGCTGGCACGAAACGCCACACGCCCAACCATTCCTTTCACCATGTTCCCACCTTCCGGATAGAAGTCTACAAACACTTCGCCACGGCGCTTAAAATCATAGGGACGCGAATGGCCGGGAGCCAAATCGTGCTCATTCTCCGGACGCGGTATTTCCAAGGCCGTTTCCGCCCGACCTTCATTTTTCTCGAAGATGGGAATCACTCGCGAGAAGCACGCCTCACTGCCCCAATTGAGCATTTCGCGCGTATAAGCACGCACTTCGTAGAAGCCGGCGCGTACCGGCATATCGAGCTTGAATTCTCCATAAGCCTGCCCCTCGTCCACCTGCAGCAGTTTGCGCTCCACCAAATCGCCATCGGCATTGAGCAATTCCACATACAGCACACCACTGAGTGTGGTGGGCTGCAACGAAGACGCACGCACCACATAGGCTTTCAGCCACATGGTTTCGCCCACCATGTAGGCATTGTTATCAAGATGAAGATAAACTTTCTCGCGCGGAAACGCGTGATCGAATTGCGCGGCCGCCTTGAAACGTTGGAAGAGTTGCTCGAAAGGAGTTGTCTGCGCATGCACCCACAATGGCAGAAGCATCACAGCCAACAGACACAGCGTGCGAAAAAATACAAACTTAAATCTCATAGTTCCGACAATGACAGATGTTATTGCTAAAGCACTGCCGCTTTCTTACCACCGATTGTAGTGGATATTGGCGGCATCAAACTTATCCTTGGGTTGCGGTGTGCCTTTGGGATAACCAATGGGAACCACGTTGAGCGGCACGATATGTTCGGGCAGTCCCAATGCGGCTTTCACCACACTCAACCGGTCTTCATAAGGATGCACTCCGGTCCACACGGCACCCAGCCCCATTGCTTCTGCCATGAGGAGCAAATTTTCGGTGGCAGCCGAACAATCGAATGTCCAGTTGGTGGAAGGTTTCCCCTCCTTTGAAAGAACACTCAAATCACCGCAGACAATGACAGCAGCCGTGGCTTCGGTCAGCATCTTGGCATAAGGCAGACGCTGCGCCAAGCTATCCATTTCGGCACGGCCTTGTACCACCACAAACTTCCACGGCCGCATATCACGCCCCGTTGGGGCAGCCATGGCTGCGCGAAGCAAGGTGTCGAGCTGCTCACGACTGACCGGACGATCGGTGAAACTGCGCACGCTCTTGCGGTTCAGAATGTTTTGCAACACAACGGAGGATTTCGCCTCTGCCGAATGCTTTCCACAACAAGCTTTTTCGCCATTTGCCGTTACGGCCAGACGAGCCAGACTGGCGAGAAGAGCCACAGAAAGCACGAGGCAAACAATCTTATAACGATTCATATTATTATAGGTGTTAAGGAAAATTTCTTATGCTGATGCTGTTTGTTTTTACTCACTTTTCCGACCGTTGGTCAGTCGGCACGTGAAGCCAGATGCAAGGCTTCGCCGAGCGGACAAAGGGTTTTGCACCACGGGCGGGGCACAAACAAACCTGCCATCACTATCACAAATGCCAATATCAGCACAGGGAGAGACAGACTTTCGAGAGAAAAGAGCATAAAAGGCTCATAATCGAGCAGGAAAGCTCCGAAGCCCAACCACAACCCCATGAGCAGCACCGCAAACACACCCAAACGAATGTGATTCAGCACACGAAACACGTGAGCAGGTACTTCGATTCTCCCCCACGGGAACATGTAAAGCAGTTCTTGGAGTGCTCCCAACGGGCACACCCATTGGCAATAATGAGCCGGTTTCCCAAAGAACGGCATCACAACGGCTACGAGCAACATGGCCAACGTGGGAAGTACGGTCAGTGGTTCAAAACCGGAGGAGAGCCATCCGCGAAGCAGAGACACGCTCAGAAATTGTCCACACCAAAATCCCACCACAACCACATTGAGCAGCAGCAACACCGGGCGCATCCATCGCTTGCGATGTTGCACAAAGGCAGCTGCAACTCCCAAAGCCAAGACGCCCAACACACACAAAGTTTTTGCCCAACCAATGGCCGGAACAATCACTGCGTTGTGCGAAGTTTGGCGACAAAAGGCCAAGGTTGCTTCCACATTGCGTATCAATGCATTCGAGGTATAGGTAGCTCCGCTCACGGCATCCACTTTCACTTCAGGCGTTTGCTCCAAGCGTTTTCCTTTCCAAGCATCCAGCACCACGGCGGCACGCCGTTGGAAGTCAGGTGTTTCGGCGTTGTCTGTCACAATGATGTTTTGCACCACTTCGGCCGAATCAATATATACATACACCGGCACCGGACCTGCAAAGCCGGCCACCTCGGGGGCAATGCGGGCACTGCTCACCACACGGCCGATAGTTTGTCCCGTCGCTGCCGACTGCACCGTCCAAGACACCGTATCGCACAAAAGCCAGCGAGCATCTGCGAGCCCCAAGGCTGATTTCACGGAAGCAGGCACGTCTGCTACCGACGGCATTCCCGTTGCAGTGTTTTCGGTTTCCTTGTCTGCATTCGGCTTCGCCAAATCTTCCCCCCAAAGGCTGCCCATCGGCACTGCAGCTGCCGAGAACAAAAGAAACACCAACAAAAGCGAAAGGGTGCGTTCGAGGGTTTTAATCAGTTTGTTTTTCATTTCATAACGTATTCATGCGGTTCTCATCCGCCTATCCTTCACGCAAGAAGTCGAAGGCGGCAAACACATCTTCCTTGCTCACACGGCAGTCCAGCTTGACGCGACCCACATCCTCCAACAAGGTGAAATTGATGTGGCCGCCCATGTTTTTCTTGTCGTGCTGCATGTAGGCATAAAGGGTTTCGTAATCGTCGCAAGTGAAGTTGAAGCGGCCGTAGTGTTCACGGATAAAAGCAAACGTTTGGCGCATCTTTTCCACCGGAAACCCGAAGAGCGTACTCAGGAAGAGTTCGCACACCAATCCCCACGCCACGGCATAACCATGAAACACGGTGTTTTGCCGCTGCAATGCCAAACTCTCAAAAGCATGTCCCACGGTGTGTCCCAGGTTCAACGCTTTGCGCAAGCCCTGTTCGTGTGGGTCTTCCTGCACGACGCGTTGTTTCAGAACGATGCTTTCTTTCACCAACGTGGGGAGAAGAGAGAAGTCGAACGAATACACATCAAAATTCAGGTGCTCTGCCCACATCCTGTCTCCATCGAGCAAGGCATGCTTCAGCATCTCGGCATAGCCGGAGCACATGTTAAGATCGTCAAGCGTGTGGAGAAAATCTGTGGAAACAATCACGGCATCGGCCTCACGGAAAGCGCCGATTTCGTTCTTGAGTCCATTAAAGTTGATACCCGTTTTGCCTCCCACAGCCGCATCGACCATCGAGAGAAGTGTGGTGGGGATGTTCACAAACTTGATGCCGCGCTTGAAAGTGGCAGCGGCAAAACCTCCGAGGTCGGTAACCATTCCGCCGCCCAGGCATATCAGCAACGAGTGGCGCGTTGCACCACCGTTGCATAGTGCCTGCCACACAGCCATCAGCGTTTCCGGAGTTTTGTTCTCGTCTGTAGCACCAATGACGATGCTCTCAGCTTGTTCCGCCAGGCTTCCTTTCAGCAGAGGACGGCACAGCCGATGCGTATTTTCATCGGTGAGCAAAAACAGACGATCGTAGTGCAAACCGCCCAGGAGCTGGGTCAAATCGGCAGCTACGTTGCGTGAATAGATGATTTGTTGCATAATGTTTGAGAAGTCGAGGCTGAAATTTTCGCCCCACTTTTTCAATAACGATATTCGCTTATGAAATTCTTGTCGCCCTTGGGAAGATTATGCCGGTTTGTGGCTCAAGTTCTTACCCTCGAAGCGTTCGATGGCCTCACGGAAGAAGTCGGGCATGTCTGCCGAGCATTGTCCTTTCACCGAGAAGCACACCATCACGGTTTGGCATCGGCAAAGAACGACCCCCGTCTCCGTGTTCACAGCCTGCTGCGCCAGGGTGAAACTGCGCTGACCGATGTGCGAAACCGCCGTCTCGACAACGATGGGGTCGCCATAGAAAATCGGAGCGATGAAGTCGGCTTTGATACTGGCAATGACGGGCACCACATCATTGGCACGATAGTACTTATCGAGCACGGTGCAGAGATAATCCTCTTTTCCCAGATCGTAATAAGCGAAATAAGAATTGTTGTTGACGTGGCCATAGCGATCCACATCGTTAAAGCGAATTTGTATGGGCACACGGTGATTGTATGCCTGCATTTCGATGTTTTGTTCCATAGATGAAGATTTTTGCTGACGTGTCAGAAGTAATTACGAGCCACGCTCTCCATGCGCCCACGGTCGGGCACAAACTCCAAGGTGTCCTCGTCGATGCAGCAAAGGTCGCGCAAGGCAAAGACATCCTCGGTCTCGTCGGTGGTGCAAGCACCGGCCGAACAGAACAGCAGATTGCGGGCATCGACAATGCGCACAGCCATGCGGCTATAGTCCGCTGCCTCACCGCTCTCCTGCAAGGCGGCACGCACGTATGCCATCAAGGCATCGACAAAGCGGTGTTTCATTTCTTCCACGTCGGGTTCCTATTATATATGTCGGGGCGAAGTTACACAAAAGGCTGCGAAAGCCGATGCAGAGCGAGCAAAAAGTTACACTCCGTGCCCTCACTTTGCAAAATGCATTTTGTCAGCAGAATACACATTTCTTCAACAATTAAGACAGCCAAGACGCATCTGCAAGAGCATTTTGTCAAAACCGGCATCGCCAAGCAATTTGGTCATGTCGGTAGAAATTCGTATCTTGAAGTGTCAAGAGAGGAACGCCTGCGGTGTTTCTCTTTTTTTGTGCCGCAAAGCCTTCTGCAAGCACTGCGGAGAGGTTTTTGCAGATGCCTTGCAGATTTTTTTGCAGTGCTTGCTGAAAAATCCACAAGCATTGCCGATTTTTCTTCCCGCTTTCCGGCACTTCGCCGAGGCAACTGCAAGGCGTGCAGATGGCTCTCGAAGAGTTTTAAGAAAGATTAAGAAAGTAACAAAATGTCAGCCGGCACTTCCACAAACCGTTTCGATAATCAGGAAAAGCCACACAGAAAAACAAAAATCACACCATAAACCCAAAAAATCGAGCAAAATGTTTGCTAATACATCGAAACGTATTACATTTGCTGCCGAAACAAACTCAAAACCATGTCTCACAACGCTGCATGCTTCCGCTATTACTTTAGCTTTTACTTTACGCAAAACGTGAAGCGGGACGGCATGCGCCGAAAGACAGGAAAATAAACCAACACAAATTCATCCCGCTTCGCCCTGAAGCGGGATTTTTTGTTAATACCCCTCGGAAGAACCTACCAACATGAGAAAAATCGCTATACAAGGCATCAAAGGCTCGTTTCACGACATTGCCGCCCACCAATACTTTGAGGGCGAAGAGCTCGACATTGTATGTTGTCGCGACTTTGAAGGGCTGTTTCGCGAAATGAAAAGCGACGACAACGTGCTGGGGCTGATGGCCATCGAGAACACCATAGCCGGCAGCCTTCTCCACAACTACGAATTGCTGCGCGAAAGCGGCATGACCATCGTGGGCGAGCACAAACTTCACATCGAGCACAGCCTGATGTGCCTGCCCGAAGACGATTTTGAAAACATCACCGAAGTGAACTCACACCCCGTGGCCCTGATGCAGTGTCGCGGCTACCTGAGCAGAAATCCGCAAATGAAAGTGGTGGAAGTGGACGACACGGCCGGAGCTGCCGAACAAATCAGTCGCCAAGGCTTGCGCGGACATGCCGCCATCTGCCACGTGGGCGCAGCCCCACTCTACGGGATGCGTGTCTTGGAACAAGGCATCGAGGACAACAAGCACAATTACACACGCTTCCTCCTGCTGTGCGACCCATGGAACGCCGACCGCCTGCGCGACACCAGACAGACAGACAAAAGCTCCATCGTCTTCACACTGCCCCATGCCGAAGGCAGCCTGTCGCAAGTGCTGAGCATTTTCAGCTTTTATCGAATCAACCTCTCGAAGATACAATCGCTGCCCATCATCGGACGCGAATGGCAATACCTCTTCTACGTCGATGTGTGCTATGACGACTATGTGCGCTACCGACAAAGCATCGACGCCGTGCGACCACTGACCAAAGAATTGCATATCCTGGGAGAATACAAAGGAAAATAATCATGAACATAAAGCCTGCCGAACGACTTAACAGCGTGAGTGAATACTACTTCTCGCGCAAACTGAAAGAAGTGGCGCGTCTCAACGCCGAAGGAAAGGACATTGTGAGTCTGGCCATCGGAAGCCCCGACATGCCACCCTCACCCGAGACCATCGAAGTGTTATGCCGAGAAGCCGCACGTCCCGACGCACACGGCTATCAGCCCACCGGCGGCATTGCCGAACTGCGCGAAGCCATGGCCGAGCACTACCGGCGATGGTATGGCGTAACACTGAACCCGGCCACCGAAATCCAACCGCTCATCGGCTCGAAAGAGGGAATTCTGCACACCACGCTGGCACTTGTCAATCCCGGCGAAAAGGTGTTGGTGCCCAATCCGGGATATCCCACATACACTTCATTGTCGCGCCTGTTGGGCTGCGAAGTGGTGAACTACGACTTGAAAAGCGAAAACGGCTGGCAACCCGATTTTGAAGCCCTCGAATCCATGGATCTCACCGGAGTTCGGCTGATGTGGACCAACTATCCCAACATGCCCACGGGAGCACCGGCCATGCGCAGCACTTACGAACGATTGGTTGACTTTGCCCGAAAGCACAACATTGTGGTGGTGAACGACAACCCCTACTCCCACATCCTGGCCAAAGAACACCTGAGTATTCTGCAAGTGCCCGGAGCACTGGACTGTTGCATCGAATTCAACTCGATGAGCAAGAGCCACAACATGCCCGGCTGGCGCGTAGGGATGCTCGCCGGCAACGAAACTTTCGTCCGCTGGATTCTCACCGTAAAAAGCAACATCGACAGCGGCACATTCCGTCCGCTGCAATTGGCAGCTGCACAGGCTTTCCGCAACTCGGACGAATGGCACACCGAAGCCAACATCAACGTTTATGCACGCCGCCGACAAACTGCCGAAAGCATTATGCAAACACTGGGATGCAGCTATGACACAGCGCAAGTGGGCATGTTTCTTTGGGGACGCATTCCCGAACATTATGCAGATGCCGAACAACTCACTGAGTGCTTGCTGCACGAAGCCCGAGTGTTTATCACACCCGGCTTCATCTTTGGCAGCAACGGCCAACGCTACATACGCATTTCGCTCTGCGCCAACGAGAACCGCATGAACGAAGCTCTGCAACGCATCCGCAAGGTGTTCGGAGCGTAACGGCAGAGGCATTCTCACACAGACAACACATCATTTCAGATATCAAACAACAAAAAAATACAACACAACAATGGAACTCAATCTTAGCCCTCTTAATCTTCCGGGAATTGAAGATAAAAGACCTATCGTGATTGCCGGTCCGTGCTCGGCCGAGACAGAAGAACAGGTAATGAACACCGCTACGCAGCTGGCGAAGAAAGGAATTAAAATCTTGCGTGCCGGCATCTGGAAACCCCGCACCAAACCCGGCGGATTTGAAGGCGTGGGCGAAGTAGGCCTTCCTTGGCTTTCGCGCGTGCAGAAAGAACTCGGTATGCTTGTTTCCACCGAAGTGGCCACGCCGCGCCACGTTGAAGCATGCATGGAAGCAGGAGTCGACATCCTTTGGGTGGGAGCACGCACGGTGGCCAACCCTTTTGCCATGCAGGAACTGGCCGACGCCATGAAGGGTTTGGATGTGCCCGTGCTGGTAAAAAATCCTGTCAACCCGGATTTGGAACTCTGGATTGGCGGTCTGCAACGCATCAACGGAGCCGGAATTACGCGCTTGGGCGTGATACATCGCGGCTTCTCAAGTTACGATAAGCGCCTCTATCGCAACCTGCCGATGTGGCACATCCCCATTGAGCTGCGTCGCAGAATTCCAAATCTGCCCATCTTCGGCGATCCCAGTCATATCGGGGGCGCACGCGAGCTTATCGCTCCGCTTTGTCAACAAGCACTTGACCTCGGTTTCGAAGGACTGCTCGTCGAGAGCCACTGCAACCCCGATTGCGCGTGGAGCGATGCCAAACAACAGGTTACACCCGACGTTCTCGATTTCATCCTCGACAAACTTACGGTGCGCAACACGAGCATCACCACCGAGAGTCTGGAAGCCCTGCGCCGACAAATTGATGAATGCGACAGCGCGCTCATCGAACTGCTCTCGAAGCGTATGCGTGTGTGCCGCGAAATCGGACATTACAAGCGCGAGCACAACATGACGGTAGTGCAAACAGGACGCTACACAGAGATTCTGGACAAACGAGGAGCGCAAGGTGTGCTCTGCGGAATGGGAACAGACTTCATGAAAACCATCTTTGAAGCCATCCACGAAGAAAGCGTGCGTCAGCAAATAGACATTCTGAACAAATAAAAGGCTTTCGAAAAGTGAAGATACTCATTCTTGGTGCCGGAAAAATGGGTTCGTTTTTCGTGGACCTGCTCAGCTTCGAACACGAAACGGCCGTGTATGATGTAGACCCCAAGCGGCTACGTTTCATGTACAACACGCAACGCTTCACATCGCTTGAAGAGATTCGCGACTTTGCTCCCGAATTGGTCATCAATGCTGTTACGCTGAAGCACACGCTGGATGTATTTCGCCAAGTCATACCCTATCTACCACAGGAATGCATCCTCAGCGATATAGCTTCGGTGAAGACGGGCATACAAGCTTTCTACGAAACCTGCGGCCGCCGATACGTCAGCACACACCCCATGTTCGGCCCCACCTTTGCCAACCTGGGAGCTTTGGCCTCGGAGAATGCCATTGTCATCAGTGAGGGCGATTATATGGGTCGCATTTTCTTCAAAGACCTCTACAGTAAATTGGGACTCAACATCTGTGAATACACTTTTGACGAGCACGACGAAACTGTGGCCTACTCGCTTAGCATTCCCTTCGTGAGCACTTTTGTTTTTGCTGCGGTAATGAAGCATCAAGATGCGCCAGGTACAACTTTCAAACGGCACATGGCAATTGCTAAAGGTGTATTGGGAGAAGACGACTGCCTGTTGCGTGAAATCCTCTTCAATCCTCGCACCGGCGGACAAGTATCTAAAATTCGCGACGAGCTGAAGGAAATGCTTGAAATCATCGACCGAAAAGACGAAGAAGCACTCAACAATTACTTGAAAAAGATTCGCGAACACATCAAATAGGGCGAGAAAAATTCTATTCCCATCACCGAAAATTTCCCAACAAAAGCAATCCCCTTTCCATCGCATAGACGGAAAGGGGATTGCTGTATTCAGATGTCCGAAAGGCAGGCTTATGCTTGCTCTTCGGCTTTGATTTGTTCGTTCACGGCATTGATTTTTTCTACGAGCAGACCGAGGTCTTCTTTGAGGCGTTCAATTTTCTTGGAAAGCTCTTCCACCAAACTGTTACCCGACTTCGATTTACTGCTAAAGAAGGTAAGATTGGTTTCGTAGTTTTGAATTTCTACCTTCTTGGCTTCGTAAGCAGTCATGAGGCGAGTGCGTTCACGCACAAGCTCATTGCCGCCCTTGTCGGCCACATTCTTCTTGAAGTTCTCCAAATGGCGACGACCGGCACTCAGGTGCAGTTCTTTGTAGATGCGATCCACCACTTCACGATACTGCTTGTAGACCTTGTCCTTCTTGCGGAAAGGAACATGACCAATGCCGTTCCATTCTGCCTGAAGTTCGCGCACCGTTTGCTGGACATTGTCGCCGGGATTTTCGAGAAGTGCCTGCAATTTTTCGATAACCGCTTGTTTCAGTTCAAGATTAGCTTCTTCTTCCTTGCGCTGGCCTTGTGTAGCTGCGTTCTTTTGTTCAAAGAAGTAGTTGCATGCTTCGTTGAAACGCTTCCAGATGTTTTCAGAAACCTTGTGTGCCACGGGACCAATGGTTTTCCATTCTTTCTGCAAGGCCACAAGTTTGGCAGAAGTGGCCGCCCAATCGGTGCTATCCTTGAGTGCTTCGGCTTTTTCACAAAGTGCGGTTTTGGCAGCCAAGTTCTCGGAGAGGGAATCGCGGAGTGACTTGTAGAATTCGGTCTTAGCTTTGAAGAATGTGTCGCAAGCCGTGCGGAAACGCTCAAATATCTTGGCATTCATTTTTTTCGGTGTGAAGCCAATGCCTTTCCACTCTGCCTGTGTTTCAAGAATGGTCTTTGTTGCTTCTTCCCAGGCCGCGTTGTTGTTCAGCGCAGCCACATCGATAGCCTCAACGCGTTCGCAAAGTGCGGTCTTGAGCACAAGATTTTCTTCCTCGCGAGCTTTCAGGGCCTCGAAGTGCGCTTGGTGTCGTTTATTCACCACAGTGCTGGCTTCCTTGAAGCGATTCCAGATTTCTTCACGCAGTTCCTTGCTCACAGGACCGATTTCGCGGAATTCCTGATGGAGTTTCTGCAATTGATGAAATGCCGAAACGGGGTCTTCCACCTCAGCAAGCTTTTCGGCAGCCTCACACAGATGTGTCTTCGCCTCAAGATTTTTCTTGAAGTCGTAAGCACGGAATTCGTGGTTCAGGCGCAATTGATCATAGAATTGTTCTACGTGCAGGTGGTATGTCTTCCAGAGTTCGGTGGCCGCTTCTGCAGGAACGAGCTTTATTTCCTTCCAGGCAGCCTGAAGCGTTTTCACTTCTTCATAACCCTTGTCGGCAGTTTCGGGGTCGGCGCCCAATTCCTTGATGCGCTCGATGATTTCCTGCTTCTTGCGCAGATTTTCCTGCTTGATTTGTTCTTGTTCTTCTGCCAACTTGGCACGCATTTCTTTGACCAAGCTCATTTGTGCCTTAAATTCTTCTTCAAGCGTGTCGGCTTCGGGTTGGAATTCCTCAGCAGCACCACCGGCAGCGATGAATGCCTCACGAGCAGCCACCACCTCGGCATTGTGAAGCCGATAGTATGTTTGTTTCAGTTGTTCCAGCTCTGCTCGCTCTGCCTTGTCGGCTTCGTGCACCAGTTCCTTGAGGCGATTGATAATCTCCTCCTTGGTTTGCGGCTGCGCCCTGGCCGGAGCCTCTTCGGAAACCTCAGCCGGCATTTCCGTAAGTGTTTCCGGGGTTTCAACAGCCTGTGCATTTTCTTGTGATTGCACGTTTTCGTTTTTCACTTCTTCGGGAGCGATGTTTTTGATTTCTTCCATAATAATGGTAGTAAGAGGGTTAATGTTTCTGCACAACGTCAGACAAAATGCTATGGGCCTTCCGTCATCAGTCTGTGCCAATCGTAATAATGAAAGCCTGCTGCACAGAGGCTGACAGGCTATGTAGCGAACATGAGTTCGCTATTTATCTGCAAATGAATGCATTTTTATTTTCTCCGACAAGCGTTTCGGTTATTTTTCAAAGCCAAAGCCTATCAAATCCACGCTTTTCTGCGGAACAAAGCATAGAACACGGCGGTTACGAGCACGGAGCCACCGGCCACAAGCGGGAATCCCCACCACGCAGCCTCCATGCCGTTGATTAGGTTCATACCGAAGATGCTTGCGATAAGCGTGGGGAACATCAGGATGATGGAGACGGAAGTCATCTGCTTCATGACGCTCGCCATGCTGTTGTTGATGATATTTGCGTAGGTCTCCATGGTGGAGTCCAAGATGTGTGTGTAAATGTTGGTAGTCTCTCTGGCCTGATTCATCTCAATGGTAACGTCCTCGATAAGGTCGGCATCCACTTCATCGACAGGCAGTTTGAATTTCAACTTCGAAAGCAACGTTTCGTTGCCACGGATGGAGGTAATAAAATAGGTCAAACTGTCTTGCAAACGCGAGAGCCCAATCAAGTCCTCGTTGTCTATCTTTCGGTCGAGGTTTCGTTTGGCCTCGTCCACCAAAACGCCAATTTGCTTCAAGCGTTTGAGATACCACACAGCCGAGGAGAGGAAAAGCCGGAATACCATGTCCACAGAGTCTGTGAAACCTTGGTTTCGTTTCTGTTGGTAGCTGACGAAATCAATCATCATGTTGGTTTCGTAATTGCAAACCGTAACACACACACCCTTGTTGAGAATGATGCCCAACGGGATGGTGGTGTGCGGTGTGCGCGACTGCACTTCCTTCACATAGGGAATGCGAAGAATGATGAGCGTCCAACCGTCGTCGTAGTCATAACGGGCACGCTCGTCCTTGTCTCGAATGTCATCCAGAAAGTAATCAGGGATTTTCAGTTCCTCTTGCAAAAAAGCTTCGTCGTCCGGTGTGGGACACGTAACTTGCACCCAGCAGCCGGGTGTCCATTCCTCCTGTGTGCGGAGTGCGTGGTCGGTATTCCAATAGGTTCGCATAGCCGTTCTCCATAAATTTATTGACGGGAAGAACGCGCCATGCGTTTCTCCCGGTCTATCCTACGTATGTCGAGTGATAGTCGTCCATTGGTGATTGATACTTCTGCTAATTCTTAAAAGCCTGACATGCGTGCCGCCCCTCACTCCGGAGAGAGAATGAGCGCATCTGCCCAACTGCAGTGTCGCTCCGGTGCTTTGTAGGCGCGGCAAAAATACAAATTTTCTTTTTTCAACAAAATTTTTCGCTTTTTTTTGTGAGCACAAATACACCGGCGAACTTCCGAAGCGGATTTCAGACACAGAAAAACGGCACTCAACACCACAGCCCCCTCAAAGAAAAACTCTCCTGCACAGTGTGCAAAAAAGCATAGGCATTCCCGAAAATTCTGCAGTGCTTGCAGAAATTCCTGCGAGCACTGCAGAAAATTCTACAAGCACTGTAAATTTTTGCACTTCCAACGCCTGTTTTTGCGACAAAATGTAAGCGACAAAACGATGTTATTCTAAATACATACAACTCAACTCCACATCCTTTTTCATCGCCCGTTAAAAAATCCTTATTATCTTTGCCTCCGTCAAAAGGAGGGCGACGAACTCCGTTCGTGCGGACCACACCGCCCCACCGGCACACAGAGAAAATCATCCACATTGTTTCATCCCCTAAACCTATTTTTCAAGAAACAGACAGACATTGCAAACAGAAACGCACACGCGACACAAGGCCTGGGGCCGAATGTCGAAAAGTCAACGATGAGCCTCAACTCATCTCATTACTAACTAAGCGTTTCCGTTCCAAACATACTACATTGAGCTTTTAGCTCTTGTTCTCCACTACCGAATACCACCAATGTTAAGACCCGAGAGCAAGTAGCCTGAAGGTTCACGTCCGATGGGCGTGAGCCGTTTGGCACTTGTTGGGTAAAGGGTAACGTGGTGGTAACCCGGTAGTGAACAAGTACGAACGGTTTCGCGCCTTTTTAATTACCACCACAAACAAAATGAGAACATTTCATGTATTTTCCTTGATGCTTTCTGCGTTCCTGCTACTCACATCGTGCGGAACAAAAAAGGTGCTCAATGCAAATGTCGTGGGATATCAGTCGGTCCGCACACGACACGCACAACCCACGCCGGAACGCCCTATCCCGAAGAGTGCAGAAATAGCAGTGGTCTACACCATTTCTGAAACCGGGGAAATAACAGCCGTGGTTTATAACCGCACACCCAACACCATGGTTATAGACCAAACAAAATCATTCTTTGTCAACACCGATGGGAAGTCCACGTCCTATTACGACCCTACCGTCCGCACCACTTCGTCGACCTCTTCCAGTTCCATCACTCGCGGTGGTTCTATCAACCTGGGAGCTTTGGCCGGTGCATTCGGGGTTGGCGGAATT
This sequence comes from Bacteroidaceae bacterium, assembly GCA_017547385.1. Lineage (GTDB taxonomy): Bacteria > Bacteroidota > Bacteroidia > Bacteroidales > Bacteroidaceae > Alloprevotella. The sequence continues at coordinate 38,611 of JAFYPU010000030.1, forward strand.
TTAGGTCGAATTGCCAGCGGTATAAATCTGGGCGGCGCTGGCACAACCGGCACAGCCATCACTAACGCTACTTATGTGGCAGACCAGCCCCAAGTTTCGTTGGCGCCACATAGCAATGGAGCGATGTCAAAAGTATTCAGCATCATCGGCATTGGCAAGGATGCACTGAGTGAAGGGGAGGTGCTATTGCCCGAAATCCCCGAGCAGCAATCGTACAGCCATTTCAGCATCTACATCAGCTATTCATTGGATGACGGAAAGACATTTAAGCAAATTGCCACCGACTTCTATGCTAACTCCAAGGTAATCGTCCCTGTCAGAGGCAGAGGCAGGACCAATGAGGCGCTACGCCAGATTTACGCCACCAAGCAAAACGCCATCAACGAGTATTGGTGGATGTTGTACTTCAGCAACAACATCGACAAAAACAATGCTTCGATTAAGGCCGGACACGACTTCAGAGTTCAAGGAATACTTTTCGATTATCAATAAATACATGGAACTATGCCGAAGAATATCATCAAATTTTTATCGCTCGCAGCCGCAATTCTATTGTTCCACTCCTGTACCACCTCACAAACCATCAGCATTGCCGGAACACCAGGGACGGAGATTTATACGCCCGACAAGGACAAAATAGCTGTGATTCCGGCAACGGGAAAAGCCAAAGTGAGAATTCCGGGGGACGTTTACTACGCTTACTTCATGTCTCATCAAGTCGGTTCTAACGAGTTTGTGCCTTTTGCCCTCGACTTTAATCGTTGCAACTATGCTGGCAAAAGAGCTGCGCGTATACTTAGCTATCCGGCTGCAGCATTGGGAGCAATAATGGTTGGACTTGGAGCGGCAAATACCGCCGGAGAGGAGGATGGGAGCCTACGTGGTCCTTTTATCGGCGGAGGAACAATAATTACCGCTGCAGGTATTACCGGTGCCATAGCACTTCACAAACAGCTCAAGCAAACCCAGCTTCGCTACAGATACAAGTATCTATCGTCGCAAAGCACCAACGAAGATTTCACATTCACTCATCCCATCGACAATGGCTTCATCAGAACGGTGAAGAACGAACCGCAACGTAGCGAAACCCAGGTAGAAAATTCTGAAGGCACACCGGCTGCCACCTCCACAGCAGCGCGAAGACGCGGCAAGACCTCGACTGCCACACGCAACCTGAGAGACAACGGCAAGCAAGTGGCCGGCACTTACGTCGGCACAGGCAGATTGTTGCTAAACGGAGAAGAAGTGGAAAGCTATACGGACATAAAAGTGGTGGTGAAGCGCATCGACGAGAACAATGTGCTTGTGGAAGTCTATGAAAGCGGTGAAGCATTCTTCAACACCGGCGATAAATATTCCATAAAGAAAGCGAGCAGTGGCAAGTTCACACTTTCACTGAAAGGAATCCCCTCCGCCACTATCACCATCAGTAAGAATAAAAACATGGTATACCTCCATCCCAAGGTGAACATCGAAGGTGAAATTTATACACTGGAAATAAAGGCCTCGTTGCAGGAATAAACCTCCTTCACACCTAAATGCCATTATCACCCAAACAAACAAGGCGAACCTCCGAAATGCTTGGAGGTTCGCCTTATTTATATAAAATTTTGTATTAGATATACCCAATCACTTCACCAGCACTTTGTGGCTGTTTACCACATAGACACCGGCCGGCAATGCGATGCGCACATTGCCCTCAACATTCTGGCGGTTCACTAATCGACCAGCGGCATCGCAGATGCTGACAGGCAGTGAACGTGCGGCACTTACCAACACGCCTCCGTCCACGGGCATCACGCTGATGGGCTGACGCGATTCCACACCACGGATACCCACATTAGGATCTTCTTGGTAAACACGCACCCAGTCGAAGAGGGTTTCATACGTATGGCCAGTATCGGCATTGGCTGCCCAAGAACCATTGCCCACCGATTGGTTCAGAATGAGGTAGAAAGGCTTGTCGAAGGGCCATTGTCCCTTGTCGAGTGCGTTTTGGTCGGCACTGCGGGCATAGCTGCCCACTTTCTTGCCATCCACATACCATGTAAGCAAACCATCGACCCATTCCAAACCGTAGGTGTGCCACTTGGCCATGTCGCAAGACTCACTGAATGACGACTGCGGTGTGTTCTTGTTACCCAAATTATAGGTCCAATTGGTGTGAATGGTGTGATAAGCCGTGTTCTGCGTATCGATTTGCTCCCAGATGTCGATTTCGCCATCGTTGGGCCAACCTTTACTTTGGTCAGAAGGCATCATCCAAAATGCCGGAAAGTTTCCGGTATGCGGATGCGTGAGGATGCGAGCTTCAATCTTACCATACAGAAAATCGTGCAAACCTTGTGTCTTCACGCCACCCGTAATCATGGGAACATTGTCGGTGGATGTATCCGGATTGGGTATAGCGCGAGTTACAAGATGACCGTCTCTCACATACACCACTGCCTCACTGTTGGAAAGCCAACGGTTCCACGTAGCCCCTTGACGCTCGCAGCGTTTCCACTTGTCGGCATCGGGCTGCGTGCCATCGACTTGGTTAAATTCATCACCAAAGACGAGTGCATGAGTTGCCTCGGAAGTAGGTTGAAAATCAACGGTGATAATCACATCTCCGTTGACACTATCCTTGGGTATGGTGAAGCTGCCCACAGCACGTGAGTATTCGCTCCACTGACGATTGCCGCGAATGTATTGTGGGCCATCAAAATTGTGGCCGTGCTTCACGGTGATTTGCTCTGCTTTATATCCCGAGACAACTGCGGTGGGAACTACTGATATTGCCTTGAAAGGAGTTACGGTAGGTGCAAGACCGGTGTTTCCACTGCCGTTCACACTTCCGTTGGTGGAGTTCACGATGAGCTTGTGGCTTGCATTGTGCACGTTCAGCAGAAAGTCAACCACAGCACCACCGTTTTCATTGATTTTGTTACTTCCGCCTTCGCTCCACTGACCGGCAGGGTCAGCATTGTTCCAGTCCACTTTCAAGCGAGCGCGATATACGCCCACGGGCAGCATCTCGGGCAACGTAAAAACCGGCAGTGCATTTACCGCAACATTGCCCGGAGCATCGGTGATGGCTGTACCAAGACTGTTGTAACCATTGAGATATGTATAAGAAATGAGTTCGCTGTTCATCGAAGGGATGCCGGTGCTTCCCAAGTCGGCAGTGAACTTTCCGTCCTGGTTATAGTCAACATACAGATACATGTGCATGGCGCGACCGGAGTATCCCACAGAAGTGGTAATGGTTTCACCGGGTTGAAACCCCACTGCCTTTGCCGTCATGTCGCGATACACATAATTTGGAGCAGTGGTTGTGAGGGTGATGCGTTGTGCCACGGTATTCTTATCTCCCGTGAAGGAAAAATTGCTCAGCAGACGGTCTGAACGCTCATTGGTCAAATCGTCCGAGAAGTTGCGAGCATAATCGTCGCCACTCTCTCCGCCTGTTCCGGGGTCCACGAAATAAGGTTCGATATGCACATCACCGTCCATGTAAGTGCCGGGGATGGTTATCTTGTTGCCTTGGAAAAGGAACGAAGGCAACACCACATCCTGATACTGCGGATTGCCGTGCACCAGACTGTCGCCCTCAAGATTGTAACCATGACGCACACGAATATGAGAGATGACAAAGTTGTCGGAAGCCGGTTTGGCAATTACTGTGAGAGGCTTTCCGAAAGCATGCTTTATCGTTGTGAGTTCTTCTCCGTCCTCTGTCAGCAAGTCGCCATTGAGTCCGCCGGTGCGCGAAACGGAGATTTCATCTTGGTGAATGTTTACCAAAACATCGGTAATCACACCGCCATTGCTCACAATGTCGTTAGTGGAAGTGTTGCGGCCGGCCGGGTCGATGCTTCCCCAATCCACTTTGAAGCGCATGCGATAAAAACCGGGCTTCAAGTCTGTGGGCATTTTGAAAGCAGGCGGATTGATAAAGTTGCGAGCACCACCGGAAATCTTAGTACCATCACTCTTATAACCTTCCTGGTTTTCCACTGTTTCCACATACGAATATGTCATGATGTCGCTGCCTTCTGGAATAGTGTAATCGGCATTCAGTTCTGCAGAGAACTTACCGTCATTTTCACGGTCCAAGTACACATATCCGTTCATCCAGCCACTGGTAAACGAGAAATTAGGAGTGAGAGTTTCACCGGCCTTTACCACAAACGATTTGTGCAACAAGGGACGATAGATGAGCTGCGGCGAAACGCTACCCACCTCGATGGTTTGGTCGCCATCGGCAGAACCATTCAGCGAAATGCTGTTGAGATAATTGCCACTCTTGCTGGAAGTTTGCGTTTCCTCATAATTGATGGGATAATCACCATAAATAACGCGCGGAGTGGGACTGTCGGTTATCTCAATCTCGTCGATGTAAGCGGCGAAGTCTTCCGTCAAACGGTGCGGTGCTTCACAATCGGGCACCACCACAAGGCTGTGAATGTCGATACCGCCGGCACCTTTGATGGCGAACACCGCATCACTCCACTTGTTGGGCGTAATTTTCGAAGACGAGAGTTCCCAGAACTGTTCGGCCTCGGGCGATTGGTCGGCACGCTCGGTGCGCTTTCCGAGTCCGATGAGCATCACTCTACCCTCGATGGGTTTGTTGATGAACACGTGTACATACTTAGTGGAAGTGGTAAGCTCGAAAGTTTGCTTCAAATCGATGCGTACACCAAAGGTGTTACTACCGAAGCGAGAGCGTTGCACGGCCAACATCTTTGCGGAGGCATTGGGCGCGCGTCCCAATATCTCATCTTCTTGATTGAGTTCGTTGGTTATCACAGCCACATTTCCCTGCAGCTGCTTGGTACGGAAAGGCGACTCCTCCCAAGTGTCGTAAACGCCCAGCGCAGTGTAAGCCTCGTCCGTCTCAAAATTTATCGTGGTCTGTGCAGAGGCAAGCATGGGAAGTGCCACGGCTGCACAACTGAGGTATTTCTTGAAATTCATGTCTGAGGTTTTTGAAATTAATAAACTGAAACGGTGTGAATGAGCGGGCATGCCTTGCTATCGGTGATGGTGATGCGAACGGCCTTCACCTTATATCCGTTTCCGTAAGATGAGGTGCTGCCATTGAGCGGCACAATGCGCTTGTAGCCGATGGTGGTCAGTTCTGTGTCCGAAGCACGCTGTGTCCAGTTTGTGCCATCGGCGGAAGTCTCAACGGTAAATCCTTTCACGCGCTGGCCTTTGCGGATATATTCCATCAAGGATACGTAATGGATGGTTTGAGTTTCGTCCCAGGTCAATGTAATGGTGGCAGTGTTCACACCATCATCGGTGGCCCAATACGTATCCTTATTATTATCTGTGAGGTGTGCAGCCTCGTAAGTGCGGTTGGCACCGGCGGCACGTGTTGTCGAAACTTCCACCTTGGCATTCGGGGCAAGGTCTGTACCCAGACGGGTTTGCAGCATCTGGCCGAGCTCTTTCAACTTTGCGACGTAAGTGTCGGGCAGAATGCCTGCCTTGTTCGGCGGGAAGTTGAGGATAAGCGTAGCGTTGCGTCCCACGGTTTCCAGATAGAACTTAAAGAGTTGATCCGCAGTTTTGCAGTCGCCATCGCTGTGCCAGAACCAACCTCCTCCGGTGGCTTTTGCATCGCTTTCACCGGGCAGCCAATACCAGCCGTCCTCTTCACCATTTTCAGCACGGCCTTTCTCTGCGCCTCGGTTGCGCGGCGACCAGTTGGTTTCGCCTGCCCATCCGGCTTCGTTACCAATCCAACGGGCTTCGCCACCCACTCCCCACATCACGCAATTGGGCATCACTTTGTGCACAGAGTCGCGCAAGTTGGGAATGTCGTAATAGGTGGAATTGTCGATGCTGCGCGTGGTGTTGGCACCTCCATAGTAGCCATCACCGCCATTGGCTCCGTCAAACCACATCTCGAACTGGTCGTCTCCGTATTGCACCAATTCTGTGCACTGACGCAGGAAGACATCTTTCACATAGCGATTGGTGCCGTCGCCATAGTAAGCGCTGTTGCGGTCCCAAGGAGAAATGTAGAAGCCATACTTCATACCCAATTCTTTGGCGGCGGCTGCAAAATCTCTGGGGATATTCGTGTTACGTCCGAACTCGTTGCCCGAATTGGTTACGTTGTGATCTGTGGTTTCTGTGGGCCAGAGGCAGAAACCGTCATGGTGTTTCACCACGGCAATACCGCCTTTCATGCCGGCAGCCTTCACGGCTTCGAGCCATTGGCGCGGATTGGGAGCGGCTGTGGGTGCGAAGGTGGCACGGTTTTCATCGCCGTAGCCCCATTCCTTGCCCGTGTAGGTGTTCATTCCATAGTGGAAGAAAGCATAGAACTCGGTTTCCTGCCATTGCATCTGCCGCTCGTGCGGAACGGGATGCACCGGAGCAGGTTCGTTGTCGGGATTGGCCAATGTCTGCTGTTGCAAACTGAACTCGCTTTGTGCTTGCAGCAACAAAGGAGAGGCAGCCAGCCCTACAGTAAGTAAGAACTGCGTAGTTTTTCTCATAGTTTTGGTAATTATAGTGTTAGATTTCATTTTTCGGCATCAAGAGAAGAAAGGCCATTCCTCTCTTTGTGCGACTAAGTTATCGCTTACGCAAATACTGATAAACTTTCCATAACATTTTTTAGGCATACGCCTATTTTACCCCCCCCGTTTTGTAAACCCCATTTTACATTTAACAACTTCCAGAAGGGAAATAAGGAAATGCAGAAGCCCTACATTCTTTGCTCAATATGGCAGCGCGAATGCAGCGTGGCATAGAACTTATGCCGGCACAAGGTTTCGGCATCACCCACCAAGATGAGTTTCATTTTGGCACGGGTCATGGCCACGTTCATGCGGCGCAAATCATTCAGGAAACCGATGTTGCCTTGCTCATTGGCACGCACCAACGACACAACCACCACGTCGCGTTCCTGCCCTTGGAAAGCGTCGACCGTGTTCACCGTGATGCTTTTTCGCAAAGGCCGCAGATATTCATCGTTTCGCAACAAGGAACGCAACAGTTGCACCTGGGCACGATAGGGAGAGATGATACCGAAATCCACCCGCTCTTCCAACAAACGGCGACGCCCGATGCGTTCCACATAGGCACGGAGGGCCGAAAGCGTGCGCAGGGCTTCACTCCTGTTGGTCAGACTCCGCCCCGTTGTCTCTTCATGTTCGGTTTCGGAGAGGCCGTTCGGAACATCGGCCGGGCTTTCCGGCAACACACCCTCGGCTTCCACCCACACCAACGGCCAATCCATCTCATCCAACAGGCTGCGATGCTTCACTTCGGGGGCGGCCACGAGTTTTCCGTCATAGAACCATTCGGACGAAAAGCGCATCAGCGTTTCGTTCATGCGGTATTGCATGGTGAGCAGACGCACCGCCTCGGGATGCCGTTGCGCCAGCGTTTCCATCAGGGTAGTTCCCAATCCTCCGCGCATAGCTTCCACACTCTTCACCGTGGGCGGCAACTGACAGTGGTCGCCGGCCAGAATCACGCGGTCGGCTTTGGCCATGGCAATCCAGCAGGCGGCTTCGAGTGCCTGCGCTGCTTCGTCGATAAAAAGAGTATGAAAATGATGCCCCGTGAGAAGCGGATGGGCTGCACCGGCCAGGGTGGAAGCGATGACGCGTGCCCCGTCGAACAGACTGTGCCGAATGCGTAGCTCCAGTTCGTCGGCACGTTCGCGCAGACGGGCTATCTTTTGGTGAAAGCTTTCAGAACGCCCCTTGCGTGGGGTGGCATAAAGCTGACGGATGCTCCGACGGATGGCCCACAAGGCCGGATAATCGGGGTGTGCTTCGAAGCGTCGCTCGTAGGTATTGGCCAGCATTTTGTCCGTAACGCGAGTGGGGTTTCCCATGCGCAGCACGGCCACGCCTCGGTCTGCCAATTGTCCCGTAATCCAATCGACGGCCGTGTTGCTCTGTGCACAAACCAGCACCTGCGGTTCGCGGCGCAGCACCTCACACACAGCCTCCACCAGCGTGGTGGTTTTGCCCGTGCCCGGCGGACCATGCACCACCAGCACATCACGGGCACGCAGCACATCGGCCACGGCAGAAGCCTGGGCGGCATTGAGCCACGGCAGATGGGGCGGCAGATGACTGCCGGCGCTCCACTCGGGTTTCCGACCTACATGCACAATGTTGCGTAGGGTTTCCAACCGATTGTCCTTCGCCATGAGCACTTTGTCCAAGGCCTCGAACATCAGTCGGTAGGTGGTTTCGTCAAAATGGAGTGCCACGCCGGGACGCTCCAAGGCATTCAGTTCGCTCAGGGCGGCTTCGTCGGGCAAAGCCACCACCATACGATGTTCCTCGGCATAGCTCACCACGGCGGCAAAACGGCAGAAACGCAACATGCCGCTACCGTCCACACCGAAGAAGCAAACCGATCGGCCGTATTCAAAGTTGTGTTCGGTTTCCTCTTCCTCACTCCGCGTAATCTCCACCACCAGGCGGTCAAGCGAGTTATAGTAATGTCGCCCCACGTTCACGGGGAACCAGGCATCGCCTCGCTTCACGCGTCGTTCCACGCCCGATGCCTCCACCTCACGACGGTAGGCGGCTTTCTCGTATTCGTATTCCAAGCGAAGCAATTCGCGCTGACGAAGCAATGAAGGCATGGGGGAAGGTTTGATGATAGATGTGGGTGTTTACAAACAGCGAATGAAGTCAACGCCGGTCGTCCAATGAATTTCCACTCACGGGCGGAACGCCCCACCCTTGCGACGGAAGGCTGCTGCGCTCCACGCTGATTTGGAAGATGGCCTTTTCGCCTAATTTGAATTCGGCCATGGCACCAATGCGGTCGCGCACCGGATAGTCATACAAGGGGAAAGGACCCGGCGGAAGCGAACGGTCCGAAAAGAAGCTCTTGGTGGCGTAAGCATAAAGGCCTATGCGTTCGTTTACACGGTAGCGCAAAGCGGCAGCCAAGCCTACGTCGGTGCGACGGAAAGCGCCCCAATCCATGTTGTCAGCATAGACACCGGCCGCCAACGAGAGACGCGAAGTGAGCGGTGCGGCATAGGCAAAGGCAGCACTCTGTCCGAAACCCACGCCACGCGGAGCACCCTTGCCCAACCCCACCGACAATCCCAGCGAGAAGCGGGCATTGAATCCTTGGTGCAACGACCACAAGTCATCTCCGCACCAAGGCGAAGCCCCCGACCATCCGGGAGACGTGAGCAACGTGCGCGGCATTCCCACCTCGCCGATGGGCAGAGACGGAAACTCCGGGGCTGTTGGAGCCACCGTGTCGGGAAACTCCGACACCTCATTGTCGTGCTGCGCCGACAGGGGCAAGAACACCGACATCAGAAGGGCGATAATCAAGAAGCGCATCTGTTGCATATCATTCGCAGTTTTTCGGTTTTTGCAGTGCTTCCGGCATGTGTCGAAAGGGCTTTTCGCTCAATGCTTACGCGACATCATTTCATTATCATGCGCATGAGAAGAAATTATCATCCGCATGATAAGAACGTTTCATCCGCATGATAAGAACGTTTCATGCGCATGATAATTCACCAAGAAGCACTGCGAAGATACAACAAAGGCCCGAAAGCCACCCACAAGAGGCTTGAAAGTTTATGTCTAATTAACGTTTCCGTTTTCTCCGACGGCACTAAAAGTCCGTTTCTCGCCATCGGTGCAAGCAAAAAGCTATATCTTTGCTGCGCATTCCCAATGCCCGTTCATGAACATCACAGCTCACCACATCCGTGCTCGTCTTGAAGCCATGGCCGCGCCCGAGTTGGCAACTTTCGCAGCATCGCTCATTCCCGGTCTGCAACTCCCCATGCTCGGGGTACGCATCCCGGCACTGCGGCGCTTGGCGCGCGAATTGGCAAAAGCCGACTGGCGCACGGTGCTGACCACGGCGCTGCCGCCCGACACCTTCGAACAGGTGATGCTGCGCGGTCTCATCATCGGCTATGCACGGATGGACTGGGAGGAACGCTGGCTGCTTGTGCGCCAATTCCTGCCGCTCATCACCAACTGGAGCCTGTGCGACACCGTGTGCGCCACGCTCACCGACACACGCCGACACCGCGAACTGGCATGGCCTCGGCTGCTGCAAGACCTTGGGAGCGAAGAGGAGTTCACCCAACGCTTCGGCACCGTGATGCTGATGAGCCACTTCATGACCCCCGAACACATCACCCCGATGCTCACGGCCTTTGCCGCCATGCAGCCACGGGGCTACTATGCCGAGATGGGAGTGGCTTGGGCCGTGTCGGTGTGTTTTGTCAAGCACCCCGACCTCACGCTGCCCTGGTTGAGCGAACACCGTTTCGGCGACCAAGTGCACCGCCTTGCCTGTCGGAAAATCTTGGAATCACTCCGCACTCCCCAACACATGCGCCCCGTGATACGAGCCTTGGGAGCACAACGGACGGCAAGCACCCCTCATCCCCCGAAAATCACCACCCCGAAACCTTGATACACCATGCGAATTTTCTCTCTTATATTATTATATGTAGCCTGCGCAACCTTGCTTTTCGCTGCCGAACCGCTAAAAAAGCCCCTGCGTTTCATACCGACCGACAGCGTGGTCTGCTGGGACGAAGATTGGTGCAACCTGCAGCAAACAGCCATCAGAAGCGGCGTTAACGGTCGGAGCTATCCGCTCGACATTGCCCCGATGAAACGGAAAGCCTTGCGCCAATTGGCCGAACAATGGGACAACACCATGGCCACACAATTCGACCTCACGGGAGCACTCATCGGTGTGCCGGCCGGCGAACAGGCCTATGCCGCAGTGCGCACCGTTGAGACATCAGCCCGTCTGCTGGCACTCACAGGGCAGGCACATTATGCCGAACCGCTGGAACGATTGGCCTTCAACCTGCTGCCACGTCTGGCCCTCGACTCCACCGATGCACCCGGCCGACACATGGCCGGCCGACTGCTGCTCTCACTCGTCGGAACGACCTATGCCGCCGACGACGAGGGCGTTTTCATAAACTTCTATACCAACTCCTTTGCCCGCACCACCGTCGGCACACGCTCCGTGAGCATCGACATGGTTACAGCCATGCCCCACGATGCCCGCATCAAGCTCCGCATCGGCCTGTCTCGCGGCACACAGCACATGAAAGTGCGACTGCGCCTTCCTCTCTGGGCCTGCCGGCAAGCCTTTCCTGCATCGGCCTATACCGCCGACGAACCCGCCGGTCTCAGCCCCGAGATTTTCGTGAACGGCCGCAGCGAACAACTGCCCGTCGAACAAGGTTACATCGTTATCGACCGTTATTGGAACAACGGCGATGAAGTGTATCTCGATTTCCCTTTCTCTCCCCTATGTCTCCGCAGCCTGCGCCCTTCCGAAAGCAGCACCCCCACCGCCATACAAAGAGGACCGTTGCTCTATGTCCCCTTTGCAGGCCGCCCGACAGCCCCGACGCTCACGCCGGAAAGCCTGACAGAAGCCGACGAGCCCGGACCGCTGGGACACACCGTGCTGGTGGAAAAAGCCACCGACATTACCCCCAACGACACACCGCTGCTGCTCCTCCCTTACGTGGACGCCGCCATGATGCGATAGCCTCAGGACGAACACGGCAACCGACGAAAGTATTTTAAGATTGTTTCAAAAAAATATACCTTTTAAGGATTTGCAACACAACCCCTTACCAAGATAATGCATCGGGCAGGACCAAAACCGCTTGTCCGAATCAAAAAAAATTAAGACCTTTGCCGTTCCAAGATGCAATGCCGACAGGTTTTCCCACATAGGAAAAACCACACGCAGCATCGAACGTAAAAACACACAACATCGAATGGAAACAAACGAAGCGGGCAGATGGCAAATCTGTCTTGACGAAATACGCCGCCAAACGCCGAGCCAGACTTTCGAGACCTGGTTCGCTCCTTTGCAGTTTGTGGCGTTCAGAAACGGGACGCTCACCGTGAGTGTGCCCAACCGCTTCGTGTATGAAATGATTGAGGAGCAGCACATCGGAGTGTTCCAGCAGGCCATCGTAAAAGCCTACGGGCCGGGCATCAAACTGCAATACAGCATTCGCGCAGAGCAGACCCAACAACCCGAACCGCCGCAGCCAAAAGCCGGAAAGGCCATGGCCAAGCCGCAACAGCCACCCCTGGATCCGCAACTCAATGCCTGCTACACCTTCGAGGGATTTGTGGAAGGCGTCAGCAACAAGTTGGCACGCACCGTTGCCCTCTCAATTGCCGAAAAGCCCGGACAAGTTACGTTCAACCCCTTCTTCCTTTACGGACCTTCGGGCGTGGGAAAAACACACCTGGCCAACGCCGTCGGTGTGCGCATTCGCGAACTCTATCCGGAGAAGCGTGTGCTTTTCGTTTCGGCGCATGTGTTCCGCACCCAATACACCGATTCCGTCATCCGCAACACGCAAAACGAGTTCATACACTTCTATCAGTCAATCGACGTTCTCATCATCGATGACATACAGGAGATAACCACGGCTCGCACGCAGCAGGCTTTTTTCCACATCTTCAACCATCTGCAACAGAACGGACGACAACTCATCATCACTTGCGACCGTCCGCCCGTGCTTTTCGAAGGCATCGAAGAGCGTATGCTGACACGCTTCAAGTGGGGCATGGTGGCCGAACTCGAGCGACCGGATACCGAACTGCGCAAAGCCATTCTTCACTCCAAGATCCGACGCGACGGACTCTCAATCCCTGAAGAGGTGTTGCAATACATCGCACAGAACGTCAGTGACAGCGTTCGCGACCTCGAGGGTGTGGTCAACTCCCTCATGGCCTACTCCGTGGTTTACAACTGCGAAATCGACCTCCCCCTGACCGCAAGAATTGTGGCGCGAACCGTCAACTTGGAGAAGAAGGAACTGACACTCGACGACATTGTGCAGAAAGTGTGCTCGCACTACGGAATCAAGCAAAAGGAAATCCACTCAAAGAGCCGCAAAGCCTCAATTGTATTGGCACGACAAGTGGCCATGTTCCTCTGCCGAAAATACACCGACCTGCCCACTTCGCAAATCGGGCAGCGCATCGGCCGGCGCGACCACAGCACCGTGCTGCATGCCTGCAAGCAGGTGGAACACCGCATCTCCACGGACAAAGCGTTCCGCCGCGAGATGGAGGAGCTGGAAGCCTCGTTGAAAAAATAAGAAAGGAATTCAACACATCCCAAATCGTTCCGACGGTTTGGGATTCTTTTTTCGGATTTCACACCCCCAACACATTGCGCAACACCCACCATGCCAAATAAAGCACAATGTAGGTGTAAAGCACATAGGGGTGGTATAAAACGTGCCGAAAACGCAAATATTTTTCTCCCTTGGTAAACCATTCCATATACATCACTGCCAAAACATACGGAAGGGCCATAAACAAAAAATAATTGTATTGAAATGCCTCCGCAAAGCGTCCGTGCAACAGCGCATGCACCGCCCGTTGCAATCCGCAGCCGGGGCAATCCCAGCCCGTAAGTGTACGAAAAAAGCACTTGGGCATAAAAACATACCGAGCGGGGTCGAGCCAATACAGCACGACTCCGCCCGATACTATAATCATTGTAAAGACTATGCGACGCATTCTTGACATAGCCACACAGCCGCTACTTATTTCTTCGGCGTATTTTCAAGTGTTGACAACACGAACTGCCAATAACGCTCCACGCTGGGGATGTAGCAACGCTCGTCGGGTGTGTGCGGCGAACGCATGGTGGGACCGAAGCTCACCATGTCCATGTTGGGATACTTGGCACCGATGACGCCACATTCCAAGCCGGCGTGCACCACCTGCACCTTGTTTTCTTTACCAAAGAGTTCGAGATACACACGCTTCATCACCTCAACGATTTCACTGTTGGGGTTGGGCTGCCATGCGGGATAGTCGCCGTCGAGTTCTACTTTCATGCCTGCCATTGCGAAGACGCTTTCCAAGGTTTCGGCACAGCATTCGCGCATCGAGTCGCGTGAAGAGCGCACCAGCACTTTGAACATCACCTTGCCACCATCGATTTCCACAATGGCCAAGTTGGAAGATGTTTCCACAATGTGAGGAATTTCGGGAATGAAGCGCATCACACCGTTGTGGCATCCGCAAAGTGCGTTGACCAATGCATCCTGAATTTCGGCAGGAACAATGGCATTGGGAAGTGCCACTTCTTCACAAGTCAAAGTAAAGGCAGGTTCGATAGCGGCATACTCACCCTTGAAAGTCTCACGCCATTCATCCACCACCTCCACAAAGGCTTCCACATTCTCCTTCGGCAAAGTCAGCACCACTTCGCAGTCGCGCGGAATGGCATTGCGCATGTTTCCACCGTGCCAGGTCGAAAGACAAGCCTCAAAGTTGGCAATGGCATCCTGCACGAGGCGAGCCATCATCTTGTTGGCATTACCGCGGCCTTCGTTGATTTCAAGTCCGGAGTGGCCTCCGCGCAATTGATGAATCTCCACCTTGATGGCTGCATCGCCTTCTTCGGGCGCGATTTCCTTATATTCGGAAATGGCAGTCAGGTTCACACCACCGGCCGAACCGATCATCATTTCGCCCTCTGTTTCGTTGTCAAGGTTCAACAGGATGTCGCCTTTCAGTGTGTCGCAGTCCATATCATTCACACCGCCCATGGTCGATTCTTCGTCCACTGTGATAAATCCTTCCAGCGGTCCGTGCTTCAGCGTATTGTCTTCCATGATTGCCATAATGGTGGCCACGGCCATACCGTCATCGGCTCCGAGCGTTGTACCTTTGGCTTTCACCCATTCGCCGTCGATGTAGGTTTGGATGGGGTCGGTCTCGAAGTTATGGGTCGAGTCTGCCGTTTTCTGAGGCACCATGTCCATGTGTCCTTGCAGCGTAACGATTTTTCTGTCCTCCATGCCGGAAGAGGCAGGCTTGCGCATCACAATGTTTCCGGCCTTATCCTGGAAAGCCTCAACGCCTTTTTCTTTTGCCCAATCGAGCAGGAATTTCTGTATCTTCTCCATGTATCCCGACGGACGCGGCACTTGTGTCAGCATGTCGAAGTTTTGCCAAATGGCAGCGGGTTGCAAGTTTTTGATTTCGCTCATAGTGTTTTTCTTTATTGAGTTAGTATTTATTTTTCATTATTCTTCATTTCTTTCCGCAGCATTTCCATCATCTACCTCGCGGAAGTCGGGTTTCCAAGCCTGACGCGTCAACTCCAAAGTGGTCCAACCGTAACGATCATCGAAACGTGGGGCTTCTGCCTCATAGTATTCTTCAGGAATGGGACGCACATTGGCATACCACCACGCTTGGTAAACTTTGCAAGAACGCCCGGTCGTATATGTTTCCGCATCATTGCTGAATTGCACCTGCTTCGGTATTTTCGGGGAACAATGAAAATCGCTTTGTCGCACCTGTTTGGCTTCACCCGAACCAATGACGAATGAATGCAACTTGCGGCCGTCATCTTTTCCATAAAGGATTTCGTAGATCACAACGGGATGCGAAGAGGCATTGATTACCTGGTCCTTCCCCCAAGCCACCGCGATGCGCCTTGTCCGCCCCGCTTGGCTGTATCCATAACTGCCGATGCATCGTTCTTTCTCTGCTATGAAGTCGTCCCGAACAATCATCACATCCGACACAATGCAGCTTTCAAACACCACAATCGCCAGGACACCACTGAAAACAGTAATGATAAAAGGGCTGACGGGGTGCGCAAGTTTCAGGGCGGTGATAAGCCTGCTTTTCCAACCATCGGCATCCTGCTCCACCCTATTTTGAAATCTTCGCCGGCACCACTCCGACATATTCCATCGTTGCCGAGACTTGCAGCGCGTCTTCTTGGGTGTTTTCGCTGCCGCCCCGTTTTCCATCACTTCCACATCCGTTTCTGCCACCTCGTCTTCCCATGTCGTGCCTTGGGATTTTCTTCCCAGCCCCATTGTGATAAGCCACAGCGTCAGCACTGCGACACTCACCACAAAGACTATTTCAACGAGCAAGGCGATAATCATGTTTTCCGAATGTTACGTTGGAGCAATGCGAGGTCCGCCCAGCCGTAGGCACCCAGCAGCACCACTTCCATGGTCTGTATGGTGTGCACCACGAGAGCAAAGAGAATGGCTTGGGGTTCGGCCACGCCATAGAGAATCAGCATGGTCTTGACCGCGAAGTGCCACGGACCGGCTCCATTAGGCGTCGGCACAAGCACAGCAAAGGTTCCGACACAGAAAATAAGGAATGCGGCAACAGGATTGATGCCACAGGTGAAATCAAAACAGAAAAAGGCAATGTAGAAATGCAGGTAATATCCCACCCAGATGCCCAACGAATAGAACAGATAGAGTGGCAGATTTTTCACATCGCGCAGCGAGCGAATGCCGGTCCAAATGTTGCGAGCTATCTCCCGGCTCTTGCTGAAGAACGACAGGTTCTTGAACAGATAATAGCCAAAGCCCAACACGGCAACGGCACACAGAGCTGTTACGACATACCCCGTACCGGTGAAACGGCCGAGCACTTGATCCAGACTCATGCCCGTGGTACGCAAGAATTGGAGCAGCACCGGCAACTGGCTGAGAACGGCCACCGCCGTGAGCAGTATCACCATCACGGAATCGACCAGACGTTCGGTGAGCACCGTGCCCAAAGATTTCGAGAACGACACACCGTCATACTTCTTGAGTGTACCACAACGTGCCACCTCACCAATGCGAGGCACGACCAAGCTGGAAGCATACGACAAGAATATGGCATCCGCGCAAACGCGTGCCCGAGGCTGTTCGCCCAAGGGCTTTAAGGCCATGCGCCATCGCCATGCACGAAAGAGTTGCGGCAAGACGCCGAACAGCAACGACAATGCCATCCAGCCCCAATGCATATCATGAAAGACACAATGCATAAAATCCCGCCAGTCGGTACCGCGGTACATCCACCACAGAATGCCGATTCCCAGCACAAAGGGCAGAAGTGTTTTCAGTATGTTGGTCAGTATCTTTCTCACGTTCGCTTTCCGATAAGGCTTTTTTGCTATCTTCGCAGCATGTTTACATGCCTTTAGAAAGCAAAAGTAAGAAAAAAACGTTGCAAATGAAATCCGTACGTCCCAAAAAACAACTCGGACAGCATTTCCTGACAGATTTGAGCGTTGCACGCCGCATTGCCGACACCGTTGACGCTTGTCCGGACATCCCCATTCTTGAAGTAGGTCCCGGCATGGGAGTGCTCACTCAATTCCTCATTCCGAAAGAACGCACACTGAAAGTCGTGGAAATCGACGACGAAAGTGTGAGTTGGTTGCGCCACAACCACCCGTCGTTGGAAGAGAACATCATCGCCGACGATTTTCTCAAGATGCACCTTGAGAACACGTTCGACGGCTCTCCCTTTGTGCTCACCGGCAACTATCCCTATAACATCAGCAGTCAGATTTTCTTCAAAATGCTTGACTATCGCCACCTCATCCCTTGCTGCACGGGCATGATACAAAAAGAAGTGGCCGAACGTCTGGCTGCTAAACCCGGCAACAAGTCGTACGGCATCCTCAGCGTATTGGTGCAATTGTGGTATGATGTGGAATATCTCTTCACCGTCGAACCGGGTGTTTTCAACCCACCACCCAAAGTTAAAAGTGCCGTGGTGCGCATGACGCGCAACAACACAGAAGATCCCGGTTGCGACCCCCGTTTGCTGCGCCGCTTGGTGAAGACGGTGTTCAACCAACGCCGCAAAATGATGCGCGGCTCTATCAAACCCTTATTGGCAGCGTTGAATGCCGAACGCGGATGCACGCATGAGCACACCGAGTTTCTGGCACTTCCTTTGCTGACACGCCGCCCCGAACAGCTTTCCGTGTCGGAGTTTGTGGAGCTGACCAACACGGTCGAGGTGCTATACCACTCGTAACCTCAACGCCGCAATATCCGCAGTGCTTGCAGAAAAATCTGCAGTGCTTGTAGAAATTTCTGCAAGCACTGCAGATTTTTTCAGCTCCCTAGTTCATATCTCTCACCGCTCCGCGGAGCTTCCGTTCCTTGAAGAAGCAGTGCCTCCGGGCTGTTTGCTGCAATGACCACACAACAGACCAACGATGCACCTCTGACAAAAAAAACACGGCATTAACATCAAGCAAAAGCAAAAAAACACTAAATTTGCCTGCAACGTGGGAGTGCCATGCCGGCCTAAGCACACCGACACACCACCCACCTTACCTTTCATTCATACCTACCATTTATGATTTCCTTCATCCTTTGCCTGCTTGCCCTCGTTGTGGGCTATTTCACCTACGGAAAGTTCATCGAAAAGACATTCGGCCCTGACAACCGCCCCACTCCGGTGCAACAACATGCCGACGGTGTGGACTATATACGCATGCCGAGGTGGAAAATTTTCATGATACAATTTCTGAACATTGCAGGCCTCGGTCCTATTTTCGGTGCCATTCTGGGAGCCAAATTCGGTGCGAGCTGTTTTCTTTGGATTGTGTTGGGAAGTATCTTTGCCGGTGCCATGCACGACTATCTTGCAGCCATGATTTCGCTGCGGCACAACGGCGAAAGCCTGCCCGAGATTGTGGGGCACTACCTCGGAACAACCACCAAGCAAGTGATGCGCACATTCAGCGTGGTGCTACTGGTGCTCGTGGGGGCTGTGTTTGTGTCGAGTCCTGCCGCTTTGTTGCACAACCTCCTGCCCGAGACTCTTTCCCTGCAATGGTGGGTCATCATTATCTTCGTTTATTACCTGTTGGCAGCCGTGCTTCCCATCGACAAAATCATCGGTCGCATTTATCCCCTCTTTGCCGGTGCCCTGTTGTTTATGGCCGCCGGTTTGCTGATTGCCCTGCTGGTGCACCACCCTGTGCTGCCCGAATTTTGGGACGGCCTCGGCAATGCTCACCCACAGGCAGAAAGCCTTCCCATTTTCCCCATTCTTTTCGTGAGTGTAGCTTGCGGAGCCATTTCAGGCTTTCACGCCACGCAGAGCCCGATGATGTGCCGATGCATGCAGCACGAAAAGATGGGTCGCCCCATCTTCTATGGTGCCATGATTGTGGAAGGCATTGTGGCACTGATATGGGCTGCCGTGGCCACCTATTTCTTTCATTACGAAGGCGGTGCCAACGGTCTGCCGACGGATGCCTACGGCGTGGCTGAGCCTGTGATTGTGCAGCACATGGCCGTGAAATGGCTGGGCATCGTGGGAGGTGCACTGGCCGTGCTGGGAGTGATTGCCGCACCCATCACCACAGGCGACACCGCCCTACGTTCGGCGCGTCTCATCGTGGCGGACATGCTGCACATCAACCAAGAGAAACTGGGCAAGCGTCTGGCTGTGAGTGCCGTGCTTTTTGCCGCAACCATGGGCATCATTCTCTACAGCCAAAGCGACAAAGAGGGGTTCGGCGTGATTTGGCGTTATTTCTCATGGGCCAACCAAACTTTGTCGGTCTTCACGCTGTGGATGATAACGGTTTACCTGGTGCGCCATCGCAAGTGCTTCTACATCTCTCTGCTGCCGGCTTTGTTCATGACCTGGGTCAGCACCACCTACATCTGCATTGCCAAAGAATGCATCGGCTTGCCACCCACCATTTCACACCTTGTGGGAATTTTCTCTGTGGTGATTTCACTCCTTTGGTTCGTGAGATGGAAATCAAAAAACGTTCGCCCCGACACCCTCGATGCTTTGCCGTAAAGCCACACCTTGATTGATTTGTTCCCTGACAAACTCCTCAAAATCCGCATGGCACGCATCGAACAAGAAAAGAAAACGGTGGAACGCATGGTGCGCATTTATTGCCGGCACAAAGAGGGCAACAAAGTACTCTGCGACGACTGCAAAAAACTCCTTGAATATGCACACAAACGATTGAGCGATTGCAAATTCGGAGAACAGAAAAGCACGTGCAAGCAATGCCCCGTTCATTGCTATCGTCCTGACATGAAACAAAAAATACGGGAAGTGATGCGATATGCCGGGCCTCGCATGCTGCTGTTTCACCCATGGGCAGCCCTGCGGCATCTGTGGCAGGAAAGAAAATCCGGCTTTTGAGAACCCCACCATGGCAGCAGTGGCAGGAGAAATGCGCTTAACAATTTTCAGTAGAGAGAATATGATGATTGTCTGCTGAAGCATCAACATAATCCAGCATCAACAGATAATCGCCCTCTGCCCGTATCGTAGCCTCTGTGGCAAGTGCCTCATTCAGCGTGCCCTGCCACCAAGCATCAAAGCTATATATCGGATAGCGCAATCCTTCGCTGCCCAACAGTTCAGCCCCAAAATTGATGATGGAAAGCTGTTGCCCGGGCTGCACGGCAAATGTTTGCGTGCCGCTCATGGGTCGCAATTCACAATGGTCGGTAAACATCGCCACACGAATGCCCCGGCGATGATAATCCATCAGCAAAGCAATGTTTCCCAACGTATGACATTCACGCTTTCCTGTGGCTCCCAAAATTATGATGTTGGTTTCTCCCCTGCCACAAATATAGTTCACGGCCTTAGTCAGGTCATTGGTTTCCTGCTCCCTCACAATGTGAAGACGGTCCGAAAAGCGCAAACGAACTTCCTCATTCAGTGAGTCGCCATCACCCACAATGGCCAAAGGAATGCCCCCTTCGCTCACAAAACGATTGGCCGCTCCATCACAACACACAACGGGAGCACCGGAATGCAGCAAACCGAGTGGCTTCGGATGAGAGGGATAATTGCCATCTGCCAAGAGGATTGTCATACGAAGAATTGTTTCTGAAAAAATTATTGCGCACTGATGCGTCGCTTCCAATCAAAGTAACCATAAACGGCAATGAGTGCATAAACGGCATAAAGCACTGCCGTGAAATATAGGTCCTTATATATATATAGGAAAACATAGAGCACATCCACAAAACACCAGACAAGCCATTGTTCCACGTATTTGCGTGAAAGCATCCACATGGCCGCAATGCTCAGTGCCGTGGTGAAAGCATCGCTATAGGGCACCGTGCTGTCGGTGAAGTGAAGAAGCAAAACGGCAAGTGCTCCAAAACAAATCAGTGCCACGAGCACTAAGGGCAAATAACAACGTAGCGGCATGCTGCTGATGGGCAATTCTTTTTTCTCGCCTTTGCTGAAAGCCCAAGCCCACCAACCATAGACGGCAGCCAGGATGTAATAAATCTGAATGCCGCCATCAGCATAAAGACCGGCTTTAAAATAAACCACAGCATAAACCGCCGGCATGATGGCCCCGACAATCCACAGATAGATACTGGCACGAAGTTCGAGCCAGAGGTAAAGAAATCCGAGAACAAAGCCTAATATCTCCATGTTGGCACTGACAGGTTCTTAAAAAACAAGCGCAATGCCTCTTAAGGACAGGCATTGCGACTATTAAGGGTTGAGACAATCAACATCCGATTAAATAAAAATAAAGCACCGCACCGGGAATGGCCACCAAAGCCGAATCGAAACGGTCGAGCATACCGCCATGGCCGGGCAAAATGTTGCCACTGTCCTTGATGCCGAGTTGACGTTTCAGCAGACTTTCCACCAAATCGCCCCACGTGCCAAACACGCAAACAGTCAGGCCCAGGCCCATCCACTGCCAAAGGAGCATTTTCTCGGGGAAGAAGTGCCACAACAGCACCGCTGCCACCAAACAGAGCACACCACCTCCGATGCTGCCCACCCACGATTTTTTGGGCGAAATGCGCTCAAAAAGTTTGGCAGGAAAACGCTTGTGCAGCGCACTGCCCACCAGATAAGCACCGGTGTCGCTCGTCCAAATGAAGATGAACACCGAAAGCGGATAAATCCATTCGAAACTCACGGAGTTGGTGTAAGCCTGATAGCGGAAAGCCAGCACAGAGAGCAACGCAAAGGGCAGAGCCACATAGAGTTGGGACGCAAAAGCATAAGCCCAATTCTTCAGCGGATGGGGTTCTTTGCGATAGAGTTCGCTCACAAGCAGATAAATCAAGGTCAGCACGTAGGGAATGAATTCCTCACTGCCGGTCAGCCCGGAAGCAAAGCCGGCAACAGCAGCCACAAGGTAGAAACCCGCCACCGCTGCAATGAGACGATTGACCTGCGCTCCGTCGTGGCTGTTTACCAAGGAGGTGAACTCCCAAACACTCAGCACTGTTACCAATAGGAAGAGCACCAAGAAACTTATGGGTGAGGCAATTGTGCATCCCACCACCGCCAGCAGGAAAAAGAATCCCGTGATGGCACGTACCAGCATGTTTTTCATTGCTTGTTCTCTGTTATTTCGGTTTCGTTAGTTTCAAAATCTTTCGGCGCAGTGGCCGCTTCAGTCGTTGCATCTGCTGCCTGCTCAGTGCTCTCGGCTGCTGCCACGGGCAATGCCGGTTGGGCTGCTGACGCTTCGGCTTCGGTCTGCTTCTTCTCGGCACTTTCTTCCAACAACACCTCAGCACGGCTCTTCCAAGGACGCTTGCCAAAGATGTTTTCCACATCCTCGGTGTAAATCACCTCGCGTTCCACCAACAAGTCGGTGAGTTGGGCATGCTTTGCCCCATTCTCGCTAAGGATGGCCTTGGCACGTTCATACTGTTCGGCAATGAGGCGACGCACTTCCCCATCGATTAGTTCGGCTGTTTTGTCGGAATAAGGGCGTTGGAAATAGCTTTCTTGCGCACTATAATAACTCACATTGGGCAACAAATCACTCATACCCAGGTAAGCCACCATGGCCGTTACGCGCTTGGTAACCACCTCCAAGTCGTTGAGTGCTCCAAATGAGATGTGGCCGGTGAAGAGTTCCTCGGCAGCACGACCGCCCAATGTGGCACAAATCTCATCGAGCATTTGCTCTTTCGTGGTATTGGTGCGTTCCTCAGGCAGATACCAAGCAGCTCCCAGGGCACGGCCACGCGGCACAATGGTAACCTTGACCAGCGGATTGGCATGCTCGAGCAACCACGACACCGTGGCATGACCGGCTTCATGAATGGCCGTGGTCTTCTTTTCCTCGGCTGTCATCACTTGCGTTTTGCGCTCCAAACCTCCGATAATGCGATCCACGGCATCGAGGAAGTCCTGTTTGGCCACCTGCTTCTTGTCATGGCGGGCTGCGATAAGCGCAGCTTCGTTGCAAACATTGGCAATGTCGGCACCTGAGAATCCGGCTGTTTGTCGAGCCAGGAATTCGATATCAAGTCCTTCCTCAAGTTTGAGCGGCTTGAGGTGCACACCGAAAATGTCGATACGCTCTGAGAGATTGGGCAGGTCCACCTGTATCTGACGGTCGAAACGACCGGCACGGAGCAAAGCCTCATCAAGAATTTCCACGCGGTTGGTGGCAGCAATGATGATAACACCGGAATTGTTGGCAAAACCATCCATCTCGGTGAGCAACTGGTTGAGTGTGCTCTCGCGCTCGTCATTGCTGTTGAACGTGGGATTCTTTCCACGGGCACGACCTATGGCATCGATTTCGTCAATAAAGATGATGCACGGGGCTTTCTCCTTGGCCTGACGGAACAAATCGCGCACACGACTGGCACCAACACCCACGAACATTTCAACAAAGTCCGAACCTGCCAACGAGAAGAAAGGCACATCGGCCTCGCCTGCCATGGCCTTGGCCAAAAGTGTTTTACCGGTTCCCGGAGGACCGATCAGCAAAGCACCCTTGGGGATTTTACCACCCAGTTCGGTGTACTTCTGTGGATTCTTCAGGAAGTCCACAATCTCGCGCACTTCCTGCTTTGCTCCCTCTTGCCCGGCCACATCCTTGAACGTAACCTGCGGAGCACCATTGGTTTTCTCGAAAAGCTTGGCCTTGCTCTTGCCCACATTGAAGATGCCTGCCTGTCCGCCGCCACCCATGCGGCGCATGAAGAACATCCAGATGGCCACCAGGATGATGAGCGGCAAAAGGCTTCCCAGCAGGCTGATAAAGAAATTGCTGCTTTCCTCATAGCGCACCTTGCCTTTGTAGCCCGAAGCATCAAGAAACTCCTGCAACCGGTCCACACTGGGATACTTGGTGGTGCAAGTGGGCTTGGCACCCGTGTTTTTCGTACCGGTTTTGAACAC
Source organism: Bacteroidaceae bacterium (assembly GCA_017547385.1). GTDB lineage: Bacteria > Bacteroidota > Bacteroidia > Bacteroidales > Bacteroidaceae > Alloprevotella. The sequence goes on from JAFYPU010000030.1 coordinate 62,595, forward strand.
ATCACGCACATGCTGCCCTTCGACCACCATGCGTGCCAAGCCTTCGGTTTTGTCAACGGTGATATCGGCCGTATAGCCTTTCTGCACATATTCCTTGAAGACAGAATAATCAATCTGCTTGTTCTGCCCGGTGCCACCGCTCTCTCCCTGATAAAGCATATAGCCCAACACACCGATAACAACGATGTAGAGCCAATTCAGATTGAAGCGTGGCATTCCGTTTCCCTTCTGCGGGGACTTTTCTTTGCTCATGCTGTTTTTTCGTTTGATAAAATGAAACGGCCGGCCGTTTCAGCACAAGACCGTTTGTCTGAATGAATAGTTTAGTCGAGGTCGGGCACTTCGGTGAGCGTTGCATCGTCCCACAAGTGCTCCAAGTCATAATGTTCGCGCGCCTCCGGCAGGAATACATGCACCATCACCGTGCCATAATCGAGTGCCACCCATTCGGCATTCTCTCGGCCCACAACAGCTGCCGGCTTCTCGCCTTCCAACTCACGAGCCATATCCTCCACGCTGCCGGCAATGGCACTCACCTGCTGCGGCGAGCCACCCTGACAAATCACGAAATAACGACTGGGAGCTGTGATGATGTTCTCCATATCGACCACAACAATGCCGTGGCCTTTTTTCTCTTGTATGCCTTGCACAATGGCGCGTACCAGTGCTTCTGTGTCTTTAACTTCTTTGCTCATATACATATTAAATTGCTGCAAAGTTAAAACGATTTCTCCGATTGATAAAACGGGCAAGCACAGAAAGCCCCCGTTTTTTTGTTTTTTATCAATTGAAAGACACCGCAAAGACTGTTTCTGCATCATTCTCCAAACAAAAAAACGTGCAAAAATTTGTTTGAAACAAAAAAGCACCTTATCTTTGCACCCGTAATTCAACGGGAGGGGCGCTCCCGATTACAAAAAAGACCTTGGGGTATGGTGTAATGGTAACACTACAGATTCTGGTCCTGTCTTTCCTGGTTCGAGTCCGGGTACCCCAACAAACAAAAGGCGTGTCAAGACAACTTGATACGCTTTTTGTTTTCTCAGTGCTTGAGTACGACTCGTCTCTCAACGGACTAAACGTGATTTTAAGAGAACACGAATTGCACTAATTAAACGAATCATCATCAATAGATTAAACACGATTAAACAGTCGGCACGAACATTCGTGCCATTCGAGTTCTTCGTGTTCGGAGACTTAATTAGAACACAAATTGCACTAATCAAACGAATTGTCATCAACAGATTAAACATGATTAAACAGTCGGCACGAACATTCGTTCCATTCGAGCTATTCGTGTTCAAAAACTGAATTAGAACACGAATTTTCCGAATATAACGAAGCACGTTTCATCCCTACACTCTGTTTGCACCAAAATCTATTCGACAAATTAGTGAAATTCGTGTTCAAAAACTTTATTAGAACACGAATAACTCGAATATCACGAAGCACGTTTCATCCCTGCACTCCGTTTGTACCAAAATCTATTCGATAAATTAGTGAAATTCGTGTTCAAAAACTTAATGAGAACACGAATAACTCGAATATCACGAAGCACGTTTCACCCCCGCACTCCGTTTGTACCAAAATCTATTCGATAAATTAGTGAAATTCGTGTTCAAAAACTTTATTAGAAAACGAATTTCTCGAATATCACGAAGCACGTTTTATCCCTGCACTCTGTTTACACCAAAATCTATTCGATAAATTAGTGAAATTCGTGTTCAAAAACTTTATTAGAAAACGAAATAGCGGTTTAATATGCAATCACGTTGATATAAAATTCGTGTTCTAATAAGCCTCAATTGCCATGCCGATACCTCATTATGGACGAATGGGGGTTTTTTTCGCATTATTCATAATAATTTCACGACACTCGTTTCTATTTCTTAAAGAATAGGACTACCTTTGCAAAGAATGTGAAATCACACCATACTCACACGCGAATTATTCACTTAAAAACATAAACAAAACAATTATGAAGAAATTTTTACTTTCTATTTTATGCTGCCTGATGGCGGTGGTAAATGGGTATGCCCAAGGTTCGGATGACTTTGGTACATATTTCACTAAGACGAATTCTGGATATGCATCTGGAACAACAACTGCTGGGTGGGAATACGCCAATGCTGCAATTGTTTCAATTGACAATACTTTTGCGCCCACTATTAATGGTAAAACCTCTGCTAAAGGAACGATTATCTCTCCTACATTAGCTGGAGGATGTGGAACATTGTCTCTAAAGTATGCTTATACTTTTTCAGAAAGTAAGGGAGTTAGTTTTAAGGTTACAATCAAACAAGGTGGAGCGGATGTGGCTTCTTACGATGTTGTAAATACATCAGCGACAAAGAGTACTGTTTATGAATGGAAGCAGGATGTTAATGTGCAAGGTGACTTCGTTATTTACATTACGAACAATTCTCCTAGTAATAGTACTTCTAATAAAGACCGCTTCTCAATTTGGAATATTGAGTGGACCGCATATGGTCAGGCAAGTGTTCCACAACTTGATGCTCCAGTTATTTCTCCAGAATCATGTACATTTGACACAGAAACGTTTGATGTTACAATTTCTGCAAAAGATGATGCCACAATCTACTATACTTTAGATGGTTCAGACCCCACTGAAAATTCTGAGGTATACGATGGCGTTATCACTCTCACAGAGACAACAACAGTTAAGGCTATTGCGATAAAAGGTGGATATGAGAATAGTGATGTTGTTGAAGAGACTTATACAAAGAAAGAAATTATAGAAGGTCAAGTTGAGGATATTATTACAATTGATCTGATAGGCGAAACAGGAAGTAGTTACACTTCTTGGAGGGACAAAAGATCTAATTCTACCGCAGTGTATGCTGGGCAGTCAATTAGTAACGCAGATAATATCCAATTGAGATCTGACAAGGATAAAAATAACAATTACTCAGGTGTTGTTACCACCACTTCTGGAGGTAAAGTAAAGAAAATCATTGTAGAATGGGGTGGTGCTACAGCAAATGGTCGTACTTTGAATATTTATGGTAAGAACGATGCTTATAGTAATCCCAATGATTTGTATGATAACACAAAGTCTGGTACAAAATTAGGTACTATTGTCAAAGGTACTTCTACTGAACTTGAAATCACAGGTGATTATACCTATGTAGGTTTGCGTTCAAATAGTAGTGCAATGTATATTACTTCAATCACTATTATTTGGGAAGTTGCAGATGAAGAACCTGAACAAACCTATACTCTCAATGTAACAGGGGCTGGTTATGCTACATTTACATCAAACAAGAACTACATTATTCCCGCCGGTGTTGAAGGTGGCATTGTAACCGTGGAGGGCACAACCGCCAATGTGAATTATGTTTACGCTGAAGGCGACATCGTTCCTGCAGGTACCGGCTTGCTGATGAAGGGTGAAGCAGGTGAATATAAGATGTATGCCACAACCGAGGAAGCCACTGAAGTTTATGCCGAGAACCTCCTCAAAGGTGCTCTCACCAACGACGTAATCACAGCTCCGGCCAACACGCTGCTCTACATCTTCGCTAACGACAGCGAAAGCGGACTCGGCTTCTACTGGCAGAAGAACAGCAACAACGGACAGCAGGTGCAGAACATGGCCGGCAAGGCTTATCTGCAAGTGCCCACCACTTCGGCCGTTAAGGGCTTCCGCCTCAACATGGGCGACACCACCGGTATCACAGCCGTGGAAAGCACTCTGGGCAACGCTCCCGTTTACACCCTCAGCGGCGTGCGCGTGAGCAGCAACCTTAACAATCTGCCCGCCGGCATCTACATCGTAGGTGGTAAGAAAGTGTACGTGAAATAAGTTATAACAAGAAGAAACGATAAACGAACATAGATCATGAAGAAATATATTCAACCCACATGCGCCAGCATCGAATTCAGCGGCGAAACGCTGATGAACAATTTCAGCATGGTGAACAAAGAAACCGAATCCGATGCCTTGACCAAAAAGAGAAAGAGCGGCTGGAGCTGCGACCTCTGGACCACAGAGGAAGATGAGTTCTAAGCACTGACTTGTTTCAACATAAAGAAAGTGTGCCGTCAACTCCGGTTGACGGCACACTTTGCGTTTAAGAGAAATGCGAAAAACAAGGAAGAGAACTTCTCCCAAAAGAAGAAGTGTTGTGTACTAAATAAGTTGACACAATTAAAAAAAGTTATGTCACGCTTAATTAGTAATTCATTGCGATTGGAAATCGTGAGGGCCTGCTACTATGGTCATCTAAAGAAGACGGAAATTTGTAAGAAATATGGTGTGTC
>JAFYPU010000005.1 GCA_017547385.1 Bacteroidaceae bacterium
AATCTCTTGCTTCAATTTCTCATTCCAAACCATCTTACCACCGCTTGACTTGTAAGGTTTTCCCTCCTCATTCGGGAAGTCAAACTGAACAAACCAGTAATCGTAGAGCTGCTTTGCCATCGCCTCTAAATTATCATTTATCGCACGATTAAGGGCTATCTTTTGGTCTATCGATGAAAAGATATCACCAATTCGTTCCTGCTCAGCCAAAGGTATTAGTGGTACAGGAAAGTTATTCAACGCATCAACGGAGAGAGCATATCTTTGCCCACTTCCTGATGCGTTATTTGCAAAATATGTTCTCGCATAATCGGTGTGCAGCAAGGCATTAAGATATTTCCCGCTTAATTTTTTAGGATTGAGCGTGATAAGTGCATTGTGATATCCTAGAATGACATTATCGAAATCATCGGCGATGTATGTCGCAATACCAATATCAAAGCGAGTCTCGCTATCTTTTGTTAGAGCGACTTGCCCTCGTTTGAGTCTGAATCGTTCTATCTCATTTGTACGAGCTGTTGCCTCCATAAATTTCTGCTCCATATCCGATGTGATAGCCCAGTTATAGTACACATCTACGAAATTACACAGCTTTACAGGTCTCTCGCCATCTTTTATTTTCTTATCAACACCACTAATTCCTACAGTGGCTATTTCTCCTAATTTATATTTCTTCATCTTTTATTCTTAAAAAGGTAAATCATCAATATCCTCTATAACCGGTTTGACTATTTGCGGAAATCTCAACTTATAAAAATTCAATAGAAATAGTCCGACGGTTGAAACTGCATTTACAATGAAGTAGGCATATAATGGCTCTGTGAGGACATAGTTAGAATCCATTTTGCCATGAAAAATAGTTTTGTCACTTCTCAAATCATCAATAGCTTTGCATGCATTCAACAGAGAACTTGAAATAGTTTTTATTTCATTAGGCATTTCCGAATCGGTTGTCAACTTAAATGCTTTGCAAATACTTTTTATCAAATTTGAGAGAGTATCTTTTTCATTCCATTCCACATCAATCCTATCATCCTTTAGAATTTCTTTAATGATACTCTCCAATGCAGAGTTTGCCAAACCAACAGCCAAACTTGGATCTTCCTCTACATTTTTAAAGGCTTTCTCAAAAGTTTGACTTGCCGTCTCGTAACTTGATTTCAGCTCATTTTTGAATACAGGAATACTTGGTATGTAATCAGGAGTTTCCACTCCCAGATCTATTGCTATTTTCAAAAGAGTTTCTCCGTCAATATGGTGCAATGTTTTCTTAACATCAAGTTTCTTTCTCTCTTCATCTTTATAAAAGAAGTAGAAATTTTCATTATCACCATAACAATCATAAACGATGTGCCACTTATCTAAATAATTGGCAACATCTTCGTAACTCTTGTAAAATTCAAATAAGCGGTCATTAATATTCTGAACAATGCTCATTTGATATCGCGGTGAGATTTCCTTCATTACAACCTATTATTAATGGATCATTTTATTAATGGATCAGTCTTCATACAGTTCTTTATCCTCCTCAAGAAAATATTCGTATTTTGTACCCTTTAGGCTCTCTCTATCGTACTCTTTACGGTACTCCATAATATAGAATCCCACCACTTCAGGGTATGTGTATAGATAGGTGCGGCATACTTTCTTAAAAAGCACAAGTATTTTCTCATTTCCTACAAAATCAAACATCCAGGTTAGAAGATTGTCAACCTCATCTTCTGTAGCCTTTCTGTTGCAAATATCATTAACCAATGGTGTGTATTCAATCACAGCACGCTCCTGAATACCCGCCATAGTTTCGACTAGCTTAGAAATCTTTTCTTCTAAACTTTTTTTATTTTGCTTATCTATAGTGGTCATTTTGCAGGTTCTTGGAATCTCCTTTTCTTTACCGATCCTACTTTTTCGGTAAAAGAAATGCTTTTTTCTTTACCAATTTATTCTGATCGGTAAAAAGAATCTATTTTATTTGTTTACTCCCTTCTACCTTGGAACGCATTCTGCAAAAGATTAAACAGTTGAGTATTTATATAATAATTATCCCTTCCTATTCGTATCTTTTGCAAAAACGGATTTTGACATTCACACAATTGATTGAGATACGAAATTGCTGTCGGTTTGCTGATATTCAATTCCTTTCTTACAAATTCTATTTTAGTATATGGGTGACGGAATAAGTTATTTATTAAATCCTGAGAATATATTTTAGGAAGTTCTTCACGAATGCGATGTTTATATTGCATCATGAGAGTTTTAATCTGCTCTACCAACCAAGTTGTGTTTTGAGACGTTTCTTCAATACCTTTAAGCATAAAAAGCACCCACTCTTCCCAATTGTTTTTATCACGTACTTCTTGCAATAAACGATAATACGTACCCTTGTTGTGTGTGATATAACGGCTCATATACAAAACAGGAAGATCAAGTAAGTCGTGCAATACAAGATATAAAATATTGATAATTCGCCCGGTTCTACCATTTCCATCAGAGAAAGGGTGGATACTCTCAAACTGATGATGAATTATTGCCATTTTAACTAATGGATCTATATCACACAATTCATTGTCATTGATAAACTGTTCCAGGTTAGTCATATGAGAAACAATTTCCTCATATGTTTGAGGTGGTTCGTATACAATCTCTTGCGTAAGTTCATTCTTCAAAGTTGTTCCTGGAGTTTGTCTGAACCATGCGGTATTGTTTTTTATCGCTTGGTAAATTTTAACGATTGTCCTACAAGTTAATAAGTCATTTTTCTTAACTTGATTATACCCCAAAAACAACGCTGCATTATAATTCTCCACCTCCTTTGCTGCAGCAGATGTAAACATTGAAGGGGAAACTTGAGCCTTATACAACTCATCGTGAGTCGTAATAATGCTTTCTATTTCTGACGAGTCTTTAGATTCTTGTAATGCCAATGTATTGATTAATATAGAGGCATTAGGCATTGATTTAATAGCCCCTTTTAATTCTGCCAATCTACGATGCGCTGCTGCAACTTGTTTTAGCACAGCCTTTGTCTCCACTTCAAATGATAATGGTAATGTAGGTATGATATAATTTCCCATTTCTTAAATCTTTGCTATTTTAGTTAAACTTCAAGCTGCCCAATTGCTTCATTATCTCAGCCTCCAAGCGATGACTTTCTTCAAATTGTTGAGTGAGAATCTGCTTGTAACCTGTCATTCTCTGGTTGAACTCTTCCTCTGTTATATCTACATAGTCAATCTTGATATCAAAGTATTGACCGGCAGAAAGAGAATAGCCTTTCTCCTTTATCTCATCGTAGGTTACAGCAACAGAGAAATCATCAACAGCTTCTTTATTCAAGAATGTAGTAACGATTCGTTCTATTTCATCATTGCTGAGGCGCACTTTTTTAAGTCCGTTGGCATCTTTGTATTCCTCGCCTAATTTACTTGCATCAATCAGGATAACTTTGTCAGCAGATGCTGATTTATCAAAGAAAAGAACACTTACATTTGTACCGGTATTGGCAAAAACGTTACTTGGCATAGACACACAACCGTACACAATCTTATCCTCTACAATCTTTTGTAGGATATTCTTTTCAATGCCACTCTTTGCTGTGATAAATCCTGTTGGAATGACGATAGCACCTTTACCAGTCTTCTTTAATGAATTGATAACGTGCTGTATGAAACAAGTATAAATAGCCATTGATTCCTTTTTCTTTGCAGGAACATTAGGCACTCCTGCCCAGAAACGAGCCGGCATAGCTGCTATCTTCTCTCTTGTATCCGAAAAATCCATTTTGAAAGGAGGATTACTTACCACAAAATCAAACTGTCGAAGTTGTTGGTTATCGTCGCTCTTGTGATACGGCACCACCAATGTGTCGCCCTGAATGGCATGATCTAATGATGATACAAGCCCATTGAGGAGCAGATTTAATTTCAGCATTTTGTTGGAACGCTGTGATATGTCTTGTGCAAAGATGGTACACTTATCCTCTCCAATCTGATGGCTCAATGCCATGAGCAATGTTCCGGTTCCTGCTGATGGGTCGTAACACTCAATGCTATGCAGGTCTGTATTATCACCAACAAGTAAACGGGCCATAATGGTTGCAATAGCATGTGGAGTGTAATATTCGGCATACTTACCGCCACCTGCAGTATTGTAGTCCTTAATTAGATATTCAAAGATATTTGAGAAAAAATCGTAATTCTCCACAAAAGCCTCTTCAAATGAGAAGTTTGCTAGTTTATCAACCAACGCACGTGCAAACGGTGCACGCTGAGCACTATCAGTAACAAACTGTGTCAGTGGCTCAAACAAAGGGATCTTAGTGTTTGCCGTAGTCTGTGTTGAGAATATGTCAGCATTTTGTTCTGCAATATCCGTCATTGTAGAGTCGAATATCGTATCAAAATCACCCTTACCTTGCTGGTTCCAAAGATTGGAGATCAGATGATATGGTTCAAGCATAGGTACATCAGGGGAAATAGCACTTTGTAAAAGCATACGATCAGTGTCGGAAAGTTCAGCATATGCTGTTTCCCATTTCTCTGCATCACGAACTTTCTTCGCAATATCACTCTTGGCGTTCTTTATTTCATAACCAAACTTGTCATTGAGGAACTTGTATAAGAATACCTGTGTAATAATCTTATACTCGTTACCGTCGTTACCCATTCCATAAGCTTGACAAGTGCTTTTGAGAGCATCAATGAGCTGTAAAGTCTTTTCTTTTATATTTGACATATTCTTTATGATATTGCGTATGTTGCGTTATACTGGTTAATATACTGTTGTGATATCCTTGATTGTATGAACTTGTAATCTTCCATATCAGGCTTTATTTGTGGGAACTGATACAAACACCCTGCAATAAGACTCATTACTGTTCGACTAAAATAAGCATCCCTTTTTAGGATGTCATTTCTGTCGTATACTTTTGAATCAATATCGTCTTTTATGATATTAAGTATTACCATAATCTCATCATCAAAGAATGAGAACATAGGTTGCTTACCTTGTTCTTTTCGCTCTTGGTTAACTTCGCGAATACGTTTGTGAACTCGTGCAAATTTGGCATCCCCTTTATATTTCTTTATCAATGCATTGTTGCGTTTTTGTAGGTCTTGTAAACGCTGTATAATATCATCAAGAGCTTTAGCTTCTTCATTAAATTGTGCAACGGAATCTGGCACAAATCCATGTTCCTGGAATCGCTTTATGAATGCATCATGCAACGAAATGAATTCAGGATCTTCCTGATCAAAGTTCTGTGTAAACGATGATATGGCCCGTTGCCATTTTTCTTTTAACTCATTGCCGCCACCCAAAATTTTCATTTCTTCAGAGCCAATTTTAGAAAAATTGAATTCAATATCCATCATCGCCTCGTTGATAAGTATTTTAGTTTCCGCACTTGAACCAAAGGCTTCTTTTTGATTGATAATATCAATTCTATGCTGCACCTCCGAAAGGAGTTCTGGCAATTTGGTTATTTCCAGCTTTGCAAACTTTTCTCTCATATCATCATCACCAAATGTACGGACAATATTTGCCATGTTTTTAGCAGCTGCCAGTGCATGCTTCAAATCAAGTAGTACAGATTTAGCCTCTTCTGTCGATATTTCAGAAGAAAACTCTTCGGCATTATTGTATGAGTAATCAAATAGTGTTTGACGTATTTGCTTCATCTGCTCGAGAATCACCTCTTTATCCTCTATTACCTGAGTAAATGTATCTGTCGAGTTTCCTTCTCCTGTTTCATCAACATCGTTAAAGCGGTTCAGCTCTTTTAGATATGCCTCATTTGTTTCTTGGAAATTGCGCTTAATATCGGCAAAGTCTATTAAGAAACCATATCGCATATCTTTGTACGGACGATTTACACGTGTAATCGCTTGAAGCAGATTATGGTCTTTCAATTTTCTACCAAAATACAAACGTTTCAAGCGTGGGGCATCAAAGCCTGTAAGCAACATGTTGAATACAATCAGAATATCAATTGTCATATTCTTCTTGAAATCCTTCACTACTTGCTTACGAGTTTCCTTATCATCCGTATCATGTAGAATGATGCCTGCTTTTAGTGGACGAAGCTTGCTTTGGTATGTAACCACAGGGGCTGCAGCAAGCATTGTTCCATCAGGTAATCTGAACATTTGAGGCTTAGGTTGATGCTTCTCCCATTCTTCCTGGAACACTTCGTAAAGTCTGCGAGCTTGCTCACTGGTTTCGCATATCACCATTCCACCCAATGTTTCATCACCTTGTATTTTTCTGAATTCTCTAAGGTCGGAACTGATATATTGCGCTAATTCATTGACGTAGTTAGGGTGTTCAATGATTTCAGACTTTCGGATATCCTTTTTCTGCACCAATGTGTCTAACTTGTCGTAAACATCCGATAATTTTTCCTTGTATGAGGTCTCAATATCCTCTCTGATAATCTTCAAGGTATAACCGTCTGCAATGGACTTATCATAATAATATGTATGAAGATAATCTCCAAACACTTTGCATGAAGCACGTTCTTCTTTCAGCAATGGAGTACCTGTAAGGGCAATTTTAATAGCATCGGTATCGGCTTCAAATAAATTTGCAAGGAAACAACCGCCTGGCTTGTAACCACGGTGTGCCTCGTCCATAATAAACACACGTTGCAGATTAGTCGCATAATCGTTGATGCGTACCTTTTCTTTATCTTCTGCAAAGCGTTGTATGTTTACAACCGTAATTTCAGCTTGTCCACTAACTCCTTGCTGTGCCTGATTATTGCGGAATTGCTCCATTAACTCAGCTCTTGAATTAGCCGTGGATACAACAAGCCCACGTGCTTCAAATTCTTGCGTTGCTTGTTCCAGCAAATCAAGGCGGTCAACAATAAAATAGAACTTGGCTACTTTATTCTGCTTTGCAAAATAATCATTGAGCATATAGGTCAGATGATAAGACAAAGCTGTCTTTCCACTACCTTGAGTGTGCCATACAACGCCAGATGTTATACCTTCGGACAATTTCTGTCGAATTGCCAATGATGCGAACAACTGTTGATAACGCATGATGTGCTTCTGGTCGGTAGACTCAATCTTACCATCCACCTCACGCTCCATTCTTACATATGCTATACCATATTTTAATATGTACAAGAAACGTTCTGGCGAACACATTGATGTCAATATTCTATTCGTTGGAGTATTGAAATCCAGATTTGTCTGATATTCGGGGCTTGTGTGAATAACCTGACAGTTATAATCACTCAATACTTTCTTTTCCTCGGCAGGGTTAATATCCTTATATATATAATCCCGATGGAATGGAGCAATCTTTTGTTGGCTGATATTATCCTCTCTGAAACAATTGAAAGGAGCATACGAACGTGCGCCAGTACAATAGAATGCACCCTGAATAGGAACAATACCACCTAATGCATCATACTCCATATTGTTGGAGAATATCATCAGCTGCGTAATGTTGATAAATCTGCGGAACTTCTTATTGGGGAAACGTTCACGATTCATTCGTGAACTTTCCGCAACCATACCGCCATGATTATTTGGTTTCTTTACCTCCACAAAACAAAGAGGTAGACCATTCACGAATAAAGTTATATCAGGGCGAAATTCATCTTGCCCATTCTTGCATGTAAATTCGGCTGTAAAATGAAAGACATTGTTTTTGATATTTTCAAAATCGATTAGTTTTACAGGAGAAACTGATTTGAGACGATTGTAGAAACCACGTCCTAAATCATCATCGTTCAATTCCTTCTTTATATCCTTGAACACTTGTAGATACTCACCCTCATGACCAGGATTCAATTTCTTGAACTGTTCTTCAAACACCTGCAAAAGTATATTTGTGTCACCATCATAGATAGTGCCATTCATATCCTCATTGAGTTTCCCGAAGTATGAATACCCAATTCTAGTCAGATGAACCATTGCTGGCATCTGTACTCGTGTTGCTTCTGAAAATTGTTTCATATTCTATTCTCTTTCACATAGCATTCAAAAGATCTTGCACCATTACCTACAGGCATCGAACCAAATTTATCATAAAACATTCCAATCAACCTAGACTCGAGATTTTTTGATTCTTGCCTCCCCTTACATAAGTAATAATAGACTTGAGCCCCGTGATATTTCATGTAGTTATATCTATCAAAACGCCACCATTCGTCATTTAAGTCGTTTATTGCACTTCGAAGATGTTGTTGATGTTCTTTTAATCTGCGTCTAATAGCATTTGCCTTTCCAATATATATAATCTTTGATTCCCCTTTTGGGTATATGAATTTGGTCTTAGGTGATGCGATAATATAAACGCCGTCTTTTGTTGAGACGTTAGTTAAATCTGCTTCTTCAAGATTCAGTATTTCTCCATCTATTCCCTGAATGGGTCTAAACGCTTTGGCTTTGATAAATAACAAATCTCTTTTCATACCCCTTGCGACAATGGATATTTTTTATACTCTCTAACGATTAACTCTTTTATATTAACCCCAAGCAAATCTAAAATTTTAAGCAAGCTATTAAGGTCGGGGTACGATGAGTTTGTACACCATTTTGAAATGGTAGATGAATTGCCCACTAATTGTTCGTTCAGACATTTATTGGTACATCTCTTCTCTACAATTACTACTTTTATACAGTTGATATCTTCCATATCAGTAACAGTTTATCGCAAAAATAGTGATTTTGTTCCATGTAACACAGAATATGAAGGATGATTTGGCTATAAACAATGATTACCATTCTCTTTCCTTGGGAGGCCTTTTCAGGCTTTGACTCAGATGTTCAAACTGCATCTGTCAGAACTTCATACACGTTGTTCGTCTTCCTATTTTTATTGCCCTACCGCCATTTTCCTTTGTAATAATCTGTAAGACAACGGATTGCTTTACGGCGTCAACTATGACAGTAAAAAAACTGCTGCCATCTTCTGTTTTTCGGATTATTGAGATTAAAATCCGAAGTAAAGGCACTTGAAAGATGCATGCGCAAGTTTCTGAAAGCATAAAAAAACTGCCGACTTCCCTTGCGGAAAATCGGCAGTTGCCAATGTCTGTTATCAAGGTGCTGGGAGCACTTGTGTTTACTTGTTCTGATAGGCGTCAAGACCCTCTTGGAGGAACTTGATATACTCGCTGATGTCCTCGTCATACGAGCGACCACCTGTGAGGGGCTTTCCGTCGTTGTCGAGCAGCACGTAGAAAGGCTGGGCATTGGTGCCGAACTTAGAGCGTTGCAAGTAGCTCCACAGGTCGCCCACAGTGCGCAATTTGGTGGTCGTGCCGCCTTCTTCGGTTACCTCGATGATTTCGGGCAACTTCTTCTTCTCGTCCACATAGAGCGAGATGAGCACATAGTCCTGTGTGAGCATTTTCTTCACCGTGGGATCGTTCCACACGGCAAGCTCCATCTTACGACAGTTAACGCATCCGTGGCCGGTGAAGTCCACCATCACGGGTTTACCGGTCTGCTTGGCATAAGCCATACCGGCATCGTAGTCGCGAAACTTGGCTTCCACGGTGCTCTTATCCAGGTTGAAGTCTTGAGTGGAAATGGGAGGAGCAAAAGCACTGACTGCTTTCAGCGGTGCGCCCCACAAACCGGGAATCATATATACGGCAAAGGCCAATGAGCACAGTGCCATGAAGAAACGCGGAACGCTGGTGTGAGTTTCATCGTCGTCGTGCGGGAACTTGATGCCGCCCAACAAATAAACGCCCAACAAGCCGAAGATGACAATCCACAGTGCCAAGAAGGTTTCACGGTCGAGGATATGCCATCCGTATGCCAAGTCGGCCACCGAGAGGAACTTCAGGGCAAAGGCCAACTCAAGGAAACCGAGCACCACCTTGACCATGTTGAGCCAACCGCCGCTCTTGGGAGCACTCTTGAGCCATGCGGGGAAGAGGGCAAACAACGTAAAAGGAAGTGCCAAAGCCAAAGCAAATCCCAACATACCGATGGTGGGAGCTAAAGCCGAACCACCGGAAGTGGAAACCTCGACGAGCAAGAAACCGATGATGGGACCAGTGCATGAGAACGACACCAAAGAGAGCGTGAAAGCCATCAGGAAGATGCTAAGCAGACCAGTGGTTTTCTCTGCCTTGCTATCGACAGCTGCACCCCAAGACGAGGGAAGTGTAATCTCAAAGCCGCCAAAGAAACTGGCCGCAAACACCACCAACATCAGGAAGAAAAGAATGTTGAAAACAGCGTTGGTGGAAAGGTCATTCAGTGCATTGGCACCAAAGATAGTGGTAATGATAAGTCCCAATGCCACGTAAATAACCACAATCGATATGCCGTAAATCACCGCATCGCGGATGCCTTTTCGCTTGTTGTCGGCACGTTTTAAGAAGAAGCTCACTGTCATCGGGATGATGGGCCAGACGCACGGTGTAAACAAGGCTACCAATCCGCCCACAAATCCCAGGAAGAAGATATACCACCAGGCTTTGCTGGCCACGTTGGCTTCTTCGTTGCCAAAGCTTTGAAGTTCTTTGATAACGGGAGTCCACCACATTTTGGCATCATCGCCCGAAGCCATGACGGGAGCTACAGCTGCGCTGTCAGCATTCGCCACCTGCGCAGTGTCGACCGCTTGTGCGGCAAGTGCTTCGGTTGCCGCAGGAGCGTCTTCCTCTTTCACGGCCGGTGCTTCAGCCTCTTTCTTGTCGGCCTCGGCAGCTTTTGCCGGGCCATCTGCACCTTTCACCAAACATTCCACATTGGTGGGCGGCAAGCAGTTCTCGTCGTTGCAAGCACCATAGTTGAGATAACCTTCGAGGTGATAATCTTTCTCAAGAAGTTCAACACGTTGCGTGAAGGTGCAGGAGTTTTCAAAATAGGACACCTGCATTTCGAAGATGGGATCCATCGATGTTTTCACACCGGGGCCGGGCTTCAGTTTGCCAACAAGCTTAACGCCTTGTGCCTTGTCAACATTGAAAGTGGCAGGCGTAGGACCGTCGGCAGGGATATTGGTGGAATAGATATGCCATCCGGCATCCGCCTTTCCCTTGAAAATAATGTCCACATGGGTTGGGTCGACACGCTTGTAGGACACAGAAAAACTGACCTGAGCTTGCAGGGCTGTACACACCATGAAACAGAGGGTGAGGAGCATTAAGGTGATTTTCTTCATGTTAGTTGATTGATTTTTCGGGCACAAATGTACACATTAATTCGCATTGTCATCCATTCTGCCCCCCTATTTATTATACCATCCACCCCACGCTGCCTCCTCTTTTTGCATCAATCATCCCCATGCACGCCTCGGGCAAAAATCTGCAGTGCTTGTAGAAAAATCTGCAAGCACTGCAGATTTTCGCCGAAAGCACACTGCCCCATCAGCATCAGAAACCGACCTTCGGGCAGTGCGTTTCCCCACTCTCACCTATCAACTTTGAGCAAGAAACAGCGTTTTGTCGTGCACACACGCGCCTTATGAAATTTTATACTTACCTTTGCCCTAATCACGAAGAGCAAAGACGCATGAACAAAACACCCAACATAGCCGTGGTGCTGGCCGGCGGAAGCGGCCGCCGTGCCGGTGGAGAAGTGCCCAAACAGTTTCTGATGTTGGGCAATCGACCCGTGATAGCCCACAGCATAGATGCCTTTCAGCAAAATGCCGACATCGATGAAATTGCTGTAGTGGTGCATCCTGACCACGTGGAAAGAATCGGGCAAATGCAACGCGAATACGGATGGAGCAAGTTGCGCCAAGTGCTCACAGGAGGGGCAGAACGCTATCATTCGAGCATGGCCGCCATCAAGGCCTACACCGGTCGCGAGGTGAACCTCTTGTTGCACGATGCCGCACGTCCGCTTGTTTCGCAAGAGATTATCAGCAGCGTATGCAGTGCTTTGACCCGCGCTGAAGCCGTGGGCGTGGCGGTGGATGCCATTGACACCATGGTGCAAGCCGATGCGCACGTTCTGACCCGTCAACTCGACAGAGCCTCCCTGCGACGAATGCAAACACCGCAGGCATTCCGCCTTTCGCTCATCGAGGAAGCTTATGCCAAAGCACTTACCGATCCTGACTTTCATGCAACGGACGATTGCGGTGTGGTGCTGAAATATGTTCCGCAAACCGAGATTAAACTTGTGCAAGGCAATGAGGAAAACATGAAACTCACCTATGCCGGCGACATGCCGTTGCTGGAAAACATATTGGCACGCCGCAACGCAGCAGAAACACCCCTTGACGGCACAGACTGCCATGCCGCACTTCGGGCCTACCAGAAGCGACACCTGCGTGAGGCTCAACTCCGCATGCTTGACATTCTGAAAGCCATACGCACCGTTTGCGACAACAACAACATCACTTACTGGCTCGACAGCGGCACACTGCTTGGTGCGGTGCGACACGGTGGCTTCATTCCCTGGGACGACGACATAGACATCTGCATCAGCCGCAAAGACATGCCGCGCTTTGTGGAGGCAGCACAGCGCGAACTGCCATCCGGATTGTTCGTACAAACACCGCAAACCGATCCTTCCGTGCGAATGCCCATGTGCAAAGTGCGCGACACGCGTTCGCTCATCGTGGAAGGGGCTGACGATTTTTCCAAACCTTATGCCAAAGGTTTGTATGTGGATGTTTTCCCCATGGAGCCGTGGCCGGATTTGCCCGACACCCTCTCGCGCCGCTTGGCACGCAACTATTGCAAAGCCAACGCCATCCTGCACAGCCAGCACTACTATTCGTGGCGGTCGGTGGCCGAACTGTTTTATTTCGGAGCAAAACGCGCCATTTGCCGTTGCCTATGGGAAATCTGCAAATGCACGGCACGCGGTCGCAAATGGTACTCCAATGTTCCGGAGAACAGCGGAAACGGCAACCGACACCTTGCTTCCACCATCTTTCCGGTGAGCAGCATCACTTTCGAGGGAGAAGCCTTTTCCGCTCCGGCCGATCCGGACCAATATCTGCGCGACCTCTTTGGCGAATACCGCACGCTGCCTCCCGAAGACCAACGAGGAGGACACGCCGTCTTCTACTGTACAGACCTAAACACTTAACATAATCTTCCAAGAACCTTATGCAAGCCATTATCCTTGCAGCCGGCATGGGCAAACGCCTCGGCGAACATACACGAAACAACACCAAATGCATGGTGCGCGTCAATGGAGAAACACTCATCGACCGCATGCTTTCACAACTGGCTCGCCATAATTTGTCGCGGGTGGTCATCGTTGTGGGATATGAGGGCGAAAAATTGCGCCAACACATCGGAAAACGCTACGACCATTTGCTGAACATCGAATTCCTCGAAAATCCCGTCTACGACCGCACCAACAACATTTATTCCTTGGCCTTGGCCAAAGAAAAAATGCAGGAGGATGACACACTTCTGCTGGAAAGCGACTTGATTTTCGATGACGAACTTTTGGACCTTATTCTCAAAGACGCACGCCCCAACCTGGCACTCGTGGCAAAATATCAGACGTGGATGGACGGCACGATGGTGCGCATCGACGACGATTGCAACATCGTGAACTTCGTCCCGAAAAAAGCCTTCAAATACGCCGATGTCGGGCAGTACTACAAGACGGTCAACATCTATAAGTTCAGTCGCGCCTTCAGCACGCAGAAATATGTGCCTTTCTTGGAAGCTTATTGCAAAGCACTGGGCAACAACGAATACTACGAGCAGGTGCTTCGGGTCATCACCTTCCTCGATGCACAAGAACTCAAGGCTCTTCCCATCGGTGCTCGCCATTGGTACGAAATCGATGACGCGCAGGATCTCGACATTGCCGAAACCATCTTTGCCGAGGGCGAAGAAAAGTGGAAGAAGTTCATGCGTCGCTACGGAGGATACTGGCGCTTCCCCGGTGTGCTTGACTATTGCTACCTGGTAAACCCGTATTTCCCCTCGCCACGCATGCTTGACGAGATGCGAGCCAATTTCAACACCTTGCTGACCGAATATCCCTCGGGCATGGGTGTCAATTCGCTGCTCGCAGGCAAATGTTTCGGCATCAAGCAGGAATATGTTGTGCCCGGCAACGGCGCAGCCGAGCTTATCAAGAGCGTGATGGAACACTCGGAGGGAAAATTCGGCGTTACCTACCCCACCTTCGAGGAATATCCCAATCGGTTGGCGCAAGAGCGTTTGGAGATTTTTTACCCCGGCAACCATTTTTCTTACACGGCCGATGACCTGATGGAGCACTTCTCCAAAAATCCTGTAAGCACACTGCTGCTCGTCAATCCCGACAACCCGTCGGGCAACTTCATTCCGCGGGCAGACATCGTGCGTCTGGCAGAATGGACAGCCGAGAGGGGAATGCGCTTCATCGTTGACGAAAGTTTTGTGGACTTCAGCGAAGATTACGAACACAACTCGCTGCTTTGCGACAGCTTCTTGGAAAAATATCCGCACGTAGCGGTAATGAAAAGCATCAGCAAGAGTTTCGGCGTACCGGGGCTGCGTCTCGGTATCTTGGCTTCAGCCCATCCCGACTTGCAGCGCGTGAAACGTGATGTGGCGATATGGAATCTGAACAGCTTTGCCGAATTTTTCATGCAGATTTTCAATAAATACACAGCCGAGTATGCCGTGACTTGTCGCAAGTTTCAGGAAGAGCGTACCCGTTTTCACGCCGCGCTCTCTGAGGTGGATTATCTGAAAGTGCTTCCCAGTCAGGCCAACTACTTCCTTTGTGAAGTGCTGCCACCGTTCACATCACACGGATTGGCTGTGGATTTGTTGCAAAAGCACGACATACTTATCAAGGATTGCAGCACAAAGAAAGGCTTCGATGGCAGAAACTTTGTGAGACTGGCCATACGCAACCGGACGGACAACGAGAAGTTGATAGAAGCCTTGAAAGAAATCAACTGACCCACTAAGAAAATAACAATGAATATCTGTATTTGCGGAGGAGGCTCTCTGGGACACGTGTGCGCCGGTTTTCTGGCGGCACAACAAGGGGTGAATGTTTCAATCCTCACACAGCGGCCTGCGCTATGGGAAAAAGAAATCACCATCACCGACCCCGAAAATAAAGTCTTCACAGGGAATTTGGCAACCATCACCTCTGATGCTGCCGAAGCCGTCAGCGGTTGCGACATCGTGCTGCTGTGTTTGCCCGGTTACCTCATAGAGAAAACGCTCCGGCAGATAGCCCCACACATAGGCACTTCAACCTTTGTAGGCAGCATTGTGGCCAGCACCGGTTTCTTTTTCTTTGCCCACGCTGTGCTTCCCGCAAACCGTCTCTTCGGTTTTCAACGTGTGCCATTCATTGCCCGCGTTCGCGAATACGGTTCGTCAGCTTCTCTCTTGGGATATAAACCGCGCATATCCGTCGCCGTGGAAAATGCTCCTGATGCAGAGATTTTCCGGCAAACCATAGAAAAACTGTTCCGCACCCCCACGGATTTGTTGGGCAGTTTTTATGAAGCAGCCCTCACCAACAGCAATCCCATATTGCACACCGGGCGTCTCTACAGCATGTGGAGAAATTGGGACGGCACACCCTACGACCACAACATCCTGTTTTATCGCGAATGGACGGATGAGGCATCGCAATGCATCATTGACATGGATGCAGAGTTCATGCGCCTGTTGTCCCAACTCCCGGTCCGAAAAGACAGCATCCCAACCTTGTTGGACTACTACGAGAGCAAGGACGCAGCATCGCTCACTAAGAAAATCAGCTCCATACCTGCGTTTGTCGGCATACAATCACCCATGAAAGAAACACCGGACGGATGGATACCCGACTTCTCCAGCCGCTATTTCACTGAGGACTTCCCCTTTGGCCTGCGCTTCATCGTGGAACTGGCACAAAAGCATGGTGTTGCCACTCCCGTTATCGATGAAGTGTATCGCTGGGGAAAAAGCGTAACCGCATCGACCGAATGACACCACGGCGCCTCTTTTTTCTTTCAAATCCTTTTCAACAAAAACCACCCATCCTCGAACATTACACAACAAGCTCATGATAAACGTTCCTGTTCTCATACTTTTTTTCAACCGACCCGATGCACTGTCGGCGGTGTTCAATCAAGTGCGAAAAGCACAGCCCTCTCACCTCTTCCTCTATCAAGACGGTCCCCGTGGCGAACGCGACATTCCGGGCATTGAGGCCTGCCGACGCATCGTGGAAAACGTGGATTGGCCCTGCGAAGTGCATCGCTTGTATCAGGAGAAAAACTACGGCTGCGACCCTTCGGAATTTCTCTCTCAGAAGTGGGCGTTCAGCCATGTCGACAAATGCATTGTGCTGGAGGACGACAGCATTCCCTCGCTCTCGTTTTTCACTTTCTGCAAGGAGATGCTCGATCGCTACGAGCACGACACGCGTATCAGCATGATTACCGGAATGAACTATGACGAGGTTACGCCCGACATGCCTTACGACTACTTTTTTGCCACCACATTCTCCATTTCCGGATGGGCTTCGTGGCGACGCGTCATCGACCAGTGGGACGAACATTACACCTTCCTTGATGATGAATTCAACTTGCGGCAACTAGAAGAGTATATCCGGGAGCGCAAATACCAAAAGGATTTTATCGAGTTCTGCCGTTATCATCGTCGCGTCGGCAAGGCATATTATGAAACCATCTTCCATGCTGCCATTTTCTTCAACTCCGGACTTTCCATTGTGCCTCGCGTAAATCTGGTGAGCAACCTGGGGGCTTGTGGAGAGGGTGTGCACCTGAGCGGCAGCAATGCCGACCTGCCCCGCGCCATTCGCCGCATTTTCGAAATGGGGCACCACGAACTTGAATTCCCCTTGCGCCACCCCCGATATGTCATCGAAAATGTGGCCTACAAGAAACGAATGTTCCGCATCCAGGGTTGGGGACACCCATGGCTCAAGGTGGGCCGTTCATTGGAAGAATTGTGGATTAACCTGCGACGTGGTAATTTCAGCCGCATCGGGCAGGCCATGAAAGCCCGCTTCCGCAAACTTATGGGCAAGGCTCGCTGGGATTGAACCGGCTTGATGCACAACACTCCTGAAACGCTGTTTTTTCAAACACCGAGGAACGATTTTCTGCAAGGCGTTTAGAAAATTCTGCAGTGCTTGTAGAAATTTCTAAACGCCTTGCAGATTTTCCAAGAAAGGGGAAGCCGTTTTTACGCACTGCATCACAAACGACGGAGGCCGCTACCTGTTTGACGGGTAGCGGCCTCCGTTGTTCTTATTGCAGCCTTGGCATTATGGTTGTTGCAAGGTGGAAAGACAGGCTTTGTATCGGTTCATGTCCTCGGTGTACATGGGGTCGTCGGGCATGCTCTCGAGCATTTTGTAAGAGTCGTCAAAATAGATGCAGAGGCTCTTGGCCAAACTGTCGACATTGAACGAAGGCTTTGCGGAAACGATGCCGACGGCTGTTGCCAGCGAATCGGCCTTGCGTGAAAGCATCACAGCGTCATAAAAAGTGAAGGCTGTTGCATCATCGGGCTTTCCTTTCAACTCACGCAGCAGGCTGTCGCCTTTTCGGTAGAGGGTTTCTGCTTCCTGCATCCATTGCTCGTGTTGCAGTTTGTCCTGCTGACTGATTTGAGGGGTGCTGGGAGAAACGGGTTGCACCTGCTCGTTCTCACCTTTACCGCCAACCAACAAAGCCACCACCAGTGCTATCACCACCGCTGCACCGCCAACGATGCCCCACAGCTTTTTGTTAGCACCCTTTCCCTTCGCGCCGGACGCCACAGGCTTGGCTGCAGATGCAGTCGGTGCGGGCTTAACAGCCTCTTTTGCCGGACGCTGCAACCGTGTGCTCTCGTCCGCAAGCGGTGCGGCAGCGCGTTTCACTGCGGTGTTTTCCTCATCACGCGGACTGCGACGGTCGTGCTTCACAACAGCAGCGGTTTTGGGCGAATGCTTTTGTTCGACAACCACCGAGGCTTCCTCCGCCCCGAGCAAAGCCAGAAAATCTCTGACCGTAGGCACACGGTCTTTTCGGCGCGGCTCCATGGCTTTCTGCACAGCCTCTATCACCTTTTGGCTCACACCGCGCTCCTGCAGCAAATGCAGCGGCAAACCATCGTTCAGCACATCTGATGACTTGGGCGGCGTGTGAGCCGTCAGCATCTTGAAGAGCGTGGCGCCCAACGCATAGACATCAAGTGTGGGCGAGAAGTCGCGCGAGTTGTGATCGTTGGCCTGTTCGAGCGGCGCATATCCGGGTGTTCCCAACCCCACTGCCGTGCTCGATTCCGGCTCTCCGCTTTCGTCGTATTGCTTTGACAAACCAAAATCAATGAGGAGCAACGTGCCATCGGAGGTACGACGCATCACGTTCTTGGGTTTGAGATCGAGATGAAGCATGCGGCAATCGTGCATATACGCCAGAGCATTGCCGATGGCGCGGATGCAAGCCACGGCTTCGGCCTCGGGCAAACCGCGGCGGCTGCAAACATATTCGTCAAGCGAGGTGCCATCGATATGTTCCATCACATAATAATATGTGTTGTTGGCATCGATAAAGTCGAGCACTTTCACAATGTTGGGGTGGCTCATGCGCGACAAGTTGCGTGCTTCAGTGCGAAACTTCTGTGCGTATTTGTGCACAAGTCCCGAGTCCGAACTTTCCGAAACAGACCCCGTGGCATCACGGCTGCTGACCTCCTGCATGAAGAACTCCTTGATGGCAACGCGCGCCTCGGTTTCAATTTCGCCCAAAGGACCGGCCACCTTCACGAAACCCGTGGCCAGATACGTAACACCAAACGAACCGCTGCCCAGCACACCATCGATGCGGTAGCGATAGGTTTCTCCCTGCAACAGAGTGCCCGGGGCTAAAACATTTGTGGTTTGGGACATTTTTTATATGCTGTAAAAAGAAAATTTCTGTTTGTTTTCAATCAATGGAACACGAAGCGGCAACTTTGGGAAAGCGCGTCGAACAAACACCGACTCACATCACAAGTCGCAAACCCGTTTCGCTGTTTTTGTCGGTATCGCCTGCTCCGGGACGATACAGGGAGAAGCCGCAATAAGAAGCATCGCTGTGCCATGAACCTCCGCGATAGGCACGTATCGTGCCCGTTTCCGGTCCTTGCGGATTGGTTTCGCGCGTTTGAGGATAGGCATAAATATAGTTGGCACACCATTCAGCCACATTGCCTCCCATGTCATAAAGTCCCAACTCATTGGGGACTTTTCCGGCAACGGGATGGGTGCTCTGCTCACTGTTGCCCAAGAACCAGGCCACCTCCTGAGCATCGTCGCTGCCGCAATACGTGCGATTGAAAGTGCGATTACCGCCACGGGCAGCATATTCCCATTCGGCCTCAGTGGGCAGACGGAATTTCAAACCCGTCATGGCGTTAATCCGTTCGATGAAAAGCTGACAATCGTTCCAACTCACATTTTCCACCGGATGATTGGCGTATTTATTGTTCGATTTCAGTTTTCTCTTGATGAAGTTCATCACTTTGTTCTCCTTGAATTCGGAAGGGTTCTCGCCCATCACAGCCATCCAGAGAGCCTGCGTAACTTCGGTCTCGCCGATGTAATAATCGTCCGTCAGGGTGATGTGATGCCGCGCCGAACCATCTTCTCCACTGCCTGCGATGAAAGTGCCGGCCTCAACCTTGACCATGGTGAAAGTAACCTCTCCCACGCTCACCGTGCGCTTTTCCAATTCTTTCTGACGATTGCGAGCCGCTTGAGCAGCACTTACGGGAACATGCGGATTGTGAACAGACGGTGCCACCGGCTCCGAAGCGGTGTCGCTGTTGCTGTCCTCAGAACCACGGCCGGCATTTCTTTTCTTCTTACCGGCGGTTTTGCATTTCTTGATCCAACCGTTGATTTCGGAGCGCTTATCTCCGAATTTTCTCAACATGGCCGTGAAATGTTGTTCGGCTTGCTGATATTTTTGTGCTCGATAAAGCGTGATACCCTTGCTCAGATAGTCTTCATACGAAGAGGTCTGGGCCATGGCCGGCAAAGCCAGGAGCAGCATCAGAGCTAACAGAATTTTCTTCATGTAAATAAATCATTGATTTACCAACCTTAAATATCTACTTGTTTGTCAATTTATTACATCAAAATTTAAGAGTATTGTCGAATCATTATCACATACAATTTGCATACAAAATCGGAGATTTCGGGAAAATAGTAATGCAGAAATACCACAACAAAATTTTCTGTTGCAGTAGGCGATTATTTCTGTTTTCTTTCGCCTCCGACACCACAAAGGTATAAAAATAATGCTGACGAAAAGAGAAGTTGCAATGATTTCTTTTTTCGCCAGCATATTTTATGCTGTCAATGTACGAATAAGTTTAGTCCGTTTTGGGTATATAGCCAATGGAGTAAACTAAACCGAAAGAATCATTTCACTTCAAAGTTGACTGATTAAAAAATTTTCAAAACTCTCTTGAAAATCACCAGACTCAATCAATTCCTTATACTTTTCTTTCAGTTCTGGATCTATGCATGCGTAAAAAACCCCCGAACGCAGATATTCAATATTGAGCCTTGACAAAGGACAATTCTTTTTATCACTACAGGTTTTAGCGAATTCTTTTAGGGTCTCCGCAATACACATTTGTATCCTTTCGTATTCCGTTATGGCTTCTTTGGTCTCATCAACAGAATAACCATAATCCTTAGATGGTTGGATATTATGCTTAGGATCTAATAAAACGATATAAAATATTGTTGAATCCTCGTTGAAAAAGCCAACAACCCTTCCTGTTCCTTTTGATAATTGAAATTGCCAGAAGAAATCATTTTCAGCATTATCCTTAATACTTTGTGGAACTGATGACAATTCTGCAATTGTGATAGGACAATTTCTTGCACCCCAATCAATCGGGTGAAGTCTATAAGCATCTCGCTCTGTCGGATTTTCTATAATAGCCTTTGTTTTACCCGAAAGATCCTTAATCCTATCAAACAAATTAGCAAACCAAGTTGCATCTTGCTCCCCTATTCCGAAGAAATCTTGTTGCCCAAAATATTTGAATGAGAAGGTAATAAACGGCGAACCTTTATCTTCTTGAGGAATAATCAGTCCTTTTTGCTGAGTTCTTTTCCCAGCTAACGGTTTCTGACCCAACGAAGATTTATCCGTTAATCTCTTTCCACCTTTCGCCATAATAAACTCGCATAGTTTCTTCTGAGATTGTTTTGTCGCAAGACTGCATTGGGGCGCAACCTTCTCTTGCTTCCAACCAAGGTTTTTCTTTGTGGGTCATAGACTCTAATTCAGCCCCAGAATAACCTGCATAATTATCAAGTATATAGTTGATGAATTCTATATCATCTTGAGCGATAGATGCCTCTGGATTTTCATTAACAATATCAGAAACCGTAATAAAAGAATACAAACTATGAGATGACCTAAATCTATTGTACAATTCTCTTGAAACAGGTCCATGCACCCATGCTTCAAAAGAACACTTCAAAAAAGGTTCTTGATTAATACCCAAAGACCATGCTTGCAGATAATATAATAATTTCTGCAATTTCAAATTTATGAGATTAACTTTTTCATCTGAATTAAGACGAAGTATTACATAATCAGCGACGATATTAACATCATAAGGTTTCATAGTCAGCATCTTTTTAATAATAACTCACTGCAAAGATAATACCTAAAACTGAAAAATGTTTCGTATACTACAAAATAATTTATAAAAATTGTAAATTAATGAATTATTGTACAACATTAACTTTACCATCTACCTCAGTAACTTCTCCATTCTTTAGCATCTGTTGATACACCTTACGGAGCGAATAGATGATATTTTCACCTGTACGCTTAAAGCCAAACTCACGAGCTGTAACAATAAATAAATCGTCTGGCGTAATGCCAAAACTATGCAGGGCAATCGTCTTCATTGCTAAAGCCAACTCTTCATCGCAGATATATGTAATAGGACGCAAATAATCATCATCAGGATTAGGGACACGCACCTTTATATCTGCAAAATCCTTTATCCTTACAAACTCATTTTTGTCCTCTGTTATCATTCCCTTTAGGTGATAGCGAAAGATATGCTTTACTTCATCGCGGACAACAGAGGTGGCTTTTTGACGACCATAGGCAGGAGCGATACGCCTACACAACTCTTCAAAATGAATAGGTTGTTCCAATGATATGATGTCCCAAGCTATGTCATATCCCTCTCTTGTGTTTCCGTCTTCATCAATAATGTTTAGGGGATATGCACGCTTATACAAATCAAACCCATAACCTTTATCAGCAATCTCTGATGGTTCAATCTTCTCCTCAATCTCAATAATTGGGATTACAGTATCTGCATTGCTATCACTACTATCGGAGACATCATTATCCTCAGATTCAATAACTGCGCGACCAAGTGCCTTTTCAACCGCATTTATGAGTTTCTCCTCTTCTGTTTTCTGATCTTTTATCCAATCTGTTGACCAGATTCGATAAATAGTCCACCCCATATCCTCAAGCACTGCCTGACGCAAACGATCTCGTTCTCGAGCTGTTCGAGAACTGTGATATGCTGCGCCATCACATTCTATACCGATAGCAAATTTACCGCTTTGTGTTGGATGTTTAACAGCCATATCAATACGGAAACCAGAACAACCGACCTGCGTTACCACATTGTAACCCTTTGATTGTAGGAAGTCATATACAGCCTCTTCAAATGGTGAATCAAAATCTAAATCATAGTTGAAAGTTAGTTCTTTCTCTAATGCTACGATTCCTTGTTGAGCAAACTCAATGTATGAACGCAACATCTTTACACCCTCCGAAGATACTTTCTCCAAATCAATGTCGGTAGGCACAATAGAGCCGACCAACTTTACATTGTGCTTGGCTCGTGTGATAGCCACATTGAGGCGACGATAACCACCCTCACGGCTCAAAGGTCCGAAGTTCATATACATTATACCCTTGCTATCCTTTGCGTATCCGATACTGAAAATAATTGTATCTCGCTCATCACCCTGTACATTCTCAAGGTTCTTAATGAAGAATGGCTCTTCCTTGTCCTCAATAAAGAACTTGTCAAAACAAGGATTTTGCAGTCTCTTCTGACGGATAGCTGCATCAACGGCATTTTGCTGAGCCTCGCTAAATGTTACAACACCGAGAGAGCGATTAGGATGCTTCTTGAAATGATCAAACACCAAGTCGGCAACCTTTCTTGCTTCGGCAATATTATTCTTCTTACCACCTCTGTCATATACACCCTCTTTCACATAAACATACTCAACACCACAGTCTGGGGCACTTTCAGTTGAAGATGGGAAAGTGATGAGTTGACTGTTGTATATCTTGATGTTAGAGAATGCTATAAGGTGTTCGTGACGACTTCGATAGTGCCATCTCAAACTACGCTCTGGCAGAACAGATACCGCTTCATCCAAAATGGATTCATATGCTCCCGCATCATTATCTTCAATAGCATCGTCAGAATCAACATCGAAGTCCTCATCATTAAGTGATGTTGAGAAGAAACTTGTTGGTGGCAACTGCTTGGTATCTCCTACAATAATTACTTGCTTACCTCGCATAATTGCACCAATAGCATCTTCTGTGTGTACTTGTGAAGCCTCATCAAATATTACCAAATCAAAATCATAACTCTGTGCCTCAAGGAACACACTCACCGACAATGGCGACATCATAAAGCAAGGACGCAATGAAGTAACAAGATTTGGTATTGCCATAAAGAGTTTACGCAATGGCATCAGTCTTCTTTGCTTGTTAAGTTCTCGCTTTAGTATGGCTATCTCATCCCTTGCTCCATTTATTGAGTTAAAGTCGGGAATTCTACTCAAAGCTCGCTCTCTTACTCTTGCTTGTGCAATTTTGAATTGACCTTTATCAAGCTCGCAAAACTCGGTAATAGTTTGATTCTGTATTCTACCTCTAAAATTCTGTACCGCAGGGAAGTTTGGCAATACAGCATCTAACCACAAATGATAGAAACGCTTAAGGTATGCATCAACTATATACTCATCCTTAATGGATGTGTTGTCAATCTGAGCAATATATGCCCCTAAACCAGCCTTTTGACATTTCTCTCTATTTGAGCAATAATCAACCCACTCTTCCAAAAGATATTTCTTGTTTCGACAATTAGTGAGGCGATCCATTAAGTCCCCGAAGACATAATCATCGAAAGTGCTAGGTTGTTCAAATAGAGACTTAAACCAATCGTATGGAGATTCAAGTAGATGAATAAGTCCCTGCAATTCATCATATCTATCATTGCAATAGTTTACAATCTTTTTATCAGTACAGATTGACTCGACAAATGATTGAGGTAAAGAGTATGTGGTTATAAAGTCTTTAAATTTATCAGCAAACTGCAAGGCTGAATATAGTTTGTCCCAATTAGTATCTAATTCGTTATAATAATTGTCATACTTTGAGATAATCACACTTTTTATGGACTGCAACACTTTCTCTCTATTTTGAACCTCAATCAAAAGTTTTAGTTCCTCAATGATAGTGTCATAATCTCCAGATGATTTGCGCATACAATGTATGCCATTATACGATTTATTGAATTGAGAGAAGGTCGTTTGCAACTTTGAGTGATTTTGCATCAAATACTCGTAGCTTGTGCTATGATTCACGTCAAAAGCGAACTCAGTGTTTAATGTAGAGTATATTTGATTATAATCACAATTCTCAAACGATAATATATACCTATCGATAGTCGCAGAAGGGATATTTCCATCAAGCAGTTTGTTTCTCAACAAAGCTGGGACTTTATCAAATTTACCTCGGAGCTCTCGATATGTTGAAATAGCATCACTGCATATATTCCAATCTGTGTCTATACCCCTATAATATATTCCGTATCTTGATGAGTACTTTTTATATGTATCCTCATCCAATGCTATCTCTTTTAGAATCTTCTGAAACTCACAAATCTTGATAAGCAAATTATTATACTCAATAATGGATACTTCATTTTCAGACTTAGCATAAACCATTATTGCGGAAATATCATTCGCTAAATTCTCACAGAAAGATGTAATGTCCTTATACAAAGCCATGACCTCTTGTGCAACTACAGAGATAGTCGCTCTATTTCCAAACTTGCTCGTTAGATAGAGATTAACACTTGTCAATTTGTCTGATAGATTCACACTCTTATATGAATTGACTCTATCAACTAAAGTATTGATATCAATGCTTCTATGCACCCAAGAACTTTTGAGTTTATTTGTAATTAAGTCCTTATACTTATTTGTCGCATCAAAAACAACAAATGCTTCGGCTATACTATCCCAGTTTGTATCCAAACCAGCATAATACTCTCCAAAATTCGCACAACATTCTTCTGTGTTAAGTTTGCTAACCTTATCCACATACTCTTTAATGCAAGTTAGATATTGCAAGAAGTTATCATACGACAACTTATCACCGCTACGCATATAGCGTTTTAGTTCTGCGATATCTCTTTTATATCCAGATGAGAATAAGCGTTTAAGGGCAGAACTATAATCACCTCTAAATCTTTGCAACATTGGATATAAGTCAACTGTAAAGATTTCATCATCGAAGATATTAGTCAAAGATTCTTTTAATGCTTTGATGTCATTATGTTCCTTAACAATGGAATCAAAAGAAGATTTTATGGTATTATATGAAGCAGGAATAAACCACTTTTCTGTTGGAGTAATTCCTTTTGAAATTATCTCGGCAAGACAAATGACCTCATCCATAGCCACAAAAGAGCATGGCATATCAACCTCTAAACAGGTACAGATATCTTTTACTATGGACTGCGTATTTGATATATTCTCCTCTAATGCGTGCAATTCTGAAGAAAGTTCCTTCAGTTTAGATATTGCGGTTGTGTCACTGAAATCAATAACATCCTTAGAGAAGTGTTTAGTAAAAGGCATATATTCGGAGTTAAACCTCTGCAAAATGCTTTTGCAGTCATGCTCAACTATTTCTCGATTATATTGTGTTGCTATCTCAGCTCTTATATTTGCCGCTGATTCGTGTATAGCCTTATCTTTCTCAAAGTTGCCATTAATACTTGCAAATTTCTTATCATCAAACCAACGCTCTGAGGGGTGAATGTTCTTTTGTAGCAACAAAACGATATCCAATAACTCTTGTAGTTTGTCGTATGATGATGGTGTATCACAACCCAGTTCTTTAGCCAAGAGCCGACCTTGCTCAAATACTACAGATAAACTTTCTAAAGAAAGCTTTATCACCGCTAATCTATCCTTTATTTTAATTGCAATTGCATTCTTACTTTCTGCATCTAAAAGATTGCAAAAAGTCTCCATACATTGTTCTATTGTATAACAGATATTTTTGCCTTCTAGGTCTAAAATGCCATCATTGTAGATAGCTAACAATTTGGACTTACTATTAAGAATAGTGTTTGTGTCTTGCTGGTATTTATATGCTTCGTCTCTTAGTGATGAAAT
The DNA here is from genome assembly GCA_017547385.1 of Bacteroidaceae bacterium. Taxonomy (GTDB): domain Bacteria; phylum Bacteroidota; class Bacteroidia; order Bacteroidales; family Bacteroidaceae; genus Alloprevotella. The sequence continues at coordinate 26,388 of JAFYPU010000005.1, forward strand.
ATTGTCGTCATATATCCATCTTATAGGAATTAGTGGAGATTTTGACACTAATGCAAGTAGTTCAACCAGAGTATTAAGACCCTTTTGGGAAGGTCTAATTTTAATGCCTAATGTGTTACAGATTTCTTCAAATATATCAGCTTCTTCCTTAAGAAGTGTCAATAACTGAGATACATTTGAATCTATGTCATGTCGTAATTCATTAGTAAGCATTCTTACTGATGAGTTCCGCCAAACATTATTTGCATAATCTTCACTTCTTTTGCCTACTGTCTTAGCAAATTCTTGAAGAAGATATATTTTCTCATTTAATTCAGACTCAGTTACTTTATCCGTTGCCTCTATTGAGAATATAACGTCTGGAACATTCTCCAATTTTGCCAATTTGCCATTGACAGAATAGATGGATATATTAAGACCTGAGGTAAGTGTATGCAATTCCTCTTGATATTCATTGAGCAGATTTCTTTTTCGCTCTAACAAGTCAAGTTGTGCCAATGCCTCGTCTCTTACACGAGTACGGTCTATATTGATAGAGTTAGCGAGGTCTCGCAAAATCTCCTTTTTCTTCGCCTTATGGCTATGAAGTGTAAAGCAAAAATCCGCTAATCCTACACTCGCTAAACGATTATACACAACCTGTAAGGCTGCCATCTTCTCAGAAACAAACAATACCTTTTTACCATCCGCAATAGCTTCGGCAATGATATTTGTAATGGTCTGACTTTTACCTGTTCCCGGAGGGCCTTGTAACACAAAACTTGCACCCTTCTTTGAAAGCAAGACAGCATCCTGCTGACTTGAATCAGCATCTACGACTTGAAATGTATCAATAGGGCGAATCTGCCTATCGTGATCAAAGTTGTTGAGTTCTTCCGATACTTGAATAGGATCTTGTTCTCCTACAAGTGCGGCAATTACGGGATTAGCATTTATCTTTTCTTCATTCCTCTCCAAATCTTTATACATATTGATTTTGAGAAATGACAAATTAGTTAAATGCGTACTTCTCTCAACTTCCCAACCTTTATTCTCGACTTTGTGTAGCAGTTTCTCTATATACTCAGCTGGAGAATCGTGAGTAGAGTCGAATTCTGGCATAATAATTCCAAAATCATTATCCAACTTATGGGACAATGTTGGATTGATAACGATTTCATCATCATGCAACACCAATCGATACGGCGAAGTAATTGATTCAATAAGAAGCCTTACAGGAACTAAAATAACAGGAGAAGCGAAAACTTGGGAAGAATCATCTCGCTCTTTCCATTTTAGCATACCGAAAGTTAGATATAGAGTATTTATACCTTGCTCTTCTATTGAGGTATTAGCTTTATATCGAAGTGCTTTTAATGTCTTTTGAAGGTCTCCGATAGGCTTATTGGTTTCAACATCACCTTTTATGACAGTCTCATAAACTTCTTCACCCTCATCATCGACCTGTACCTTTTTCGCATACGGAAAAACAATCTCTTTCTCATTAGCGACGACGAGGTCCCACAACCTATCAAATGAAGGTGTCGTAATCCTCACATTGCTACGCTTACCCTCAAGAAAGTTTATTAACCTATTTCTCTTACCAAAGTCGAGTAACAGTTTCTTCCAAATTTCGATACGGTTGTGTAGTTTATGCCCCATAATGCAAAACCTTTCTACTTGATCGTTATATTCTTAGATCTTATTTCGCTTCCATTATATGTCTTAAAAAAGCGTGAACCACAATGCCACGTCTAATTTGGAGGTCGTAGGAAACCTTGCATACAGATGTAGTAATAGTAGCCCACGCTATAGCGTGAGAACCACTATGCCATCTGAGTATGCAATTTGAAAATTTCCTACGTTTCCAAATACTTGATGAGCATAACGCTTCTTCTTTTTTCATATGTCTTGAACCGAGATTCCTCAATTCTCCTACAAAAGTACTAAAAAATCGTAATAATAAGCCCTTTACAGGCAAATTATTACAATTTGGAGGAGTTTACAGTTTCATTCCTCTGCTTTTCTTTGGCTGAATAGGTTGTCGGATTGATTGTCGGAGTTTGTCGTATTGCTCGTTGAACCATTGACTGAGAGGTATTCGATTTGCGGTTAAGGTAAGCCGTTTGTCGTTATCTCGCTGAATCTGTAAAGGGGTATTATCCGTAGCAAACCATCTGTTATGCTCCGAAGAGAATAGTCGCCCTGTAAAGTTCACAATCCTACCCTTAATCAGCTCAGCAAACTCCATAGCCGAAAGACCGATTTGCTTGGCGAGGCGTTCCAATCTTAGGAGGTGGGCAAAATCGGGATACCAACGATGAGCAGTGTTGATTATCGAATTTAGAGTGTTAGTCTCCTCCTTATACTCCGCCTCCTTTGCTTCAAGAGCCTTGCGATGCTCGTTATCCTTATTCATCATTGTCCTGCTATGTTCTACCTGCATTTGCTTGATGTTGGATTGCAGTTGCTCAATGGTTTCATCTCTAACGGCTATTTCGTCCCGTAAATCTTCGTTTTTGCGTTCCAATGATTTCATCTTACCGCTGCCGAAAAGAGAACTGACACCGCTTGCAAGGGCTGTGGCAGCATCGGTGGCTACGCTTTTGAGTTTGTCGGTGCGTATCTCCGATTTCACCTGTTTTAGTTCTTGCTCGGCAAGATCTATCTGGCGTTCCTTATGCTGCCTCTCAGCCTCTATGCGTTGAAGTTCGGCTCGCTGCTTCTCGATGATGAAGTCGTTACGCTCCAAATGCTCCTTGCCTGTCTCTGTTTTGGATTGACCTCGCTCCATTGATAGGATTTCGGATGCCAATGTCTGCATCTGCATCATATCATCATCGTTGAGTTTGCGACTCTTGCCCGTCTCGTGGTCCATCCAATCAAAAACGATATGAGCGTGGTAGTTTGGTTTGAACCATTTGCTGCCAATCTGAAAACTCTCCTTATCGTCTGGGGGTGGCTCTCCACCGAGCCAATGCCCCTCGTCTTTGTGCAAGAATATTTGTAGCGGTGTGATGCCCCAACGCTCTTGGCACTCCTCTCCAAATCTGCGAACATCCTCCAATGTGGTATCGGGTTTGATGAGTAGCACACCCTCACGAATGGGTGAGCATCCTGCCACCTTGATAATCTTACCACTCTTGGTTTTGCGTTCCCGTTCTTTTTCCTGCATCGCTCTCCCTGTCTTAGCCTTTACCATCTGCTTGATGTTGTCGTAGTGCGTCTGTAAGTCGTAGTCGCCAAAGCGTGGATTTATCCAATGCTCGTTGTCGGCAACAAGTTGGGGTATAAGGTAGATTTTCGACTCTCCGATATTACGCATATATTCGGGAGTTCTTAGGTTGTGAGCCTCGCTCGATGATATGTTGCAAGGCTTGATATGTATGCTGCTTTTTACTGCCATTGTTCTTTGGTTTTATTGGTTACAATTAGGTTTTTGTTTGCTCGCTTCCGCTGTCGGGGTTCTCAGGGGTGAAACGCCCTGAGTGGGTTATTAGGGCAAAGCCTTAATCCTCTCGGGAGAGCCCACAACTACGAAAGCGTAGCGTGTAGTTATAGTGGGCTATAACCTGAAGCCTCGTTTCTTCTTCGGCTGCGGTTGTAGCATCCGCCTTGCGGATTGGACTTGTGATTTTTTCTCAGCCTGTTTTGCTTGGTTTCGGTGGCATAGATACTCGTTCAAATCCTTGTGTCCTGCGTAGTGATGCGACATATCTTGGAGCTTGTTTCCGAACATCTTTTTCAGATTCTCATACGCTCTTTGCCCTGCTTGGTCGTTGTCGAGGAAACAAGCTATTCGGGAGTATGGGCGTAGCAGTTGCTCCGCTTTTGAGAGGTTGGTAACGGAGTTCAGCACCATATAATCCTGCTCGTTTGTGCGTGGCTGTTCGGGATTGTTGTTCACTCGGATTGTGAGGAATGAGAGGTAATCCATAAAGCCCTCGAAGAGGTAACACACAGCTCGCTGCTCGCCCTGCTGTCGGATATGGGTAATATCCTTTGGAGCAAGACCACCTTTGAAGTAGCGGTTGCGGAGCTCATAGCCACCAGAGATATTTGGGAAGCCGATAGCGAAATATGGTTTGCCGTTATGCTCAAATCGCAACTCCTTACACTCTCTTTTGGCGAGTTCGATGTTTATGCCTCGCCCTCGCAGATAGTCGATAAGGGCAGGAGAAGATAACTCGCCAACCTGTACGCCTTGAAAACTGCTGTTATGAGTTTTCTGCTTGCCAAATGAGAATGTTGCAGGGCGAATGTAGGGTGTTAGTTCCGCTATACGTTCCAACAGATATGCTACATTTTCACTGTGATAGAGTTCCGCTGCCAATGCGATGATGTTGCCACCCTTGCCGATACCGAAGTCGTACCATTGGTTTAACTCGGTGTTTACCTTGAACGAAGCATCGGTTTCGTTCCTCAGCGGTGATTTATACCATAGGCTCCTGCCTTGTTGCTTAACGGGTGTATAACCCAAACTTTGCAGATAGTCTGCCAACTTGATTTTCTTTATTTCGTTGATATTCATATTGTTTCTGTTTTTATAAGTTAATTGATTGGTTGATATACCGATTGAGTGCTGTTGTGCAGTCACTCAATCGGCTTTGAGTTTCACTATTTAGGTTTATTCAGTACGAATCATATACACCCGAACTAAACCTATCTCAGAATACGAAGTCGGGATTGTATCGCCACCCTTTGCCCTCGGGGATAATCATTCGCTTGTTTACAAGGAATGTTCTTAAATCAACGAGTGTATTGCGTCCACGCTCATAGCCGATACTTGCGTAGCCCGTTTTAAGTGCTGCAATGACATTGGGGAAACCCTGTATCACTTTGTTGCCGAAACCATTCTCCAACGCTTGACGGTGTTCCTGCTCGCTTAACTCCTTTAGAGGGAAAGAGCGGTCTTTGCGTGGCTGGTCGAAAACATAATCTCTGACCACCTCGGGCAGTGCATCATCATTGATGCGGAATGCAAACGGAGAGAAATCCCTATCTCGAATGTGCATAGCCTTTACTTCGCTGATATTGGCATCCTGTGTGCTTTTGGTTACTTGCAACACCGTTTCTGCCTTGTTGTTAAGTTCCGTTCCGATATGTCCTCGGGTATTATCATCACCCTTGTTCAGATGCAGCACCGTATGGATATGTAGATTGTACTCGCTCGACCATCGCATTAGCAGGTTGATAATCTCTGCCGATTCGCTTGGGGAGTTTATATCGTACATCAAATCTCTGATGCCGTCTATTATCACAAGCCCGATACCCTTGACTCTTCGCAAGGTCTCACCGATAATCTCTCTACGCCTTTCGGGAGTATGCTCACGCAGGACAATAAAGAGGAAATCATTACTATTTTGTTCGATGTTGTACCCAGCCAATCGCATAATGCGTTTGAGTACCTTATGGCAATGGTAGAAGCTCTGCTCGGTATCTACATAGAGAATCTTGCGTTTCTCTTGTGGCAGATATGCCGAGTATTGTAACACCTCACTGTTTTTTAGTGCTGCTGCCACGATAGCCGAGATATTGAATGTCTTCTTGCTCTTTGCCTTGCCTGTCGATGCACTGAAATTACCCAATGTGCCTATGGTAGAGCCATTCACCCACAGTATTTCGGGTGGTGTGTCGTATGTATCGGTAACTTTCAGATGAACGCTTCGCCAGATGGCTGCAAACTCATCATCCGCCATTGGTAGCTTTTGTGTTGAAATTCTATTATTTTCCATAGCCACGCAGTTTACGGTTGGCACTCTTGGCGATGGTCAATGCCACATCGCTCTTATCATTCACTCTACGGGCGAGGTTATCAGCCCACGAAAGAAGTTCCTTACGCGAAAAGAGAAGTTTGTTTCCATACTTGCGGAATGGTACTTCACCCTTTGCCGTAAGTTTATACAAGCGTGCTTTGGAGATTAGAAATCCGTGCTGCTCCAATGCCTCGACTGCGGCATCGGGAGTGAGATTGTCGGGCAGTTCTTTTTGAGTATGGTTAAGACCTGCCAATGTCTGCGAAACGGTTTCACTTACGATAGCCCTTAACTCTTCGGGCGTAGTTACAATAATTTGGTTCATTTTATTCGTCCTTTTTTAAGTTAATACTATGGCTATCGTCATAGCCCTCTCAACCGATTGATGGTGCAAAGGAAGAACAAAGGAAACTAAATATCGAATTGTCAATAACTTAACCCACCTATGACAGATTGTGCCACAACTACGACAGATGATGACACAGCATAGGTTTGGGGTGGTCGGTATATAAAACAAATGTAGGACAAGTGACGCTATGGCATCATTTGTCCTACATCTGTCAAGCCATTTTCAAAAAGTGCGATTTTTTAGAAGATGTTTGTATTTTATTTCGAGATTAGTTGAGAACTATTTTTGAAATGGTTTAGGTTTGAGGTATGCAGCTAATAGCGGGCTATTTGCAAATAACACAAATCTAAAACAACCAAAAAGAGTCTCAAATAAGCCGAAACTATTATTTGCGACAAAGGCTTACTTATTCAATAAAATGCAAAACATCTTCTTACTCTTTTAACTTTTCAAGTTGAGAAATGATCTCTTTTATTTGGAAATACTTGTCTCTTGACAAGCCTACATCGCTACGAGAGATAAAGCCCATCAACTCCCATCGGGCTACGGTCTGACGGGTAACACCAGCCATCTTTGCCAACAACTTCTGGTCGATAAGTTCCTTATCTCGATAGGTCTCATACTTGTATTTCCGGGTGGCATAGTTGAATTTCAACTTATCCAACACCTTATCAATATCATTTATTGTTGGTGGCACATACTCCTTAATATGCAACACCCCCTCATCAATGAGATAGTTTTCATATTCGGGGTACTCTTCGGCTATCTCTCTTGCAATAATACCAAAGCATTTCAAATTGCGGATTTCTATCTTGGCGGTCTTTCTATTTGGCATAGGCTGAAGGCGTGTTCTAAAAATTAGTAAAAAGTTATTCCTTTATTGCGAGTTCTGTTTCGGTTGCTTTTGGACTTATTTGGATTTCTTTCTCATCTTTGCTCGGTTACAATGCCCGCATTGCGCCCTCGCAACAGCCGAGAAATATTCTCTAAATAATCTCCAAAATCAACTCGACCTAATTTGTAGAACCCGCCTTTAATCAAAATTGGTTAGTAACTGAGCATTCTTCTTTCGCTCATCCTGTTCGAAGCTGGCGAGGTAGTTTTCTGTAACCATCAGATTGGAATGTCCCAAGCTCTCCGAGATATAAGAGATATTCGTTCCGCTACGTTTCAATACAGTTGCAAAGCTGTGACGGGCTGCGTAGGTGGTTACACGAGGCAATCCCAAAGCCTTTGAGATACGGGCTAAGATGATATTGCAGCGTTGAGTAACCTTACAAACGAGTTGTTTAATCTCATATGCTGATTCCTTACCTGTGGCAAATTTGAATAGCAGCGTATCTGGGTTGCCATCATCTGCATTACCCCAACGCTCAATAATATTTCGCATTTCAGGAGTTAAAACAGCTCTTATGGTGCGTATCTGCTTTGAAGTGTTCTTGGTCTTGGCTCTTACAAAGCATATTTCATCGCCCTCTATATTATTATAGGTAAGGTAGAGCATATCACGAAAGTTGATGCCATTGCACAGATAAGAGAAGAACCACATATCACGGTACATTTCCGTCTCCTCGTTGCCATCGGTGTAGGTTATCAGTTGCTTTATCTGCTCCAAAGTAAGAGCTAACTTTCGTCCCTCTGCCGAAGGCATCTCAAAACGACCTCTGCCGAATGGGAAGTTAGCCTCCTTAATAACTCCATCCATACGGGCTTGGTTGAGTATCGCTTTGAGGTACTTGAAATATACATTGATGGTTGATTTGCTCTTGCCGTCATTACTCCAAAAGCGTTCCAACCTATTGAGCCAATCAATGGTGATGGTAGAGAATGGAATATCCTTACCTGCAAATGCTTCGATACCCAACAGCATAGAGTGGTAGCCATTGCGAGTGCTATACTGCTCATTACGCTCGGCATCGGCAATCTTGGCTCTGACAGCTGCATTGACCGTAACCGTTGCACATCTGCCTAAACGAATGCTGAGCAAATCGAAACCAAACTCTCCACGCTCAGCAAGGGATTCAACTTGGCTCTTGATGATAGAGAAACTATTTTCTACACTTGAACGAATCTCCGATAATCTGCGGCTCTTGCTCTCGGCAAGGTTCGCCCAATCCTCCTTGGAGAGTTCCTGTCCCGTAGAGTAGTATTTCTGCTTGCGGTTGTAGATGACCTGTATCTTAACAGGAAACAGACCGCTTTTCTTAGCTCGACGGGCATCCAGCACCGAGAGTACCGAGATACCGTCCTTTGAATACTTGAACATAATCTGCCGTTTTTTAGGTTATTCACTTCTGTGTATGCAAATCTTTGTACATACTATTTGCATACAAAAGTAGATATTATCGGCAAATTCTGCAAATCACAAGAAAAGAAAATTTGCCAAAATACGCTAAAACACAATGTTTTGCATATTATTGGCAAATCTTAGAAAACAGGTAAAAATACCCTATAATTTACTTAATGATATTTCGTTTTATACAGAAGCAATGTGAATTTTTCTCAGAAAGGCCAGAAAATCGGAACTAACAACACGTTAATCACGCCGACCATGATGTTCAGCGGCAAACCAATTTTGAAAAAATCGGAGAACCTATAGCCACCCACACCCTGCACTATCAGATTGGTCTGATAGCCGATGGGAGTGCAGAAACTGGCCGAGGCAGCCACGCAGATAGTAACGATGAAAGGCATCGGACTGACGCCCAAATGCTGGGCCATCGACACAGCAATCGGGAACACCAATGCCGCCGCCGCGTTGTTGGTCATAAGTTCGGTGAAAACGTTGGCTATGATAAATACCATGGCCAACAAAAAATAGGGACTCCGACCTTGACAAAAGTCAACCGCCCATGCACCGATGGCATCGGCCATGCCGGAATTTTGCATGGCTTTGCTGATGGCGAAAGCCGAGGCTATGGTTACGAGGATGTCCCACGAAATAAACTTCGTGTATTTCCGAGCCGGGAAAATGTTGCTCCAAGCCATGATGATGGTGGTCAGACACACGAAGAAGAACATGTCAAATTTCATTCCGGGCACCACATTTTGCATTGAGGGAAGTTCGCCAATGGTAGCACCAAGAATCATCAATGCCAACAGCATCATGGTGAACCAACGCTTCTTGCTGCCCATCGGGCGTTGCTGGCGGGTGTCGCTCACCATGAGGAAAAAAGATGAATCAGCCCAGTTACTCATAAAGACCTCGTCGGCCAAAAGCACAAGCGTGTCGCCCTCGCGGAAACGCTCCTTGCGCATGTCGTGCATCAGCAAGGTGGAACCTGCGCGATGTATCTCAAGAAGTGTTGCACCGTATTTCTGTTTGAAATCAAAGTGCTGCACTTGCTTGCCGATGGCCGGGAAACGTGCGCCGAGCACCACTTCAACCCTGAAATTGCGCTCATCGGCCTCTTCACTCACCGTTTCGGCAGGTGTGTCGCGCCGGTCGGGAAGCAGAAACTTCGAGAACAGGAGTATATACACGGTGCAGAAGATGGCGATAGGCAGACCGATATATGCCAATTCGAACATGGAGAGACCGCGCACACCGCTATCGGGATGCAAGGCGGCCTCATCGAGTGCCATTCCATGCACCACAAGATTGGTGGAGGTACCGATGAGTGTGCACATACCACCCACGATGGTGGCATACGAGAGCGGAATGAGCAACTTGGTGGCCGGCTGCTTCATCTTCTCGGCCCAACGCTTGAGCATGGGGGCAAAAATCACCACCACAGGAGTGTTGTTGAGAAAAGCCGAGATGAACGAAATGGTCGGCAGCATGCGGAGCTGCACGTTGCGAATGGAGGTGTTTTTGTTCGGCAACAGGCGATAGAGCAACTGCTCAAGCAATCCCGAGCGCCGCACTCCCTCACTGATGAGAAAGAGCATGGCCACAGTAATCATTCCTTTGTTGGAAAAGCCCTCCAAGACCTCTTTCGGCGAGAGTATGCCGGCAACAAGAAAGACCACGGCTCCCGAGAGCAAAATAAGCCCGGGGCGAAGCATCTCCTTGATGAGGGCAACAAGCAGCAGCAGAACGACAACGGTAACAAACAACGCGGAAACGGTCATTGCAACAAGAGATTTCTGAAAGTTATGGTACAGGTGATGGAACGGCGTGCCTTATTTTCGGCTTCGCACGATGAACCACGGATTGAGCAAATCGGATTTGTTGTAACGCAAGGGAGCATCTGCCTCCACCTGCCACACTTCGCCGCCTGCGGCTCGCACAATGGCATGACCTGCGGCTGTGTCCCACTCCATGGTGGGAGCAAAACGCGGATAGACATCGGCTGCACCTTCGGCCACGAGGCATATTTTGAGAGAGCTTCCGGCCGAACGAAGTTCCAAATCCGGATGTTCGGTACGCAATTCATCGATGAACTCCTGCGTCTCGGGCGAAAGATGCGAGCGCGATGCCACCGCCGTATAGGGGCGTTCGACTGTGGGGAATGGAAGCGAATGTGCCAAACCGGCCACTTCGGCATACGAATAAGCTCCTGCCGGCACTTCTGCCACCTTGCAAGCCTCCCCACTGCCGTCTTCACGACACACGCCCCAATAGAGGGTGCGACTCACCGGCACAAAGATAACGCCCATCATGGGGACTCCTTCGCAAACCAAGGCGATGTTGACGGTAAACTCACCGTTGCGCTTCAAAAACTCCTTGGTGCCATCCAAAGGATCGACCACCCAAAGTTGCGTCCAGCAACGGCGTGTTTCGTAAGCCGCATGCGCTCCTTCTTCACTCAGCATGGGAATATCCAGCGAAGCCAAACGAGACTCGATGGCGGCATGCGCTTTTTTATCCGCCAGGGTAAGTGGTGAATTATCGGCTTTGCGCTCCACACCCCAATCGGTCTCGGGCGACGTATATACCTGCATGATGGCTTCACCGGCCTCAATGGCCGCGCCAATGGCTGCATCCAAAAGTCTTTCAGATGTTTGCATGATCAAAATACGAATTGTGAAATTTCACTTATACATGGCAAAGTTAGTGCAAGGCGAGCGGAGAGCAAAGGAAAAACTTGTTTTTTCTTTCTATCCCGAAAGCATGTTAAACCTTATGCCACGCCGAAAGTCATATAACAAGACACAAAATCACTTATCACAATCTTAAAAAAATTCTGAACATGAAACAGAAAATCTTCATGCTGCTCCTGATGGCCACAATGACTTTCGGAGCTTTTGCACAAGCGCCGCAAGGTGATGGCAACAATCGTTCATCACGCCGCTTCAATCCTGAGAGAATGGCCAAACAAATGGCCAACGAACTGAAGCTTGACGACGAAACCTCCGCTTGGTTCAAACCCATCTATATCGAGATGCAAGACACGCTGATGAGCATCCGCAAAGAGGGACGCTTGGACCGCGAACGTCGCAACAACCTGACCGACGAAGAAGCTGCCGCTTGGGTGGAAGCATCGTTTGCCAACGAAATGCGTCTGGTGATTGTGAAACGTTCTTACTACGACCGTCTGAAAACGCGCCTCACTCCCAAACAACTGTTGGCCGTGTTCAGTCAACCCGGACAGGAAAACCGTCAACGCCCCTCATGGCAAGGTGATCGCAACCAGCAGGGAGGTCCCGGCGGATGGCATCGCGGCGGTTTCCCCGGCGGCCCCGGACGCTTTTGATTGAAGATTGATTTTAGCGTGTCCTATGTGCTAAAATCTGCAAGGCGTTTAGAATTTTCTGCAGTGCTTGCAGAATTTTCTAAACGCCTTGTAAGTTTTCTCCCCTCGCACGCCCAACAATCCGGCAGCCTTCCAATGCTCCCGAAAGGGTATATCCATTAACAAAGAAGGTAAACCCGACATGGCCTAACTATACAAGAAGGGCGGCATTCCGATTCGGGATGCCGCCCTTGCTTTGTATGACTTTGGAGAAAGCCCGAGCTTAACGCGCTGCGCTGATGCCGAGTTTCTGCATGATGGTCTTGGTGATGTCGGTGCTAAGCGACTCGTTGAGATAGAGACCATCGGTTGAGGGATTGCTGCGGTCGATGGCGTAGATGTAACCACCCTCTTTCACCACGGCATTCACAGCCTCGGTAACCTTCATGAGGATGGGTTGCATCTTGGTCTGACGAGCCTGCTGGAAGGCTTTCTGATTATCTTCATAAGCCTGACGGATGCGAGCATCGAGTTCCTGCAATTCCTGTTGCTTGCGCTGCACGATGTTCTCGGGAGTGGAATCGTTCACTTCGCGACGGTATTTCTCCACCTTTGCTTCGAGTTCCTTCTGCATCTCTTGCAAATCGGTTTCATACTTCTTTCCCATTGTCTCAAGTTCGGTCATAGCCGTGGTATAGGCGGGATAAACTTTGAGGATTTCGTCGCTGTTGAAGTGAGCGAACTTTTGAGCGAAGAGGCTCAGAGGTGCCATGAAGAGCACCAGCATAAGGATTTTCTTAATCATGTTTTATGTGTTTTTGGTTTGTTTCTTCGTTTTTTGCGCGGCGAAGGTAGCCTTTTTACTTGGAATAGCCTAATTTGGCCAGCACTTCGTTGCTGATGTCAATGGTGGGCGAGGCAAAGATGATGCCTGCATCGGAAGCTCTGTCAAGGATGAGCTGAAAGTTTTTGTTCTGAGCAATTCCCTTGATGGCATTATAGACTTCTTCCTGTATCGGCTCGATCAATGCAATGCGCTTCTTATAGAGTTCGCCCTGCGGTGCGAAATACTTTTTCTTGAGCTCAGCCGCTTCACGCTCCTTGTCGATGATGGCTTGTTCGCGCTCCTTTTTTTGTTCTTCTGAGAGGAACACCATTTCGTTCTGATAGTTCTTATAGAGCGTGCGGGCTTCGTTTTCGAGAGCCTCAACTTCGGCCTGCCATTTGCGACTCACCTGATTGAGCTGTTCGTTGGCTCGTTCGTAAGCCGGTATGTTGCTCATGATATACTCCATGTCGACAAGCGCAAACTTCTGCGCTTGAGCTTCTGCACCAAAGGCGCAAATCAGCATAAGGGCTAAAAGAATTTTTTTCATGTTGTCGTAAGTTTTTGAGTTTGCTATGAGAAAATACGTATAGGTTGCTTAGAATTCCTGACCAATGATGAAGTGGAACTGGCTGCCGCCCACCTTTCTGCCATTGATGGTTTTCTGGAAACCGTATGCCCAGTCGATACCCATCAGTCCGACCATCGGGAGGAAGATGCGCACACCGAGACCCGCAGAACGCTTGAGGTCGAACGGATTGAACTTGTTGACATCGGTCCAAGCATTTCCGGCCTCAACAAAGGCGAGGGCATACATACTGGTGGAGGCTTCGAGCATCAACGGATAGCGCAATTCGAGCGTCAGACGCGTATAGGCATAACCATTGTCGCCATTGGCACCGGCCAAAGCGCCGTTGTCATAACCGCGCAAGCCGATGGTCTCGGTGGCATAACCGGTGCTATAGCCCGACATACCATCACCACCCACATAGAAGGTTTCGAAAGGCGACTTCTTATAACGATTGTATGCGCCCAACAAGCCTACCTCCGCACGCGTCATAAGCACGGGGCACTTCGCCTTGTCCGTGAGAGCTGTGAACGAGCGGAACTTCATCTTCCACTTGTGGTATTCAATCCAACGATACTTCTCCTGAGCCTCGGCTTGGTAGGTTGAACTCTGATAGTTGGTGGCCAGATTTTTATAATCCTTTCCGTCCCACAACGAATAGGGCGGCGTTGCACTCACAGAGAAAGAGAACTCGGTGCCGTGGCTGGGGAAGAAACTCTGGTTGGTGCTTGTGCGATTGAGCGTCAGAGAGAGATTGATGTTGTTGCAATTACCATCCGTAATCAGGAAGTATTGCCAAGATTTCAGCATGTATCGTGTGTATGCCAACTCGGCCATGAAAGTGAAATAGTCGTCGGGCCAACGCAAACGCTTACCGAAGCCGACCGAGAGACCGAACATCTTGACATACTTATCCGGGTCGTAGTAATTCGTGTAATTGTAGTAGCTGCTGCTGTTGCCGTATCCGTAAATGTTGCTATACAATGAATTATAATAGTCCGAACCATAATAATTGCTGTTCACGTCGCTCTGTTTGCTGTAGTAGAGCGACACGGAAAGCTGATTGGGACGCTTCTTTCCGAACCATGGGTCGAGGAAAGATATAGAGTAACTCTGGAAATACGTACCATTGGTCTGACCACTGATGGAGAGCGTTTGGCCATCTCCCTGAGGGATGAAACCGGCTCGCTTGTTGCCTTTACCAAAAAGGTTCTGCATTGAGAAATTGGTAAACTTCAAGCCTATGCGTCCCACAATACCGGTCTGACCCCATCCGGCACTGAGTTCCACTTGGTCGGTTCCCTTCGTCGTAAGCCCGTAATCGATGTTCACGGTTCCGCTGGCCTCATCAGGTTTTATCTGCAGGTCGCGCTGCAACGCTTCAGGGTCGAACTGATTCATACTCGCCAGTTCGCGGATTGAACGCTTGATGGCATCCATGCTGAAAAGGTCGCCGGGTTTTGTGCGAAGCTCACGGCGAATCACGTCTTCGTAAACACGATCATTGCCACTGATTCGGATGCGGTTCAACGTGGCTTGGCGACCTTCGGAAATGCGCATTTCAAGATCCACGGAGTCATTGACGATATTCACTTCTACGGGTTCCAATCTGTAAAACACGTATCCGTTGTCGTAATACTGGTTTCCAATGGCATCGTCATCCACTTCGAGACGTTCCTGCAACAAGGTCTGATTATAGACGTCGCCTTTCTTCATCTTCAGGACGCGACTCAGCGCATTCGAGTTATAGACGGTGTTTCCCACCCACTCGATGTTGCGGATGTAATACTTCTGTCCCTGATAAAGATTAAGGTATATATCCACTTGGGAAGGGCCTACGGAAACCACGCTGTCGCTCAGCAAAAGCGCGTCGCGGTATCCCCACTCATTGAGACGCTCGATGAGATAACCTTTGTCCTCTTCGTATTTTTCGGGAAGGAACTTCTTTGATTTGAAGATGTTCACCAAACTTTTTTCACGCGTCTTTTTCATGGCACGCTTCAACTTTCCGACATACTTCTCGTCTGCGCCGGAAATGTAGATGCGATGCACCTTTATTTTCTCGTTTTTGTTGATTACGATGTCCAAGAGTACGCGATTTTCACCGGTAACGTCTTCTCTCTGGATGATGTCCACCGTTGCGTTCTTGAAGCCTTTTTCTTCGAAGTAGCGCTTTATAATCGTCTTGGCGCGATCCACGATATCCGGCGTGATGTTGCTACCGGTCTTCAAGCCGAGGCGTGCTTCGATGTCCTCACGCTCAGATTTCTTGATGCCGGAATAATTGATGCTGGCAATGCGCGGCTGCGCTGTGAGCTTGATGCGGAGATATATCTTTCCATTGACAATGCTGTCGGCAGTGATGGAAACATTTGAGAACATCTTCTGCCGCCAATAACGTCGCACGGCCTCACTTATCTCGGCACCGGGCACTTCGTAAGTTTGCCCTATGGTGAGTCCGGAAATGCTTTTGAGAAGTTGTTCGTCAAAGTTTTCGCCACCTTCAATGGAGATACCTCCCAACACATAGGACGGATGGTCGGCCGTATAGGATATTTCGGGCAACTGCGATGCGGGCTGTTCGTTTTGCGCCGCCAGCGGAAGCACGACCAAAGCCATCAGAAGCACCAAGAGTGCGCCCCCGACTTTCTGGAAAGCTCGGGCACAACTTCCTGCGCCTTTTTCATTGTTTTGCAAAGTTTTCTTATTCACCGGAAATGTATGTTTCATTGCCTTATTCAATCGTAGGTTTTTCTTCCACCTGTTCGCTGGTTTTACCGAAGCGACGTTCACGGTTTTGATATTCGAGTATGGCCTGGCAGAGTGCTTCCGTGTTGAAGTCCGGCCAATAGGTGTCGCAGAAATAGAACTCAGTGTAAGCGCACTGCCAAAGCAGATAATTGCTGAGGCGGAGTTCGCCGCCTGTGCGTATGAGCAATTCTGGATCGGGCATGAAGGCCGTGGCAAGCGACTGCGACAGCAACTCTTCGCTGATGCTTTCAGGCTTCAGAGCACCGGATGCCACTTTCTCGGCCAGGCTTTTCACGGTTTGCGTCAGCTCCCAGCGCGACGAATAGCTCAGAGCCAGCACCATGGTCATGCCGGTGTTGCCGGCCGTGCGTGCCATACTGCCTTCGAGCGTGGTGCGCACACTTTCGGGCAAGCGTTCCATGTCGCCGATAATGCGGAGGCGCACATTGTTCTTCATAAACAGCTCATCTTCCAAGGACTCTATGATGAGCGCCATGAGTGCTGCGACCTCGTCGGCAGGGCGGTTCCAATTTTCTGTGGAGAATGTATATAATGTAAGAAAGCGCACACCGAGATTGGAGGCTGCTTCCGTGATTTCTTTCACTGCCACCACGCCCTGCTGATGCCCCATGCTGCGCTGCATGCCACGCTCTTTGGCCCATCGTCCGTTGCCGTCCATGATGATGGCAATGTGCTGGGGAATTCGTTGGCGGTCGATGGATGCAAGGGCTGTGCCGGCGGTTGTTTTTTGATGGTCGTTTTGCATATCCGAGTAGCTTTCGGGAATTTATCGTGTGCTGTCCGGTCTTTGCGCGTCAGTCTCTGTTGCAAGTGGGACACTTCGGCGCAAGATCGTAAGTCAGCGTGAGCATTGTGAAACTATAGTGGTCCTTATTTCGGAAGCCTCCCGACTTGATGAAAAGCGGTGCTTCGAGTCCTTCCAACTTGTCTGAAGGCGTGAGATGAATGCGCCATTCAAGTCCGAGGTTCAGACGGCGACCCACCTTGTATTTGAGGCCGACGCCCATGGGCAGGTTGACGGTGAACGCCTTGCCCGGTGTGCCATACGTAAGCCCGACGCCCACCTGCAGATAAGGGACGAGGCGATGATGCCCCAAGTATCCTGCGGCATATCCATAGGGCAGGAAGTGCAACTCATAGAGCGCACTGAGGTCGCAGATACCGCCGTTGTATTCGTAAGCGAGGCGTTCGGTGGTGGGAGCATCGACCGAGGGATAAAAATTCGCCACCCCCGAAACATCGCCCACCGTTCGGGCATAACTGAAAGCCGTCTTCACAGCCATCCGCGGGTTGAGCGGAAAGCGTGCCACGAGGCCGGCTCCCAGGTTCGTTTTGCCGAAAAATTTGGAGTTGGCATCGTTCAGACTGAACGCCGCTCCCACGCCGCCTCCCAGTTCGAGGCGATATTCTTCCTCATCCTGTGCCATCAGGGGCAGGACGAGAAGGAAAGCCGTCAGTATGTAAACAAGGCGTTGCAGCACCGGTGTTTTCAGTTGTTGTTTGTGTTAAAACCTGCAAGAGGCGGAATTATTGATTTGCCCAACCCAGACGATTGAGACGGCCGCGCCAAACATCTCCGCTACCACCGCAAATCATCCAAACGTAATGGTCATCATCGGTCGCGGCAGCCACCGTTGTGCCTGTCATTCCGGCAGGAAGCGTAATGGCATCGGGAAGCCACGTGCGGCCATTGTCAGAACTTTGATAAAGTACCAAACGACCCTCGGCAGTGTTTCCCACCAAAAGGCTGCCCGTGTCATAAGTCATCAGAGCGGCATTTTGCAAATTGGGACAGGGATAAGGATTTTTATCTTCTGCAGGCAGGTAAAACCAACCGAAGTTTTCATGCCCTGTGAGGTCCACCACGCGTTTCCAAACCTTGGCTTGTCCGTCCGCGCTTCCCACCATCAAGATGTTTTCAAGCTGTTTGTCAGTGCGAGACAGTTGTGCCACCGAAACGTAGTTGGCAAGAGGCCATTCGGCCGGTTCGTCCAGTGTTTCTGCCACCCATTCCACACCATCTGTCGAAGCATACACCGTTCCGTCCCTTTGGGCATAAAGACTCTGCCGACCGGCAGCCACAAGTGCTTCGGGGCGGAAATCCGTAGCCACAAGGCTCCACATCCGTCCGTCGTCCGAACTGAGAAGTCCGGCTGTGCCGAGGGCATAAAGTTTTTGTCCCATTTGCACCACGCTGCGAGGCTGCAAGCCGTCGGTACTCAGGTCTGTGATGTTCCACGCTGCAGGCTGCGCAACATCGGCCGACGCCACACAGATTTTACCCTCCTTGATGCCGTAAACCAAAAGCTCACTGCCCCATCTCACAAGGCGCATATCGCTGAGAGCACTCAGCGCGGCTTCACCGCCGTGCACGCGCGTCCAGCAGAAAGAGTCGGCTTCCTCTTTGTGCACACGCAGGTCAACGCTGTAAGTGCGCGAGCCGATGCCATTGTAGGCATACACCGTAACAAAACGCTCGTGCGTGAAATCCAGACTGTCGGTCAGCGTGAACGTGGTGTCCTCTCCGCTCACCAACGATCGAAGGGCCAATCTTCCGGATGCGGAGAAAGCGGA
Organism: Bacteroidaceae bacterium; assembly: GCA_017547385.1. Taxonomy (GTDB): domain Bacteria; phylum Bacteroidota; class Bacteroidia; order Bacteroidales; family Bacteroidaceae; genus Alloprevotella. The sequence continues at coordinate 44,830 of JAFYPU010000005.1, forward strand.
AAACACCGTCTTGTCCGTACGCGTTCCCACGGGAAGTGAGTCCGCGTTATAGATGCGCCCATTGATGTGGTCGATACTCAAAGGATAGTAAACGCCTTGCACCGTTACCGAATAGAGCGTATCCTTTCCGGCCGAGGTCTTTGAATGGATGGTGCGCGAGAGTGTACCGATTTTAGCGGCTGTTACGATGCAGTCGCCATACTCCGAAGCGTCGATGGCATCGTCGGACGAACATGCCGACTGCATTCCCATGAATGCCACCGCCAAGAGGAAAAACAGAATACGGATGTAATTCATATTTGGATTGTTTTCCGGTCAATGTGTAATAATACAAGATGCAAATTTAGGCACATTTGTGCAAAAACAGAAACTGCACCGACTTTTTTAGTATTATTTTAAGAATTACAACCTTGTTTTCAACCCATTTCACCGAAGTTTCTCACATTTCGCCACCGTATTTTCACCAGCAGGAAGCCCCTCAAAACAATCCGGAAAGCACTGCCGCATCCTCCGCGCGCAAGGGGCAAAAATCTGCAAGGCGTTTAGAAATTTCTGCAGTGCTTGTAGAAAATTCTAAACGCCTTGCAGAAAATCAGGGAAAGCACGCAGGGATTTCTGCGGTTTGCACTAAATTTGCTTCGCAAAGTTCGGACATGGCCCGACCGAGCAAAGAAACATCGCTTTCCTCCTGCCCTGCACCGCCTTGCGCCGACCTTGCTTTGCCTAAGTATTCAAAAGAAACACAACCGTATGAGCATAACACAACTGGCACGTCCTTTCCTGCTACACCGTGCCAAAGAAATCGAAAAACGCTCGCTCAACACCGAGGAGGTGCAACGCAGCGTGCTGTCTGCCCTTGTGGCACGTGCCGAACAAACCCGTTGGGGACGGGAATACGGCTACAAATCCGTGGGAAGCTACGAGACCTTTGCCGGCCGTGTGCCTATTTGCACCTATGAAGAGTTGAAAGGCCACATCGACCTGATGCGACAAGGCGAAGCCGATGTGCTCTGGCCGGGACGCGTGCAATGGTATGCCAAAAGCTCCGGCACCACCAACGACAAGAGTAAATTCATTCCTGTCTCCGCCGACGGTTTGCGCGACACCCATTACGCCGGCGGTCGAGACGCTGTGGCACTCTATCTGCGCAATCACCCGAAAAGCAAAATCTTTGACGGTCGCGCCCTCATCCTCGGCGGTAGCCATGCTCCCAATTACAACCTGCCCCACTCGCTGGTAGGAGACCTCAGCGCCATACTCATCGAGAACATCAACCCCATGGTGAACCTCCTACGCGTGCCGAAAAAAAGCACAGCCTTGCTGGCCGATTTCGAGGAAAAGCGCGACCGCATTGCCCATGAGGCACTCAAAAAGAACGTTACCAACCTGAGCGGTGTGCCCTCGTGGATGATGTCTGTCATAAGCCGCGTGCTCGAACTCTCGGGCAAGGAAACGCTCGAACAAGTGTGGCCCAACCTCGAAGTGTTCTTCCACGGAGGTGTGGCCTTTACGCCCTACCGCGAACAATACCGACGCATCATCCGTTCCCCCAAGATGAATTACATGGAAACCTACAACGCCAGCGAAGGCTTCTTCGGACTGCAAAGCGATCCCGACGATAGTTCTATGCTTCTCATGACCGATTACGGCGTGTTCTATGAATTCATTCCGCTGGAGGAAGTGGGGAAACCCAATCCCAACGTGGTGCCGCTGTGGCAGGTGGAGTGCGGACGCAACTACGCTATCGTTATTTCCACATCCAGCGGCCTTTGGCGTTACCAGATTGGCGACACCGTCCGCTTCACATCCACACGTCCCTACAAGTTTGTCATCAGCGGCCGCACCAAGTGTTTCATCAATGCCTTCGGCGAGGAACTGATTGTGGACAACGCGGAACAAGGACTGCAACAAGCTTGCAAAGCCACAGGTGCCGTGGTGAAAGAATACACTGCCGCACCGGTGTTCATGAACGCCGAGGGACACTGCCGCCACCAATGGATCATCGAGTTCGACACACCGCCCGCAGACCTCGAAGCCTTTGCCAACACGCTGGACCAAGCTCTGCAAAACATAAACTCCGACTACGAAGCCAAACGCTTCAAGAACCTCACCCTGCAACGCTTGGAAATCATTCCGGCCCGCACCGGCCTTTTTGACGATTGGTTGCGCAGTCGTGGCAAATTGGGCGGACAACACAAAGTGCCGCGTTTGGCCAACAACAGAGACATCATCGAACAAGTACTTGCCCTGCGTTGACATTCGGCCGCGCAGTTCTGAAAAAATAATTCCATCTCCGAAATTTCCACCATGCTTTCCTATATATATAATAATGTATGCCGACACGTCGGAAAGGCTTGGGGCTTTCTCCTCTTACTGATGGCTGCCTGCGCCAATCCCGGTGCCGGCCCCGACGGAGGCCCTTACGACGAAACGCCCCCGCAGTTGCTCGGCACTTCACCGCAAATGGGAGGACGCAACATCAATGGGCAAAAAATCACTTTGGTCTTCAACGAAGCCATACAGGTTGAAAACGCCGTCGAAAAGGTTATCGTTTCACCGCCACAGGTCGAGATGCCTGAAATTAAGGTAAGCGGACGGCGCATCACGGTGTCGCTGCTCGACAGCCTCAAGCCCGGAACCACCTACACGGTGGACTTCTCCGACGCCATCAAAGATGCCACCGAGGGCAACCCGATGGGAAATTTCACCTATTACTTCTCAACCGGCGAAACGGTGGACACAATGGAGGTCGCAGGACATGTATTTTCGGCCGACAATCTTACGCCCATCAAGGGCATACTCGTGGGATTGCACAGTGCGTTGGAAGATTCGGTCTTCCGAACCCAAGCTTTCGACCGTGTGGCCCGAACCAATGCCGAGGGATTTTTCTCCATTAAGGGAGTGTCGCCGGGTCGTTATCGTGCTTACGCATTGATGGACATGGACGGTGATTTCCGCTTCTCGGGCAAGGGAGAAATGATAGCCTTTTCCCGGGAAATCATCACGCCTTCGTCGTTTCCCGATGTGCGCCACGACACTTTGTGGGTGGACAGTGTGCGTTACGACTCGGTGCGCACCGTCCCCTACATGCACTATTTGCCCGACAACCTGGAGCTTCGGGCTTTCAAGGAAGCCGGACAGCCGCGTGCACTCCTGAAAATCATGCGCGACGTTCCCGAGAAATTCACTGCCTACTTCACGGCACCATCTGCCCAAGCCCCCACGGTGAGCGGCATCGGCTTTGACGCAACTGCCACCTTACTGGAAAGCCGTTCGCAAGGCAACGACACCATCACCTATTGGGTGCGCGACACGGCTCTGTTGGCACGCGACACGCTGCACTTTGCTTACACCTACGAGGCCACCGACGACAGCACCGGACTGGCTTGTCTGCGCACCGACACCTTTGAGTTGGTGCCCAAACTCACCATGGCGCGTCGTCTCAAGCAAAAGGCCGAAGCCATGGAGCGATGGCAGAAACAACAGGAACGCTTGCGCAAACGCGGAAAGAGCAGCACCGAAGAGCCGCCCCGCGACTATGTAAAGTTCAGCGGCCGCATCCGTTCGTCCATGGCCCCCGACCGAAACCTCACCTTCACGCTGTCCGAACCGTCGAGCATCGACACGGCCGGCATCCACCTGCTGCTCACCGTTGACAGCACCAAAACGGAGGCTCCTTTCCGCTTGGTGCGCGACAAATACGACCTGCTGCGTTACACCGTGTATGGCGAATGGCGACCGGGGCAACGATACGAATTGGTCATCGACTCTGCCGCCGTGCGAAGCATCTACGACAACGTGAACAAGCCTTTCAGCCAAACGTTCAGCATTTCCCCCAACGAAGAATTTGCGGCCCTGTTTGTTCACGTGCCGCAAGCCGACACCTCCCTGGTGGTGCAATTGCTCGCCTCCGAAACCAAAGTCGAACGACAAGTAAGAGCCAAATCGGGCCGGGCAGACTTCTATTACATAGAGCCGGGCACGTATTATCTGCGAGCTTTCCGCGATTTCAACAACAACCAACGGTGGGACAGCGGGCTCTTTGACGAAGGGCTGCAAGCCGAAACCGTTTACTATTTCCCCAAAACGCTGAAACTGCGTGCCAACTGGGACATCGAAGAAACATGGCACCTCGATGCGCTTCCCGCCGCAAGACAAAAGCCTACCGAACTGCAAAATCTACAAAGGGAGAGAAAACAAACGGGACGCAGTCGCAACTCCGAGCGAATGCGCGAGAAAGCCAAACAAAGCAACAAGCGGTTGAGGCAGGGGTAACGAAAAATCCGACACCGCATTCATGAGAAATCTGCAGTGCTTGTAGAATTTTTTGCAGTGCTTGCAGAAATTTCTACAAGCACTGCAGATTTTCGCACTTCCCCACCCCTGTTTTCCGCAAGCCCCGAGCCATCTCCTCACATCTCTTCACCCAAACACCCACCCCATGAAAAAGTTTCTGCCACTCATCGCCCTTCTCCTGCTCTCCACCTGCCTCGACACAAGCCGGGTGCAAGCACAATGCACTGCCGAGAACACAGCTTTCAGCAGCGGTGAGACACTCATGTATGACCTTTATTACAATTGGAAGTTCGTGTGGGTGAAAGCCGGTACGGCCTCGATGAACATCCGCGGCACAAAGTATGACGGAAAGTCGGCCTATAAAGCACAACTCATCACGCGCACCTCTGCCCGTGCCGACAAATTCTTCGTGATGCGCGACACGCTCATCGCCCACATCGGCCACGACCTTGTGCCCTACCATTACGAAAAACGTGCCCTTGAGGGAAAACGCTACACCCACGACCAAGCCACCTACTCCTACCGTTCCGGACAATGCCACGTCGCATTGAGTCGCAAAATACGCGGCAGGGCCGAAGCCACCGGCACTTACACCGGACACGTCTGTGCCTATGACATGCTCAGCATGATGCTGCGGGCACGCTCGTTCGATGCTTCCGGATTCAAGAAAGGGCATCGCATCAAATTCATGATGGCAGATGGAAAAAAGTGCGAACCGAAAGTGATTGAATACCGTGGGAAGAAAACTTTCAAAATGGAGAACACGGGAACGAAATACAGATGCCTGGTCTTCACCTTCCTTGAAACAGAAGAGGGAAAGGAGAAGGAAATCGTCACCTTCTATATCACAGACGACAAGAACCACTTGCCGGTGCGCCTCGACATGAACTTGAATTTCGGAACGGCCAAGGCATTTCTCACCGGCACGCGCGGACTGCGCCACCCGCAGACCTCCATCATCAACTGACCATTCACCCCTTCACACTCCCCATCACCGTGCGCCTCATCATCGACGACAAAATCCCCTACATACACGGCCAAGCCGAACGCTTGGGCGAAACGCTTTATCTGCCCGGAGCAGCCATCACAGCTGCCGACGTGCGTCATGCCGATGCCCTTATCATCCGCACACGCACCATCTGCGACCGCCGGCTGTTGGAAGGCAGCAACGTGCAATTCATCGCCACGGCCACCATCGGCTTTGACCACATCAACACCGCCTTTGTGAAGGATGCAGGCATCGGTTGGACCAACTGCCCCGGCTGCAACGCAAGCAGTGTGGCACAATATGTAGTTTCAACCCTGTGGCGACTGCAAGCCGAAGGCCGCATCACATTGCCGGGAAGCACCGTGGGCATCGTGGGAGTGGGCAACGTGGGACGCGAAGTGAGTCGCGCCGTCAGCACCCTGGGCTGCCGCACGCTGCACTGCGATCCGCCACGCGCCGAACGCGAAGGCGAAGCAGGCTTTGTGGCTCTCGACACCATCGCTCGCGAAGCAGACATCATCACCCTGCACGTACCGCTTTCCACCTCCGGAACGCATGCCACGCACCACATGGCCGACAAATCTTTCTTCCGCTCACTGCAACGCCAACCCCTCTTCATCAATGCCGCACGCGGCGAAGTGATGCACACACAGGCCGTGAAAGATGCGCTGCGGGAAGGACAAATCCGAGCGGCCGTCATCGATACCTGGGAAAACGAACCGCACATCGACCGCGAACTGCTCACAATGGCACACATCGCCACCCCACACATCGCCGGTTATTCCGCAGACGGCAAAGCCAATGGCACGCGCATGGCACTGCAAGCCGTGGCACGCCACTTCGCATTGCCGGAAATCTTCGATGTATCTGCCCCCACACTGCCGCCCGATTATCCCGGCTACTTCGCAGACGTGATGGGCCGGATGCCCGACATCGCAACACCCGGGCATTCGCCACTTTTCCACTACGACCCGGCGGCCGACAGCCTGCGCCTCAAGCATTCGCCCGAAGCGTTTGAACACCTGCGCGGCCATTATCCGTTGCGCCGCGAAGCATGAGCCGACAGCCGCATATCCGGCAAAAGAATGAAGCTGCCGGAGGCATTTGAAGCAAAAACATCGTGGGAGATTTTCGCCCCTTGGCTCTTTTCACTACTTTTGTACCAAAATCTAAAACAAAGGACTTATGGAACATCAACTCCAAATTTACAATACGCTGACACGCCGCAAGGAAATTTTCAAACCCTTGAACCCCGGCCACGTCGGCATGTATGTCTGCGGCCCCACCGTCTACGGTGATGCCCACTTGGGCCACGCCCGTCCGGCCATCACTTTCGACCTCTTGTTTCGCTACCTGAAACATCTGGGCTACAAGGTGAGATATGTGCGCAACATCACGGATGTCGGCCACTTGGAACACGACGCCGACGAGGGCGAGGACAAAATCGCAAAAAAGGCACGCCTCGAACAGCTTGAGCCGATGGAAGTGGCACAACACTACACCAACCGCTTCAACGCCGCTATGGAAAAACTTGGTGTGCTGCGCCCGAGCATCGAACCGCATGCCACAGGACACATCATCGAGCAGGAACAACTCGTCAGCCAAATCATGAAAAACGGCTTTGCCTACGAGAGCAACGGTTCCGTCTATTTCGATGTTGAGAAATACAACCGCACACACCCCTACGGCATTCTCTCCGGTCGCAACTTGGAGGACGTGCGCGATGCAAGCCGCGAGCTCGACGGCGTGGGCGAGAAGAAGAATCAGGTGGACTTTGCGCTGTGGAAGAAAGCACAGCCCGAACACATCATGCGCTGGCCCAGCCCTTGGAGCGAAGGTTTCCCGGGTTGGCACTGCGAGTGCACCGCCATGGGCCGCAAGTACCTCGGTGAAGAGTTCGACATCCACGGCGGCGGAATGGACCTCGTATTTCCGCATCACGAATGCGAAATTGCACAAGCCGTGGCCGCACAAGGCAAACCCATGGTGAAATATTGGATGCACAACAACATGATTACCATCAACGGAAAGAAGATGGGAAAGTCATACAACAATTTCATCACCTTGGACCAATTCTTCACCGGCACACACGAGAAACTCGAGCAAGCCTACACGCCGATGACCATCCGCTTCTTCATTCTTCAAGCGCACTATCGCAGCACCGTGGACTTCTCCAACGAAGCATTGCAAGCCTCGAAGAAAGGTCTCGACCGCTTGATGGAAAGCCTGGCCGCACTGCAACGCATCGAGGCTGCCGCCGACGGACTCACAGCCGACTATGCCGCCGAATTGGAGCGCAAGTGCTATGAAGCCTTGGACGACGATATGAATTCGCCCATCGCCATCAGCCACCTCTTCGATGCCTGCCGCACCATCAACCAGCTCTCCGACCGCAAGCAAAGCATCACGGCCGAAGGTCTGGAAGCCCTGCGCCGTGTCTTCACCACCTTCGTGTGCGACATCCTTGGTCTGCAAGCCGAGGCCCAAGGCAACGCCGAACGCGAAGCTGCCTTCGGTGCAGCCGTCAACCTGTTGCTCGAAGTGCGTAGCCAAGCAAAGGCTGCCAAGGATTGGGCCACAAGCGACAAAATCCGCGACGAACTGGCTGCCCTCGGCTTTGAGGTGAAAGACACCAAAGATGGTGCCACTTGGCGACTCAACAAATAAAAACTATCGACCCACTCTGCCACCCGGCACAAAGCTTCGGCAAGAAGCCTGTGCGCAGCATGAAACAACGAGGCGGCAAGTGCCGATTTTCGCAAGGCGTTTAGAAATTTCTGCAGTGCTTGTAGAATTTTCTAAACGCCTTGCAGATTTTCAGGCCTCGCCTATGGCTACGAGCAACCCTCACGGCAAATTTTCCAAAAAGCAGAAAACCCAAGAAAACACAAGGGATGCAAACGCTGCCGCCCATAGGAACAGACTCCCGATTGCAAGAAAAAAGAAAAAAACACGCTTTTTTTTGTTGTATACAGGATTTGACTTATTTTTGCATGGCAAAGTGTCCTCATAAATGAGGAGAACAACGATGCAAAATGCTTTCGCATTATTTTCGACCGAAACATCTTTTATACAAACTTAATTCTCAATTCTATGTGGTTATGTAATTCATCCATTGGACGGAAAGTGATTATGTCCGTATCGGGCGTGGCACTTATCCTGTTCCTGACTTTTCATGCTTGCATGAACGTTGTGGCTCTCTTCTCTGCAGAGGGATACAACATGATTTGTGAGATGCTCGGCGCCAATTGGTATGCCGTAGCTGCCACCGCGGCATTGGCTGCCCTGGTGGCCGTCCACTTCATCTACGCCATCATTCTGACGCTGCAAAACCGCAAGGCTCGCGGTGCCAGCCGTTATGCGGTTACCGACAAACCCGCAACAGTGGAATGGGCAGCACAGAACATGTTTGTGCTCGGCGTGATTGTTATTTTGGGTATGGTGTTGCACCTCTACAACTTCTGGTACAACATGATGTTTGCCGAAATAGCCAACGGCAGTATGGCTTACGTGAATGATCTTTCGGCTCACGATGGTTACGGCATGATTGTCTACACCTTCGCCTGCCCCGTTTATTCCGTGCTCTACCTCGTGTGGTTGGCAGCTTTGTGGTTCCACCTCACTCACGGCTTCTGGAGCGCATTCCAAACCCTGGGTTGGAGCGGCAAGATTTGGTTCAACCGCGTTAAGACCATCGGTTATGTTTACGCCACAGTGCTCATCCTGATGTTTGCCGTGGTAGTGGTAAAATTCGCTCTGTGCGGTGGTGCTTGCTGCACAGGTATTTGCGGTTAACCGATGCTTTTCCTAAATTCTAAAAACAAACAACATTATGGCTACAATAGATTCTAAAATTCCTGCAGGCCCTATAGCTGAAAAATGGACCAACTATAAAGCCCACCAAAAGCTCGTTAACCCGAAGAACAAGCGTAAGCTCGACGTTATCGTGGTAGGTACAGGTTTGGCCGGTGCCAGTGCTGCCGCCTCTCTCGGTGAAATGGGTTTCAAAGTGAAGAACTTCTGCATTCAGGACTCACCCCGTCGTGCTCACTCCATCGCTGCACAGGGTGGTATCAATGCTGCTAAGAACTATCAGAACGACGGCGACTCTGTATATCGTCTCTTCTACGACACAGTGAAGGGTGGCGACTATCGTGCTCGCGAAGCTAACGTTTACCGCCTCGCTGAAGTTAGTGCCTCCATCATCGACCAGTGCGTGGCACAAGGTGTTCCCTTCGCTCGCGAATACGGTGGTATGTTGGCCAACCGCTCTTTCGGTGGTGCTCAGGTGAGCCGTACATTCTACGCTAAGGGTCAGACAGGTCAGCAGCTCCTCCTCGGTGCTTACTCAGCATTGATGTGCCAGGTGAATGCAGGTACTGTAGAACTCTACACTCGCTACGAAATGCTCGACGTAGTAATCATCGACGGCCGCGCTCGCGGTATCATCGCTCGCAACCTCGTGACAGGCGCCATCGAACGCTTCGCTGCTCACGCAGTAGTAATTGGTACAGGTGGTTACGGTAACGCATACTTCCTCTCTACCAACGCTATGGGCTGTAACTGCTCTGCTGCTATGGCTTGCTACCGTAAGGGTGCTTACTTCGCCAACCCCTCATACGTACAGATTCACCCCACATGTATCCCCGTTCACGGCGACAAGCAGTCTAAGCTCACACTTATGTCTGAGTCTCTGCGTAATGACGGCCGCATTTGGGTGCCCAAAAAGCTGGAAGATGCCAAGAAACTTCAAGCCGGCGAAATCCAGGGTAAGGACATCCCTGAAGAAGACCGCGACTACTATCTCGAGCGTCGCTACCCCGCATTCGGTAACCTCGTACCCCGCGACGTGGCTTCACGTGCCGCTAAGGAACGTTGCGACAAGGGCTTCGGCGTAAACAACACAGGTCTCGCCGTGTTCCTCGACTTCTCACAGGCTATTAAGGACTTCGGCCGCAAGGAAATCGAAGCACGTTACGGAAACCTCTTCGATATGTACGAAGAAATCACTGACGAAAGCCCGTACGAAACTCCCATGATGATCTATCCCGCAGTACACTACACAATGGGTGGCATTTGGGTGGACTACGAACTGCAAACCTCGGTGAAGGGTCTCTTCGCAATCGGTGAATGTAACTTCTCAGACCACGGTGCAAACCGCCTCGGTGCATCAGCTCTCATGCAGGGTCTTGCCGATGGATACTTCGTACTCCCGTACACCATCCAGAACTATCTGAGCGACCAAATCACAGTTCCTCGCTTCTCTACCGACCTCCCCGAATTCAAGGCTGCCGAAGAAGCTGTGAAGGCACGCATCCAGAAACTCTTCAACATTAAGGGAAAACGCTCCGTTGACTCTATCCACAAGGAACTCGGTCGCATCATGTGGGACTACGTAGGTATGGGTCGCACAGCCGAAGGTTTGAAGATAGGTCTTGCCAAGATGAAAGAGCTTCGCAAGGAGTTCTATTCTAACCTCTTCGTGCCCGGCACTGCAGAAGGCGTGAACGTTGAGCTCGAAAAGGCTATCCGTCTCGAAGACTTCATCCTCATGGGCGAACTCGTGGCCAACGACGCTCTGACTCGCAACGAATCTTGCGGTGGACACTTCCGCGAAGAATACCAAACCGAAGAAGGCGAAGCCAAGCGCGATGACGAAAACTACTTCTACGTGGGCTGCTGGGAATACCAGGGTAGCGACGACGCTGCACCCGTTCTCTCAAAAGAACCGCTCGTGTACGAGGCCATCAAGGTTCAAACTCGTAACTATAAGAACTAATCCGTAGAACCTCAAAAGACTTTAGAAAAATGGCTAAGAATATAAGCTTTACAATTAAGTACTGGAAGCAAAACGGTCCTAAGGATGCAGGTCATTTCGAACAACGCGAAATGAAGAACATCCCCGACGACACTTCTTTCCTCGAAATGCTCGACATCCTCAATGAGGAGCTGATTAACGACGGTAAGGAGCCTTTCGTTTTCGACCACGACTGTCGCGAAGGCATCTGCGGTATGTGTTCGCTCTATATCAACGGCACACCTCACGGAAAGACTGCCACAGGTGCCACAACCTGTCAGCTTTACATGCGTAAGTTCAACGATGGCGACGTCATCACTGTGGAACCTTGGCGTTCGGCTGCGTTCCCCGTCATCAAGGACTGCATGGTTGACCGCTCGGCTTTCGACAAAATCCAAGCCGCAGGTGGTTACGTAACAGTGCGCACCGGTCAGCCCCAGGATGCTAACGCAATTCTCATCCCCAAGCAAGACGCAGACGAGGCTATGGACTGCGCCACATGCATTGGTTGCGGTGCTTGCGTTGCTGCTTGTAAGAATGGTTCTGCCATGCTCTACGTTTCTTCTAAGGTATCACAGTTTGCCCTCCTTCCTCAAGGTCGCCCCGAAGCTGCTAAGCGTGCTAAGGCTATGGTGGCTAAGATGGACGAACTTGGTTTCGGTAACTGTACTAACACCCGCGCTTGCGAGGCTGTTTGTCCTAAGAACGAAAGCATTGCCAACATCGCTCGCCTCAACCGCGAGTTCTTGAAAGCGAAATTGGCGGACTAATCCGGCTGTCGCTGTTTGATATCCGACCATCATAGTCTGATATTTATATAATGAGTCCCCGTTACGCTTGTCCGCATCGGGGACTTTTGTTTTCCTTTTTATAAGGATTTGCAAGCATTGAGTGCTTTTGATAACCGTTTTCCGCTGTTCATTCACACCCTCCACCACCTTTTCAATACCATTGCCGTATGACACAGAGACTTTTCATCACGTGCTGCCTGCTTCTCAGCCTTTTCAGGATGCCTGCCGAAGTTCGTGCCCAAGCATACGGTGATTTCACTCCACTCACCGCCGAAGCCGAGCGTGCATTCTCACATCTGAAAGCCGCTCGCGGCGACAGCCTGCATGCCATGATGACACCGCAGATGCAGGGACAGATTTCGCCGTTGCAATGCTCGTTGCTCTTCATGCAATTGAGCACACAGATGGGACGATTTGTGGAACACGGCGTGTGGAAAACAACACAACAAGGAGGCTATGACATCCTCACGAGCCGCCTGACGTTTTCTCGCCAAAGCGTGGGGATGCGCCTTGTTTTCGATGCCGGAAAACGCATTGCCGGTCTCTTTTTCACCCCGCTTGCGCCGGATAAAGCGACTCCCGCCTCCACGACCGGCGACACAACAAGTGTGTTCGTCGAGAGCGACACCGCCGTTCACAACGGCAACATCCGCTTGCCTGCCACCTATTGCCGCCCCCATGGCGAGGCTCCCACGGCTTGCGTGGTGCTGGTGCACGGCAGCGGTCCCAACGACCGTGACGAGACTGTGGGCCCCAACAAAACGTTCCGCGAGTTGGCGCACCGCCTGGCCGAGGCCGGTATCGCCACGCTTCGGTATGACAAACGCACCTACGTTTATCGCGAACGCACAGCAGAGGTGAGCAACGGAGTGATGACTTACGACACCGAGACCGTGGACGATGCCGTGGCCGCTCTGCACCTGGCAGCTTCGATGCCCGGAGTCGATGCCCGGCGCGTGTTTGTGGCCGGCCACAGTTTGGGCGGACTGCTCGTTCCGCGCATAGCCCGGCGGTGCGAAGTGCCTCCGGCCGGCATGATGAGCCTTTCGGGCGGACCGATACGCAGTTTCAAGGAAACGCTACTCCGCCAGTTGCATTACATCGTCGGTTTGCAAGGCGGCACATCCGCCGAGGCCGAAACCGCTTGCGCCCGGATGCTCTCCTCCCTGCCCGAAGGCTATCTCGCCCACGCCGATGCTTACGATTTCGAAGCCGAGTGTGCCGCCACCGACACCCCTTTCCTGTTGTTGCAAGGCGGCCATGATTACCAAATCACCACCGATGATTTCCGTCTGTGGCAAGAACGCTTGGCCCAACGTCCCTTCACCACCTGCCTCGTGCTTCCGCACTGCGACCACTTGCTGCGCCGGAGCGAAAGCATGGCCACACCGCAAAGCTACACGCACCACCTGCCTTTGGACTCCGAGGCCGTCGGACTGATTATCGCTTTCACGAAAAATCCAAAACAATTTCAGCAGCCGTAAGGCAGCCGACGAAAAACGCCAACAGCCTTCGGCAGAAATCAGATGCCGTCGCAGCAAAAGTGGCAAGGCCTGCCACTTTTTTGGCAAGCACTGCCACTTTTGTGGCAGGCCTTGCCACTTTCTGCAACAAGCCTGCGGAAATTCGCGAAAAGCCGCCGCTTTTTCCGATAATGGTTCGTAAAATTGTTGCAATGCTTAAAAAACATTAACTTCGCCCCGACAATCGCTCTCGCCGCCATGAGAAGCGGTGCGCACTCACTCCTCACACCTCCGATCGGTCATGAAAGAATTCATCAAAATGCTCCGGCAGTTTGCCGCGCCCTACAAGAAATACCTGGCAGGTTCGCTCGTTTTCAACCTGCTGTCGGCAGTTCTCAACGTCTTCTCCTTCGTTTCGCTCATCCCGATGCTGCAAATGCTCTTCGGCATCGACACCACGCAATACCAGTTCATGGATTGGAACACGGCAGGAGCCAACACGAAAGACATTCTGGTGAACAACCTCTATTGGTACACCTCCGAGCTGATAGCGGACTACGGAGCCTCCACCGCCCTGCTCTTCATCGGCCTGTTCCTCATCACCGCCACACTCCTGAAGACGAGTTGCTATTTTGCCTCCGTGGCCATCATGGTGCCCATGCGCACCGGCATTGTTCGCGACATCCGTTCGCACGTCTACCGCAAAATCGTTTCGCTGCCCCTCTCCTTCTTCTCCGACGAGCGCAAGGGCGACATCATCGCCCGCATGAGCGGCGACGTCAACGAGGTTGAAACCTCCATCACCGGTTCTTTGGAAATGCTCATCAAGAACCCGATTTTGCTCATCTGTTATTTCGGTGTCCTCATCTACACCAGCTGGCAGCTCACCGTGTTCACCATCGTGGTGCTGCCGCTCATGGGCTGGGCCATGGGACGCATCGGCCGCAAACTCAAGCGCAAATCGCTCGATGCCCAAAACAAGTGGAGCGAAACCATGTCGCAACTCGAGGAAACGCTCGGCGGAATGCGCATCATCAAGGCCTTCCGTGCCGAAAACAAGATGTGCCAACGCTTCGACACCGGTGTCAACGATTTCCGCCAAGCTGCCGGTCGTGTGGCCGTGCGGCAGTCGTCCGCTCACCCCGTGAGCGAATTTCTGGGCACCTGCCTCATCGTTCTCGTGTTGTGGTATGGCGGCACGCTCATCTTCTCCGATCACTCGCCCATCGATGCGCCCACTTTCATCTTCTACATGGTGATTCTCTACAGCATCATCCAACCGCTGAAAGACCTTTCGAAAGCCTCCTACAACATCCCCAAGGGCATGGCATCCATGGAGCGCATCAACAAAATTCTTCGCGCCGAAAATCCCATCGGCGAACCGCAGCAGCCCGTGCATGTGGAACATCTGAAAGAGAGCATCGAATTCCGCGACATCACTTTCAGTTACAACGGACAGACCAACGTGCTTTCGGGCGTGAACCTCACCGTGCGCCGAGGGCAGACCATCGCCCTGGTGGGGCAGAGCGGTTCGGGCAAGAGCACACTGGTGGACCTGCTGCCGCGTTTCCACGACACCACAAGCGGACAAATTCTGGTGGACGGCACCGATGTGAAATGCATCAGCCTCTCCGACCTTCGCGGCCTCATCGGCAATGTGAACCAAGAAGCCATCCTGTTCAACGACACCTTCTTCAACAACATCGCCTTCGGGGTTGAAAATGCCACCATGGACGAGGTGATTGCCGCCGCCAAAGTGGCCAACGCCCACGACTTTATCATGGAGAGCGAACAGGGATACGAAACCATGGTGGGCGACCGCGGATGCCGCCTCTCGGGAGGCCAACGCCAGCGCATCTCCATTGCACGCGCCATCCTCAAGAACCCGGACATCCTCATCCTTGACGAAGCCACCTCCGCGCTCGACACCGAAAGCGAACGCCTGGTGCAGGAAGCCCTGGAGCACCTCATGAAGACGCGCACCACCATTGCCATTGCCCACAGGCTTTCCACCATCCGCAACGCCGATGAGATATGCGTTCTGCACGAAGGACGCATCGTTGAACGCGGCACACACGATGCCCTCATTGCCCTCGGCGGATATTACAAACGCCTCAACGACATGCAGCAGCTCTAAGCCCGACTGCCTGCACCGCCCTCGCGGTCATGCGTGAGGCACGGAATCTTTCCCCATACCGTTTCTCAAAAACGCGCAAGGCGTTTAGAAATTTCTACAAGCACTGCAGAATTTTCTAAACGCCTTGCGCGTTTTCGCCCATTGGGAGCGGCCGCTCCGCCACAGCCGAGAGAAAACACAAAAAAGGTGTCAGACTCTTACGAACCTGACACCTGAATTTCCAAGTCGGGATGACTGGATTCGAACCAGCGACCACACGCCCCCCAGACGCGTACTCTAACCGGACTGAGCTACATCCCGAATTGCGAGTGCAAAGGTAAGCGTATTTTTCATGCGGACAAAATTTCTCTCGAAAAAATGTGGATTTTTCATGAATTATCGCAAAAAAACATTTCCGAAGCCTTGAAATTTGCACACTTGACAATAAAATTCCTACCTTAGCCGTAGAATTTTCAAAACACATTTGCTCATGATTACCATCCAAAACCAACATCTCATCGTCGACATCAGCGAAAATGGTGCCGAGGTGCAGAGCATTCGCCGTGCAGACACGGGGCACGAATACTTGTGGCAGGGCGATGCCAAATACTGGGGCGGCCGCTCGCCCATCCTCTTCCCGGCCGTGGGAGGCTTGTGGAACGGCACATTCCGCTACAGAGGAAAGGAATATGCCATGCCCAAACACGGCTTTGCCAAAAAGCGTCTTTGGGAAGCACTCCCCGCCACCGACGATGCCGGCACCTGTGCCACATTCCGCTTGCTCACAACCGAGGACGACTTGGCCGTGTTCCCCTTCCGCTGCGAGGTGCTCATCACCTACAGCCTTGACGGTTGGGCACTGAACACAGATTTTTCGGTACGCAACCTAGGCGATGACGAAGCTTATTTCCAAATCGGCGGCCATCCGGCTTTCACTTTCCCGCACTTCAGTGAGGACCGCGCGGTGAGCGGTTATCTGCGGCTGCACACCGCCGACGGCGAAGTGCCCACCGTGGTGCGTGCCGGAGAACAAGGTTGCACCGGTCCGGAACGCTTTGCCGTACCGATGGAAGCCGACGGATTGGTGCCTGTCTGCGTGGAAACTTTTGCCAACGAAGCCCTGATCTTCGACGAACTGCAGGTGGATGCCGTCGAACTGCTCGACGCCAAACGCCATCCCATGGTGCGCGTGGAGAGCGATGCACCCGTGTGGCTCTTCTGGCAGCCCCAAGGTTTGCACTCGCCCTTTGTGTGTGCCGAGCCCTGGTACGGACTTTGCGACCCCCAAGGTTTCGACGGCCAACTACACGAGCGTCCTTACATCAACCGAGTGGAAGCGCACGGCGTGTGCTCGGGACTGCTGTGGCGTGCCGAGTTTCTTTAATGCCTAAGGAGTTCATAAAAATCGGGAGGCGGTTTCTCAATGTCAGAAACCGCCTCCCGATTTTTATATGGTTATCATCAACGAATGGATGCTGCATGTTCGCGGATCAATGCCGCTTCCATGTGTGCTGCAATCCGGTGTGGAAAAAGCTGCCGTGCGTCTCTGTTTCTGTTTCCGCCTTCTTGTCGCCTCCGATTTCGGGATAGGCAATTCGGGTGTGGTACATCGTTTTCAGGCTCTCGCCCAACACACGTTTGGCCACGGAGATGTCGCGGAAAGTCAGGGGGCACTCGCGGAAATATCCCTCGGCCACTTGCGTATCCACAATGCGGTTCACCAGTTCCTGTATGCTCTCTTCCGTATATTCCTTGAGGCTTCGCGCCGCTGCCTCGACGGCATCGCACATCATGAGGACGGCTTGTTCGCGAGTGCCGGGGTTGGGTCCCGGATAGGTGAAGAGTTCTTCGGGAACGGGTTCTCCCGGATGCTTGTTGACCCACTGAATGTAGAAATACTTCACACGGCTTCGGCCATGGTGTGTGCGAATGAAATCCTTGATGACAGACGGCAGGTGATACTTGTCGGCCATGCGCAAACCCTCTTTCACGTGATTGAGGATGATTTGCGCACTTTCTTCCTCGGTTCTGTCTTTGTGAGAGTTCTGTCCGCTCTGATTTTCGGTGAAGTTGTAAGGTTCTGCCAGCTTTCCGATGTCATGATAGAGTGCTCCGGTACGCACGAGCTGTGTTTTAGCCCCAATCTGGTGTGCCACTTCGGCCGCCAGATTGGCCACCTGCATCGAGTGGACGAAGGTTCCTTGCGCGTACTTCGACATGTGGCGAAGTATCGGGTTGTTTATGTTTGTCAGCTCCACAAGCGAAACACTGGAAGTGAAGCCGAAAACTTTTTCCACCAAATACATGAGCGGATAAGTGAAGAGCAGCAACACGCCGTTGATGGCCACGTAGATGTACCACGAAGTGTCGAGCATGTCGATGGGAGTGCCCTGCGCCAGGTCGAAGCCTAAGCCGAAGAGCATCATGACGAGCGTTACCATCAGTGCCACGCGCAGCAGCTGGGAGCGTTCGGTGAGTTCGCGCAAGCCGTAGATGGCCACCATGCCGCCCACCATCTGCACGCCCAAGAACTGATAAGACGTGTTCAGGGGGAGCGAAGCCAACAGCACCGTAACCATGTGAGCCACAAACGCCGTGCGCGAATCGAGGAACACACGAACGAAGATGGCCACCATGGCAAAAGGCACCAGATAAACGCTGAAGAAGCCGTAGGACACCATGAGCGAAGGTATCACCGCAAAGAGCGTCATCAGCGTAAAGAGGAGCAGCGTGCAGCGCGCCGAGTGCACATAATCGCGACGGAACAAGCGCAGATAGAACAGGAAGAGCACCAATGCCACCACCACATAAACCACTTGTCCGCCCAAGATGGACCACACTGCTTGCTGCGTGTCGCCACGGCGTTCGCTCTCAAGTGCCAACGACTGCAGTATCTTGAATTGCGCTTCGTTCACGATTTCTCCCTTATCGATGATGCGCTGTCCGCTCTGCACCATGCCGCAAGCCTCGGTGGCAGCCGCCAAGAGATCGTTGCGAGCGGCATTGGTCTTCGCCGTATCTATCAAGAGGTTGGGGCTGAGATAATTGTTCAGATTGCACTTCATCAACACCTCACGCGGAAAGCGCATGGTGTCGGCCTGCATGATGTGTTCGTAAGCCGAGCGTGTGGAGAATATCTGACCCAAATCGCGTGGCGCCGCCTCACGTCCTTCCAACACCCGGATGCCGGGAGCACCCACCGACGTGAGGGAGGCAAAATCCGTGGGACTGAGAACACCGGCGCGATAGACTTCCGTGAGTTGCCCCTCCAGGTATGAAATAACACCGGCGGACACGCCGACAATGCGTCCGGCACGATGGTCGTCACGCAATTGCTTAATCTGCTTTTCAGCCACCGTCCCGACAGCATCGAAGAAGGGGCGAAACGTGTGCAAAGCACTGTCCTGCTCGGCCTTCACCTCATCCGGTGTGCGATAAACGGGAAAATCGTATTCGGCAATCAGCGTGGCATATTTCCACGGACGACTAATTTCGTATTCATATCCCTGCTGGCTCTCGCGCGGCAGCACATAGATGATGGCCAATGCCGAGAGAGCGGCCACCACAAAGAGGCCGGCAGAGAGGCGGAAGTATGTCCGGTTTCGGAAACTGAGAATGTTCTTCATACGTTTGGTTTCTGCAAAGTTACGTGGCGAAGTTAGCAATTTTCTTCTGAAGCCCTCAAAATCCGCACGGCTTTCGGCGAAAATCTGCAAGGCGTTTAGAAATTTCTGCAGTGCTTGCAGAATTTTTTGCAGTGCTTGCAGATTTTTGAGCTAACGCATCTTGATTTCGGTGATAGGAAGAAAGACGAAAAAAATCCCACAATATTTTCGCCGCCGATGCTTGGTCGGAGCATCGCAAGTGCTTACCTTTGTCGCACCAAACCATGTTTTGGCCTCCGGTAACGGTTCCCGCCATTTTGCGTCGGGCTAAGAGGGAACGCCGTGCAACTCGGCGACAGTCCCCGCTGCTGTGAGTCTTTTCGGCCGGTAAACCTAATGAAAGCCACTGCATCCGAGTGATGCGGGAAGGTGTTTACCTGCAAGACGAGTCAGAAGACCTGCCGTTTCCACCGCCTGCACACATACAGCTTTCGGGAGTTAGAGCTGTGGTGCATCTCCTTGACATACATACGTCGGGCAATGCCGCCGGCATTTGCCTTTCCCATCATCACAAACACACGGCTCGCTCTTGCGGTGGGCCGGGACAATGGTCGTTATCAACCTCTTAACATCAATCATAACACTATGAGTTACGATCAATTCATTATTACCAAACGCGACGGCACCACCGAAAGTTTCTCACTGGAGAAAATCAAAAGTGCCATTCTCAAGGCGTTTGCCTCCGTCGGCACTCCCATCGACGCCACCGGCCTGACCGACATCGTGAAACATCTGCGCTTCTGCAATGGAATGAGTGTGGAAGACATCCAGAACCAAGTGGAAATTGCCCTGATGGCCGAACGACACTTCAAGGCAGCCAAAGCATTTATGCTCTATCGGCAGCGACATTTCGAAGACCGGGAAACAGCCGAAAAACTCGACTTCCTCATCAACTACTGCAACTCCATCAATCCGGCCACAGGGTCGAAATTCGATGCCAATGCCAACGTGGAAAACAAAAACATAGCCACGCTTATCGGCGAGCTGCCCAAGCAAAGTTTCATACGCCTGAACCGTCGCCTCATCTGCAACCGTCTGAAAGACATGTACGGCAAGGAACTGGCCGACCGCTACATCTATCTTCTCAAGAACCACTACATTTACAAAAACGACGAGACCAGCCTCGCCAACTACTGCGCCAGCATCACCATGTACCCATGGCTGCTCGCCGGCACCAAGAGTATCGGTGGAAACAGTACGGCACCGGGAAATCTGAAAAGCTTCTGCGGAGGTTTCGTCAATATGGTGTTCATCGTGAGCAGCATGCTGAGCGGTGCCTGTGCCACTCCCGAGTTTCTGATGTACATGAGCTATTTTCTGCAACGCGAGTATGGCGACGACTACTACCTGCGAGCCGACGAGAAAGCCGACCTGTCGTTGCGCCAACGCACTATCGACAAAGTCATCACCGACTGCTTCGAACAAATTGTCTATAGCATCAATCAGCCCACAGGCGCACGCAATTTCCAAAGCGTGTTTTGGAACATCTCCTATTACGACAAGTATTATTTCGAAAGCCTTTTCGGCAACTTCTGCTTCCCCGACGGAAGCCATCCCTCCTGGCCTGCGCTCGACTGGCTGCAACGCCGCTTCATGCGATGGTTCAACGCCGAACGCACCAAAGCCGTTCTCACATTTCCGGTTGAAACAATGGCTTTGCTCACAAAGGATGGCGACGTGCTTGACACCGAGTATGGCGACCTTACGGCTGCGATGTATGCAGAGGGCCACTCCTTTTTCACTTACATGAGCGACAATGCCGACTCGCTGGCATCGTGCTGCCGACTTCGCAACGAGATTCAAGACAATGGCTTCTCCTATACCCTGGGAGCCGGCGGTGTGAGCACAGGTTCGAAAAGCGTACTCACCATCAACCTGAACCGCTGTGTGCAACAAGCCACACGCGAGGGCCGTCCTTACACAGAGTTTCTGGAAGAAATCGTGGACCTTGTTCACAAAGTGCAACTGGCTTATGACGAAAACCTGAAGCACCTCAAAGAAAAAGGCATGCTGCCCCTGTTCGATGCCGGCTATATCAACATTGCCCGACAATACTTGACCATCGGTGTGAACGGCATGGTCGAGGCTGCCGAGAGTCTGGGCATCACGATTTCGGACAATGCAGAGTATTGCGACTTTGTGGGAAACATCCTCTCATTGGTGGAGAAATACAACGTGAAGTATCGCTCAAAAAACGTGCTCTTCAACTGTGAGATGATTCCTGCGGAGAACGTCGGTGTGAAACACGCCCGTTGGGACCGTGAAGCCGGCTATTTCGTACCGCGCGACTGCTATAATTCCTATTTCTACATCGTAGAAAATTCCGACACGGACATCATCGAGAAGTTCCGCCTGCACGGCCGCCGCTACATCAAGCATCTCACCGGCGGCTCGGCTCTCCACATGAATTTGGACGAGCATCTCAGTTTTGCACAATACAGGCAGTTGCTCCGCATTGCCGCCCGTGAAGGATGCAACTACTTCACGTTCAACATTCCGAACACCCTGTGTAAAGATTGCGGGCACATCGACAAACGCTTCCTGCATGATGAATGCCCCAAGTGCCGGAGCAAAAATCTGGATTACCTCACACGCGTCATCGGATACCTCAAACGAGTTTCCAACTTCTCGCTCGACCGCCAACGCGAAGCCGAACGCCGACACTATGCCCACGCCGAAAACGCCGAACTCTCATGCTGAAATACGCCAACTATGACATCGTCTTTCAGGAGTTCCCCGACGAAGTAACCCTTGCCATCAATCTTTCGTGTTGCCCCAATCGGTGTCCCGGTTGTCATAGCCGAGAACTGCTGAACGACATTGGCGAATCACTGACCGCGGAGCGGCTGATTGCTCTGTTGGAAGCCTACGTCGGCAACATCACTTGCGTGGCACTGATGGGCGGAGACGGAGACCCCGAAAGCGTTGTGCGATTGCTGAGAACGGTGCGCAAGAAATATCCCAAGCTTCGCACCGGTTGGTACTCGGGACGAGAACGCATGCCATCGGAGGAAGAACTCTCTGCTTTCGATTATGTGAAACTCGGAGCCTGGGTGGAAGCCCTCGGCCCCCTCTCATCTCCCACCACCAACCAACGGCTTTATCGGATTGACGACGGACAGGCCCGCAACATCACCGACCGAATGCAAAGACGCTGACCATCGACACGCTCATCCTGCCGTTGCTCACACCCGGGCACAAAGCAAAAATGCGCAAGGCGTTTAGAAATTTCTGCAGTGCTTGCAGAAATTTCTAAACGCCTTGTAGATTTTCAAGGCTGGCAAAGGCCGATTTCTTTTATTTCTGTATTTTTGCGCTAAATAATTCTAAAAACAAAAACAATGGCCGAAAGAAAAGTACGCGTGCGCTTTGCGCCCAGCCCTACAGGAGCTCTGCATATCGGCGGTGTTCGCACCGCTCTCTACAACTACCTCTTCGCTCGTCAGCACGGTGGTGAAATGGTGTTCCGCATCGAGGACACGGATTCCAACCGCTTTGTGCCGGGAGCCGAAGAGTATATCCTCGAATCGTTCCGCTGGCTCGGCATCCACTTTGACGAGGGTGTGAGTTTCGGCGGCGACCACGGACCTTATCGCCAAAGCGAGCGCAGAGAAATCTATAAGAAGTATGTTGACCAGCTCTTGGAGGAAGGAAAGGCATATATCGCATTCGACACTCCGGAAGAGTTGGACAAAAAGCGCGAAGAAATTCCCAATTTCCAATACGATGCCAAGACGCGCCACTTGATGCGCAACTCACTCACCCTACCCAAGGAAGAAGTGCAAGCACTCATCGATGGGGGCACACAATATGTGGTGCGCTTCCTCATCGAGCCGGGCCAGGACGTGCACGTCGACGACATCATTCGCGGTGATGTGAAGATAAACTCCTCGATCCTTGACGACAAAGTGCTCTACAAGAGCGCAGACTGCCTGCCCACTTATCACCTTGCCAACATCGTGGACGACCACCTGATGGAAATCTCGCACGTCATCCGTGGTGAGGAATGGTTGCCCTCAGCCCCCTTGCATGTGTTGCTCTATCGCGCCTTCGGTTGGGAAGACACCATGCCGCGTTTTGCCCACCTGCCACTGCTGCTCAAACCCGACGGCAAAGGAAAACTTTCGAAGCGCGACGGCGACCGCTTGGGCTTTCCCGTATTCCCATTGGAGTGGCACGATCCGAAAACCGGCGATGTAAGTTCCGGCTATCGTGAGAGTGGATATTTGCCCGAAGCCGTTATCAATTTCCTCGCACTGTTGGGATGGAACCCCGGCACCGACCAGGAAATTCTGTCGATGGACGATCTGATTGCACAATTCGATCTGACGAAATGCAGCAAGTCGGGCGCACGCTTCGACTATGTGAAAGGACAATGGTTCAACCGCGAATACATCCTCGCCACCGACAATGAAAAACTCGTTCCCGAGTTTGCAAAAATCCTCAGCGAAAACGGCATCAACGAAACGCCCGAACGCTTGGCCGCCGTCATTGGCATGATGAAGATGAAGAAGATTAACTTCATCCACGAGCTTTGGCCGCTTTGCGACTTCTTCTTCATTCGTCCCGAATACAGCATGGACGATAAGTTCACCCGCAAGAATTGGAAAGAAGGAGCAGCCGCCGAAATGCAAGAACTCGTGGCATTGCTTGAAGGCTTGGACGACTTCTCTGTGGAAAGTCAGAAGGCCGTGGTCGACGTGTGGACAGAAACCGGCGACAAGCGTCCATGGAATCCATGGCGCGTTTGCCTTGTGGGCACCGGCAAAGGTCCTGACATGTACGAACTGGCCGCATTCCTCGGAAAAGAGGAGACATTGGCACGCATGAGAGCCGCAATCGAAAAGTTATGACCTATCATCTCCTTTCCTTATCTCTGAAACTTCTGTCGAGCATTCCCTTCAAGGTGCTATACGTCTTGTCGGATGCTCTGTACTATGTAGTATATTACATCGTGCGATACAGACGTGCCATTGTGCATAAGAACTTGACAGATTCCTTTCCTGAGAAAAGCGAAAAGGAAATTACACGCATCGAGAAGCAATTCTATCATTTTTTCACCGATCAGGTGCTCGAAAGCTGCAAGATGGCCACCGTCTCCCCTGCGGAGATAAGTGGTCGTATGCGCTTCACCAACATCGAGATCGTCAATGCCGTGTTGCGACAAGGTAAGTCAATTGCTCTCTATATGGGGCACTATGGTAACTGGGAGTGGGTGGCGTCTGTCCCGCTACACTTGGAAAAAGGCGTAACAGTCGCCCAGATTTACCACAAATTGAGCAACGAAAACATGGACCGACTGATTTTGCACAATCGCGGCCGCATGGGAAGCATCAGCGTTGAGATGCGAAAAACAGCTCGCTATGCCACCGAACTTGCCTCGACTGGCAAAGTCAGCATCATCGGATTCATTGCCGACCAGTCGCCCAAAAAGAGAGAAGTGCGCCACTTCGTGCCATTTCTGAATCACAATGTTCCGGTGCTGACCGGCACTGAGAAAATCATCAAGCACTATGGTTTTGAGAGTTGGTTCCTGAAGGTGAAACGTGTGAAAAGAGGTTACTATGAGGCCGAATTCGTGCAAATTCACGAGCATCCCGAGACTTTGCCCGATTTCGAACTCACTGCACTCTATTACCAAATGCTGGAGAAAATGATTCGAGAGCAACCCGAGCTATACCTTTGGACGCACAAGCGCTTCAAGCATGCCGTGAAATGGGAGTCGTAAGAGAAAATAAAGAACATTCATCACAAGCCCCTCACTTATGGATATAGATTTTGTCATCACGTGGGTTGACATGGATGACCCGAAATGGCAAGCAGAGTTTGCCAAGTATTCCGGCAACAAAGAGAATACGAAGAACGGCGTATCCAAAGCCCGTTTTCGCGATTATGGTTTCCTGAAATACTGGTTCCGAGGGGTAGAGAAGTTCGCCCCCTGGGTGCGAAAGATACACTTCGTGACCAGTGGTCAGAAACCCGAATGGCTCGATGCCAATCACCCAAAAATAAACTTGGTGAGCCACAAAGATTACATACCGGCTCAATTCCTTCCCACCTACAATTCCGTGGTCATCGAGCGATACCTGCACAAAATTCCCGACCTGGCAGAGCATTTCGTCTACTTCAACGACGATTTCCACATTATCAATCATCTCAGCCCCGAACGCTTCTTCAAGAACGGCTTGCCCTGCGACATTGCCGCTTTCCAGTATAACCCGTCATGGTCGCAGTGGTATGTGCGCATCAAGAACAACCTCCGCATCATCAACCGCCATTTCGACAAAAAAGAAGTGATGCAGCGCGACCACGACAAATGGTTTCACCCCAGCTACGGCTCGCGCGCCCGTCTCAATTACCTGCTGAAACCTTACGGAAAGTTCATCACACTACGCACCCCGCACAATGCGCAACCTTACCTGAAGCGTACCTTTGAAGAAGTGTGGGCTGTGGCAGAGGAAGAACTCACCGCAACCTCCGTCAATCGCTTCAGAGCCTTGAACGATTACACCCCCGAACTCTTCCGCACTTGGCAAATTTGCCGCGGCAACTTCGAGCCATACAATACGTATAGCGACACCAAGATGTTCCCCTTGATGATAAAACCCAAACAAGCCGTCAAAGCCATTCGCACCCAGGCCTACAAGCTGATATGCCTTAACGACAACGTTCACATACGCAACTACGAGCAGGTGATGGGCAACATCAAAGCGGCCTTCGATACTATCTTACCGGAAAAATCGAGTTTTGAATTATGAATAAGGCGCTTGCAGAAATCATTGCGGGAGTCATCCCTCACAAACTGACACGCAATCGGTGGCGCGGCATCCTGCGCTACGGACTTTGGCGCGCACTGAAACTGAAGCATCGCATGGCCAACGATGCCACCGAGCCGCAACACTATCTGGCAGTGTGTGCCATCGCAAAAAACGAGGGCCCGTATTTCGAAGAGTGGATTGAATGGCACAGAAAACAAGGGGTGGAAAAATTCTATATTTACGACAACGAAAGCACGGACTGCACGAGGGAAGTGCTTGCGCCCTATGTGGAAAAAGGCATCGTGGACTACACTTATTTCCCGGGACAGAAGCGACAATTGGCAGCCTATGACGACTGCTTTGAGAAGCACCGTCTGGAAACCCGGTGGCTGGCCGTGATTGACCTTGATGAGTTTATCGTACCCGTGAAAGATGCTTCCATTCCTGAGTTTCTGCACCGCATGGAGAAATTTTCGGCCATCGAAATCAATTGGTTGGTATATGGCAGCGGAGGGGCAAAGACAAAAGAGCCCGGAAGCGTGATGGAAAGATTTCGGAAGCATTCACATCCGGAGCACCCACTTAACAACCACGTCAAAAGCATTGTTAATCCACGCAAAGTCTGCTGCATGACAGGATGCCACGAGTCGGCATGGATTGCCGGTCGTATCGCAGATTCTCATGGAAACTCTTTAACAAAGGCACGAAGCGAACGCAAACCCCAGCAAGACGTTATCCGCATCAACCATTATGCCGTGAAATCCTACGAAGAGTTTCTTGCCAAGCGCTCACGCGGAAGAGCTCGCGTTACAAGCCTCCGCGACATGGGATATTTCGAACGCTATGATCTGAACGACATTGAGGATACGACTACTATGAAACGGTAAACACCATACTTTGACAGAAAAAAACAAGTGCCCAAGGAAGATAAGAACCAACGGCACTTTTGTTTTTTCTCTCCACATTCTTAACTTCACACAAAAAGGATGAAACAGAAAAAACCACTATTACAAGCGAACAACATGGAGGCATGCTTCTCGTGGTTGCTGCGCAGTCTCAAAGAAACAAGCAAAAATCAACTGCCGAAGGAACGCGAAAAATTCTTCAAAAGCTTTGCAGAATCCACCAAAGTGGATAGCGAATTCTTCAACTGCCATGCTGTATCATTGGCCGTTGTTTGCCACGAACCGATAACAAGCAATGGGAAACAGATAAGGTTAGCTTCCTTGGAACTGCATGCGATGAACTGCGACACAAACATCGATATGTCCATTCCGCTAATCATTGACCACAAAAAAGAAGTGGGTGAATACCTGAACCAAGACGAAGCTGTAATTGTAGAGGAACTCATCAACACTTTCAAAGAGTTGAATCAGAGTTTTGCAACCACCTTGTAAAAAAAATCAAGTAGTCTAAAAGACAATCAGGTTTTCACTTCACAAAAAACGAAAAAGGGATTATCGTTCAAAAGGAGACTTTTGAGGAAATATCTTTTCAAGGAACGCTCGGGCGGTGGTGCGATGCTGAGAATTGGCGTATTCGGAATCATTCATGCAGAAGAAGGTCGGACGATGCTTTAAGAACTTTGCATAATCCTTGGACTTATGTATCCTCACAATCATTGATTCTTTGCAGGTAACGTAGCGCAAAAGAGCGCGCCGCTCGGCCAGAGCGATGTAAGAAAACGCCACACGATGAACATCTTCATCGCTCCGCAAATGGTGATGACGGTTGGCCAAAAATTCATCACGCAACAACTCTTCCGCCACACGCTGACAATCGCTGCGGAGATAAGCATCAATGTTGTGGTGAGGCATTCCGGTGAAGTAGGTGCCAAACTTTTCCTCAATCAATAGCGCAGTGCGAGCTATCTTCTTGCTGTAATTTTTCAGAGGCTTGCGGAGTATCCGCTCACGGAAGAACCAACGAAGTTTTCGAAAGGGCTTTGGAGTTTGCCGAACGATGGGAAAACCTTGGGGCGTAAAGAAATCGGAAGGCTCCACGCGGCGATTGAGAAGCGTATCATCGTTGGCACACAAAAAACGTTCGGCCAGACCGGGAATTCGGTGTAGGTAATGCTCAATCAGATCAGAATTGAAACACGGCAAGCTTTCGGGCGGCAAAATTTCAGTATGGTCGACAATTCGTATCTTCGGATTCGACGTATCAAGCCACCGAGGTGTCTGATTGTCTGTTACGATGATAATGTTGCGTATCCACGGTGCGTATTGCTCAATAGAGCGCAAACTATATTTCAACTCGTCATTGTCGGCATATCTTCCTTCGCAATGGGCTGACGAAACTTCTTCGATATTTCCGGTAAGGGCATCGCGCTTTTTGCGCCATGCCGGATCATTACCGTCCACCCATAGGTAAACAATGTCAATGTCGTGTCGATTATTTTCCATGCGCTACTCTTTGTCGAATGGCAGGATAGTGTTCGAAAATCTTGTCGAGGGCTTCGCGGTTACGATCGTCGCCGGGTTTCAGATTTACCGTTTTAAGAGAAAATTCCCCGGGTTTACCAATTTCGATGGCCTTGGGATGCCAACCGGGCACAGGCACCACGTATGTGCCCTTTGCAACTGCAGCAGCCCAGAACCAAATATCGTCGTTGGTGGGTGCCATTTGCATGAAGAGTTCGGTATCAAGCATCGTCTCATCCAAGGAGTGAGGAGGATAGAGCACACCGCCAACACCTGTTTGCAAGGTGTGAAAATTGAAGTGGTGCTTCCGGAAAATGAAATCGTGAAATTTGTATTTCCGCCATTTGCGATAAGGAAGTTCGGGCTTCACCTTGCGAGCACGGTGGGCAATGATGGCTTCGGGCAATTGCTTGTGCATCTTCACCAATTGCTTCAACATATCCACGGGATAACTAATATCATCATCGATAGTAACGATAACGGAATTAGGGAAGTCCCTCAGTGCCGGAACTAACTTTTTGTAAGAACGGATTTCAGCTTCATCAAATCTCACTTCAAGAAGAGACGTTTCTTGTTTAAGAGCTTCCAGTTCCGCCGGCAGTATACCTCCGGGAAACTTCGGCGTATCAAGATAGAGCACCACTTTGTCGGGAAGCATTGAACCTTTCAGAATAGAGCGTATGGCTTGCACCGCATAAGGGATGGCTTCGGGAAAAGATGTCAGAGAGACGATGATTTGCTCATTATCTGTGTGCTTATTCATGGTAGAGTCTTTGTTTAACGATGGGATAGTTTTCGAGGATGGCTTTGAATGCCAAATCGTTTCGGTCGGCACCCGATTTGAAGTTAATTGTTTTGAGCGACAGTGCACGCGGCTTTCCCAACCCTTTAGGTTTGTTATGGCCGAAGGGAACGGGTATCACCGGCACTTCATTGGCCACGGCCGCTGCCCAAAACCAAATATCGTCAGTGGTAGGCGCGAGCTTCGTAAACTGTGACTCATCAATCATTTCCCCACACAGTGAGTGCGGGGGATAAAGCACACCACCCACACCCGTCTGGATGTTTCGGAAAGAGGCATGAATGCGCTTCCCCACAAAGTGATACCAACGGTATTTCCTCCACTTGCCATAGGGTTTGTTCGGCTTGATGAGTTTGGCTCTGTGCGCCAAGACGGCACGCGGATACTCCTTGTGCAGACGCAACAAGTCGCGCAGCATGTTTTTGTGATAAGCCACATCGTCATCGATGGTTACTATCACCGCATCGGGAAAGTCCTTCAAGGCAGGATATAGCTTCCTGTACGAACGTATGTCCCTGGGGTAATCGCGTATCTCAAATCGAGGTTCATTATCGGCCAAAGCCTGCAAATCCTCAGGAAGACCTTGTTCGCCAAATTGCGAGAAGGTCAAATATAACACCACCTTATCAGGAAGCACCGAACCGCCGAGCACCGACTGAATGGCCCGTGTAGCAAAAGATATGGCTGCGGGGAATGATGTTAAGGAAACAACCACTTGTTGGGACAACTCCGAATTCATATTCTTTTTACAGAATTTTGATTTTTATTCTTTGAGTGAATATGACAAAGGTAGTGCTTTATCTCTGAATAACTCTCATAACACAAAGGAAATAATTGCAGTGCAACAAACTTTTCAGCTGCCTAAAAAAACAAAGAAGGCAGAAATGGTCCTTCTCATCCATGATAAAAACAGCCAAATGCCACACAAATAATTAAGAAATGCCAGCAAAACAACTGACAAAAACAAAACACTCCGCCCTGTAGTAATTGTGCTTGCAGGGCGGAGTGAAGAAGACTATTAGTTCACCTTTAACAAGAACATACACACTTGTGCCTATCTTTGTAATAAAGAGAAAGACGTAGGTGTTGCATTTATCAAAAATTCTATTGTTCGTAACGTCTGCATATAATTCTTTTTCTTACTTTTGCAGCAACTCAGTCAGCCTGTGGGCTTTCGGGGTGAGTCACAAATAGTGGCGAAAGGACGTTACGAAACGTATACTTCTACTGTCAAACTTCGCAAACTTGATCCCAAGAAGATACGGCAACTCGGAACGTCCACGTTGGGTGTATTGTATCCCTTTGTTGACATAATTTATAGTGTCAGCATTCGTGCATATAATATATCATGGCGTGGGCTGGCTGCGTTGCTTATCCTTGGGAAAGGCAATGCGAAGGCCTGACAGTGGGATAAGCGGTAAGTACAGATTCCCACGTCTTTTTTATATCTATAATAATCGCTGAATTTGGGGAGTCTATAGGGTTAATTTTTATACACATGAAAAATTACTTATTAACAGCAATGATTTGTTTCGTTGCAATGTTCGCAGGTGCTTTAACCTCAAATGCGACCAAGACATCTATTTTTGCTAAGAAAATCACCATCAAAACTATTCCAGAACATGCACAAATCTGGATTGATGGTCAACATGTTGGCACAGGCACTTATCAAGTTAAATTTGATAGGCACAATGATTTTTATGTTATTTCTGTAGTATCTCCGGGGTATATTAGTAGGACATATCGTTTGTTAAAGAGTAACCCTAAAAAGACAGTTGTTTATACACTTCCTAAATCTGAAGCATATGAAGCTTCTTCGTCTGGAGAAGATTCTGGCATAGAACCAAACACCTGGATGGATATAACTTGCCGTAAAGACTTATCAGAAGATGTTATTTGGAAACGTCTCATGAACGTAGTAACTACTTATTTCGATAATGTTGAAGTTAGAGATAAGAGTGCCGGATGGATTAAGAGTGGATGGTTTTTTAGTAAGTTCAAATATGAAACAGTGAGAACACGATTGGAAATTAAAAAATCATTTACTGATGACGATGTCATAACCTATCGCGCCCGAATTATTACAGAAATAAAAGACAACGACTGCGAGGGAAGCAATTGCTACAAAAAGTACGAGCGTACAATGAAGCGTTTTGAACCGATGGTTCAAGAATTACAGACCACAGTTAGCGGTGGAGAATAAGAGTTAACAAGTAACTATATAATTTTATCTTATGAATCGCATTATTTTGACCATAGCTTTTGCTGTAGTTTCAACCCTCGTTTCAGCACAATACAACTCCAAGGGCTCATATAAACTTCAATATGTACCTACAAATGACCCCCAATATTTTTGGACTCAATTTGAAGAAAAAAAGACTAGTGTGGTTATTGACGAAAACAAACTTCGATTGGAATCAAAAGAAGAGGGAAAGAGTGTTATTACGTATGCTGAATTCGACTTCAAACCAGAAACACAAGATTTCATATTTGAATATGTATTCAAACCCTCTGAGCTTAATGATAAGAAGCCCTTTGGTATCGTTTTTGATTTAAAGAATGAGGATAATTATTCTTTAATTACTTTTTCGAAGAAAGGTTTCTTGTATCAAATCTGCGAAAGAGGTGAATTTTCAATAGTAAAACGTGGGACCTACAAGCGGTCATCCAACAAAAGATTTTTTGAAGACGAGGAATATGCAGAAGAACTGAAATCTTTTTTGAAAGATAAGGACATGTTCGATATCACCATTGTTAAAGAGCAAGGAAAGATCTTCTTATTAGTTAATAACGTCGAGATTGCTACCTTTAAAAATATTAAGATTACCTATCCTAATATGGGATTTTACATTGGTACAAAGATGAAACTTGATGCTTATTGCGTATTGTATTCTCCTATCTATTATGGAGAGGAAGATTATTCCGAATAAAATCCTGTTATCGTTGGCAGTGTCCAATATTTTGTGTAAATGAGAAAAACAGGATTCGGATATAATACTTATATCTGGATTCTGTTTTCAAATATAAGTATAAATTGGTTCATAATCAAGCCCCAGTTATGTATGGGTTGTGTCCACTTTTTCT
>JAFYPU010000006.1 GCA_017547385.1 Bacteroidaceae bacterium
ATATGGCCAAATGTTTTTGTGAAAAAATATAACAAAATACAGTAGCAAAGGCTCGCAAAAGACAGGCTTCCTCTTAAAGCTCAATACTTTACGGCCCAAGAAAAAAGTGAAAGATTTTTTCGACTTTTTCAACGGGCGGACTGCAAACATACGCAAAAACACATACAACACTTGGAAAAACCGAGAGTTTTTGCAGGAAAACTGCTCAAGAACATAAAGAGGACGGAGGAATGGAAAAAGAATGAGGGGGAATGCAGGTGGAAAAGTATATGAAAGGAGGGGAACACGAATGGGGCGAATGGACACGAATAAGGCTTACTATATATTATATAAGGTACGTGTGTACGTGTACGCGCATTAAGGGGTTGAGGAAGTTGATGCAATGAGGGCTTTTCAGGAAGAGCACGGAGATGACTGGGACGTGGCTATGGGGATACTCCGCCATGAGCGAGCGGCGCAGGCATAGCAGGCGTTTCAACAGCGTGTTCTCCCGGATGCTGCGGCTTTCGGCCTTGGTGATGTATCGCACCTGCAACAGCGGCTTGCGCTCATCGATGGCACGCTGCACGCGTTGTTCGGAGATATTGCGGCTTTTCTTGTCGGCATCGCGAAAGAAGAAGGCATAGCCGCCCCTCTGCGCGGTGCGCTTCGGTGTTACGACATTGGCCACCTCCACGCGCCCATTGTCGTGTTTTATGAAGAATTTGCCCGGAAAATCTTCGTCCGAATATATTTTTGCGTTGATTTTCTTCATTTTGTTTGCTTTTTTTACCCAAACACTTGCAAGTATCGTGGGGAGGTTGTAGTTTTGCGGTGCGGGGGGAGCGTTTAATCCTTAACAGGACACGTCCCTCGTTCCAGCCAAAGTTTTTACTTTGGCTTTTTTATTGATAAAATTCGGTCTTTGTCTATACAGTAAATAAATTTGAATTTTCTATACTGTGTAGTTCCTTTCAGTCCCCGAAACCTTGAATACCCGCGCTCAAAGGCTGCAGCGTCAAAAGGTTTTTCGGGGAAGAAAATGACAGCAACTTCAGCACCCGGTTTAGAAGCACAGTGTTTTAACGCATTGCGGATGTTGTTTTCTGTGGCATTTTCTGCAGCACCAATCTCGAACAGCATACCATCCCATGTTCCTTCAGTGTTTCTCTTCTTATATATATTATGTACTTCTTTTTCGAGAATTACTTTATGTCCAGATTTGTATCCGACATCTTGCACCATCGTTTCATAGTGTCCTTTCTTTGCGTCAAAGTTGTGTTCTTTGTGTGTAGCTCTGACTCCAGCAGTTGCCACATCAAATTCTACGTCCTTATATTCAGGATTATTCTTTAGTTTTTTATATGCTTTTACCCGTTCAATCCATTCATCGTTCGGAAATTTACGTATAAGACCTTTACAATGTTCGCAGTCCATCTTTTCGGCATTAAACCACCCCCTCAGTCGGCTTGTGATAGTCCCCTTCCTCCTATTAAACCCACAGCTTGCGCAGTTCTTGGGGAAGTACGGGTGCGACTTGTCGAAGATCTGCCCCGTCTTGGCAGGATTGCCACGGAGTCCGCGCTGCGGCTTCTCGTCGTCGGCATCGTCGGGGATGGGTGTGATGGGTTCGTCGGTGGCTTCGAGCGAGCACTTGCAGTTCCAGCGGTCGCCCGGGCGGTGTTTGTTCCAGAACGGGTCGTCGATGGGGCGCGTCAGTTTCTTCTCCCAAAACCGCTTGTGCTCGGCTTCGGGGTTGGGCGATGTGGTAGGCATCCAGCGGAGGTTCGGCATGATGTCGCGGTTGCGCTCAAACTGCAACCAGTCCGCCGCAGCTCCTTATAGAAGTCCGGCACCCAAGCGTGAATTTTGAGGTTTTTATCCAATGCCCGAGATATTTCTGCTACATTTGCATTCGGAGCAAGCGTGTGTTTTTATGTGTAATCTTTTGATTGCCTGATTTTAATGCAGCGCATGAGTTTCGCTCCTATCACTTTTCGACAAAGCTTAACAATTGAATTGAAAATATGAAAGCACTCTTAAAAGTTTTCTCTGCATGGCAACAATGCAATCTGATGTTGCGCATCTTGATGGGTATCATTATCGGTTCTGTGCTGGCACTCACGTTGCCCGGCCAGGCTGTTGTCTCAATGCTGGGCGATTTGTTTGTGGGTGCTCTCAAGGGAATAGCACCTGTGTTGGTGTTTGTGCTGGTGGCGGATTCGGTGTCGAAAGCCCGAAACGGCTTGGGCAGTCGTTTCAAGTCGGTGGTGATGCTCTATCTGCTCAGCACGTTGGTGGCAGCCGTTGTTGCGGTTTTGGTGAGTTTCTTGTTTCCGGTAACCATTGCGCTGACCAATACACCCGATGCATCGAATGCTGCTCCCGGTGCATTGAGTGAAGTGTTTCAGAATATCGTTAAAAAAATTGTGTGCAATCCCATCGAAGCCATATCCGATGCCAACTATCTGAGCATTTTATTCTGGTCCATCATTGTGGGTCTTGCCTTGAAAATGGTGGGCCACCAACAAACTCTCCTTTCTCTGCATGATTGGGCCGAAGCGGTTTCGAAGGTGGTGAGTTGGATTATTCAATGTGCTCCGTTCGGCATTTTGGGTTTGGTATACAGTTCTGTTTCGGCCAGCGGCCTCGACATCTTTACCACCTACGGCCGATTGTTGCTCCTGCTGGTGGGCTGCATGCTCACCGTCGCACTTGTCATCCACCCCATCATTGTTGGCAGTATGCTTCGCCGCAACCCTTTTCCCTTGGTGTGGAAATGTTTGAAAGGGAGTGCCGTGAGTGCCTTCTTCACTCGCTCGTCGGCCGCCAACATCCCCGTGAACATGGCGTTGTGCAAACGTTTGGGTTTGGATGAAGATTTTTATTCGGTCAGCATCCCATTGGGCAGCACCATCAACATGAACGGAGCCGCCATCACCATCACTGTGATGACATTGGCCACCTGCCACACTTTGGGCATCGAAACTTCGTTCTTCAGTGCCTTGCTGCTGAGCATCATTGCCACCTTGGGGGCTTGTGGTGCATCGGGGGTGGCCGGTGGCTCTCTGCTGCTCATCCCCATGGCCTGCTCGCTTTTCGGTATCAACAACGATGTGGCCATGCAGGTGGTGGCAGTGGGATTTATCATCGGTGTGGTGCAGGATTCGTTGGAAACGGCTCTCAATTCCGGCAGCGATGTGCTGTTCACCACCACGGCAGAATTTTATGAACGCATGAAGCAAGGCGAAAAGGCCGACTGAAGCTCTTAATTACAATCTCTGCACAACAAAAAACGAGCAAGGTATTTAGGATTTTCTAAACGCCTTGCTCGTTTTTCAGAACGCCTTGTTGAAACAGGGTTAATCCCTCTTATTTTTTAAGACGAAGCACGGAGATTTTTCCGGATTGTTTTTTCCGGTATTTAGTCCATTCCCAACTTCTCACGCAGATAACGTGCCGTGTGTCCTATGCCGGCTGCCACTTCTTCGGGCGTTCCGGTGGCCACCACCAAGCCTCCGGCACGTCCGCCTTCGGGACCGAGGTCGATGATGTGGTCGGCACATTTTGCCACATCCATATTGTGCTCGATGATCACCACAGTGTGGCCACGCTCGATGAGTGCTCGGAAAGAGCGGAGCAGCAAGCGAATGTCGTGAAAATGGAGTCCGGTGGTGGGTTCGTCGAAGATGAACATGGTGGGCTCGCTGTGCTCTTGTCCCAAATGGAAGGCCAACTTCACACGTTGGTTTTCACCGCCTGAAAGGGTGGCCGAGGGTTGTCCGAGCTTGATGTATCCCAAACCCACATCCTGCAAAGACTTCAGGCGACGCACGATGCGTTGCTGCTTGTGTTCGGTGAAGAATTCGATGGCTTGGTTCACCGTCATCTCAAGAATATCGTAGATGTTTTTCCCTTGGAAACGTACCTCCAATACTTCACTCTTGAAGCGTCGGCCGTGGCAGGCCTCACATTCCAGCACGAGGTCGGCCATGAACTGCATCTCCACCTTGACCGTTCCCTCGCCTTTGCACTCGTCGCAACGGCCACCGTCGGTGTTGAACGAGAAGTGAGCCGCCGTGTGCTCCATCTGCTTGGCCAAAGGCTGTTCGGCCATGAGGCGACGAATTTCGTCGTAGGCTTTCACATAAGTTACGGGATTGGAGCGCGAAGACTTTCCGATGGGATTTTGGTCTACATATTCCACGGTTTTGATGCATTTCAAATCGCCCCCCATGGAGATATGTTCGCCGGGGCGGTCGCAAGGCTGGTCAAAATGGCGTTTCAGGGCACAGAAAAGGATGTCGCGCACCAGTGTGCTCTTGCCCGAACCGCTCACACCCGTTACCACCGTCATCACATTCAGCGGAAAACGCACATCGATGCCTCTCAAATTGTTGTGGCGTGCCCCTTTTATCTCGATGAAATTGTTCCATGCTCTGCGCGACAGAGGCACTTCAATCTGTTCGGCACCGGTGAGATAAGCCAATGTGGGCGAAAAAGTTTCTTCCTCGCCATTCGGTATTTCCATCATCGGCAGTTGTTGCTGCATGTCGCCTTGCCAAACCACATTGCCACCCAAGCGACCGGCTCCGGGCCCCATGTCGATGATGTAGTCGGCCGCACGAATGATTTCCTCGTCGTGTTCAACAATGACCACCGTATTGCCCAAGTCGCGCAAGCGTTTCAGCACACTGATTAGGCGTTCGGTGTCGCGACTGTGAAGACCGATGCTCGGTTCGTCAAGGATGTAGAGCGAACCCACCAGCGAAGAACCCAACGAGGTGGCCAGATTGATGCGCTGGCTCTCACCGCCCGAAAGCGTACTCGAAAGGCGGTCCAACGTGAGATATCCCAAACCTACATCACAAAGGAAACCAATGCGGCTGCGCAGCTCGGTGAGCAAGCGGCTGCCCACTTGCTGTTCATGTTCGTCCAACGAAATGTTTTCAAAGAAGTCCTGCAACTCGCTCACCGGCATTCGCACCAATTCAGAAATGGTGCGACCACCCACTTTCACGTATTCGGCCTCGCGCTTCAGGCGCGAACCTCCACATTCGGGACAGATGGTTTTTCCGCGATAGCGAGCCAGCATCACGCGGTATTGTATCTTATATTGGTTCTCCATGAGCATACGGAAGAAAGCATCGATGTGCACTTGTTCTTCGGGCGGCAAGGCTTTTTCCTCGTCATCACCGTGCCACAAGAGGTGCCGCTGCTCGGGTGTGAGGTTGAAGTAGGGTTCGAAAATCGGGAAGTTCTTGCGTGTGGCACGTCGACAAAATTCCTCACGCCAAAGCCCCATCTTTTCACCCCGCCAGCACATCACTGCACCATCATACACGCTGAGTGAGCGGTCGGGCACCACCAACGACTCATCAATGCCCACAATGCGGCCAAAACCCTCACATCGCGGACAAGCCCCCAAGGGCGAATTGAATGAGAACATATTGTCGTCGGGTTCGACAAAGGTAATCCCATCTGCCTCGAAACGAACAGAAAAACGGTGCAACAATCCTGCAGGATAAATGCGCAAACAACACTCCCCATCTCCTTCAAACAAGGCCGTCTCCACCGAATCGGTGATGCGCGACACACCGTCTTTCGAAGCATCGGCCACACAACGGTCCACCAGCAGAAAGACATCGCCCATGCTCTGCTCCATTTCCTGCACCTGCTCATCGGTCAGTTCGTCCATGCGCAACATTTCGCCCCCAAAGTCGAGACGCGAAAGACCTTGCTGCAAATAGATGTCGAGCTGCTCGCGGAGTGTGCGACCGGCTCTCAGGCGGAGCGGAGCCAACACCGTGAAACGTGTTCCCTCGGAGTAAGAAAGCGCACATTTCACCACGTCGTCGGCCGAATGGCGTTGCACCTCCTGTCCGCTGACGGGCGAATAAGTACGCCCCAATCGGGCAAAAAGCAACCGGAGATAATCGTAAATTTCAGTGGAAGTGCCCACGGTGGAACGCGGATTGCGGCTCGTTACCTTCTGCTCGATGGCAATGGCCGGCGGCAACCCTTTGATGTAATCGCATTCGGGCTTGTGCATACGCCCCAAAAACTGACGGGCATAGGCTGACAAACTCTCCACATACCGCCGCTGCCCCTCTGCATAGAGTGTGTCGAAAGCCAACGATGATTTGCCCGAACCCGATAAGCCCGTAATCACCACCAAACGGTCACGCGGAATGCTGATGTCCACATTCTTCAAATTGTTGACGCGCGCACCTTTCACCCTGATATATTCGTTCATGCTGTCTCTTGCTGTTTATGTGTTTTTTGTATACCGGTATTTTGATTAAAGCGGAGACGTTCTGTTTTTGCGCTGCCTCAAAACCCACCTACAGAGTTGCTGATTATCACAGCCAAAACCACGGCGCAAATGCCGGCATAGAGCCAATCGTGCTCGCGCAGAAAATCCACCATCGAGAGGAGCACACGCAGGATGGGAGTCAGCAACAGAGCTATCACACCCAGCTGAATCCAACTGCGAGCATTCCATCTCGTTACACCATCAAGGATGCCTCCAAGGGTGGTATAGTCGGCGGGGTGCGTCTCATCATACGAAAAGTGCGTGTAGTCGGGCATGGGTTCGCCGCCATGCAAGCAGAGATACATCACACCGCCCACAAAGGCAATGAGGCAAGCCACCGCCACGCCCCACCGAAGTGTTCTGGCAATGAGTTGTTGCAAATCGGTTTTTCTCGAATTATTTTTCATACATCACACCTCCCTTATTTTGTTTCAAAACCTCCGGTGAAACCTTGATAAATCATGTTCATGGCCACCAACAAAATGGCTACACAAAAAATCTGACGTAACACACGCACATCCATCCGCTTGAGCAATCGCGCTCCGGTGAGAGCACCAAACAGCACACCGATCATCACCGGACAAGCAATGCCCGGCTCAATGATGCCACGCTGGATGTAAACCACGGCCGAGGCACACGCCGTTACGCCCATCATGAAATTGGAGGTCGTGGTGCTCACCTTGAAAGGTACTTTCATTATGCCATCCATCGCAATGACCTTGAGTACACCGCTACCGATGCCCAAAATTCCCGAAAGCACTCCGGCCAACCACATCACGGCAAAACCGCCGCCCACACCTCGCAACTGATAGTGTTTCACCGAACCATCCTTTTGCGGCCAAGCACCAAAAAGTCTCAACCGCTGCGCCATGGGCGAACCCACCACACCTTCGTGATCGGATTTGCGCCGTTGCTGCATGGCGGCCGTGAGAATGAGCACACAGCCATAAATCACGGCTATCACCGAATTGTTCAGCCACACCGCCACTATGGCACCGGCCACGGCACCCAGCGTGGTGGCAATTTCAAGAAACATGCCTAATCGCACATTCGTGATGCCTTCTTTTACATAAGCACTGCCTGAACCGCTCGATGTAGCTATCGAAGCCACCAGTGCACCACCGATGGCATAATGAAAATCAACTCCGAATGCCAACGTCAGCACCGGAATAACCACTACACCGCCGCCCAAACCCGTGAGCGACCCCAGCAACCCGGCACAATAGGAGGCTGCCAACAAAATAAGAGTGAAAGCTAAAACTGTTATCAATGTTTCTTATTTTAAGATGATAAATCCTTATGAAACGGAGCCTGACGGCATTTCCGCAAGCACCGCCACAAAGTTACGACATTTCATGAGCGTGTCCGAAAAGGATGATGGGAAATTATACAAAGCGTTTTGATTTTTGAAAAAGCACTGGAGAAAATTCTAAAAAGGCCTGCAGAAAAATCTAAACGCCTGGCTGTTTTCCGGCAAGGCACAAAAAAAGGGATACCGCTGTATCCCAACCTTTAACCTTAAATTTAATACTATGAAAAACACGATGCAAAATTACGGCTTTACCTCCCTTTTGCAAGAAAAAGGGTGAGAAAAAGTCTGCCATTCGCAATTTTTGCGGTTTTTGCAGGTTTTCTGACAACTTGAAGTGTCAGTTTGTTTTCCTTCTTTATTCAGAAAGAGAGTTTGTGTCGAAACTGTAAACATTGGTTTCTCTCGGCACAAATCCCATGCTGCGATAGAGACGATTGGCGGCTTCGCGCGAGGGACGTGAGGTGAGCATCACTTTTTGCGCACCGCCCATTCGCGCTGCCTCAATGCATTTGTTCACCAACTGCCGGCCATACCCTCGACCACGCGAGGCAGCCGACACCACCACATCTTCCACCCAGGCTTTCACCCCCGTGGGCGAGGCACAGAGACACACCGTCGCCATGCCCGAAAGCTGCTGTTCTTCATCGTACAACACATAGAGGTGGGTATTTTCGCTCCGGAGTATATGGTGCAAATACTCTTCCGACAAAGGATGAGGAGTGGATGAAAGTTCACTCAGCAAGTGGCGGATGTCCTGCAACAGTTGCTGAGAAAAGGCGGGTTCGGTGATGGTTGTCTGATGATTGAGCTGCGAAAGCATTTCACCGGCAGTGAGTCCGCTGACGGGGTGAACCACTTCTGAAGCAACTTCCACCAAAGGTGCAAGCACAAATCTTCGCTCATGCAGACGGGGATGAGGAATTTGCAAATCAGGAGTATTAATTACCATTTCGCCCATAAAAAGTATGTCGATGTCCATCGGACGATCAGAATATGTTCCCGCCACACTTTTGTGCGTTCTTCCCAATTCTGCTTCAATTTGCTGCGTTTTGTTCAGCACTTCTGTGGGCGAAAGTGTGGTTTCGATCACCACAACTGCATTGAGAAACATATTGTCCGATGAGAAACCCACAGGGCGCGTTTCGTGGAGCGACGAAAGAGTCTCACACCGACCCACGCGTTCACCGATAAGGCGAACAGCTGTCTGGATGAGCTGGTGGCGTGAGCCTATGTTGGATCCTAAAGAGAGGTATGCTTTCATTTTTTATATTTAGTGAATTTTCCAATAAGTCCTAACGACGAAGCCAAAGATGTCAAAGAATAAACACCTTGATTAAAAGCGTAACTTATATATGGTACAATATTATTTGTTACATCAAAGTCAGATTCTTTAACATTATTAATATTAGATACAATTATCACATTGCTTTCTTTTCTCTTAATATTTTTAAGTCCTTCTTTCAATTCTTCTTCACCTATAAAGTATTGGTATTTTAACGGAGATACATATACATACCACGCCACTTCTTTAATAAAAATATTAAATTCATTGTCGATATCACGTTTAAGTCTAAATAAGAATTTTTCATTTTTAGTTACATCTACATATATATCATTCTTATTCTGAGATATAAAAGCTGGAGTTTGTTCATCCTCACTAAAACCGACAAAACCACAATACAAATTCTTTGAACCCTCCATTACGAAAAGCGGTACCTTGAAACTTTCACTTGTTGCTGAATTATTAAAAACACCAATTTTGAGTTTCCCATGCGCCTTGGCAAACTCCATTAGCGGGACCCGTTTGTCTAGATGGTACAAAAGAATATTTTTCCTATAAGATTTCAAGTATGAATCTATAGACAATAAGATATTTGTTATATCCAAATCATTGTATTTAGCATTCCCTGATAATAAAGATTGAAGAACTATATTTTTATCTATATCATGAGCAAGAACAGCCGCCATCAATATTTCTATTTCAAGTTTTCCATTCTCGTTAGGTATTGGTAAACCTACCATCTCATTTAAGAAGTTTTCCGCAGCACTCTTAATACAAAAATATATATCAGACAATCTTTCCATTAGTTTGTCACCATATATATCCGTAGTAGGAGTTGAATTTCGACAATCAGTTTGAGCCTTATTATTTGAAGCAACATTATTTGTGTCAATTAGAACATATCCAAAAGGACATAAATTACTTGTAATTTTATGATAAGCATAAAAATACAAAGTATCTGTACCTTTCGCTGAAGATATTTGAAATTCATCAACTGAATGCTTTAGAAAATTATTTGATAAACTTCTAACTCGTGTATAAGAAATCTTATTGTTATCCTTATCATATAAACGAGATAAATAATCATATATTCCCAATACTCCTTTTGTTGGAATTGGATTATTTGGAGAAAAACCAAACTCACCACTTCCACCAGTTACAATATTGGTGTCGGAGCCGTCTTTACATAGTGCATCTGACATTTTTTCAATCAACAATAAAGATGAAAGTTTGGGGTGATTTTCTAGTACATAATCGTGTAAATACTCCACATCGTTTCTTGTCATTTTATTCTCAACACGAGCAAGCACCGAAGATATCGAGTTTTCTCTATTTTTTATATTACCAGTAATAAGATATCCTGTTAAAATAAAGATAACATTGACATTTATATCGTCCATATCGTATTTTGAGTCATAATGCATACATAGGTCATTCAACTGCCTATTATAGTCCCTTTTACCATTTGGGAATAAGATACTAAATGCCTCTTGAAAAACTGAGGGCATATTTTTTTTATCTGTTCTTTTTCTTTTTAAAAAGTCAAATAGTCCCATAAGAATAATATTTATATAGCATACAAAAATAATTAAAACATATTATATAGACAAGTTAAAGGCCGCACAGCACAGTAGATAAGCATCGCATATTGTTTCTTATAAAATTTTTAGAAATCCAACAAGTCATAACATCCCATTATCTCATCTTTGCGAATACCTAAATATCTTTTAGTAATAGCAATATTGGAGTGATTAAACAGTTCTGATTGGATAACTAATGCCATTAATAGATAGTATTACATAATAATATGCATATTTGCATAAAATAGCAACTTTCATATTATATGCACAAGTTAATTATTTCACTTATCGCATAATTTGCGACAACTCACTATACACATTAATCATCTGTGTAAATTTTGCACATACCAAGAAACAGAACTACTTTTGTGTTGATTATTTACGTAACTAAGCAACCAATGACAACCAACACCCCAACCCTCAACGAACATAACAAGGCGGAGTACCCACCTATGCATAAAGGAGAGTTTGACACATCACCAATAGCAATATACACAAGCGAAGACAATACAATTTCGCTTGATGTTAAATTAGAGAACGAGACCGTATGGCTGTCGCAAGCACAGATGAGTCTATTATTTGATAAAGACCAATCAGTAGTCGCAAGACATATTGCCAACGTATTTAAAGAGGGAGAACTTGAAGAATATAGTAATATGCAAATTTTGCATAATACTTTTTCCAAATTCAAACCAACAAAGGTTTATAGTTTAGATGTCATAATTTCCGTCGGCTACCGTGTAAAAAGCAA
The DNA here is from genome assembly GCA_017547385.1 of Bacteroidaceae bacterium. Taxonomy (GTDB): domain Bacteria; phylum Bacteroidota; class Bacteroidia; order Bacteroidales; family Bacteroidaceae; genus Alloprevotella. The sequence goes on from JAFYPU010000006.1 coordinate 11,221, forward strand.
GCGTGGCACGCAGTTCCGCATTTGGGCAAACAGAGTGCTTAAGGACTACATTGTAAAAGGTTATGCCATCAACGACAAGATTAGAATTGAACATTATAACGAGCTTAAAGATGTTGTCCGCATGCTTGCACATACTGTTCATTCACAAGAAAAGTTGAGTGATGAACAATCAACGGGCTTGCTATCAGTTGTTACAGATTATGTCTATGCACTTGATACCCTTGACCGCTACGACTATCAACAGCTGACCATTAAAAACATCACAAAAGAGGAGCGTTTTCACGCAACATATGAAAATGCAATGGAAGCGATATTGAGCCTCAAAGAGAAATTTGGTGAGAGCAACCTGTTTGCAAACGAAAAAGACAACTCATTCAAAAGTTCAATAGGACAAATATACCAGACATTCGACGGCATGGAACTATACCCCAGTGTTGAGGAGAAAGCAGCAATGCTACTTTACCTTGTTACAAAGAACCACTCATTCAGCGACGGCAACAAACGCATCGCTGCAATGCTTTTCCTTTGGTTTATGGAGCGTAACGGCATACTCTACCGCACAGACGGCAGCAAGCGAATAGCCGACAACACCCTTGTTGCCCTCACATTGATGATTGCCGAGAGCCGCACCGAAGAGAAAGACATAATGGTAAAAGTAGTTGTAAACCTAATTAACCGACAAAACCAATGACAACCAACACCCCACCCCTCAACGACCATAACAAGGCTGAGTACCCGCCCATGCACTAATGCGAGTTTGACATATCACAAACTTTTTAATATTCAAAAATACGCCAACATCGGCAAAAGCGAATTGTCGTTTTAAGAACACACAAACAAAATCTGCTATAAAACCTTGATAATAGGCAATATAGCAGATTTTTATTATATTTACTTCTAATAAATAATGTGTGAATACCTCAACTTATTTTTCTTTCAAATCGGGATGCTTGCGGTTCACTTCGGCCACACGTTTTTTGAGGTTTTTGGTGTATGTGGGACTGGTGGCATAGCGTATTTTTCGGAGAAAAGCATAATAATCACCTCCCGTGTAGCGACTTTGAATTTTCTTTTTGTAATACACCACCGATTCGCTCCAATGCTCAAAGGTGCGAAGTTTTCGTCCTTGCATCAAGCCGAAGAGGTTGTTTTTACGCATGCAATTCTTGGCAGTGAAATTGGCTGTTTCGATCAAGGCTTGCGCATACACTATTTCGGGATGTTTGACATCATAATAAAGCAAGGCATCTTTCAAACCCTCTTTGGCAGAAAGCTGCATGAAAGTGGGTGCACCCATCAACGAATCGGCCTCGACTGTACTATCGGCAGCTGCCCCGATGAGCGTGTCGCAAACCACACTATCAGTAGGGGCAATCGTGTCTGTAATCAAACTATCGGCATGCCCCGATAGGCTTCCAACGCTCTTGCTGCCCATAGCCAAAAAAGAAATACAGGCTATCACAAAAACCGCCAATATCGTGTTAACGAGAAACGACTTTGAAAAAACTTTTTTCTTCATGGTATTTTGATGGTTGTGGCTGTAAATATGTTTTTCACGAAGCGCTCTCACGCATATTTCATCGCAACAGGAGCAACTTTTTATTCTTTTTTCATACCCCTCACCCGTACCGGGAGCTCCCCTATCTTAGGGGAGCAGTTGCCGTGCGGATTGTCCGTGAGCTGCCAACGAAGATGAGGAATTCCGGATGGAACTTCTCCCCTGGAGTAGGGGAGATGCCCTCAGGGCAGAGGGGTAGAAAGAAATCCTACTGCTGTTTGTTCATACCCCTCACCGCTACGCGGAGCTCCCCTACCTTAGGGGAACAGTTACCATGCGGATTGTCCGAGCGTTGTGAGCCTTTACAGAAGAATGTAACCTCAAACTGCAGTAGTCCATGCCCGAAAAATATGCTTCATCAGTCGATGATGAGCATCACGTCGCCGTAGATACCAAACTGATATTTCTCCTGGATGGCCACCTCATAGGCTGCCATGGTTTGCTCATAACCTCCGTAGGCTGCGGTGAGCATCAAGAGGGTTGAGAGCGGCAGTTGGAAATTGGAGAGCATGGCATCTGCCACAGAAAAATCGTATGGCGGGAAGATAAACTTGTTGGTCCATCCCTCGTATTCCTTGATGCGGCAGTCGGTGCCCACACACACTTCCAAAGCACGCTGAACGGTGGTTCCCACGGCCACAATCTTGTGTCCGTTTTCCTTGGCACGATTGATGGTGTCGCAACATTCTTTTCCCACAATCATGTGCTCACTTTCCATCTTGTGTTTGGTGAGGTCTTCCACGTCTGTTTCCTTGAAGCAACCCAATCCGCAATGCAAGGTGAGGTAGGCAAAATCAATGCCTTTGATTTCCATACGCTTCATCAACTCACGCGAAAAGTGCATTCCAGCTGTGGGGGCTGTAACAGCTCCTTCGTTTTTGGCAAAAATGCATTGGAAACGTTCCATATCCTCGGGTTCAGACTCACGACCCACATAACGAGGAATGGGCGACTCACCCAAAGCATAGAGAGAGCGCTTGAATTCCTCGTGCTCACCGTCGTAGAGAAAACGCAGTGTGCGTCCGCGACTGGTGGTGTTGTCGATGACTTCAGCCACGATGGAGTTGTCTTCACCAAAATAGAGTTTGTTGCCGATACGTATCTTTCGAGCCGGATCGACAAGCACATCCCACAAACGAAGTTCGCGGTTCAATTCACGCAAAAGAAACACTTCGATGCGTGCACCGGTCTTCTCTTTGTTTCCATAAAGACGGGCAGGAAACACCTTGGTGTCATTGAAAACAAAAACGTCTTGCTCATCAAAATAGTCCAAAACATCCTTAAACATCTTGTGCTCTATTTCACCCGTCTTGCGGTGAAGCACCATCATGCGGCACTCGTCACGATGCAACGGGGGATACTTGGCGATGAGATCGTCGGGACGCTTGAAGTTGAATTGGGATAGTTTCATCTTATTGGAGAATTATTATTTTTGAAATTGTTGTTTATTTCTCAGTTTTCGGAAGTTTCTATTTCTTGTTCGGCCAACCATTTTTCAAAGGTTTCGATGGTAAAACACTTTTCCACCGAACAATCGCCCACACGGGTTCTGCGCAAAGCAGTGAGATGTGCTCCGCTACCCAAAGCCTGACCGATGTCGCGGGCCAAGGCACGTATGTAAGTGCCTTTGCTGCAAACAATTCGCAAGGTAATTTCTTGGTTTTCGAGCCGGCAATCGGTGAGTTCTATCTCATCGATGCGCAATGGTTTGGCACGCAACTCCACTTCTTTTCCTTTGCGGGCAAGGTCGTAAGCACGCTTTCCCTCCACTTTGCAAGCCGAGAAAACAGGCGGCACCTGCATGATTTCACCTTCAAAACGCAGCAACACTTCGCGCACCAGCTGTTCGGTGATGTGTGCTGTGGGATAAGTGGCATCCACAGGATGTTCCAAGTCGAAACTTGGTGTGGTGGCCCCCAACTTGAGGGTGGCCACATATTCTTTCACGCCGGCTTGCAATTGCTCGATGCGTTTGGTGGCTTTTCCGGTACATATCACCATCACACCTGTGGCCAAAGGATCCAACGTGCCGGCATGCCCCACTTTTATTTTTCCACCGATGCGGCGCGAAATGAGCCAACGTACTTTTGCCACAAGCGCAAACGAAGTCCATTCATAAGGCTTGTCGAAAGCCAACACCTGTCCTGCTTGAAAATTCATGGTTTTATCGGTGAAGGATGTGTTAGTTGATGAAAGAAACTCCTTATTCTTTTATTTATGATATCTCAAGTTGATAACCGCAAAGCGACATGCCGATGAGGATGCCACCCACGATGATGCGATACCAACCAAAGGCCACAAAGCCATAACGCGAAACGTAGTCTATAAAGAACTTTATGGCCAACACAGCCACAACGAAAGCCACCACACAACCCAACAAGAGCAACGTGAGATTGTTGCCCTCCATCAGAATGTTGCCTTCACCGCCCGCAATGAGCTTGTAGGTTTCCAAACACGTGGCACCGAACATGGTGGGAACAGCCAGGAAAAACGAGAATTCTGCAGCAGCTTTGCGTGTGAGCTTTTGCGACATACCGCCCACGATGGTAGCCATCGAACGCGACACACCCGGAATCATCGAAATGCACTGTATCAAACCGATGAAGAAAGCTCTTCTTAATGTAAGACACGTGGCTTCAGAACCTTTGTTGAAGATGCGATCGCAGAAAAGCATGAACACACCGCCCACAATGAGCATCACGGCCACCAGCATCACGTTTTCAAGACTGGCTTCTATATAATCATTAAAAGCCAATCCCAACACCACGGCCGGCAACACACCGACAATGAGTCGCAAATAGAAACGCCAAATGGCTTGCCACCAAGTGTAACCATGGGTGCGCATGGTTTCAGGATAGAAAAAGCGACGCCAATAGAGGCAAATCACTGAAAGAATGGCACCAAACTGAATGATTACTGTGAAAGCTTTGAGGAAAGGAGTGCTCTCCATACCCAGCAATGCCTGAGTGATGACCATGTGGCCGGTCGACGACACGGGAAGAAACTCCGTGAGACCTTCCACAATAGCAATAACGATGGTTTCAATCCAAGTCATGCTTTATCCCTCCGTTTTGGTTTCTTGGTTTTCAGAAAGGGCATCATGCTTATCTTTCGGTGCACGTACAATGGCATAAATCATAAACACATAACCTGCCAAGCACACCAGCGGTGCCACTTTGATGCGACGAGCATCGAAAATAGCCGGATCGAAGTGTTGCTCCGTAGAGCCAGGACCCGACATCAGAATGAAACCTACAATCACCACAGCCATACCGATGGCCAACAGGATGAAGTTAATTCTGTCGAAAGCAAAATCTTTCTTGTTCATATCTTTGATTATTTATGATTGACTTAGTGTAAGAAAACATCCGAACCCGACATTCGCAAATGCTTATTCACCGAAAAGAAAGCACACAGCAGCGTGAGCAGCAATCCCACGGCCATCACGCTACCCAAGGTGATAAGTATCACCAACGGCGTGATAAGCAAATTCACATTGGTATCCCATTCCAACAACATACGCATGCCGACAAACAGCAAACCATCGGCCAACAAAGCCGAAACAAAGCCTATCCAGAAAGCACGGCGCATGAAGGGACGGCGAATGAAACTCCATTTGGCCCCCACTAATTTCATGCTGTGAATGGTGAAACGATGCGCATACACACTCAGACGCATCGTGTTGTTGATTAAAGCAAACGAAACAAATGCCAAGAGCACGGCCACGGCCAACAACACCATGCTCACACGGCGGATATTGTCATTGACAGCTTCCATGAGATCGGCCGGATAAACCACATCTGTAACATACTTGTTCTTTTTCACAGACGGCATAAATTTGTTCAGACTGTCTGGATGGGCATAATCGGCTTTCAAATGAAGTTCGAACGAAGCAGGGATAGGACTATAACCCAAGAATTCGGACGGATCGGTTCCCAAAGCTTCGGCTTGTTCACGTGTGGCACGCTCTTTCGATATGTAATCCACCAAGCGGACATAGGGCTGTTGGCGCAACGCTGTTTGCAAAGCCAATCCATCGCGATTAGGAATACTGTCGTCCAACAACACTTGCACTGTGAAGTTTTCGCGCACCGAACGACTCAAACCATCGGCCACACAGACAAAAAGCACCACTGTGCCCAACAACAAGAGCACCAACGTGGTGCTGATGCACGAAGTGAGCGTATTGAAACCGCCACTGCTTCTTTTTTTCTTTACCATAACCAAAAGGAAAATATTGTTGTAGATTTTATCCCTAACACGCTGCACACACCCCTCTATGAGGGGTATTTGACACCATGCGTCAAGGCGTAATCCACGTAAATTCGTACAAAAATACGATGAAAAGCCACGAAAAAGAAGAGATACACCGTTTTTTAACATTTCGCGTACCTATATAAATAAGAAAAAGGCATCCAAGAAAATAAGAAAAGCATGTAAAAGAAAAAACTTCAGTATTCTAACTTTTCGGATGACGCTTCTATTTTAAAGCAGGAGAGGTGCTCGAAATAAAAAAGGACATAAAAAAAACACCCGCAAAAAGGATAAAAGCTTTTTTATCCATTTCCCACTTTTCCACACCCACGTTTTTCAATTTATAATACACATAAATTTCTTTCTTTTTTCAGAGAAGATAAATTCATGATGCTGATGATAGGCTGTGGAAACGGTGGAAAGATTTTTATCCAAAAATTTGGTAAAATTGTTATTAGACTTTGAGCTGGTTTTATCCCTTGTGTTATTCACAGATGTTTTAGGGAGATTTTTATATCAGAATGAGCCGTTTGTGAAAGCGAGTCCCGAATTTATCAACAGCATGTTTATAACTTTTCTCCTCCGAAAAAAGAAGGTGGAAAACGGCTTAAAAAGCGTTGAAAAAACTGGGTAAAAAGATGGAATATCGGTGTAGAAAAGTGAATAAGTTTTGCCCGATTTCATCGGTATTTTTTATTAGTTTTTCCGCACACTTTTCCAATGGTTTTGCATCACTTATGAAGATAGTTATCCACAGTTTTTTTTACAAGGATGAAAGGCCTGTTTTTCCAGAAAAACCTTACCTTTGCCAAGACGAATGAAGGAGTGTTATATTTAGGTGTAAATTCACTCCGAACGGCACTGTCCCCCCTAAGGTAGTGGGACGAGCGAAGCGGAGGGGTATGAGCAAAAGTAAGCGAGTTTTTCTTTATATTACTCTTCCCTCCGGACATCTCTCTTTTAGGGGAGATGTGTCATTAGAGGAAATCCAAATAAGTAACCTAACTCATCTTTGTATTCAACTCAAAAAAGAGAAAAATAAAAATGCGAAAACTCACAGTGGAAGAACTCCACAGAATGTCGGTGGAAGAGTTTAAGGTGGCAGAAAAACTACCGGTGGTAATGGTACTTGATAACATCCGCAGTTTGCACAACGTCGGTTCGGTGCTTCGCACGGCTGATGCTTTTCGTTTAGCCGGTGTTTGTATGTGTGGCATCACGGCTTGTCCGCCCATGCCCGAAATTCACAAGACAGCCTTGGGGGCAGAAGATTCGGTGGCGTGGTGGTACGAAGAAAATACGCTTGCAGCTGTCGAAAATCTCAAATCCGAAGGTTACACCGTTCTTGCGGTGGAGCAAGTGGAAGGTAGCCGGATGCTCGATACCCTTACGCTGAATACTGACAAGCGTTATGCCTTGGTGATGGGCAATGAGGTGAAAGGCGTGCGGCAAGATGTGGTGAATGCCTGTGATGGAGCTGTGGAGATACCTCAGTTTGGCACCAAGCATTCCCTTAACGTTTCGGTTTCGGCCGGCATCGTGATGTGGGAGTTTCTGCGGAAATTGAAAAAGTAAGTGGGAGAAAGAAAAAAAATGAAAGGCGTTTAGAAAATCTTGCAAGCACTACAAGATTTCCTAAACGCCTTTTTATGAATATGTATAGCATTTCCAAATAAATACTTTTCCGAAAAAAATTTTTATAATTGCAGAAAAAATGAACCATGATATAAAAAGAAATTAGCAAGTCTCATCTATACACCATTAACCATTACCTTTACTTCATGAAAATACTTATCACCGGTGCTACAGGTTTTGTGGGCAGTCGTTTCGTGGCACGTTGGAAAAACGAATATACCTTGCTCACGCCCTCACACGCCGAACTCCCCATTGACAATGCCGAGGCAGTGCTGCGCTATGTGAGTGAAGCACGACCGGATGTAGTGCTCCACCTCGCAGCTATCTCTAACACATGGCATTGTGAGCAACACCCTGAAGAGAGTAAGCAAATAAACGTGATGGGTGCGCTCCACATGGCACAGGTAGCCAAAGCGGTGGATGCAAAGTTCATTTTCTTCTCCTCCGACCAGATTTACAACGGCAATGAAGAGCTTGGCGGACTCCCCGAAAGCATCGCCGTAAAACCCGAAAACGTTTACGGGTACGACAAACTCGAAGCGGAGCACCTCATTGCCGTGCAGGACGCCGAGGCAATAATGTTGCGCGCAACATGGATGTATGACGCCGAGCGAGAAAATATGCGCACGCACCCCAACTTTGTGGTGAACATTGCCAATGCTCTTCGCACACAAACGCCACTCACTTTCGCCACACGCGAATACCGCGGCATCACTGACATCCGTGAGGTGGTCGAAATCCTTCCCCACTGCTTCAAAATCCCAGGAGGCATCTACAACTTTGGAGCAGAGAATACCTTGAACACTTACGAAACAGCACTCGCCTATGCCCGTCTGCTTCAGCGTAAGAAGCCTGACGCATTTACCATCCTCACTCCAGAACAACTCATCCTTGCCGACCCGGAGCGCTTTTCCACGCACATTCGCAACATCAGCATTGACATGCAAAAACTTCATGCAGTGTTACCTCACAATGTACGCTTCAGCACAACATTAAAGGGACTTGAAAAGTTTGTAGAGCGAGAATATATTTAATAACACGAATAATTTAGGGCTGACTCAAAAAGGCTGTTCTTTTTCGGCGGTAAAATTAAATTCATCGCCGAATTTGTTTATTTACAATATGTTAAGAGATTGGGATGTGAAACGACTTTTTTGCAGAGCAAATGAAATTCCATTTCTAATCATGCCGTGTAGTCTTCTATGTAGTCTAAATTGAATGTAAATATACACATTTGTTTTTGGTTTACTGACAAATAGTGTTATATGTATTTTTTTCGTATATTTGCGATATAATAAGTTTATCATAGCCATATGAAAAGAATTAGTGAAAAAGATGAGATATTGATTGATGAAACCAATTATGCATTACAAGTTTCTAATGCAATTAAATCATTTTGGCGTGTTAGAAATAAACAGTTAATAAATAGTGTAGATTCAACAAATAGAGGTTCTGTTGTTGGCGGCAAACAGATGGATGATTTTGTATCACTATTAAAAAATGTTGCTGAGAATGCGGGAATTCCAAGTGGATATATAATTACAAATCAGAATCATTTACCTGGTTATTTCCGCTCAAAAAAGATTGGGATCTAATCATAATCTCCCCTAAAAACAAATTAATTGCTGCTGTTGAATTAAAATCACAAATTGGTTCATACGGGAATAATTTTAATAACCGCACAGAAGAAGCGATTGGTTCAGCAGTTGATTTATGGACTGCATTTAGAGAAGGACAATTTCCTAATCAAAATGCTCCTTGGGTTGGATGGTTGATGGTAATTGGTAAAGATGTTGCATCACAGCGAATAGTTCGTAATTATGAGCCTCACTTTAAAGTTCGTGAAGAATTTAACGGTGCTTCATATATTGATAGATACAATATTTTATGTCACAAATTAATTCTTGAACGACATTATACATCCACAGCCCTTGTTTGGACTAGCAGTGAAAATGATTACGGCGATGTGTCTAATGACATTTCAATATCTTCGTTTATAAAATCTTTTTATAGTTACCTAAAAGGTTTGAGTGGTGAGTTTTTGTGATTCTATATATGGAACTCGTACTTCTGGAATTGCTCATGGAGATGTTTTTACTTCTCCAGATGTAGTGTGCTTTATTTTGGACAAAGTCGGGTATGTTTCAGATAAAAATTTACAAGATGTAAGCATATTAGAGCCTTCTTGCGGTAATGGTGAATTTATTTTTGAAATTGCTAAACGACTTTTAGAGTCAGCAAACAAATTTGGATTTAATGCAAATACAAGTTTTGCCAGCAATGTATATGCATATGATATTGATGAAGAAAAAATTGAAGTGTGCCGTAAACGAATTAATAGTTTAGGGTATCAAAACACAAGTAACATACAGCTAGCTGATTTTTTAAGAATAAACACCAACAAGGTCGATATTGTTGTCGGAAATCCCCCTTATGTTCGTTATGAAAATATACCATCAGATACATTAGATTACTGCAAGTCAACATTTAGTTTATTTCATTATCGAAGCGACCTATATATTGCTTTCTTTGAAAAAACACTTTCATTATTAAAGCCTGGAGGAAAACATGGTTTTATCTGCTCAAATCGGTGGTTAAAGAGTGAATATGGAAAAAAACTCCGCCTTCATATATCAACTTCTTACTATCTTCAAATCCTAGTTGATTTAGAACAGACGAAAGCTTTTCAGGAGGATGTATTGGCCTATCCTGCAATTACTGTGATATCAGCAGAATGTAAAAAGGAAATGTTTCTTTTTTATGAAACTAAAGATATTAATGAATTAGATAAACTTTCTTTTTCTCAGAAAATAAGTCCTTCGGGAGAAGATTGGACAACAATATTTACAAGTGTTGCTACTAATAAAAAATTATTGCAAATAGAGAAACAGGGATTTAATATAGGCATTGGTGTCGCTACTGGTGCAGATGCGATATATGTATCGGATAATTTAGTTTACTCGGTAGAGCAAGATCTTATTATACCTGCAATAGGATCTAAAGATCTTCGTGGCAATTGCTTAAAGTGGGGTGGTAAATATATACTTAATCCGTATACTAAAGATGGTGACTTAATAGATCTCGCCCAATATCCAAAAGCAAAGCAATATTTGGAGAAACATAGAGCAAAATTATCATCGAGACATGTAGCTATTAAAAAACCCGCACAATGGTATAGAACCATAGATCGTATTATACCTAGACTACAAAAGCAGGCTAAAATTTTACTACCTGATATGTCTGGGAACTCATGCATATTTGTGGATGATGGTAAATTTTACCCTCTCCATAATATATACTACATAACAGGAAATAGTAATATCAAGTTATATATTCTTGCGGCAATATTAATGTCAGACTTCGCAAAGAATCAGTTAGCTGCAATTACAAATAAAATGAATGGTGGATTTTTGAGATGGCAAAGTCAATATCTAAAAAAACTTTATCTTCCCGATATTATGCAAATACAAGAAGAAGATTTACAAATTCTTTTAGATTGTTATAACAAGTATGATATTACTGGTATAAATAATATCGTTAATAAACATCTTGAAACAATAGATATTTAGATTTGTATCTTCTAGAATTAGTGGCGTATGTAGTGAACCATGTAGTTCTCTCATACGCCACCGTTGTCTATTCACAATACATCTTTGGAAGATGCTTGATTTCAGTGCTTTACTTTCAAAAGATTTATATACCTTTGTACTCGCAGTTAGTTGGCTTAATTACGACCTCCATGTAGTCTTCTATGTAGGATTTCGCAATTTTCGTAAAAACTAACACTGAAAAATCAATCAGTTAAAAAATAAAAGACCTATCCCAATCGGAATCAGCCCTAAATTTATAGTGATAGTAATTTATTGGTTATACTCCTAACATATTTATTTTTCCTTACCACGCGGCAGCACCAAGTTAAGGATTACACCCACGAGGGCAGCGAGACCGATACCGCTTATAGTGATAGAAGAGAAGGAAAGTTCTGCGCCACCGATGCCGAGTGTGAGAATGAGTGAAGCGATAACGAGATTGCGCGTATTGCCAAGGTCTACCTTGTTTTTCACAAGGCTATTGATACCCACTGAGGCGATAGTGCCAAAAAGGAGAAGCATGATACCACCGAGCACAGGACTGGGAATAGTTTTGAGCAAGGCGCTGACCTTTCCGAGTACGGAAAACAGAATTCCGAAGAGTCCCGCAATGCGAATAACTGCAGGGTCGGCGATCTTGGTTAATGAAATGGCGCCCGTTACTTCTGAGTAAGTGGTTACGGGAGGACCACCCATCAGTGAGGCTGCTGTACAAGCCAGACCGTCTCCAAGCATAGTGCGGTGAAGTCCCGGATCTTTCACAAAGTCTTTACCTGTAACTTCGTTGATGGCATAAACGTCGCCAATGTGTTCTATCACTGGGGCGATAGCCACGGGAATCATAAAGATGATGGCTTCCCAACAAAATTCGGGGCGCACAAAGGCGGGCAAAGCAAACCACGGAGCATCTACCACAGGTTGGAAGTCTATCACTCCAAAGAGTGCAGCCGCAATATACCCCACAACGATGCCAGCAAAGATTGGAATCAAGCGGAGCAATCCCTTACCGAAGAGCGACACAATAATCGTTGTCACAAGGGCGATGAGGGCAAGCAGCCAGTTACCCTTTGCCATATCCACACCGGTACCCGCAAGCGACAACCCAATGAGCATAATCACAGGACCCACAACGATGGGTGGGAAGAGGCGTGAGATAATTTCTACACCGCGCAGGCGGATGAGCAAACTCATTACGCCGTACACCGCGCCTACAGCAACGAGTCCGCAGAGTGTTCCGGGAAGGCCGAAGAGTTCCGTGGCTTTAATGATTGGGGCAATGAAGGCAAAACTACTCCCCAAGAAGATGGGCACCTTACCCTTTGTTACGGCGTGAAAGATAAGCGTGCCAATGCCGGCGGTAAATAATGCCACCGAAGGGTCAAGCCCCACCAACAGGGGCACTAACACTGTTGCCCCAAAAGCTACAAAGAGGAATTGCGCACCGACTACCGTCTTCTGAACAACTCCAAGATTATTTTTTGTACTCATGTCAATAAAGTGTATTTAACTATTATGCAAAAATAACTGGATTTAGGGGAATAGACATACTTTCAATCCGAAAATATGTACTACTTTTGTAAAGTTAAAAGATTATGAAGCCACAATTTCATAATCTTACAACTTCAAAATCTCATAATCTAAAGATACTATGGCACTACACATTATCGATCACCCCTTGGTGCAACACAAGTTGAGCATTATGCGCAACAAGGAAACGTCTACCCTTAAGTTTCGCGACCTCCTGAAGGAAATTGCAATGTTTATGGGTTACGAAATCACCCGCGACTTCCCCTTAGAACACGAAGAGATTGAGACGCCACTGATGAAGATGAACGCACCCAAGATTTCGGGAAAGAAGGTGGTGATTGCCCCCATTCTTCGCGCAGGTCTTGGTATGGTAGACGGATTGCTCTCGCTCATCCCCTCAGCACGCGTGGGGCACATCGGCATGTACCGCGACGAAGAGACCTGCCAGCCCGTGTTTTATTACTACAAAATGCCTGTGGGAAAAGACCGCTTGGTGATTCTCACCGACCCCATGCTGGCAACCGGTGGTAGCGCTTGTGACGCCATCACCCGCTTGAAGGCAGACGGTTATGACAACATTCGCTTCATGTGTCTCGTTGCTTCTCCGCAGGGTGTTGATGCCGTAACAAAGATGCACCCCGATGTTGACATCTACCTTGCTGCGCTCGACGAAGGACTGAACGAAAAGAATTACATTCTCCCCGGTCTTGGTGATGCGGGCGACCGAATTTTCGGAACACGATAAAGGATAACTTTCCTAAAAAGAAATCCTATTTCGTTATAAATTTTCGCATAGTTCTTTTCACAACTTTGCTTTCGTTGTTTTGCACGATGACTGTGCCCGTGATGGCACAGCAGGGAATCATTCTGCCACCGGCACATATGCGGCAGCAATAACATTAACCGCGTGGCGTGACACAGGGGCAACAGCCAACACACCACGCATCGTGTGGGCACAAAGGCCGCTAATGAGTTGGGGCTTTATGACATGACGGGCAACGTGTGGGAGTGGTGCCAAGATTGGTATGGCTACTATTCCTCCGAACCGCAGACACAGCCCACAGGAGCAGCCAGCGGACAGCTTCGCGTTTATCGTGGTGGAAGCTATGTGCCCGAAGGGTACTTTTTGCGCCTATCGTTTCGGTTTGGTTGGCTGCCTTCAAACGACGATGGGGATTTGGGCTTCCGGCTTTGTCTATAGGTTGCGAACAATAGTCAACGGTCAAAAACAGACTATAAGATAAACGTACTTCAGACAGCCAGTTTGAAGTACGTTTTTATAAGATTCGTGTTTCTCTAAAAGGATACTTCTATATCATTCCCTAAAAATATGTAATGTTGGGTGTGAAGTAAGAGAGGAGCTAAATGTTTTTTCGAATACATAGGAGATTCTTGTATATGGATTTGTGTTTTTGATATAGGGTATCCAACAAACTTTTCCTTATTTATCGCTTATTTTCACTAAAAGTTGTACTTTTGGCAAAAGTTAAACCTTAAAATTCAAAACACTATGGCTATTGAAAAAACATTGGTATTGCTCAAGCCGTGCACGCTGCAGCGCGGTATTGTGGGCGAAATCGTTTCTATCTTTGAGAAGAAAGGTCTGCACATCTGCGGTATGAAGATGATGCAACTCACCGACGAACTTCTGAGCGAGCACTATGCACATTTGAGCGAGAAGCCCTTCTTCCAGCGTGTGAAGGACGCTATGATGACGGCTCCTGTCATTGCCATGTGCCTCTCGGGTGTGGATGCCATTGCCGCCGTGCGTGCTTTGGCAGGTCCCACCAACGGTCGTCTGGCCGCTCCCGGCACCATTCGTGGTTCGTATTGCATGAGTTTCCAGGAGAACATCGTTCATGCGTCCGACTCTCCCGAAACGGCTGAAGTGGAACTGAAGCGCTTCTTCCGGCCCGGTGAAATTCTGGAATGGGATCAGTGCTATTTCCAATATCTTTATGCCAACGACGAGTTCTGATGTCGTAAAAATCAATCACGAGAGATAACTCAAAACGCATCGGTTCGAGCTTCCGCAGAGGGGTTTCGGGCCGATGTTGTTTTTGTGAGAGAGGGTTCATAAGGCTTTTTTAATGATTTATAAGTGAGACAAGTTTTCTCTGTTCGCATCAAAAGCGTACATTTGTGCCAAAGGCCGCCTTGGCCTGAACCTTTTAACATCAGAAACAACTATGGGAAAGACCATCACCATCCGTTGCAAAAACACGGGTAAGAGCCACAAAATTCCTCTTGGTTTTACGCTGGAAGAGGTGTATGATATGCTCGAATTGAATATGCCTTATGGAGCTACCAGTGCCAAGGTGAACAATAAGGTGGAGGGATTGCACTTCATGTTCTTCAACGACAAGGATGTGGAATTCCTCGACATCACCTCGCCTTCGGGGTTGCGCACCTACACTCGCTCACTCTTTTTTGTGTTGCACAAAGCCGTGGCCGACCTCTATCCGTCGGCACGTTTGCGCATCGACACGCCGGTGAGCAACGGTTATTATTGCTGTTTGGCTTTCGATGGTGAATTTTCGCCCGAGCCCGAACAGGTAAAGCCGGATGTGGTGGCGGCACTGAAGAAGCGCATGCAGGAAATTGTGGCGGCCGACATGCCGTTTCATCGCATCACCTGCCCCACCGAAGAGGCCATCGCGCTGTTTCGTCGGCAAGGGCTGGAAGACAAGGCGCAACTGCTCGAGAGTTGCGGCTCGCTCTACACGCACTATTACACCTTGGGCGAAACGGCCGACTATTTCTATGGCTCGCTGCTCATCAAGACAAGTCAGATTTACTTGTTCGACATCGTTCCATACGGCGACGGGCTGTTGTTGCGACTGCCCGACCCCAAGAATCCGCAGCAGCTGCAACCCATGGTGGAGCAATGCAAGATGTTCGACGTGTTCCGCGAGCAGCATCGCTGGCAGGAAATTCTGGGCATCAGCACCGTGGGCGAACTCAACAAGGCGTGCACCATGGGTTACACCAATCAGCTGATCAATGTCTCCGAAGCGCTGCAAGAGAAGAGGATAAGCAGCATTGCCGACCGCATTGCTCAAAACCCCGACATCAAGGTCATCCTCATTGCTGGTCCGTCGTCGAGCGGAAAGACCACATTCTCCAAACGCTTGTCAGTGCAGCTCATGGCGGCGGGCAAATGGCCGGTGGCATTGTCGTTGGACGACTATTTCGTGCATCGCACCGAAACACCGCTCGACGAGAAGGGAGAATACGATTACGAAAGTCTCTATGCGCTGAACATCCCTTTGCTGAACGAGCAAATCAATGCCTTGCTTTCGGGTGAGGAGGTGGAGCTGCCGCGCTACAATTTCCAAACCGGCATCCGCGAAATGAGTGGTCGAAAGTTGCGGTTGAAACCCAACACACTGCTTATCCTTGAAGGTATCCACGCACTCAATCCCGACCTGACCCAAGCCATCGAGGCCAAGCACAAGTTCAAGATATACGCTTCGGCACTCACCACCATCCTCTTGGACAATCACAACTATATCCCCACCTCCGACAACCGCTTGCTCCGTCGCATTGTGCGCGACTATAAGTATCGCGGCTATTCGGCCGAGGACACCATCCGCCGATGGCCCAGCGTGCGTGCCGGTGAGAACAAATGGATTTTCCCCTTCCAGGAACAGGCCGACGAGATGGTGAACACCGCCCTGCTCTTCGAACTGGCAGCCCTGCGCAACCAAGCCATACCCGTGCTGGAGGAAGTGCCGGAGAACGCCCCCGAATACTCGGAAGCCTACCGCTTGCGCAAATTCCTCTCCTACGTCAAGCCCATTCCCATCGACGGACTGCCGCCCACCTCGCTGCTGCGCGAATTTGTGGGAGGAAGCACCTTTGTCTATTAGCATGTGCCGAGAGGAGTGCGAGCCACGTTTTTCGGCTGACCGCACCCCACTTCATTTGTTGACTGCAGCCACTGCCCCGGCGGGTGGTGGCTTTTTGTTGAGGTGAAAAGGCGGCGCGCCGTGAATCTCATGCCTTGACACTGCAGTATCACGCCTTGACACTCCGGTGTCAAGCACTTGATACTTTTTTATCACGCGCATGATACTTTTGTGTCAAAGGGCATGATACTTTTGTATCAAGGGCATGACACTGCATCTTGTGCGCGAGCAGCCTTTTCGGCCGTGCCGCCGGGCTTGGGACGCATGCTTTTCGCACCACGTTTGTCCCCCTTGTCGGGCATCGGGCAGACCTTCAGAGTGGCGGGGCTTCGCTCACAGACCGTTAACGGAGCGTTAATGGCGCATTAACAGGCCGTTTTTGTGGCACCAAGGTGCGTTTTGCCGTGGCGGAAAGGCTTCGGTGTGATTAGTTTGCATTAACTTTGCAACTTTCCAAAGCATTGTTAAAAAACAGTAATCGATATCATGCTGACACTCGACCTTATCTATAAAGCTTATACCGAACTGGGCAACGTGGTGCGTCGCCCTTCACTCATTCCTACGAGCAAAGTGAATCCGCTTTGCAACGTGTTTCTGAAACCCGAAAACCTGCAAGTAACGGGCTCGTTCAAGGTGCGCGGTGCAGGCTTCAAGATTTCGCAACTCACCGACGAGGAGAAAAAGCGCGGTGTCATTGCTTGCTCGGCCGGCAACCATGCCCAGGGCGTGGCATTGGCAGCGCAACGTTACGGACTGCCGGCCCTCATCTGTATGCCGGCAGGTGCGCCCATCAGCAAGGTGGAGGCCACACGCGCCATGGGAGCCGAAATCTGTTTGGTCGAGGGTGTGTATGACGACGCTTATCGCCGGGCTTTGCAGCTCAACGAGGAAAAGGGCATGACCTTTATCCACCCCTTCGACGACGAACTCGTGATTGCCGGACAGGGCAGTGTGGGCATGGAAATCATTAACGAAAATCCCGACATCGACACCGTGTTTGTGCCCATCGGCGGCGGCGGCTTGGCCAGTGGTGTGGCTTATGCCGTGAAAACACTGAAGCCCTCGGTGCGTGTCATCGGTGTGCAGGCAGAAGGAGCTGCCAGCATGCTGAGCAGTTTGAGCCATAACAAAATTGAGGCTTTGCAAAACATCCTCACCATTGCCGACGGCATTGCCGTGAAGGAACCGGGACAACACACTTTCGAACTGTGCCAGCACTATGTGGACGAAATCGTAACCGTGACGGAAGACGAAATCTGTGCCGCCATCCTGACCCTCATCGAGCACCACAAACTCATTGCCGAGGGAGCCGGAGCCGTGAGTGTGGCAGCGGCCATGTTCAACAAGGTGGACGTAACGGGCCAAAACGTGTGCTGCATCGTCTCGGGCGGTAACATCGACGTTACCATCCTGAGCCGCATCATCAACCGAGGACTCATGAAGAGCGGCCGCACCATCGAAATGCTCATCGAGATGCCCGACCGCCCCGGCTCCTTGCTCGGCCTGACCACCGTCATCGTGCGATATGGTGCAAACATCATCTCCATCCACCACGAGCGCAACGGCGAAAGCCCCGACGTGAATTCCTGCAATCTGCGCATCGTCCTCGAAACACGCAATGCCGCCCACATTCGCGACATCCACGTGGGCATCGAAGCCGCCGGCTACACCATTTTGCAGGAGAAGTGATGAAAGAATATAAAAACAAGAAATATGAAACCCAAAAACACTCCCACAACCTCTTTGCCGAATGCTGAAAAAGTCATGCCGCAGGGCGAAGAACTGAAAAAGGCCATCCGCAACCTCTGTCGTGAGAAGAATGCCGTCATCATGGCGCACTATTACACCGAAGCCGATGTGCAGGAAGTGGCCGACTTCGTGGGCGACAGCCTGGCCCTGGCGCAGCAAGCTGCCAAGACCGAGGCAGACATCATCGTGATGTGCGGCGTTCACTTCATGGGCGAGACCAACAAAATTCTCTGCCCGCAGAAAAAGGTGCTCCTGCCCGACCCTGCTGCCACCTGCTCGCTGGCCGAGAGCTGTCCGGCCGACAAGTTTGCCGAGTTCGTGAAGCAACACCCCGACCACAAGGTGATTTCTTACGTCAACACCTCGGCAGCCACCAAAGCCGTTACCGACGTGGTGGTAACATCGAGCAATGCACGCCAGATTGTGGAGAGTTTTCCCGAAGACCAACCCCTGATTTTCGGACCCGACCGCAACCTGGGCGGATACATCAACAGCATCACAGGCCGCAACATGCTGCTGTGGGACGGCGCTTGCCACGTGCACGAACGCTTCTCGGTGGTGAAACTCGTGGAACTCAAAAAACAATACCCGCAGGCCAAAGTCCTTGTGCACCCCGAGTGCAAAGGGGCCATTGTGAAATTGGCCGACAAGGTGGGCAGCACAGCCGCCTTGTTGCGTTATGCCATCGACAGCGAGGCCGACACCTTCCTGGTGGTTACGGAGAGCGGCATTCTGCACGAAATGCAGAAGAAAGCCCCCGGCAAGCAGTTCATTCCCGTGCCGCCCGAGGATAGTGCTTGTGCCTGCAACGAATGCAACTACATGCGCCTCGTTACCCTCGAAAAGGTGTATCGCTGTCTGCAAGCCGAGGCACCCGAGGTGGAAGTGCCGGCCGACATCGCCGAAGCCGCCCTGCGCCCCATCCAAGCCATGCTCGAAATCTCCGAACGCTTGGGGCTGTAAATTCAACCCGATAAAAAGTATTGCATAATATATTTGCTTACCTTTGCGGCATACAAATAAAATACAAACCCCAAAACAAACAGCCTATGAAGCATAGCGTATAATTTGATACGCACATTTTAGACATATTGGAAAAGCGTTTTAGCTTTATTCTTCGTTCCCAAAAGTTTGGCGACTGAAATCGGAACCAACAAGAATACTGCGAAAATGCTCGCGCTGCGTAAGCGTGGGCTTTTGGTTATTCTGTTGGTTAGGTTACGCCAAACACCTTGGGACGAGAATACACTGAAAGTCTCGCGCTTTTTTATGTGCGTATTTTTCCCAAGCCTCAAGAGACACCCACGGAGTAACCCGAAAAGCCGTGAAGTGAGTAGGGAAAAAATAAAACAAAACAAAAAATCATGAACAAAAAACTTTTTAATATTATAGGTATTCTGCTTCTTTCTATGGTAGCCTTTTCCTTCACTGCATGTAGCGAAGATGATGAGGATAATGCAGCAAAAAGCTCAAAACTTGTAGGACGTTGGGAGGATTCATATGGTGATATGTGGGAATTTAAGGCTAACGGAACCGGAATATTTTATGAATATTATGACACTTACGACGAAGAAAGAGAACCCTTTACATATGAATATTCCGATAAAACAGGAAAATTGATTCTTGATTGGGGTGGTGATGTTGAATATACGAGCATTCAATTCATCAACAAAGATTCGTTTAGATGGTATTGGGATGATGAAGATTATTGTTTAATGATCCGAAAATAACCGACAAGCATTCTAATTAACCAGAAACGGCGTTCAGAAAATTCTGCGAGCACTGCAGAAAATTCTGAACGCCGTGTAGATTTTGTTGAGTGGCATTGTCTTTATGGAGAGGCAAAGAAAAAGCTCCGAACAAAATATCAGTTTCTGTTCGGAGCGTTATTTTTATGGCTTTGATTGCGAGGAGAAATCTGGGTTATTCGGAGGCTGACATGTCAAACTTCACCTGTGTGCCTTTGTTGTTGGTGAATGTTCCTTTGATGTTCTTGTTTCTTAAAGTGCCATCAAATCTGCCGATGTAATCTGCGCTTTTAGTTGCGTAGGCGTGCAGTTCGATGTAGCCACTGCTCTTGTCGTAATTGACCACTTCAATGTTGCGTTTCACTTTGCCGTTGTAGTAAGAATACCATCCGGCATCGCCGTCCAGGCTCAGCACTGCGCTATCGTCATCACCGATTTTTCCGATATAGGTGGTGTGAAGGGCATCTTGTTCTTTGTTTTCATGGACAACAACAAGGGTGTCCGGCTTGTTTTGAACGTAGATGGTTTCTTTAGGCGTTTCTTTCTCCAAAGCGGACATGATTTTTCCTATTTTGTTGCAGCTGCTGAAGATGCCGGTGCAGAGAAAAGAAAAGATGAGCAGTGCGATGCAATTTTTCATAATGCTTGTGTTTTAAGTGAATAATGAATGGACGATTTCTTTTGTACCTCCATCGCTCCTATCCCTTGAGGATGTTCTTGATGTCATTGAGCTTGTTGAGTGCCTCCATGGGGGTGAGGTTGTTGACATCGAGTTGCAGGATTTGGTCGCGTATTTGTGTGAGAACGGGGTCGTCGAGTTGGAAGAAGTTGAGCTGTGTGCTGTCGCCTGAGGGAGCTTCGACCATGCGTTGCACGGCTTCGCGGTGGCTGCCGTTGTGCGAGTTGTTGGCTTCGAGTTCGTGGAGGATGGTTTCGGCACGCTTCACGATGGCTGTGGGCATGCCGGCGATTTTTGCCACGTGTATACCGAAAGAGTGTTCTGAGCCGCCGGGCATTAATTTGCGCAGGAACACCACACGGCCGTTCACTTCGCGAACACTCACATTGTAGTTGCGAATGCGCGGAAAGAGCTTTTCCATTTCGTTCAGCTCGTGATAGTGTGTGGCAAAGAGGGTGCGTGCGTGGGCATCGGGGTTCTCGTGAATATGCTCCACGATGGACCACGCGATGGAGATGCCGTCGTAGGTGGAAGTGCCTCGGCCCAGTTCGTCAAAGAGTACCAGGCTGCGGGCAGTGAGGTTGTTCATGATGTTGGAGGCTTCGCTCATTTCCACCATGAAGGTGCTCTCGCCGGCCGATATGTTGTCGCTCGCTCCGACGCGGGTGAAGATTTTGTCCACCAATCCGATGTGCGCCTGCTCGGCAGGCACGAACGAGCCGATTTGTGCCAAGAGCGTTATCAAGGCCGTCTGGCGCAGCAGCGCACTCTTACCGGCCATGTTCGGACCAGTGATGATGATGATTTGTTGTTTCTCGCTGTCGAGCATCACATCATTGGCCACATACTCCTCGCCGGCCGGCATCTGTGTCTCGATCACGGGGTGGCGACCTTGACGTATGTCGAGGGTGAGGCTCTCGTCGATGACGGGGCGCACATATCGGTTTTGCTGCGCCACTTGTGCAAGCGAGTGCAAGCAGTCCAGTTCCGACAGAGCGGTGGCGTTGCGTTGCAGCAAGGCAATGAAACCTGTGGCGGCCGACACGAGGTCGTTGAAGAGGGCGGCTTCGAGCGACAAGATGCGCTCTTCGGCTCCGAGGATTTTCTCCTCGTATTCTTTCAGTTCTTGTGTGATGTATCGTTCGGCATTCACAAGTGTTTGCTTGCGAATCCATGTTTCGGGCACTTGGTCGCGATAAGTGTTGCGCACCTCGATGTAGTAGCCAAAGACGTTGTTGAAGCCGATTTTGAGGCTCTGAATGCCCGTGGCTTCTGCTTCGCGCTGCTGGATGCGGAGCAGATAATCCTTGCCCGAGGTGGAGATGCTGCGAAGTTCGTCCAGTTGTTCGTTCACGCCGGCGGCAATCACTCCTCCGCGGTTGAGCATGGCCGGGGGGTCGGTTTGCAATTCGCGGCGAATGCGGCTCGCCAATTCATCGCAAGTGTCGAGACGCAGCCCCACGGAGCGGATGCTTTCATCATCGGCTCCGGCGCAGGCGGCTTTGATTTGTCCGATGCTGTCAAGGGCAACGCGCAACTGTTGCATTTCGCGTGGGTTGACGCGTGCCACTGCCACTTTCGAAACAATGCGTTCCAGATCGCCGATGCGCGAGAGGGCTTCTTGGCACAGTTCGCGGAAGTCAGGATGACGGAAGAAGAATTCCACGCCTGCCTGACGGGCGCTTATCTCAGCCACGGAGCGCAGTGGGAACATCACCCAGCGGTGCAGCTGTCGGGCTCCCATCGGTGTGAGGGTGCGGTCGATGACGCTGAGCAGTGAGCGGCCGCCTTCGCACATGGGGCTGACAAGTTCGAGGTTGCGTGCAGTGAACTTATCGATGCGCACGAAACGGCTCTCCTCGATGCGTGTGAGCCGTGTGATGTGTTTGATGTTGTTGTGAAGCGTCAGTTCAAGATAGGAAAGCACGGCACCGGCTGCCACTGTGGCAGCGTGCAGATGGTCAACACCGAAGCCTTTCAGATTTTTCACTGCGAAATGTTTCAGCAGCTTTTCGCGTGCATTTTCGGCAAAAGCCCAATCTTCCAGTTCGTAAACAAAATGTTTGTTGCCGAAGAGCGAAATGAGCCGTTCCTTTCGGCCGCGCTCCACAAGCACTTCCTTGGGAGCAAAACCGCTCAGCAATTTGTCGATATACTCGGGCACGCCTTCGGCCACCAGAAATTCGCCTGTGGAAATGTCGAGAAGCGAAAGACCGAGTTCGCCTTTGCCGAAATGAACGGCGGCCAGAAAATTGTTTTCGCGACTCACCAACACGTTATCGGTGAGTGCCACACCCGGCGTAACGAGTTCGGTAATGCCGCGCTTTACCAGCTTTTTTGCCAGTTTAGGGTCTTCCAGCTGGTCGCAA
Organism: Bacteroidaceae bacterium; assembly: GCA_017547385.1. Taxonomy (GTDB): domain Bacteria; phylum Bacteroidota; class Bacteroidia; order Bacteroidales; family Bacteroidaceae; genus Alloprevotella. Next base: position 34,241 of record JAFYPU010000006.1, read on the forward strand.
ATGGCCACTCTGTAGCCGGCACGGATGAGGCGCGGCAGATAGGTGTCGAGCGCATGGTGTGGGAAGCCGGCCATCTCAGTGGGACGGGCTTCCTTGTTGTTGCGATATGTGAGGGTGATACCGAGCACTTGTGAGGCTAAAACAGCATCGTCGCAATATGTTTCGTAGAAGTCGCCGCAGCGAAACAGCAAGACGGCATCAGGGTGTTGAGCCTTGAAGTCGTGAAACTGCTTCATCATGGGTGTGAGTGCTTCTTTTTGTGCCATATTGCGTAAGGGTGTTATAGAGGAGTTCGTAAAGTGTCGGGTGGATTGTTTTTTGCCGTTCCGGCAATGGTGATACATCAATGTATCAAGGCACAAAGATAGCAAAAAAACAGGAAGCAAAAGGTGCTTGGCTTTGTTTGAAAATCTGCAGTGCTCGCGCGAATTTCTGCGAGCACCGGGGAAATTTCTGCGAGCACTGCAGAATTGGTTCCGTCTGCATGGCCTTTTTCATGAGATATATAAAGAAAGCGGCGCAACCCGTTGTGAGGATTGCGCCGCTAGTTTATTGCTGTAAAGTTGGCTTCAACTTATTTCTTCGCAGCCTTTTCGGCTTTCTTACCAATCACCTTGAGGGCGATGGGAGCAGCCAGGAAGATGGAAGAGAGCGTGCCGAACACAACGCCAAGAATCATGGCGAATGCGAACGAACGGATGCTGTCTCCACCCAGGAAGAAGATGCAGAGCAACACGAGGAGGGTGGTGCCGGAAGTCATGATGGTACGACCCAAAGTGCTGTTGATTGACATGTTGAACAACTCGAAACGGTTGCGTGTGGGATAGAGACCGATGTTTTCACGGATACGGTCGAACACCACCACCTTGTCGTTGATTGAATAACCGATAGCAGTCAGCACTGCACCGATGAAGGTTTGGTCAACTTCGAGGCTGAAGGGCACCCATCCCCAGCAGATGGCATACATACCGATGATGAGCAGTGTGTCGATGGTCAGTGCAGCCACAGAACCGATGGAGAATGCCACATCACGGAAGCGGATGAGGATGTAAAAGAAGATGGCGATGAGCGAAAGGATCACGGCTTTCACAGCTCCGGCAGCCATATCGGCAGCCACTGAGGGACCTACCTTCTGAGCGGAGATGATAGAACCACCGGCCTTGTTGTCGCGGTCGATAAAGGTGGCGTAATCAGCTGTGATGAGTTTAGCCTTTGTCAAAGCATCATAGATGAACTTCTCAACTTCTTGGTCGATGTTTTCAGCGTCGTCGTTGATGCGATAGTTGGTGGTCAGACGCACGGCCTCGTTGCTGGTAGTGGTGATGGAAATGGCACTGACGTTTGCGTCAGGGTCTTTCGCATTCACTTCCTTGGCAACAGCTTCTCTCACTTCTTCGGGAGTAACATCCTTCTGCTCAAATTCGATCACGAAGTTGCGTCCACCGGTGAAGTCGATGCCCTTTGACAATCCGCGGAGGCCCAGGAAGCCGGCGCAGAGCAAGATGGCCACACCGAAAATCACGAAAGAACTCTTGGCTTTGCCCATGAAGTTGTAGGCAGTGTTTTCCAGGAATCCCTTAGAGAGCTTGGTGGTGAAAGTGAGGTTCTGCCACTTTTCCTTGTTGGTGAAGTGTTCGTACACGATGCGCGTCATCCAAACTGCAGTGAAGAACGAAGCACAGATACCGATGGCCAACGTTACGGCGAAGCCACGGATAGGTCCTGTACCGAAGTTGTAGAGGATGATGGCAGTGATGATAGAAGTCAGGTTGGAGTCGAAGATGGCGGAGAACGCGTTGCCATAACCGTCGGCGATGGCTTGCTTGATGTTCTTACCGGCGCGGAGTTCTTCCTTGGTACGTTCGTAGATGAGCACGTTGGCGTCAACGGCCATACCCAGTGAGAGCACAAGACCGGCGATACCGCTCATGGTCAGAGCTGCCTGGAATGAAGTCAGCACTCCGAAGGTCAGGAAGAAGTTGAACAAGAGCGCGCAGTTGGCCACCATTCCGGGAATGAGGCCATAGTAGGCGCACATGAAAATCATGAGGAGAACGAAGGCCACGATGCAGGCAGTGAAACCGGCATTGATGGAGGCGGCACCGAGGCTCGGACCTACGGTTTCTTCCTGCACGATTTGAGTGGGAGCAGGCATCTTACCGCTACGCAGCACGTTGGCCAAGTCTTTGGTATCCTCGATGGTGAATTGTCCGGAGATTTGTGAAGTGCCGCCGGTGATTTCGGTCTGCACAACAGGGGCACTGTAAACAAATCCGTCCAACACGATGGCTACGCACTTCTTCAGATTTTTCTTGGTGAGCTTTGCCCAATCCTGGCTACCCATGGTGGTCATGGTCATCGACACGATGGGATTGTGATACTGGTCAAAGTCGTCGCGAGCATCGGCAATCACGTCGCCGGCCATTGAGGGGGCACCATTGTCAGCCTTGAGGGCATAAAGTTCGAAGTAGTTGCCCTTAACGAAGTTCACAGGCTTCACACCCCAAGCCAAATGCAGATCGGCGGGAAGATATTCGCGAGCCACTTCGCTTTGCAGATAAGCATTCACTGCGGCTGTGTCGCTGCTCTTGGCGATACCCACAATGCAACCGGTGGGGCTCATGAAACCTGCATCTTGCAGGAGGAGAGCCAGCAACGGATGCTCTTTCTTGAGGTTCTCGGTGTTGACAGCGGGAGCTGCGGTCTTGTCGGCCTGCTGGCCACCCTTCAATTGTGTGAGGGCAGAAGCAGAATCGGTAGCGGCGGCTTGAGCCACAGCAGTGGTATCAACCTTTGCGCTGGCGGCAGTGTCGGCCACGGCAGCCTCGCCTTTGTTGATTTGAGCCAAACGCTTGTCGAGAGCCGTCAGTGCGGGGTTAACTTCGTTCACGGTGTAAGTTTCCCAGAACTCGAGGTTGGCGCTTCCCTGGAGGAGCTTGCGCACACGCTCGGGCTCTTTGATACCCGGCATTTCGACCATGATTTGTCCGATCTGACCCTTGCCTTCCAGCATTTGGATGTTGGGCTGTGCCACACCGAACTGGTCGATACGCTGACGCACCACTTCGTATGAGTTTGCCACAGCGGCTTTCACCTCTTCGGCAATCACTTTTTGCACCTGTTCGTCGGTGGAATTGGGAGTGATGTTGCGCTCTTTGAGTTTCAGAGAGAAGATGCCTCCGAGTTGATCCTTGCCGTTTTGCTCTTGGTATTTCTTCACGAAGAGCTCCACGAAGTCGCCTGTGCCGTTCTTTGCTTCAGCGCGTGCATCGGCAATGGCTTTGGCCACTTTGGGATCGTTGGCATTCGAACCTGCGAGATTTTTCACCACATCGGGAACGGAAACTTCGAGAATGACGTTCATACCGCCCTTAAGGTCGAGTCCGAGTCCGATTTGCAGCTCCTCACAACGCTTCAGCGTGTAACCCAACCACACGTTCTCGTTACGCATGGAGTCGAGGTATGCTTTGCCGTTTTCGCCCATGGCCTCAGCTTTGTTCTCATAGTGGTTGGTAACCACAGAGAAAGAGAGGTAGAAAAGGCAAATCAGGGTCAGCAGAACTGCGATAAGTTTTACAAATCCTTTGTTTTGCATTTTAGAATGAAGTGTTTATGTATTATGAATTTATTGGCAGGGTTTGCATAGTTGACGGGCATTGTTGCAGATGCCAAGAAGGCATGCACGAGCCGCCACTGCATAGTTTTGAACGTGCAAATATACTGATTTTTTCTGACTCACAAGGTTGAAGCCTTTTTAATTGAAGATTTTGGCGCACCTTGTGCTTTGCAAAAAATCCGTGAAGCTTTGGGATTTTGTTTTCTTTGGGTGAGGATGTGCTGGGGTGAAGTGTGAAAAATGCGGTGTGCTTTGTTGGAATTTCCGCAGTGCTTGCAGATTTTTCTACGAGCACTGCAGAAAAATCTGCAAGCACTGCGGGTTTTATGCCCTCGGGTACGTTTCTGTGGTGAGGGTTTGAAAGTGTCAGGGTTTGGCAGGTGGGGATTTCAAAAAGCGGTCTCTTTGTTAAAAAAGTGCGAAATTGAGGATTTTTTCCACCCGTTTTCTTGCGGTCGGTGCGCCGGGCCGTATCTTTGCATCGTGTTTTTCATAGTATTAGATTTAAGGTAATTAAGGTTGGGATACAGCGGTATCCCTTTTTTTTGTGCTTGTGCGTTGCTTCGGGCGCGGTCGGGAGTGTTGGCAAAGCTTAAAACGGAATTTCTTGTACGGCTCTTTCTTTGCTTTGTTGTATCTTTGCATGTGCAACGTGGGGAGTCTGCTCCCCCACCCTATACATATAATTATATATAAGATGCTCAGAAACATCCCTCCCGTAACCAAAAATTTGCTCATCATCAACTGTCTGGCTTTCTTTGCGCAGTATGTTTTCGAGCAAAGAGGTTTTGATTTTTCTCATTATGCCGGTTTGCACTATGTGTTGGCACCCGACTTTCGGCCGTGGCAGTTGTTGACTTATATGTTCTTGCACGGCAATCTGACCCACCTTTTGTTCAATATGTTCTCCCTCTGGATGTTTGGTCGCATCATCGAGGGGGTGCTTGGCTCGCGCCGCTTTCTGATTTATTATTTGGTGTGCGGCATCGGTGCCGGCTTGTGTCAGGAACTGTGGCAGACGGGCGAATACTTCCTCTCCGGTCTGGCCAACTATGATTGGGTGAACACGGGTTCCGGCCTGATGACCAAGGCTGCCTATCTTAACCTTTGGACCACCATCGGAGCCAGCGGTGCGTGTTATGGCATTCTGTTGGCTTACGGAATGGCTTTCCCCAACGAGCGCATCATGTTGCTCATTCCGCCCATCCCGATGAAAGCCAAATACTTTGTGGCGGGATATGCCGCCATCGAGCTTTTCTCGGCTTTCACCTCGGATGGCAACATTGCACACTTCGCCCACCTTGGCGGTATGCTCTTCGGGTGGTTGTTGCTGACGTATTGGCGCAATCACGGTCGCACCGGATATGGGGGCGCAGCCTGGGGGCGACCGTCGTTGTGGCAACGCTTCACTGACAAATGCAAGGGGGCGTTCCGCAAAAAGCCTCGCATGAAAGTTTCGGCCGGGGGCAGAAATTTCAAGGACCGTGGCGAAGATTATGACTTCAATGCCCGAAAAGCGGAGCGCGAACAGCGAGTGGACAAAATCCTGGAGAAGATAAAGCGGTCGGGCTATGAAAGTCTGACCGATGAGGAAAAGCGCGACCTATTCGAAGGTAGCCGAAAATAAGCGCGAACCAAGATGGCACAAACGCGGAAAGCAAACACCTCCTCCTCTCTTCTGCAACGCTTCATGGCAGCGGCAGCCTGGGCAGCGGTATTGCTGTTGTGGGCCGGTGCTGCCAGTGTGTATGTCAACCCGTCGTGGTGTTCGTACATTGTGGTGCTGGGCATGGGCTTCCCGTTCCTGCTGGCCGGCACGCTGCTGATGCTTTTTCTCTGCCTGCTCTTTGCGCCGCGTCAGGCGTGGATACCGTTGGTGGGTGTGTTGGCATGTTTCGGCAGTGTGAGGGCATATTTTCCCATCAATTTCTCAAAAAAAGCTCCCGACAGTTGTCTTTCGCTCATTACCTACAACGTGCATGGTTGGGGGGATGCGAAAAATTGGGATGCCGACACCAATCGCACCGCGGCTTATCTGGCCGACCGTGAAGCCGACATCATTTGTCTGCAAGAAGCTTATTGTGCCGACAAGGTGATGCAGAAAATCCGGACCACTCTCAACAGAAATCGGAAGATGTATTTCGACAGCGTGAGGTTGTCGGAAAACCGGCTGGTGTGTTTTTCAGTTTTTCCAATTGTGGGGAAAGAAAAAATCTGTGGCAGTGGGATGAACGGTGCGGCTGTTTTCAAGTTGTTGCAAGCTCCCGGTGATACGCTGCTTGTGGTGAATTGTCATTTGCAAACAATGGGGCTTTCCGGAAAGGAACGTTCCAACTACAAAGACATGGTGCAGCGCAACCCCGACATCGATGTCGATGCCACTTCGCGCCGCCTCGTTTCCAAAATTGCGAAGGCCGGCAAGCTGCGCAGCAGACAGGCAGAGGCCGTTGCCGATTATGTGAAACGAAATGCCGGGCGGCCGGTGGTGGTGTGCGGTGATTTTAATGACACTCCCATTTCCTATACCTGCTACACCATTGGGCGCGATTTGCAAGATGCTTATCGAGCATCGGGCACGGGTTTGGGACGCACTTTCAATCGTGATGCCATGTTTGTGCGTATCGACCACATTTTTAGCAGCGACCATTGGGAGGTTTTCGAGGCGCGGGTGGACGATTCGGTGTATCTTTCGGACCATCATCCGGTGCATTGCAAATTGTTGCGCAAGGAGTGAGCGAACGGCTTACGTTGTGTTGAAAAAAAGACCTTGCGGAGTACAAAAATTTACTCGGCGTTTAGAATTTTCTGCGAGCACTGCAGAATTTTCTAAACGCCGAGTAGTTTTTTGCGCATCGCGTGCGCAGTTTTTATCGTTGTCTTCGGATTACTTCACTTCGCTTCCGGGTTTCACTTCGCGGTCCACGGTGAGCACGCTCAGGCCTCCGTCGAAATTTTCGGCAGAGAGTATCATTCCCTGACTCTCGATGCCGCGCAGCTTGCGGGGCGGCAGGTTGGCGATGAAGCACACCTGTTTTCCGATGAGGTCTTCGGGATTGTAGTGCTTAGCAATGCCGCTCACGATGGTGCGGTTTTCCAATCCGTCGGCTATGAGGAAGCGCAACAGCTTGTCGGCCTTGGGAACGCGCTCGCACTCCACGACGGTTCCGACACGGATGTCGAGTTTCTCAAAGTCTTCGAAAGCGATGTCTTGGCGCACGGGGTTGGCCTTATAGGCTGCTGCTTCGTTGGCTTTCTTGGTGTCGAGCAGTTTCTGGATTTGTGCCTCGATGACGGCGTCTTCAATCTTTTCGAAGAGGAGTGCCGGTTCGTTGAGTTGGTGGCCTTCGGGCAGAAGGTCGGTGCTGCCCAGACGGTCCCACTCGGGACGCTCCACGTTGAGCATGTCGCGCAGACGTTCTGAAGAGAACGGCAGGAACGGTTCGAAAGCTATGGCAAGATTGGCCACCAATTGCAGCGAAAGGTTGATGACGGTCTTAACACGTTCGGGGTCGGTCTTGATAACCTTCCAAGGCTCGGAGTCGGCCAAATACTTGTTTCCGATGCGTGCCAGGTTCATGGCTTCTTTTTGTGCATCGCGGAAGCGGAATTCCTCGATGAGTTTTTCCACTTGTTCCTTCACACCGCGGAATTCGCGGATGGTTTCCAAGTCGTATTCGGTCAGTGTTCCGGCTGCGGGCACAATGCCGTCGTAGTATTTCTTTGTGAGTTGGAGGGCACGGTTCACGAAGTTTCCGTAGACGGCCACCAATTCGTTGTTGTTGCGGGCCTGGAAGTCGCGCCATGTGAAGTTGTTGTCCTTTGTCTCGGGAGCATTGGCGGTGAGCACATAGCGCAACACGTCTTGTTTGCCGGGCATGTCGACAAGATATTCGTGCAACCAAACGGCCCAGTTGCGCGAGGTTGAAATTTTGTCGTCCTCAAGATTGAGAAACTCGTTGGAGGGCACGTTGTCGGGCAGGATATATGAACCTTCGGCCTTCAGCATGGCGGGGAACACGATGCAATGGAACACGATGTTGTCCTTGCCGATGAAATGCACCAAGCGCGTGTCGGGTTGTTTCCACCACTTTTCCCAAGTGTCGGGAAGCAGTTCTTTGGTGTTCGAAATATAGCCGATGGGTGCGTCAAACCAGACGTAGAGCACTTTGCCGTCGGCTCCTTCAACGGGCACAGGAATTCCCCAATCGAGGTCGCGGCTCACGGCGCGGGGCTGAAGGCCCATGTCAAACCAGCTCTTGCACTGCCCCATCACGTTGCTGCGCCATTCGCGGTGTTGCTCGGTGATCCAAGGTTCGAGCCATGCTTGGTGCTTGTCGAGCGGCAGATACCAGTGTTTGGTCTTGCGGAGCACGGGCTTGGAGCCGCTCACGGCACTCTTGGGGTTGATGAGTTCGGTGGGCGAAAGGGCTGTGCCGCATTTTTCGCACTGGTCGCCATAGGCTCCCTCGGCATGGCAGTGGGGACATTCGCCCGTGATGTAGCGGTCGGCCAGGAAGGTCTGTGCTTCCTCATCGTAGTATTGTTCGCTTTCGCGCTCCACAAATTCTCCTTTGTCGTAGAGGCGACGGAAGAAGTCGGCCGCTGTTTTGTGGTGGGTTTCGGAGGAGGTACGGCTATATACGTCGAACGAAATGCCGAAGCCCTCGAACGATTCTTTGATCAACTTGTGGTATCTGTCCACAACGTCTTGCGGTGTACATCCCTCCTTGCGGGCGCGGATGGTGATGGGCACGCCGTGTTCGTCGGAGCCGCATACGTAGAGCACCTCACGACCCTTGAGGCGGAGGTAGCGTGTGTAGATGTCGGCAGGAACGTAAACGCCGGCCAGGTGTCCGATGTGAACACCGCCGTTGGCATAGGGCAAGGCGGCGGTTACCAATGTGCGATTGAATTTATGCTCCATGTGTGTTCTTATTTCTATTTTCGGGGTGTAAAGGTACGGTTTTGTTTTCAGACAATCCCTTGTGCCTCTGCAAAAACTTGTGTGATAGTCGTGAGGAGGCATGTTTTGTGTTTTCAGAGGCATTCGGCAGGGGTTGTCCTCGAGGTGTTCAAGACGGGTGTGCTTGGGCGAAAAATCTGCAAGGCGTTTAGAATTTTCTGCGAGCACTGCAGAATTTTCTAAACGCCTTGCAGATTTTCATGCCTCGGGCGTGTGTTCGTGCCTCCCAGGTTTCGGGGTTGGGGAAAGCCAAATGTTTATTCCAAATAAGTGTAACCGTAGAGGCCGGCGCGATAGTTGGAGATGAACTCCTTGCCTTCCTCAATGGTGATGCGGCCCTCTTTCACGGCTTTGCTGATCCAACTTTCGAGGCGGCGCACCAAGCGTTTCGGGTCGTATTGCACGTATTCCAAAACATCGGCCACGGTTTCGCCGTCGATGGTCTTGTCGATGGAGTAGTCGTCGCCGTCCACGGAGATGTGAACCGCGTTTGTGTCGCCGAACAGATTGTGCATGTTGCCCAGGATTTCCTGATACGCTCCTACGAGGAAAACACCGATGTAGTAGTGTTCGCCCTGACGGATGGCATGCAGCGGCAGGTAGTTGGTCTGTTGGTTGTGGTTCACATAGGTTACGATTTTTCCGTCGCTGTCGCAAGTGATGTCTTGCAGGGTGGCCGAACGTGTGGGTCGCTCGTTGAGACGTGCGATGGGCATGATGGGGAACAGCTGGTCCACGCCCCAGCAGTCGGGCAGCGACTGGAAGAGTGAGAAGTTGCAGAAGTATTTTTCTGCCATCATCTTGTCGAGTTTGCGAAGTTCGTCGGGCACGTGTTTCTGGTGGTGCACCAATTCGGAAATCTCGTGCGAAATGCTCCAATAGAGGCTCTCGATTTGGGCACGCGTGCGCAAATCGATGATGCCGTGGCGGAACAAGTCGAGTGCCTCTTCGCGAATGTCTTCGGCGTCATGCCAGTCTTCCAACATCGAGCGAGACGAAAGTTTATCCCATATCTCCGTCAGGTCGTGCACCAGCTGGTGGTCGTTCTCCGACGGATGAAAATCTTCGGGCATGTGCGGAACGCTCACTCCCTCGATGACGTCGAGGATAAGCACCGAGTGGTGCGCTGTGAGCGAACGGCCGCCTTCGGTGATGATGTTGGGATGGGGTATCTTGTTCTTGTTGGAAGCGTCAACGAATGTGTAAACGCAGTCATTCACGTATTCTTGTATGGAATAGTTCACCGAACTGGCCGAGTTGCTCGAACGTGTTCCGTCATAGTCCACACCGAGACCACCTCCGCAGTCCACAAATTCAATGTTGAAGCCCATGGCGTGCAGTTGCACGTAGAATTGTGCCGCCTCGCGCAGAGCGGTGGAGATGCGGCGTATCTTGGAAATTTGGCTGCCGATGTGGAAGTGTATGAGCTTCAGGCAGTCGCGCATGCCCATCTCGTCGAGCATTTCCAAAGCCTTGAGCAGTTCGCTGGAGTTGAGGCCGAATTTTGAGGCATCGCCGCCGCTTTCTTCCCACTTGCCCGAACCGGATGAAGCCAGCTTGATGCGTACACCCAGATTGGGACGCACACCCAATTTCTCGGCCGTACGCGCAATGATTTCGAGTTCGGGAAGTTTCTCAATGACCAAGAAAACGCGCTTGCCCATCTTTTGTGCCAACAGTGCCAGTTCGATGAAATTCTGGTCCTTATGGCCGTTGCAGATGATGAGGCTGTCGCTGTCCATGTTGGTGGCAAGCACAGCGTGGAGTTCGGGTTTCGAACCTGCTTCAAGCCCGAGGTTGTATTTCTTGCCGTGGCTGATGATTTCTTCCACCACGGGGCGCATTTGGTTCACCTTTATAGGATAAATGATGAAGTGTTCCGCTTGGAAATTATACTCCTTTTCGGCACGGGTGAAGCACTCGGCAGTTTTCTCGATGCGGTTGTCGAGAATGTCCGGAAATCTTAGCAAAACGGGAGCGGTGATGTCGCGCGAAGCAAGGTCGTCGACCACTTCTTTCAGGTCGATGCGCACACCGTTCTTGCGAGGGCAGACGTATGCATGTCCCTCCTCGTTAATTCCGAAATAGCTGGCACCCCAGCCTTTCACGTTGTAGAGTTCTTCCGAGTCCTCAATTCTCCATTTTCTCATGGGCGTTCGGGTTTTGTGAAGCAGGGTGAGTTTTGGCTTATGCGTTGGCAGCTTCTGTTTCCTGCTTGATTAAACTTACGATGTCCTTTATTTTGTCAAAACTGTCCAATACGTTGATATCGACAATGTGTTGTGCTTTTTCGTAATAGGGTTCGCGTTCGGCCAGCTGCGTGCTGACAAATTCGCGAAGCTCTTCGGGCGATTTCCCTTTGAGCAGCGGACGCTCCCCTCGGCTGATGGCAATGTGCTGGATGAGTGTTTCGGGTGTGGCCTTGAGGTAATAAGTTTCGGCCACCGAGTTCATGTAATCCATGTTGTCGAAGTGGCAGGGTGTACCTCCACCGCAGGATAATACGATGTTCTCGAATTCGGCCACTTCATGCAGCATGCGGCGTTCCAAGTCGCGAAAACGGGCTTCGCCTTCCTCTGCAAAAATTTGAGGCACCTTTTTGTGAAAACGCTCTTCCACGTACCAATCAAGGTCGTAGAATGTGCGACCCAATTCTTTGGCCAGCGCTTTTCCCACAGTGGTTTTGCCGGCGCACATGTAGCCAATCAGAATGATGCACTTCATGCTTACTTCTTTTTGCGTCGCGTGGTGGTTTTCGGGGCCTTGTCCTGCTCTTGCACAATCTGCATGCACTGTTCGTAGGTTACGGCAGCGGCATCTGCCACCAGCTCTTTGGGAAGTTTATAGTTCTTTTGTCGATAACTGATATAGGCTCCGTAGCGTCCGTTGATGATTTGCAAATCTGCGTCCTCGGCGAATTGCTTGATGAGGCGTGCGGCCTCTTCTTTGCGCTTCTCTTCGATGAGTTCGATGGCGCGTTCGAGGGTTACGGACATGGGGTCTTCATCTTCGGGGATGGAGGTGTATTTCTTGTTGTGTTGCACGTAGGGGCCGAAGCGTCCGATGTTGATGACCACCGGTTGGCTTTCATATTCTCCCACGGTGCGTGGCAGACGGAATAATTCCAATGCCTCTTCCAGCGTGAGGGTGGCGATGCTTTGACCGGGTGCGAGTGTGGCAAAGCGCGGTTTGTTTCCGCCTGCGGGCAAGCCGATTTGCACCATGGGGCCGAAGCGTCCGATTTTTACCATGACGGGTTCGCCGGTGGTGGGGTCTTGGCCAAGTTCGCGCTCGCCCACTCTGTGTTCGGTGTGTTCGGTCATGGTTTTTTCCACTTGTGGTTCGAAATCGGCATAGAAGTTTCGGATAAGTTCCGTCCAGGCCTTGTTTCCTTCGGCTATTTCGTCGAATTCCTTCTCCACGTTGGCGGTGAAATGGAAGTCCATGATGTCGGGGAAATTGGCTTGCAGGAAATCGTTTACCACGGTACCGATGTCGGTCGGCAGGAGTTTGTTTTTCTCGTTGCCCACTGTTTCGGTGTGTGTGTCGTTTGCGATTTTGTCGTCGGTGAGTGTAATGACGGTATAGCTGCGTTGTGTTCCCTCCTTGTCGCCTTTGATGACATACTCGCGCTGTTGGATGGTGGAGATGGTGGGGGCGTAGGTGGAGGGGCGGCCGATGCCGAGTTCTTCGAGCTTGTGCACGAGTGCGGCTTCGGTATATCTCAACGGGGGTTGGGTATAGCGTTCGGCAGCAGCCATTTCAATGCGGCTCACATCGGTGCCGATTTTCATGGGAGGTAACAAGCGGCCTTCGGCTTCGTTGTCCACTTCGTTGTCGTGCCCTTCGCGATACACTTTCAGGAAGCCATCGAACTTCACCACTTCGCCGGCTGTGCCGAATTGTTCGTTGCGTCCTTCGACGTCGATGCTGACGGTTGTTTTCTCCAGCTGTGCGTCGGCCATTTGGCAGGCGATGGTTCGCTTCCAAATGAGTTGATACAGGCGTTGTTCCTGCGGCGTGCCGGATATGGTGTCGGCTGTCATGTCTGTGGGACGGATGGCTTCGTGAGCCTCTTGTGCACCCTTGGTGTGGGTGTGATATGTTCTGCGCTGATGATAGGCTTCTCCCATTCGCTCGGCAATCACTTTGCCGCAGCTGTTGAGGCAAAGGGTCGAGAGGTTCATAGAGTCGGTACGCATGTAGGTGATGTGTCCGGCTTCATAGAGGTTTTGAGCCACGCGCATGGTGGTTGCCACCGGGAAGCCTAATTTTCGGGCTGCCTCCTGCTGAAGTGTGGAGGTGGTGAAAGGCGGTGCCGGTGTGCGTCGTGTGGGTTGCTTGTTGACGGCCGAAATGGTGAAGCGGGCTGTGCGGCAGTGGTTGAGGAATGCTTCGGCTTCGGCCTGCGTCTTGAAGCGTGTGCCGAGGGTGGCTCGAAGCTGTGCCGTGTTTCCGTCGGTGGTGGGAACGCTGAAGAGGGCGCTGACACGGTAAGAGGCTTCGGCGTTGAAGCTTTCAATTTCGCGTTCACGCTCCACGATGAGTCGCACTGCCACACTCTGCACGCGGCCGGCGGAGAGTTTCGGTCTGACCTTGCGCCACAGCACGGGCGAGAGCTTGAAACCGACCAAGCGGTCGAGCACGCGGCGTGCCTGCTGTGCGTCCACCAGATGGAGGTCGATGCTGCGCGGATTTTCGATGGCAGCCAGAATGGCCGGCTTGGTGATTTCGTGAAACACGATGCGACGCGAATTTTTCGGGTCGAGCTTGAGCACTTCCGCGAGGTGCCAGGCGATGGCTTCTCCCTCGCGGTCTTCATCGGATGCGAGCCACACGGCTTCGGCTTTCTTGGCTTGTGCACGCAGTTCGCTCACCACGCGTGTTTTGTCGGTGGGGATTTCATATTCGGGTTCGAAGGTAGTGAGATTTACTCCGAAGTCCTTTTTCTTAAGGTCGCGAATATGGCCGAAGCTTGACAGCACCTTGAAATCCTTTCCCAGGAACTTCTCGATGGTTTTCGCCTTGGCCGGCGACTCAACAATAACCAGGTTCTTTTGCATAAGGCATGCTGTGTTTTGGGGGACAAAGGTAGTGCAAGGCGAGTGGAAAGCCAAATTTATTTGCGCTTTTCCGAGCCGCTGCCTACCTTGGGCGAAGCGAATGCGCCGCCAAAGTGTGCAAGGCGAGTGGAAAGCCAAATTTATTTGCGCTTTTCAAAATAATGCGTGTTCGTCGGTGGATTTTCCGCAGTGCTTGCAGAATTTTCTACAAGCACTGCGGAAAATTCTGCAAGCACTGCAGATTTTGCTCCCTTGCGGAGCGGGGAAATGGTGGTGCGGTGTGTGGTGAAAAATAAAAGCCGTTGCCACGTGGGCGGACGGCTTATGGAGTGTTGGGAGTACCCCCGAGGAGAATCGAACTCCTATCTAAAGTTTAGGAAACTTCTATTCTATCCGTTGAACTACAGGGGCGGCATTTTGCGAGGCAAAGGTACTACTTTTTCGTTGAAACCGAAGAAACGGGACATTTATGAAGTGTTTTTCTTGGCGAACTCAAATTGTTTGCATTCCTTTGCACGGTTTTCACGCGCATATTAATTCTAATTTATATAAGCAATGATTACACCTATCATCGTGGCCGTGTTTATCTTCGGCTATGCTTGTATCGCGCTCGAGCACGGTACAAAAATCAACAAAGCCCCTGTGGCTTTGCTCATGTGTGCCATCTGTTGGACGCTGTTCTCTGTGGGAGTTAATAGCGGTATTCTGACTTTGGGTGATGGCGAAACAGTGTCAAGCCGCATGCTTCACCATCTTTCCGAAACGTGCGAAATCATCGTTTTCCTCATGGGTGCGATGACCATCGTCGAGATTGTGGATGCCAACGGCGGTTTTAACTTTGTGAAGCAGCGTCTGCAAACCACCAGCAAGCGCACACTGATGTGGCGCATGGCTTGGATGACCTTCTTCCTCTCGGCTGTTCTCGACAATCTCACCACTTCCATTGTGATGATTATGGTGCTGAGAAAGCTCGTTCAGGAGCGTGAAGACCGCTTCCTTCTTGCAGGTCTCATCGTCTTGGCTGCCAATGCCGGCGGTGCCTTCTCGCCCATTGGCGACGTAACTACCATCATGCTGTGGGTGCGTGGCATGATTTCCACACAGGGTGTGCTGTTGCAAGTGTTCCTGCCCTCAGTTGCCAGTCTGCTCATTCCGTGCATCTTGTTGCACTTCCGATTCAAGGGTGAGCTGCCTATTATTAAGGAGGAGGCAAACGATGCCGACCACAATGAGTTCTCACAGAAAGAGCGCAACATTGTGTTTGCTCTCGGTGTGGGCGGTCTGCTTTTTGTGCCCATCTTCAAGATGCTGACACACCTTGCTCCTTATGTGGGCATCCTGCTCGTGCTCGGCGTGCTTTGGACTGTGGTTGAGGTTTTCCTTGCCAGAAAAAAGAATGCGCACCTCATGTCTACGCACCGTGTTACCAACATGTTGCAGAAGATAGACATGACCACCATCCTCTTCTTCCTCGGAATTCTGATGACGGTTGCCACACTTCAGGAAACCGGTGTGCTCACCGCTTTCGGCCAGTGGCTGAACGACACAACCAACTCCAATCATTATGCCATCACCGGCGTGATTGGTGCAGCCTCTTCCATCGTCGACAACGTGCCCCTCGTGGCCGGCTGCATGGGTATGTATCCCATTGCTGATGCCGGAGCCTTGGCCGTAGACGGTATCTTCTGGCAGCTCCTCGCCTATTGTGCCGGTGTCGGAGGCTCTATGCTTATCATCGGCTCGGCTGCCGGTGTTGTGGTGATGGGCTTGGAAAATATCTCCTTCGGTTGGTATCTCAAGAATATCTCATGGCTGGCCCTCGCCGGCTATTTGGCAGGTATCGCCGTCTATGCCATTCAGCACCCGCTGTTGGTGTCGATGGGTCTCATTCCCGCGTAAAAAAATAATGTCCGTGTTCGTGTTCTCATGAGAGCACGGCACGGACATATTGATTGTTTCACCAAAAATCATAAAACGATGAAGAAATTACTGACTGTTGCAGCTTTCATTCTGGCTGCCGCTTGGGCAACTCCTGCCGCCGCACAAGGATTTTCGTGGGGTGTTGTGGGAGGTTTGAACCTCTCGAAGGTGAGTTTCAAGGGTGATAATTGGAAAAACGCTCTCAGCAGCGACAATCGTGCCGGTTGGTACATCGGTCCCAAGGTGGCCTTTTCGTTGCCGCTCGGTTTGTCTTTCGACGGTTCGGTGCAGTATTCGCAACGCAAATTAAACATTGACGCGGCGCAATACGAGGGAAGCACAAAGACGCTCAGCACCATCGAAATTCCCATCAACGTGCGCTACAACATCGGCCTCGGTAAGGTGGCTTCGGTCTATGTATCCACAGGTCCGCAGTTCGGTTTCAACGTCAGCGGCCGCGAATGGAACATTTTCTCCAGCAATTATAACCAAAGCAACGGCATGTTTAAGAACAACAACATGCTGACCACATGGAACGTGGGTGCCGGTGTGAAAGTGCTGGGCCACCTTGAAGTGGGTCTCGGCTACAACTTCGGATTGGGAAAACTGGGTGAAACCGTTCTCTCCAACGTAACCCCGGGTCTTGTCGGTGGTAGCGACGATTACAAAGCCAACACTTTCCAAGTGCAAGTGGCTTACATGTTCTGATAACCCCATTGGGTATATTCCTGCAAAGCCCGAAAGTTCTCGCGAAGAGCTTTCGGGCTTTTTTATGTTCGATGGAATTTCATAGTCGTGGGCTTTTTCCTACCTTTGCAAAGGAAAAAGAAACACCCGCATGGCGCAACGACTCGAACAAACGCAAACCCAAACGCAGCAACAGCAGCTTTCGCCTCTGCAGCTGGCACTCTCCAAATTGCTGGAGTTGCCGGTAGCAGATCTTGCTGTGCGTGTGCAAAACGAGATGTTGGACAACGCTGCGCTGGAAGAGGCCGGCGGTGATGCGGATGCTTTTGATGAAACTTCCGAGACGCCTGCCGAAGCAGGCGAGTACGATGCAGAAATGTCAGACCCGGAGGCCGGCAACATGGCAGACGCGTTGGGCGATTATCTCACGGCCGACGACGTTCCTGCCTACCTTCAGGAACGGGCGGATGCCGCTCGCGAATATCGAGAAGTGCCGCAGGCCGACGCTGTGTCGTTCTACGATAATTTGCAACGCCAGATAGCCGAAAACGAACTCACCGACCACGAACGCCAAGTGCTTGAATATCTCATCGGTTCGCTCGATGCCGATGGTCTGCTTCGCACGTCGCTTCTCACGCTTGAGGACGAGTTGGCCGTTTATCACAATGTGGAAACTTCGCAGCGCGAGTTGGAACATTTGCTCTCCATTTTGCAAACTTTCGAACCGCGTGGCATCGGTGCTCGCTCACTGCAGGAATGTTTGCGCTTGCAGTTGACGGATCCCGAGATGCACTTTGCGCATCGCGAGAAAGCACTCGAGGTGGTGGACCGATGCTTTGACGACTTCATGCACAAGCGTTGGAACAACATCATGTCGCGTCTTGGGGTTTCGGAGAGCGAGTTCGAAGCCATTCGCCGCGAACTCACGCACCTCAACCCCCAACCCGGCAGTGCCCTCTCTGAGAGTGCCGGCATGGGAGCGCCCACGGTGATTCCCGACTTCTATGTCAGCGTGGGCAGCGACGGAGTGCCAAGCATCCGCCTCAATCGTGGCGATGTGCCCGAGCTTCGTGTGAGTCGCGCCTTCCGTGATACGGTTTCCGCCTATGCCGACAGCCGCACGGCCCTCAGTCGTGAGCAGCGCGATGCCTATACTTATGCTCGCCGCAAGGTGGAGGCAGCCGTTACCTTCATAGACAGCCTTCGCCGCAGGCAGCAGACGTTGTTGGCCGTCATGACGGCGATTGTGGAACTGCAACGCCCGTTTTTCGACGAGGACGACGAAACCCGGCTCCGTGCCATGACGCTGAAAGATGTGGCATCGCGCATCGGTGTGGATATATCCACCGTTTCTCGCGTTACGGGTAGCAAATATGTTCAAACCGATTATGGCATTTATCCGCTGAAGTTCTTTTTCTCCACACAGTTCGTAACCGAGGCCGGCGACGAACTCTCGGCACGCCGCGTCAAGGCGGCACTGCGCGAGTTGCTGGAAACGGAGGACAAGAAGGCACCGCTGGCCGACCAGGTGTTGGCGGAACGGCTCAAGGAAGCCGGTTTCCCCGTGGCCCGACGCACTGTGGCGAAATATCGCGAGCAGTTGGGATTTCCTCCGGCGCGTCTGCGCAGATAGCCCGGGTTTTGATGAAAAGTGGCAAGGCCTGCCACAAAAGTGGCGAGCACTGCCAAAAAAGTGGCAAGCCTTGCCACTCTTTCCGGATTGCCTTCTCAAAAAACAGCGAAGCACAACAAAAATCTTCAGATGAACAACCGATTTCTCATCATGGGCGCTCAGGCCGTATCGTTGCTGTTCTCACCGTTCTATCTGCCGGTGGTGGCTTTTGCCTTGCTATTGGTGTTCAGCTATCTGCATCTGCTGCCCTTGTCCTACAAGATGTTGCTGCTCGCCATTGTTTATGCATTCACCGTGTTGGTGCCCCGTTTTTCCATCTTTGTTTATCGGAAAGTGAACAAGCTCACCCACTTTCAGCTGGGGCATCGTCGCAATCGTTTCATCCCTTATCTGCTTTCCATCATCTCGTATGTGTGTCTGCTCCATGTGATGCGATGCATGCACATGCCCAATTTCACGCTCGGCATCATAGTTTCGGCCTTGGCCATACAAGTGGTATGTGCGCTGATAAATCTCCGCACAAAGGTGAGCACTCATTCGGCCGCTGCCGGCGGCGTGGTGGGGGCGCTGGTGGGCTTTTCCTTCACCTTTGCTTTCAATCCCATTTTTTCGCTGTGCTTGGCTGTAACGCTGACAGGTGCGGTGGGTTCGGCCCGTCTCATTTTGCGGCAACACACCTTGGGCGAAGTGGGATTAGGCGTGCTGGTGGGATTGCTCTGTGGCTTTCTGGGCGTGTTGCTGGTGTGAGGGTAAAGCCGAGATCTCCGAAAAGAAATTCAAACTAAAAATTCAAAAATATGCAAACACCGATTGTAAGTATCATCATGGGCAGCACGAGCGATTTGCCCGTTATGGAAAAAGCTGCCAAGTTTCTCGATGAAATGGAAATCCCCTTCGAGATGAATGCCCTCTCGGCGCATCGCACACCGGCCGAAGTGGAGCACTTTGCTCGCACGGCCAAGGAACGCGGTCTGCGCGTCATCATTGCCGGTGCCGGCATGGCTGCGGCTCTGCCCGGTGTTATTGCGGCTTGCACCACAGTGCCCGTCATCGGAGTTCCCATCAAGGGAATGCTCGACGGCCTTGATGCGCTTCTCTCCATCGTTCAGATGCCTCCCGGCATACCGGTGGCCACCGTCGGCGTCAATGGCGCGATGAACGCCGCCATTCTGGCTGCACAGATGCTGGCTCTCTCCGATGATGCACTGGCCGACCGTCTGGCTGCGCACAAGGAGGGCTTGAAGCAGAAGATTGTGAAGGCCAACGAGGACTTGTCGGCCGTTTCTTACAAGCATAAGACCAACTGATTGTTCGGCGTCGCCAAAGCTGTCTTTGGAGAGGGAGAAAACGCCCTGTCGGAGCAGAAAAATCTGCAAGGCGTTTAGAGATTTCTACAAGCACTGCAGAATTTTCTGCAAGCACTGCGGAAAATCGATGGCGGCGCATCGCAAAAAAACAGAAGCAACATGGACATTTTCAATTACCATCCCCGTGCATCGCATGAGGTGCAGATTGGCAACCGTCCGCTGGGCGGTGATGCTCCCTTGCGCATTCAGAGCATGACCACGGCTTCGACCAACGACACCGAGGCCTGCGTGGAGCAGTGCAAGCGCATCATGGATGCCGGAGGCGACTATGTGCGCCTCACCACGCAAGGCACCATCGAGGCTGAGAACCTTCGCAACATCAAGGCCGCACTCCGCGAAGCCGGATACGACCGCCCGTTGGTGGCCGATGTGCATTTCAATCCGAACGTGGCCGATGTGGCTGCCGGCGGCATTGTTGAGAAAGTGCGCATCAATCCCGGCAACTATGTGGACCCTGCCCGTCAGTTCAAGCATTTGGAGTACACCGACGAGGAATATGCCGCCGAGCTTCGCCGCTTGGAGGAGCGTTTTTTGCGCTTGCTTGCCATCTGTCGCGAGCACGGCACGGCACTTCGCATCGGCGTGAACCATGGCTCGCTCTCCGACCGCATCATGTGCCGTTACGGCGACACACCCGAGGGTATCGTGGAGAGTTGCATGGAGTTCCTCCGCGTTTGCGAGAAAGAGAACTTCAAGAATGTGGTAGTGTCGATCAAAGCCAGCAACACCGTGGTGATGGTGCAAAGCGTGCGTCTGCTGTGTGCCGCCATGGAGCGCGAAGGTATGGACTACCCCCTGCATCTTGGTGTAACCGAGGCCGGTGAAGGCGAAGACGGTCGCATCAAGAGCGCTGCGGGCATAGGTGCCTTGCTGTGCGATGGCATTGGCGACACGTTGCGTGTGTCGCTCAGCGAACCGCCCGAAGCCGAAATACCTGTGGCATATCGATTGGCCGAATACGTGGTGCGCCGCGCCGGACACCATCTCATTCCCGGCCAACCCGCTCCCGAGTTTGATTATCTGCATCCGCGTCGTCGCCCCACCTGTGCCGTGATGAACATAGGCGGTGGGCAAGTGCCGGTGGTGCTTTCTGCGCGATTGGATGGCTCTGTCGAAGCTGGTGCATTGGTGCCCGATTACATTTATTGCGGTCGGCAACTTCCACCTCGCGACAAGCGCATTGCCGCGGCCTACATCGTCGATGCAGATATGTGGACGGGCGAACCGGAAACCTATCCGGCCTATCCTGCCAACATGTTGATGACAGTCGCCGCCTCATCCGCACCGTTGAAGTTCCTGTTTCTGAGTTATGCGCAGCTCACCGATGAAGTGAAGGCATGCCTCCGCGCTCATCCGGAAATGGTGGTGATTGCGCAGAGCGGCCACCAAAATCGTTTGGGCGAACTCCGGGCACTTGTGCACGAACTCTGGCGAGAACGCATCCCCACGCCGGTGATTTTCTTCCAACACTACAATCATCCGCAAGCCGCCAAGGAAGATTTCCAGTTGCAGGCGGCTGCCGATATGGGGGCTTTGCTCTTCGACGGACTCACGGATGGAATTTTCCTCTACAACGATGCACCGCGCGAAAGCACTCCCCTCCCCCACTCCGTTGTGGACGAAACGGCCTACGCCATACTTCAAGCCACCCGGACGCGCACCACAAAAACCGAGTATATCAGTTGCCCGGGTTGCGGTCGCACGCTCTACGATCTGCCAGCCACGATAGCGCGTGTGAAAGCCGCCACGGCTCACCTCACCGGCTTGAAGATTGCCATCATGGGTTGCATCGTGAACGGTCCCGGCGAGATGGCTGATGCCGACTATGGCTATGTGGGTGCGGCTCGCGGCAAGATAAGTCTGTATCGCGGCAAGGTGTGCGTGGAGCGCAACATCCCGGCCGAAGATGCCGTGGAGAAACTGCTGGCTCTCATCGAGGCCGATGGCTACGGCCGATAGGAATAGCCGCTCCCCTCTTCCAACCTTCCGCAAGCCTTTCGGCTTTCGGGGTCGTGTGAGAGCAGCTTTCTTCTTTTGTTGATAAACTATTTGCACCGTCCAAGCGGATTTTTACTTCCCGTTTGGACGGTTTTGCATGCATTATGTGTGCGGATTGTAGCATTTTCCGTAATTTTGCGTCGATTTTGCAAAATTCCGAATACATGACAATTTCTTACATAAGCGCGGCCGAAGCCGCTGCAATGATTAACCATGGCGACGTGTTGGGCGTGGGTGGTTTCGGGCCGGCCGGTTCGCCTAAGTGCATCACTCCCGAAATTGCCAAGCGTGCCCGTGGCGAACACGAGGCGGGTCGCCCGTTCCGCGTGGACCTGATTACGGGAGCGAGCATCGGAGCCAGCTGCGACGGCGAGCTGGCGGCAGCCGACGCCATCGACCGCCGACTTCCGTTTACCGTTAATCCGGAAATCAGAAAGGCTTTCAACGAAGGTCGCGTGCGATATAGCGACCTCAACCTGTCAGACAACGCCACTTTTCTTCGTCAGGGCATCACCGGTCCTCCCACGTGGGGCATCATGGAGGCTTGCCACATCGAGCAGGTGGGCAATACGATACGCATATATCCCACGGCCGGCATCGGCATTGCACCCACCATTTGTCGTCTGGCTACGCAGGGAATTTTCATCGAACTCAATGAGTGGCACTCCACCAATCTCATTGGTTTGCACGACATTTACGAAATCGAAAACCCATGGAGTCGCACCACGGTGGGCATCACGCATCCGTTGAAGCGCATCGGTAAGCCTTACATCGAGGTGGAAGCGCATCGGGTGAAGGGTGTGGTGCGTTGCAACTTGCCTGACGAAAGTCGTTCGATGACTCCCGGAAATTCCATCACTGATGCCATTGGTCAGCACATGGCAGATTTCTTGGTTTACAACATGAACCACGGTTTCATCAGTCGCGACCGTCTCATCTTGCAGAGCGGTGTGGGAAGTGGTGCTAATGCCGTACTCGGTGCGCTGGGTGAGTGTGAGGATGTGCCTCGCTTCAGCATTTACACGGAGGTGTTGCAGGAAGAACCATTGCGCCTCATCAAGAACGGCCGTGTGAAGGCTGCCAGCACGGGAGCACTGACCATCGGTCCGGAACCGTTGCGCGAACTTTGCAACGACATCAGTCATTATAGCGACTGCTTGTTGGTGCGTCCGTCGGAGATTTCCAATTGTCCGGAAATTATTGCGCGTCTCGGCATCTGCTCTATGAACACCGCCATCGAGGTGGATGTGTATGGCCATGTCAATAGTACAAAAATCGGCGGCACACGCATGATGAACGGCGTTGGAGGTTCGGCCGACTTCACTTGCAATGCGATGCTTGCCTCCTTTACTTGCAGTTCGACCACCAAGGACGGAAAAATCAGTTCCATAGTGCCGTTTTGCTCGCACGTGGACCACACGGAGCACTATGTGGATGCCGTGATTACGGAATATGGCGTGGCAGATCTGCGCGGCAAGTGCTCGATGGAAAAAGCCGCGGCCCTCATCGAGATTGCCCATCCCGATTATCGTCCCTTGTTGCGCGATTATTTGTGTTTGGCTGAGCGTTATGGAGGCCACACGCATCACGTTCTGCCAGCGGCTTTTGCCATGCACGATACTTATCGTCGCAAAGGCGACATGCGTCTCACGGATTGGAGTGAGTATATCCGTGAATAGGAGAGGGGAGCACTTATGCTCTGAGGCTTTACGCTAAAATCTACACGGCGTTTAGAAAATTCAGCAAGCACTGCAGAAAATTCTAAACGCCGTGTAAATTTTTGTTCTTGCGAAGAGGGTTGTGCTGACAAAGTGTCAAACTATCCGCTTACCTTTTCATATCTTTTAATAAGATAGGATGCGGTTCGGGCATACCCTAACAAATTCACTGCGTGATTTGTGGGCATTCCGCTCACCTTTCACTATCTTTGCGGCTATAAGGAAAAGATATGCGTGTACTACTTGTAAACACCTCTGAACATACCGGCGGTGCAGCCATTGCGGCGCACCGGCTCATGGAAGCTTTGAACAATAACGGGCAACAGGCGGAAATGCTGGTGCGTGATAAACTCACCGACAATCCGCGTGTGCACGCTTTGCCTCCATCGCCCCTCAATCGTCTCAGATTTGTGGCCGAACGCGCCGAAATCTTTGCTGCCAATCGCTTTCACCGGCATCGTCTTTTTGAAGTGGACCATGCACATTTCGGCACGGATATCACACGTCTCAAAGTGTTTCAAGAGGCCGATGTTGTGCACCTCCATTGGGTGAATCAGGGGATGCTTTCACTCTCCGACATAGAGCGCATTCTTCGCTCCGGCAAGCGCGTGGTGTGGACCTTGCACGACATGTGGCCCTGCACCGGCATCTGTCATCAGGCCGGGGCTTGCGAACGTTGGCTTACGGGGTGTGGCGATTGTCCTATGCTCTATGATGGTGGCAGTCCCAATGACCTTTCGGCTCGCACCTATCGACGCAAGCAGGAAGTGTTCGCCACCGGCAACATACGCTTTGTGGCTTGCAGTGATTGGCTGGCCGATATAGCCCGTCGCGCTCCGCTCTTGCAGGGACACACCGTGGAGAGTATCACAAACCCCATCGACACATCATTCTACACCCCCGGCGACAAACGGGCTGCACGCCGCGAATTGGGCCTGCCGGAGGAACGCCGCTTGCTGCTGTTCGTGGCCTACAAAGCGACGGACCGAAACAAGGGCATTCACTTCCTGCGTGATGCCGTGCAATCCGTGTGCCGGCATTACCCCTCTATGTGCGGACAATTGGGAGTGGTGCCCGTGGGACGTGAGGCCGAACTTCTGGCTGATGCGTTTGCCTGTCCGGCCTACCCGCAGAACTATGTTTCCGACGAGGCTCGGATGCGCTTGCTCTATCGTGCTGCAGATCTGCTGGTGATGCCGACATTGGCCGACAACCTGCCCAACACTGTGGCCGAGGCCATGGCGTGCGGAGTGCCTTGTGTGGCTTTCCGCGTGGGAGGCCTGCCTCAGATGATTGACCATGAAAAAAACGGATATCTGGTGCGATACAAGGATGTGGACGATTTGGAAACGGGCATCCTGTCGACACTCTTTTCACATCGTTATGCCGAAATTTCCAAGGCAGCCCGACAAAAGGCCGAGCGTTCCTATTCGGAGCGCGTGGTGGCAGAGCGTTTTCTCAAGCTCTATGAAGGATGGGAAGAGGCGGAATGAACCCCCGACTTTCACTCCCGCAAATCACATCTCCACAGCTGCAAATCAGACCAACCATACAAAACAACCAACGAACCAACAATATGTCAGAACCTCCGTTAAAAATCACCGTAGCTACCGTTACCTACAATGCGGAAGCACTGGTGGAACGCACCATACACAGTGTGGAAGCACAAGATTACCCTTACGTGGAACACGTCATTGTTGACGGCAATTCGCGCGACAATACGCTGGAACACGTGCACCATTATCAGGAACGTAACAGCGTAGCTGCGGTGCGCCACGAGATTGTCTGCCTTTCCGAACCCGATGAGGGATTATACGATGCCATGAACAAGGCTTTGGACTTGGCCACGGGTGATTACATCGTGTTTCTCAATGCCGGCGATACGTTTCACGAAAACTCCACACTCACAGCCATTGCACGGGCAGCGCAGGCCGAAACATCTGCACGCCCTGCCGTGATTTACGGAGACACACACCTGGTGGACGAGCAGGGTGCATTCATTCGTCGTCGCCGACTCACGCCGCCTCGCCAGCTTACCTGGCGTTCGTTCAAGGCAGGTATGTTGGTGTGCCACCAAGCCTTTTTTGCACGCACCGACTTGGCAAAAACGCATCCCTATGACCGGAAATTCCGCTTCTCTGCTGATTTTGATTGGTGCATACGCATCATGAAAGCGGCTCGCAAGCAGAAACTTCCGCTCACCAATGCAGAAATTGTGGTGGCCGACTATCTGAGCGAAGGACTCACAACGCAAAATCACAAGGCCTCGCTGAAAGAACGTTTCCGCATCATGGTGCGTCACTACGGGCTGTTTCTGACTTTGTGGCAGCACGGATGGTTTGTGCTGCGCAGTGTGTTGAAAAAATAGAGTGGGGGAGATGAAAACCGAGAAAGCCGACCGCACCACGTCCCTCACACCCGAAAAAGCCTATGCGCAAGCTGCGGCACGCTGCTCGGTGCGCGAGTATTGCCGTGCCGATTGGCAACAAAAATGGTGGCGGGCCGGACTCTCTGCAGAGGCTGTTGAAAATGTGCTGATGCGGCTCGAAAGCGAGGGCTTCATTGATGAAAACCGCTACGCGCGGGCTTTTGTTCACGACAAACTGAACTACGACCATTGGGGGCGCGTCAAGATGCGGGCAGCCTTGCAGCAGAAAGGTCTGTCGGCTTCCGACATTTCCGAGGCCTTGGACACCATTGACGCTGAGGCTTATGAAGAGGTTTTGAAAGCCTTGCTCGCTGCCAAAGAGCGCACATTGAAAGGGGCAGAGGGCTATGAGCGCAAACAGAAGTTGGCGCGGTTTGCAGCCGGTCGGGGTTTTGAAATTTCGCTCGTGTTTCGCCTGCTCGATATGGCCGATGATGAGGGTTGAGAGACCTGTAACGAAGAAGATAAATACAATTTGAAAACACAAAAAACGAGACTTATGAAACTGAAAGGATATGTACATTATGTGGGAGTGAATGACCGCAATAAGCACCGCTTTGAAGGACTTTGGGCTTTGCCCTCGGGTGTGTCATACAATGCTTATCTCATTGCAGATGAGCAGGTGGCACTGGTCGACACAGTGGACGCGGCTTTTCTCTCCGAATTTCTGGATAAAATCGATGCACTCGGTGTGGATAGGGTGGATTATCTGGTGATCAATCACATGGAGCCTGACCACTCGGGAAGCATCGCTCAAGTGCGCCAACGCTTTCCCGACATTCGTGTGGTGGGTAATGCCAAAACGCTGGAGATGTTGCGAGGATTTTATGGCGAGGCAGCACTTTCGGACAACTATTTGCAAGTGGGAGAGGGGGATGTGCTGAAACTCGGACATCATGAGCTGCATTTCCACTTGGTGCCCATGTTGCACTGGCCCGAGACGATGGTTTCCTATGATACAACGGAGCGCATTCTCTTCTCGGGTGATGCCTTCGGTTGCTTCGGTGCGCTCAATGGTGCGGTGCTCGACACGCAGATGGACACCACACCTTATTGGCCGGAAATGGAGCGATATTACGCCTCCATCCTTGGAAAATATGCCGCCCCCGTGCAGACAGCTTTGCGCAAGCTTTCAGCACTTCCCATCGACATGATTTGCAGCACGCACGGTCCTATGTGGACTGCTGAGGCCGGCCGTGCCATCGAGACATATCGCCGTCTGAGTGCCGGTGAAACGGAGCCGGGTGTTGTGGTGTGCTACGGCTCGATGTATGGCAACACGCAGCGCGTGGCAGAGGCTGTGGCCGAAGGTGCAGCTGAGGCCGGTGTGCGCACCATTCGGATGCACAATCTGGTGGAAGCACACACCTCGTTTGTGCTGGCAGATATCTTCCGTTATCGAGGCTTGGCAGTGGGTGCTCCTACCTATAACGGGGGGCTTTTCCCACCCGTTGAACATCTCATGCACGACTTGGGCGAACGCCACGTGAAAGGACGAAAATTGGTATGCTTCGGAGGCTTTACCTGGGCAGGACAGGCAGCCAAGAAGTTGCAGGCTCATCATGCCAAGATGGGGCTCGACTTGGTGGCTGATCCCATGGAATGGAAACAAGGTGCTTCGGCCGATGTTCTGGAACGAGGTCGGGCATTGGGGCACTTGTTGGGCAAGGCTGTTTTGGCTGAGCAATAAGCGGTGATAACAACCCGTGAAAACGGGTGCGCCGATAAAAGAAATCTGCAAGGCGTTTAGAATTTTCTGCAAGCACTGCAGAATTTTCTAAACGCCTTGCAGATTTTCAGGGAATAGGCACACAAAAAGGGGAAGCTGCGACCGATGTTGCGATGGTGCAACTTGTGTCGTGAGCTTCCCCTTGTTGTGTGTTCGGGGGCGGGGTTAATGTGCCTCCAACCAGTTGGTGCCTTGTCCGCAATCGGCTTGCAAAGGTACGCGCATCTTGAAGGCTTGCTCCATCTCCTCGATGACGATGTGGCGCACGGTTTCCATTTCCTCGGGCACCACGCTGAAGTTCAGTTCGTCGTGCACCTGCAAAATCATTCGCGAGCGCAAATTTTCACGCTGAAGACGGGCGTCGATACGCACCATGGCCACTTTGATGATGTCGGCAGCAGTTCCCTGAATGGGCGCGTTGACGGCGTTGCGCTCGGCATAACCACGCACCACGGCATTGCCCGAATTGATGTCGGGCAGATAGCGGCGTCGGCCGAACTCTGTGGTGATGTATCCCTTGTTGCGCGCATGATCTACACTGCTGTTCATGTATTCGCGTACCTTGGGATAGGTCTCAAAATAGCTGTCGATGAGTTCCTTGGCCTCGCGTCGCGAAACCTCCATGCGCTCGGCCAAACCGAAAGCCGAGATGCCGTAGATGATTCCGAAGTTGGCGGTTTTTGCCTTGCGGCGCTCGTCGCGCGACACTTCTTCCAGGGGTTTGTGGAAGATGCGTGCAGCCGTGGCCGCGTGAATGTCTTTTCCGGCGTTAAAGTCCTCAATCATCTGCTCGTCGCCGCTGAGATGCGCCATGATGCGTAGCTCTATTTGAGAGTAGTCGGCAGAGAAGAAGATGCAGCCCGGCTCGGGCACAAAGGCTTTTCGGATTTCACGACCGTCGTCGCCACGCACCGGAATGTTTTGCAAATTCGGATTGCTTGAGGAGAGACGTCCGGTGGCGGTAACTGCCTGGTTGAAAGAAGTGTGTATGCGATTTGTCGAGGGGTTGATGAGTTTGGGAAGTGCTTCGATGTAAGTGCTGAGCAACTTCTTGAGTGCCCGATGTGCGAGGATGAGTCCGACGATGGGATGCTTGCCGCGCAGGGTTTCGAGCACTTCTTCAGAGGTGGAGTATTGACCGCTCTTGGTCTTTTTTGCTTTTTCGGAAAGGTGCATTTCGTCAAACAGCACTTCGCCCACTTGGCGTGGAGAGGTGAGCAGGAAACTGTGGCCGGCATGGCGAAAAATTTCCTCTTCGATTTGTTGCATGCGCTCGGTGAATAAACGGCCGGTTTCGGCCAGTGCATCGGTGTCGAGGCGAACGCCATGGCTTTCCATGCGAGCCAGCACCGGCATGAGCGGCATCTCGATGTTTTCAAACACGTCGGTCAGTCCGTTTTTCTCAAGTTCGGCTTTCAGGAGCGGCATGAGGCGCAACGCCACATCGGCATCCTCGCATGCATAATCTTTGACCGCACTTGGCGAAAGGTCTGCCATATTTTTCTGTCCGTTCTTGCCAATCAGCTCCTCGATGCGGATGGTTTGGTAGTGCAGATAGATTTCTGCCAAATAGTCGAGGTTGTGTCGGAGTTCGGGTTGGATGAGATAATGAGCCAACATGGTGTCGAAACAAGGCCCGGCCAAATTTATGCCATAATGGGAGAGCACCGTGAAGTCATATTTAAGATTTTGCCCAACCTTCAGAATTTCTGTAGATTCGTACAGAGGTTTGAATAATGTTACAATAAATTTTGCGGCGTCGTAATCCTGCGGAACAGGAACGTAGTAAGCTTCAAATTCCGTCGCAGCAAAACTCATTCCGACCAATTTTGCAGTTTGCGGGTCGGTACTTGTGGTTTCTGTGTCCAGGCTGAGAATTTTCTTTGTCAACAAATTCGCACAAAGGCTTCGCATATCGTCTTCATTCTCAACGAGTGTGTATTTGTGTGGGTGCGAAGAAAAAGTTTCGAGATTTGGCTCAGAAATTTCTTCTGTACTCTCGATTGGTTCTGCGTCAAAGAGAGAGGGTTGAAAAGGCCCCTTGGGAGTGGCGGTTGTGCTTCCTGATAATTTTTGAATCAATGAGCGAAACTCCAGCTCCGTGAAAAGTTTTTTCAGAAGCTCGGTGTCGGGTTCAGAACGGCGCAGCGATTCGAGCGGTGTGCTCACCGGTGCATCCGTGCGGATGGTGGCGAGATATTTGGAGAAGATGATTTTTTCGCGATGGCTTTCCACTTTTTGGCGAAGCGCACCTTTGAGTTCGTTGGTGCGTTCGACGAGTTGTTCAATACTGCCGAATTGTGCGATGAGCTTTGCGGCGGTTTTTTCGCCCACACCCGGACATCCGGGAATGTTGTCGGAAGCATCGCCCATGAGCCCGAGCAGGTCGATGACTTGTCGCGGGTGTTCGATACCGTATTTTTCGCACACTTCGGCTGTGCCCAGAATTTCCATTCCCTTGGTGCCGTGTCCCGGTCGGCACATCAGGATGCCCGGTCGCACCAGTTGTGCATAGTCCTTATCGGGGGTAAGCATTCTGACTTCAAGGCCGGCTTCTGCAGCTCGCACGGCCATGGTTCCGATCACATCGTCGGCTTCGAAGCCCGGCACTTCGAGGATGGGGGTGTTGTAGGCGCGAATGATATCCTTGATGATGGGAACCGAGCGGCGTATGTCTTCGGGTGTGCTTTCGCGTTGTGCTTTATACTCAGGGTATTCTTCGTGTCGGAACGTGGGGCCTGCAGGATCGAAAGCAATGCCTATGTAATCGGGTTTCTCGTTGCGGAGCACATCTTCGAGCGTGTTGACAAATCCGAAAATGGCTGAGGTGTTTTCGCCTCGCGAGTTGATGCGTGGCGAGCGTATCAGTGCGTAGTAAGCGCGATAGATGAGCGCATAGGCATCGAGCAGAAAAATTTTTTCCATAAAGTCATGATTTTCCCGTAAAATTACACAAAATAATTCGGCCGCTCCCCGTTCTCTGCGCTTAAATTGCTATTTTTGTGCACTAATTTCACGAATGAATACAGCTTTAGAGCAAATACGCAAGCCCATCGAGGCAGATTTGGCAAGGTATCGCGAAATGTTTGTCAGCACCTTGCAGCATTCTGACGAGTATCTCGGCAGTGCGTTAGCTTATGTGGGCAAACGTCAAGGCAAGATGATGCGTCCCATCCTGGTGTTGCTGGTGGCACGCGAGGTGGGGCAGGTGTCGGAGGCTTCGTTGCGAGCCGCCGTAACCTTGGAGTTGTTGCACACGGCCAGCCTTGTGCACGATGACGTGGTGGATGAGAGTAATCGCCGTCGCGGTCAGGCTTCGGTCAACGCTGTGTTCGACAACAAAGTGGCCGTGTTGGTGGGCGATTACCTGCTTTCGAGTTCGTTGCACCAGGCTGCACTCACAGGATCTTTGCGATGTGTGGAGTTGATAGCCGAATTGGGTCGCACACTCTCCGAGGGTGAGGTGTTCCAACTCGCGAACATTCGCAATGAAGCCCTTTCGGAGGAGGCTTACTTCCGTATTATACGTGGCAAAACGGCCGCTCTCTTTTCTGCATGCGCCGAGTTGGGTGCCATCACTGCCGGTGCCGATGAAGCATTGGTGCAGGCGGCTCGCAGCTTCGGCGAGAATGTGGGCATCTGCTTCCAGATACGCGATGATATCTTCGACTATTATGAAGATGCGCGCATCGGCAAACCTACGGGCAACGACATGCGTGAGGGCAAACTCACGTTGCCGGCACTTTATGCCCTTGGTCGTTCGGGTGATGCCGCAATGCAGCCTTTGGCACGCAAGGTGAAAGCTTGTGAGGCCACAGACGAAGAAATTGCCCGTTTGGTGGCGTTCACCAAAGCGCAAGGAGGCATTGAGTATGCTCGCAGTGTGATGTCTCGTTACAAAGATGCCGCTACACGCGATTTAGAGGCGTTTTCCGCCCCTGATATCATCCAATCCTTGCAGGACTACCTTGCGTTCGTGATAGGGCGTGAAATCTAAAATATGCAAAGCTGAGGTTTTTCCTCGTTTGACAAAGAAATAAGCGAGAGCTGTTCGAATTTCCGAACAGCTCTTTTTTGATGTCTTTGTGTGGTGAGCGAACGAAGGGGTGGGGGAGTGAGCACCCGGGGTTAGGAGAGCGAAAAGCGAAAGGCATTCCGGCAAAATCTACTCGGCGTTTAGAATTTTCTACAAGCACTGCAGAAATTTCTAAACGCCGAGTAAATTTTTGCTCCTTTGGGAGCGATTATTTCAACAAAGTGTCAGCTGACTTGGCAGGCTGATTAAATCAGAAAGGCTTGCACTCCGTGCCGAGGATTTCGGACACCAGAAGGTTGGCCAAGCGGCTTGTGCCGATGCGGAAGAGGTTTTCGTCAATCCACTCCTTGCCCAGCATTTCGCGTACGATGGTGTAATAAGTCAAGGCATCGTCAACGGTGCTCACGCCTCCGGCTGCCTTAAATCCGATGCGGATGCCTGTTTCCTTGTGATATTCCTTGATGGCTTGGCACATCACATAGGCGGCTTCGGGTGTGGCAGCAGGTTCGATTTTACCCGTGGAAGTCTTGATGAAATCGGCTCCGGCATACATTGAAAGCATTGAGGCGCGTTTGATGTTCGAAGCAGTTTGCAGCGCACCGGTTTCCAGGATAACCTTGAGCGGTCTTTCGGAACATGCGGCCTTGATTTCAGCGATTTCATCGGCACATGTTTCATAGTCTCCACTGAGGAATGTGCCTACGCTGAGCACCATGTCGATTTCGGTGGCGCCATCGTGAACGGCCAGTGCCGTTTCGGTGGTTTTTATCTCGATGAATGTTTGTGCTGAAGGGAAGCCGCCGCTCACGCAAGCCACTTCCACGCCTTCTGCCTCCAGACTTTCGCTCACAATCTTGGCAAAGTTGGGATAGACGCACACCGTGGCGAGGTGGGGCAGGTCGGGGTGCTCGTCGGCAAAACGGTTGACGCGCTCTGTGAACTGGAGCACGCTTTCTTGCGAGTCGGTAACCTTGAGTGTGGTGAGCTCAACGGTGCTCAGCAGTTCACGGCGCACTTCGGCGGAGTCGTATTGTGCTTTTTTCTGTTCCAACAGACGGGTTACGGTAGCGTGCACCTCTTCGTCGTTAAGGCACAGGTTGTATTTGGCAAAGGCTTGTTCGATTTTTCCACCGCAGCAGCAGTTGTCGTCGTGATGATGATGTTCGGTCATTGTGATTGGATTTTTATGAGGTTAAAGTGAGATTTCGAAAAATGTTTTTGTAGAGATTGCCGATGGAACGGCTCATTTCAGTTTGGGGTTCTGCAAGTGGCGCGTGGCATCGCGTTGGGTCTTCTTGGCGATGTTGCGCTCGAAGGCTTCGGTGAGGTCCACGCCTGTCTGATTGGCCAAACACAGGAGTACCCACAATACATCTGCCATTTCGTCGGCCGGGCTTTCGGGGTGCTCACTGTTTTTCCACGATTGGTCACCATAGCATCGGGCCATGATGCGAGCCAATTCGCCCACCTCTTCAGTGAGACAGGCCATGTTGGTGAGTTCGCTGAAATAGCGCACGCCGTATTCCTTAATCCATGCGTCGACTCTGGCTTGGGCTTCGCGCAGGGTGGGAGAGGGTGAGATGTTTTCGGGGTTCATAGGGATGCTTTTCTGTAGGCTTATTCCTTGTTCTTGGTATCCATGCAGATGGTTACAGGTCCGTCGTTGATAAGTTCCACCTGCATGTCTGCACCAAATTCGCCCGTGCTCACTTCGCGCCCCAACAAGGTGGATGTTTCGCGGCAGAAGGCTTCGTAGAGCGGAATGGCGGTGGCGTGTTTCGCCGCACGAATATAGCTGGGGCGGTTGCCTTTGCGGTAAGAGGCCATCAAGGTGAATTGGCTTACCACCAAGAGTTCGCCGCTTACGTCCGGCAGACTGCGATTCATCACGCCATCGGCGTCGTCGAAAATGCGCAGCGAAACGATTTTTCCTGCCAGCCATTTCACATCCTCGGCGGTGTCGGCTTCTTCAATGCCCAGGAGCACCAGCAGACCGCCTTCGATGCTCGATTTGGTGTGCCCTCCGATACTTACGGAAGCGCGTTTCACGCGTTGTATTACGGCTCTCATTTTTTCAATGTGTGTTTGGGGTTGGAAAAACGGCTTTCCGAGGCAAATTTAAGGCAAAAATGTTATTCGCTATCGACCTTGCGCAGGTTTTCATGCAATTTGGAACCTCGCGTAGGGCCTAAGAGTTCGCACAAATCGCTTTCTGAAGCTTCGAAAAGGCGTTTTGAGCTTCCAAAGTGTCTGAGTAGCAATTGTTTAGTCTTTTCTCCGATGCCGGGAATGCTGTCCAGGACGGAGCGCGTTTGACGCTTGCTTCGCTTCTGACGATGAAAGGTGATGGCGAAGCGGTGCACTTCGTCCTGCATCGAGGTGAGAAGTCTGAACAAAGGACTGTCGGTTTTCATTCCGATGGTTACGGGAGGGAGGCCGTAGAGCAGTTCACGGGTGCGGTGTTTGCCGTCTTTTGCTAGTCCGGCTATGGGGATTTGCAGTCCCAATTCGTCTTCCACAACGGCACGGATGGCTTCCATCTGTCCGCGTCCGCCGTCGGCGATGATGAGGTTGGGAAGTTGTCCGCCCTCTTCCGAAATTCGGCTGTAGCGTCGCTGCACCACCTCCCTCATGCTGGCGTAATCGTCCGGGCCGCACACGGTTTTGATGTTATACTTCCGATATTCTTTCTTTGCCGGTTTAAGTTTTTCAAATACCACACAGGCTGCAACGGCATCGCTTCCCGAAATGTTGGAATTGTCGAAGAGTTCGATGCGCAAAGGGAGTGAGGGAAGCCCCAATTGCTCTTGAATTTCCTTCATCAGACGCATGGATTTCTGCTCGGGGTTTAGCTTCTCCGCTTGCTTGAGGCGGTCCAGTCGGAACTGCTTTACGTTAAGTTCTGAAAGCTCCAGCAGTTTGCGTTTCTCCCCACGCTGAGGAATGGTGAGGGCGGCCATCTCTTCCGGAATGTCGACGGCAAAAGGCACAATCACTTCGCGGGCAGTGCTTCCGTAGCGTCGGCGCATTTCCACAATGCCTAGTGCCAGTAGCTCTTCGGCGGTTTCATCCAGTTTCTTGCGGTATTCAAAAGTGTAGGCTTGGTTGATAAAGCCGTTGGCAATATGCAGGTAATTGATATAGGCGGTCCGCTCTTCTGTGGAAATGCTGAACACGTCTATATTGTTGAGGGACGAACTCACCACCTCACTCTTGGCACGAAATCGTTCGATTAAATCAAATCTTAACTTGATTTCTTGCGCTTCTTCAAAGCGTAGTTCTCCGGCCAGGCGCACCATCTCGTCTTTCATCTTGCGGGCCACATCTGCCGTGTTCCCTTTCAGAATTTCCTCGCAAGCTTCGATGTTACGCAAATAGTCTTCGTGAGATTGTCGGCCGGCACACGGGCCGTTGCAGCGGTGGATGTGGTAATCCAGACATACATCGAATTTGCCTGCAGCAATGCTTTCGGGAGAAAGCGCAAGCCGACAGGAGCGCGGCTTGTACAAGTCGCGACAAAGCTGGAGCAGTGCCTGCATTGTTGGGACATGACTGTAGGGGCCGTAAAACTTGGCCCCGGCAGTGCGCTGCCGCGTTTTGAAAATTCGGGGATAGCTTTCGCGTGTTACGGCAATGGAAGGGTAGGTTTTGTCATCCTTTAGAAGAACATTGTAGCGCGGTTTGTGTTTTTTTATAAGGCTGTTTTCAAGCAGCAGCGCGTCTTCTTCTGTTTTTACGACGATGTATCGAATGTCTGCAATCTTTTCGACAAGTCGGCGCGTCTTTCCGGAGATTTGCTCCTTGTTGAAGTATGAACTGACGCGCCGTTTCAGATTTTTAGCCTTGCCTACGTAAATAATAGCCCCACTGCTGTCAAGATACTGATAGCAACCGGGCATTTCAGGAAGGTTTAATACGATTCCTTTCAGGTAGGCAGCGGTGTCTGCGTTCATGTCGGAGATTTAAGAACGGGCAACGGGGATTTTTACTCGTGCAGCGTGAGAAGTGTTGTGAGGTCTGTGTTTTCGCCGAGTGCTTCTCGGCCTTTCAAACCCTCCATGCGCAATTCGATTAAGAAGTTTACAAAAACTTGCTTGGGGTGAAAAGAATTCACCAATTCGAGCGCAGCTTTCATTGAGCCTCCTGTGGCCAACAGGTCATCGTGTATAAGTACGATGTCGCCTTCTTCGATGGCGTCGGTGTGAATTTCGATGGTGTCCACGCCGTATTCTTTTTCGTAACTTGCCTGTCGAGTCTCTCCCGGGAGCTTTCCCGGTTTTCTGCACATCACGAAGCCGGCGTTCAACTCCGAGGCCAGCATTGCGCCAAGCACAAAACCTCTCGATTCAATGCCGACCACTTTTGTGATACCCTTATCGCGATAAATTTTCACCAACTCTGCAATCATCTCCTTCAGGCAGGCAGCGTTTTTATAGAGGGTGCTGACATCCTTAAACTGAATGCCGGGTTTGGGAAAGTCGGGGATATTTCTCAGGTTGGCAATTAAGAAATCCTTGTCCATAATTATATAGTTTTAAGCGGTATGTAAAATTCGTGTTTCACGTGAAACAATTTTCAAAAAGCGTTTCACAAATACGGGCTATCGTCCCAGAAGAACGAGGAGTACGCTGATGTCGTTGGGTGACACTCCGGGGATTCTGCCGGCTTGTGCCAGGGTTTCGGGGTCGATGCTTTTAAGTTTTTGACGGGCTTCGGTGGAAAGCTGTGTGATGCTCTCGTAATCGAACTTGCCTTTGATATGGATTGCTTCCAAACGTTGAATTTTGTCAGCCGTGGCCCGTTCTCTGGAAATATAGCCGTGGTATTTCATGGCTATTTCCGCAGCTTCGATGGTCTCTTCCGTGTCTTCTGTAATGCCGGCAAAAAGTTCGCGCAATTGAGGTAACTCTTCAGACAGACCTTTCAATGTTACTTGTGGGCGGTTTACGATGTCGAAGAGTTTGCAGCCGCCTCGCAGGGGGGTGCTATCGATGCGCTCAAAATAATCGTTGACTTGTGCGGCTTTGACGGAGGTGTTTTGGAAGTGGGTGATAATTTCTTCGATGTGCTGTTTCTTCTGATTGAAACGGCGTGAACGTTCTTCTGTGGCCATTCCCCATTTTTCTGCATAGGGGGTGAGACGCATGTCGGCATTGTCCTGTCGCAACAGAATGCGGTATTCGGCTCGCGAAGTGAACATGCGATAAGGCTCATCCACTCCTTTAGTTACCAGGTCGTCGATAAGAACTCCGATGTAGGCTTCGTCGCGCCCCAATGTGAATGTGGAATTTCCTGAACACTTCAGCGCGGCATTGATGCCGGCAATGAGGCCTTGTCCTGCGGCTTCCTCATAACCCGTTGTGCCGTTCACTTGTCCTGCAAAGAAGAGTCCGCTGATTTGCTTGGCTTCGAGCGTGTGTGTGAGTTGGGTGGGGTCGAAGAAGTCGTACTCAATGGCGTATCCCGGACGGTAGGCCACAACATCACGGAAGCACGGCATTTGTTTCAAAGCCTGCAACTGGATGTCCATCGGAAGGCTTGAGGAAAAACCGTTAAGGTATAGCTCGTTGGTGTCGAGCCCTTCCGGCTCAAGGAAGAGCGGGTGTTGTGGGCGGTCGGGAAAGGTTGTTATTTTTGTTTCGATGCTGGGGCAATAGCGCGGCCCGATGCTCTGAATTTGTCCGTTGAACAGTGGAGAATCTGCCAACCCTTGGCGTAACACTTCGTGCACTTCGGGTGTGGTGTTGCAAGTCCAGCAGGGAAGTTGGGGCAGGGGGCGTGTTGTTCCGATGTAGGAGAAACGATGATGATCCGTCTCTCCGGGTTGTAATTCCATCTCATCAAAATGAACAGAACGGGCATCGATGCGGACGGGGGTGCCGGTCTTCATTCGTGCGGAGCGTATTCCCAATTCTTCGATGGAACGGGTGAGATGTGTGGAAGCAGGTTCGGAGCAACGGCCGCCGGGGACCTGTTTTTTTCCGATGTGCATCAGTCCGTTGAGAAAGGTGCCGGCTGTAACCACCACCGCACGTGCAGAAAATGTGGCATCCCAGATGGTTCGCACTCCACGTATTTCTCCCTTTTCAACGATGATTTCCGCAACCTCGTCCTGCCAGATGTGAAGATTGTCTGTGTGTTCGAGGTGTTGGCGCCATTCCGTGATGAAACGTGCGCGGTCGCATTGGGCGCGCGGACTCCACATGGCAGGACCTTTCGATCGGTTCAGCATTTTAAATTGAATGGACGTGGCGTCCGTAACGATGCCGGTAAGACCGCCCAAAGCATCGATTTCGCGTACGATTTGCCCTTTGGCAATTCCGCCGATGGCCGGGTTGCAACTCATCTGTGCAATTTTGTTCATGTCCATTGTGATAAGACATGTCTTGGCTCCGAGTCGGGCGGCTGCATGTGCGGCTTCGCATCCGGCGTGGCCTGCACCGATAACAATCACATCGTATGAAAAATCCTGTGTCATGAGGTGTTTTGTTGAAGATGGGCACAAAGTTA
Source organism: Bacteroidaceae bacterium (assembly GCA_017547385.1). GTDB lineage: Bacteria > Bacteroidota > Bacteroidia > Bacteroidales > Bacteroidaceae > Alloprevotella. The sequence goes on from JAFYPU010000006.1 coordinate 71,909, forward strand.
CTGCTTTTCCGTGAAAAAGAAGTCCAAAGCCGTCGGCCTCCTCCTTACATAATGTTGAAAAAACCTATGCTTTGTGTGCAAAAATTTACAAGGCGTTTAGAAAATTCTACAAGCACTGCAGAAATTTCTAAACGCCTTGCAGATTTTCGGGCAATGCGTGTGGGGAAGTGTGCAATGTTTTCGCCACCCTTCAGTCGGTCCATCTGAAGTTGCCGCCCGACATGGGTTTCACCTTCCCTTTGAGTTCGAGTTCGAAGAGCAGGGCAGAGAGTTTTCCCACTGATATCCCCGTGAGCACCGCCAAACGATTGATTTGCATACCATCGGTGTTAATAAGCGCGGAACGTATGCGCTGCTCTTCCTCGCTGAGTGTGAGGAAGATGTCTTGCTCCACAGGTTTCTTTTTCTTTCGTGTAGGGGTCCATCCCATGAGGCTGAGCACATCGGCCGCCGAGGTGATGAGTGCCGCTTTGTTGTCGCGAATGAGCGCATTGCATCCTTCAGAATAGCGATCGGTGGGGCGGCCCGGAAAGGCCAGGACCGTGCGATTGTAGTCGCCGGCCAGTGTTGCCGTAATCAATGCGCCGCCTTTGGCTGCGCTCTCCACAACGATGGTGGCGTCTGCCATCCCGGCCACAATGCGGTTGCGGCGCACGAAACAGCCTTTGTCGGGGTTTGTGCCGCTCATATATTCGGTCAGGAGTCCGCCTTGTTTCACCATGCGCACCGCCTCTGTGCGATGCCCGGCCGGATAGATGCGGTCCAGTCCGTGTGCCAAAACGCCCACGGTGGGTAGTCCGAATTCCAATGCGCCTCGGTGAGCGTGTATGTCCACTCCGTAAGCCAATCCGCTGACAATCAGCAAATCAGGATGCGCTTCCTGCAACTCGCGGCACAGGTTGCGGCAGAGGTCCTTACCCTGTTCGGTGATGCGACGTGTGCCCACCACAGAGAGGATGCGGGCTGCGTTGAGCGAAACGGAGCCGCGATAGAACAGCACCAAAGGGGCATCGTCGCACTCGCGGAGGCGGGTGGGATAGTCGGTATCGTTGAAGCAGAAGGTGCTGATGTTGTTTCGTTCGGCAAACTCCAGCTCGTTCTCAGCCCGTTTCAGCACTTCGGGGGCACTGCTCATGGCTTCGTTCAGGCGTCGGCGTCCTTCGTCTGAAAGGTTCTCCAACTCTTTGTGGTGCAGAAAGATGTCGCCGGCATTGCCCACTTGCTGATACAGCTGCATGGCCATGGCTTGTGAGATGCCGCGCAATCTGCTCAGTGCGAGGGTGTAAAGTTTTTCTTCCATGTCAGCTGAAGAATTGATGGAAAGCAGTGTTCAGCTCTTCGCAGTCGGCCAATCGCCCCTTGACGAGGCACACCGTCTCCACCGTCGAGCGAAGCACGGGCTTCATGTCGGGCAGCCGGAAGATGTCTTGCACAAACACATATTTGATGCCCTCTTTCCGGAGAGCGAGGCGCGAAACAAATTCATCGCCGCTGCGCAACGGGGTCTTGAAAGCCATTTGCAGGCGTGCCACGACGGCATCGATGCCGCGCTCATGTAAGTCGGCAAAACTCACTCCCTGCGAACGCAGAAACTCGTGGCGTGTGTGCTCGATGTAGTGCTGATAATTGGCATTGTTGACGATGCCTTGCAAGTCGCATTCGTAGTCGCGAACTTTGAGTGTGAGGTCAAAAACGTAGGACATATGAAATTGTTATATGGAACAATGAAAATCTGGAGTTGAACGAAGCGTTTCGGCCTGCATCACAAGGGTGATATAGTGCGGCGACTGCGCAGAAATTCCGCGCCGAAACGACAACGCAAGCAGTCGCGGCGGTCGCAATAGTGCTTTCGCAATTGTATGAGTGCCTGGCTGTCGGCTGCAGAGGGCACTTGCAAACCGGCTTTTTCCCACGAACGTGTGATGTGGTTGCGTTCTGCTTTTACCTCCTCCAAAAGAGCAAAAGCACGTTCGCAAAGGTTTTCGTCAAAACGGTTGCGGCCGTAAGCGAACAGCAAGGGTGCAACAGTGTTGATCAGGAGCAAATCAAGCGAGGAGGCTTGCAGTGTTTTTTTGCTTTGCGAGCTTTCTTCACCAAAACAGTAGTGCTTTTGCCAATAATCGGTAGCTTCGGTGGTAAGCAAGGCTCGCAAAGAATCGGCATCGGGAGCTTCGATGATGGCAGACAAGTTTACGGCGTTTCGGTGGTACAGGCGGACCAGCTGCGACAATCTCACGTGAGGGAAATTCTGGGGGCGCATTCGCAGAAAGCGCCATGCCTTTGCCGGCAAGGGGGTGAGGTCGAACTTGTGAGCCAGAAAGGAATACTCGCTTTGCAAATGCAGAAAATGCGCATCCCTTCGTTCGGTTGGGGTGGCCTCGTCAGAAAGCAGTCCTGCCTGTCCCAAAAACAAGGCCTCGAGTTGAAACTCGTCGTCGCGATGTTTACCGGCTGCCGAAAGGGGGAGCGAAAGTGCCCATCGTTCGAAGGCTTCGCTGTTCACACCGAAGCCGAAGTTGCGAGCCAAGGTGGCAAATGCTGCCTGCTCCCAATCGCCTCCGGCTTGCCGGAGGATGCGTTCTATGCGGCTTGTCTTTTCTTCCAGTCGCTCTACTGTGAGAGCACTCAGCCATCCGCGAACAGCCGGTGGCGTTATGTGCGGAATGACGCGGTAACATGGCGGAAATGCTTCCTCTGCCAAGAGTTCGGCATAGCTCTCCCGAAGAGGCTCGGGCACTGTTATCTCGATTTGCGGCACTTCGCGTCCGGCCGAAGTGCGGATGCATTTGTCTATTTGCGACACAACGTGCAGCACAACGTTATCGTAGGCTTCGTCCTCGTGATGCCGATGTCGAAACCAGTCTGCCGAGTTTTTGTGCAGCTCCACGTTTCCCACCCAAAGCACACCGCCGATGCGCACCTTGGCATTGAAAAAATCGGGTCCCGCATCATGATTGTGCAGACCGGGGTCAAGAATTTCCACAGCCTCTCCGCTGTCGGTGAAGAGGGGTGTGGCAGCATACAGCTTGTGTTGCCAGATATAATGAAGCAGTTTTTCCATGGCTGAAGTGCTTGTGTGTCAATCGGACAAAGGTATATTTTTTTCTTTGTCCTGCCAATAATCCTTTCTGTCAAGCTTTCATTTTTCTGAGTTCCTTTCGTCTTTTTCGCCTTGCCGGATGTTTTTGTTGGCCTTGTTGTTGGACTTTTCTTTCCGCATGCGCTACCTTTGCACACAGTATATACATATTAAATATATCCGACTTTGAAAACTTTTGAAGAACTTGGCGTCTCTGAGGAGATACGCCGTGCGATAGCCGAAATGGGCTACGAAACTCCCATGCCCGTGCAGGAAGAGGTAATCCCTTATTTGTTGGGCGTGGGCAACGATGTGATTGCGCTGGCTCAGACGGGCACGGGTAAGACTGCGGCTTACGGACTTCCGGTGTTGCAGAAAGTGCGTCCGGACGACCGTTCCACGCAAGCCGTTATCCTCAGCCCGACGCGAGAACTCTGTTTGCAAATTGCGGACGACCTGAAAGATTATTCCAGATACATAGACGGATTGCGTGTCCTCGCTGTCTATGGCGGCTCAAGCATTGAGAGCCAAATCCGCACCCTGCGCAAAGGGGCTCAGGTCATAGTAGCGACTCCCGGCCGTCTGATTGACTTGATGAACAGAGGCGTTGCAAAACTCGACCAAGTGGAGAACGTGGTGCTTGACGAGGCGGACGAAATGCTGAACATGGGTTTTTCCGAAAGCATCGATGCCATTCTCGAAGGTGTGCCGGCAGAGCGCAACACGCTGCTGTTCTCGGCCACGATGGGAAAAGAGATTGAGCGAATTGCCAAAAGCTATCTGGGCGATTACAAAGAGATTGTGGTGGGTTCGCGCAATGAGGGTGCAGAACACGTCAACCATATTTACTATCTTGTGCATGCGAAGGACAAATATCCGGCTCTGAAGCGTGTGGTCGATTACTACCCCAAGATTTATGCCATCATCTTTTGCCGAACTCGCGTAGAGACTCAGGAAGTGGCCGATTTGCTTATCCGCGATGGCTACAATGCGGAGGCGCTTCATGGAGACTTGTCGCAGGCTCAGCGCGACCTGACGATGCAAAAGTTCCGTCAGCACCGCACGCAGTTCCTTGTGGCGACCGATGTGGCGGCTCGCGGTCTCGATGTTGAGGACTTGACGCACGTCATCAATTACGGCTTGCCCGATGATGTGGAGAACTATACGCACCGTTCGGGACGCACCGGTCGTGCCGGAAAACGCGGTACGAGCATCAGCATCATCCATCTCCGCGAACGCGGTAAGGTGCGCATCATTGAGAAGGTGATAGGAAAGAAATTCGATGCCGGTGTTCTGCCGGAGCCTAAAGAGATTTGCACAAAACAGCTCTACCGTGTGATGGATGAATTGGAGCACACCGAAGTGGACGAAAACGAAATTGCACCTTTCCTCCCCGAAGTCTACAGAAAACTGGAGTGGTTGACAAAAGAAGACCTCGTGAAGCGCGTTGTCAGCCGTGAGTTTGGCAGATTCCTGCGCTATTATGCCGATGCTCCGCAAATCGAGCAGCCCACCGAGCGTGCCGCCAAGAAAGACGCTGCCGAACGTCCGGCACGCGGCCGTCGAGAGAAACAGAGTGGGGGAGTGCGTCAGGCAGAGCCGGGATATAAGCGGCTTTTCCTGAACTTGGGAAAGCGCGACAACTTCTATGCTCGCGAAATCATCAATTTGGTGAACCGTTATGTGAAAGGCCAAATCGAAATCGGGCGTATTGATCTGACAGCCAACTGCTCCTTCTTTGAAGTGCCCGAGGCGCATGCCGACATCGTGATGCGCAAGTTGGCCAAAGCCCGTGTGGGCGACCGAAAAGTGGTGGTCGATTTTGCCGATCGTGAGCCGCAGGCTGTGGGAGCCGGCACGCACAAGGAGCGTCGCCGCAGGGCGGTCGATGCTTCGGCTGTCGAGGGCCGAAAAGGCGGCAAGCCGCGTCGCAAGGAGCAGCCCGAATTTGTGCCGATGAAGAAGAAAGCCCGTAAGGCCGACGATTGGAAACAATTTTTTGAAGACTGATGAACAACAATAAGCATTCATTTCGCACATTTCTGCTCAGTGCAACGGTTCTGTTGTGGCTGATGCTGCCATTTGCAGCCTCGGCGCAGACGTGGCAATTCCGCATCGGTGGTGGTTTGGCGAGTCATTTCAAGGAAAGCCGTCCCGTGGGGGCATTTAAGTTCGGCGTCGGGTATGAACACGAATTCGATCAGCATTGGACGCTGACCCCTTCCGTATATTTTTATGCCAAAGGCCGAAAACTTCCCGATGAGTCGGTGGCTATTCGTGATGCGGAGGGCAATCACATAACGGACGATGCCGGAAATCCCATCTACGGAGTGAAAGGAACCACCATCACGGCCAATTATGTGGAAGCTGCTTTCCCGTTCAGCTATTATGTTCGCACGGCAGAGCGTCGTTATTTCATCTTTTCCCTCGGGCCGTATGTGGCATTGGGAGTGGCAGGAAAGCACACGGTGAAAGGCGATGCCGAGCGTGAGGGTGCCGAGAAACTTTATGTGGAACAGAAGACGTTTGATGTGGACGGCATTCATCGTTTCGATGCCGGCGTGCAAGCGGCTGTGGCATACCAGTTCACCGATAATCTGGTGCTGGGCGTCGAAGCAGACTTCGGTTTGCTGCCTTTCAGTGGCGACGGCGGTCGCAATGTGTCGGGATTGCTGACGTTAAGTTACCGTTTCGACATGCGTTCGCGCTGATGCGAAACATTGAAAATCACAAGAAATAGGTATTGCCGGCTTGTGTGTGTGCTCCTATCTTTGCACCGTGAATTACAAACCAAATCCGCGCGAGCGGAGGCGCGGACTCCGAGCACCCGTCGTGATGACCCGTCCGTCCGTGTCCCTTCATGAGAAAATTGTTATGTCTATGTCGTAACGAGCCACGCCCGAACTCTCGGATGCGTGGCTCGTTACGTTATTTAAACCTTGTGCCACCTTTCACGAAAGGCCTTTACGGTGTATCAGCTTAAAGTCGAAAATACGCTCTTGCTTTCGGCGTAAATCTGCAAGGCGTTTAGAAATTTCTGCAGTGCTTGTAGAATTTTCTAAACGCCTTGCAGATTTTTGGCCTTGCCCGCCCCTTTTGCGGTATGGCATCAGCGGAAAATTCTTAGTGCTTTTGTCTGCCGGAGCTTGCCTTACGGATTTTTGCCCATTTCATCGGAGATTTCCGAAAATCATCAACAACATTTTTTGTCGCTTTCAGTCCTTTCCCGAAAAGACGCCGCATGCGTGTGCGCACGTTTTTTAGCTGATGTGTGTTTGTGTGTAATAAATAAATATCCTATATTTGTCCCGCTAACAACTATGCTAAACACTTAAAACCCTATTTATTATGTTTGACGCACCTCTTCTTTCAGTGGCTATGGTGGTGGCACTCGTCGTTTTGCTCTCCATCTTTTTCCACTTTGTGCCTTTCTTTCTTTGGCTTTCGGCCAAAGTTTCGGGCGTACACATTTCGCTCATCCAGCTCTTTCTGATGCGCATTCGCAATGTACCCCCCGGCATCATTGTGCCTTCCCTGATTGAGGCTCACAAGGCCGGCCTCCGCAACATCACGCGCGACAATCTTGAAGCCCACTATATGACCGGTGGTCATGTGCAGCGAGTGGTGCACGCACTGGTCAGTGCTTCGAAAGCCAACATCGACCTTCCCTTCGAAAAGGCCACAGCCATCGACCTCGCAGGTCGCGACGTGTTTGAGGCTGTGCAAACTTCGGTCAACCCGAAGGTAATCGACACCCCGCCGGTGGCAGCCGTGGCCAAGAACGGTATCCAACTCATTGCCAAGGCTCGCGTAACGGTGCGTGCCAACATCCACCAACTCGTGGGTGGTGCCGGCGAGGACACCATATTGGCGCGTGTCGGTGAGGGCATCGTGTCGAGCATCGGTTCGGCCGTGTCGCACGAAGAAGTGCTTGAAAATCCCGACTCCATATCCAAGCTTGTGCTCCGCAAGGGCTTGGATGCCGGAACTGCGTTTGAAATTCTCTCCATTGACATTGCCGACATCGATGTGGGTAAGAACATCGGTGCCACCCTGCAGATGGATCAGGCAAATGCCGACAAGAACATCGCACAAGCCAAGGCAGAAGAACGCCGTGCCATGGCCGTGGCCACCGAGCAGGAGATGAAAGCCAAGGCGCAAGAGGCGCGTGCCGAAGTGATACAGGCCGAAGCCGAAGTACCCAAGGCGTTGGCGCAGGCTTTGCGAGACGGAAACATGGGCTTCATGGATTTCTATCGTCTTCAGAACCTCAAAGGCGACACCGCCATGCGCGAAAATTTTTCAAAACTCGGGAAAGACGATATAGCCGAAATTATTAAGTAAATCCTCATAGCAAAAACATTCAGCCGGAGGTGGCAGCACTGCCATCCCCGGCCGATTTTCGCAAACTGAACAATCAAAAATCAAATACTAACTCTAAAAAACAATGCCAATGAGAAAACATCGACTTCTCACCCTGCTCATTTGCTGCATCACAGCCATAGCATCTTGGGCAGCCGTTCCCTTCGAGGTAACCACCGTTACGAATGGTGAGTTTGCCGCAGGCACGAAGTGGTATACCATGAAAATTCACACCAGTGGGTTCTACTTCCGCTACGACAGTGCGAACGCTTTTCTTACACTCAATGACGTAAACAGCCAAAAGGCTGATACAGATTTGTGGTGCTTCACCGGAAACGTCACCGATGGTTATAAAATCTACAACAAAGCCGCCGGTGCTCGCAAAAGATTGGCTTCGGCTGCTAATCTGGCTGATGGCAATACCGGTGGAAACACTTACGCTCATCTCATGAGCGAGATGGAAATCACTGCCGACTATGTGGACACTTGGGACCTCACTTCGTCGTCCAACATCACGGGAGGCTTCTATATCCATCACCATGGTAAATCACACACAGCTGCGGGGCTGAACAAGCGCGGAGACAAGTTGGCTTTCTGGACAGGCGGTGCCGATGCCGGATCCACGGTAGTCATAGAAAGCGGAGAATGGGTGCCGAGTTTCAGTGCCTCACCTGCGCCGACTGCCGAGGGCTTTGTCCCCTCCACGGTGTGGTACACCATGCAGCTGGGCAGTGCCGGTTTTGTGCTTTCAGACAATGGTGAAAAATCTTACATCCCTCTGGAAAAAGCTTCCACCACGCTTGAAGATGCTGATCTGTGGTGCTTCGTTGGCGACAACGAGAGTGGATATCTCATCTACAATAAGCAAGCCGGCCCCAACAAGGTGCTGGCCTCGCCCGCCCAAATCTCAGGCGACGGAGTGTCTGCTTACTCGGTGCTGAAAGCCCTTGACGGACTTACAGACGGCGAGAAACTGTGGCACGTAGAGCGTTCGACCGATATCAACGATGTAAACGGATGTTACCTCATCAAGCATGGAACTTCCTACGCCATCAACAACAATGGCGGCAACGGCAAGGTAGCTTTCTGGACCGGCGGTCGCGACCAAGGTTCTACCTTTAACATCCGCTTTGCAGAGACTATGCAAGAAATCAGTCTGCTTTCCGGAATTTTCACAGCGAGCAATGCGGGAAAAACATGGCACTCCAAGTGGAGCAGCAATGCGCTTGAAGGATTGACCTTCGGAACCGGACAAAACAACATGAGCACAGAGGGTAATTATCTCGCACTCTACACAGGTGCCGGCGGCTCTTGTCAATGGACCATCACGGCTCCTGAAGATTGTGTGGTCAAGGCTTATTCTTTCAACTTCGCCAACCATAATTCGGCCTCCGATTATACACTCACCCTCACTGCAGGCGGAAAATCCTACACCACCGGTGCAGAAGCACAAAGTCTCAGTGTGGAAAATTTGGAAGAGCGTACAGCCATGTTTACCACCGCAGGCGGAAACAAGGGCGTAACGGTTTCGGATTTCTACGTAACAATCAGCCGTTCGCTCATTGAGCCCGAACCTCAGTTCGAAGTGTTCACAACTCGCCCCGGTGACATTGTGTATCGCATTCCGGCCATTGCAACTGCCTACAATGGAGACCTGATTGCCGTTGCTGACTACAGACACAGCGGAGCAGACATCGGAATGGCACACAACGGACGTATCGACCTCCGTGCCCGCATCAGCCATGACAATGGTGCGACGTGGGATCCCATCTTCCCCATCATCGAAGGTCAAGGTGGTGCTGCGCCCGACTCTATGCACGTTGCGTTTGGCGACCCGTGCATCGTGGCCGATTGCGAAAGCAGTCGCGTGATGGTGTTGAGCTGTTCGGGAAATGTCAGCTTCCCTAACGGAACGCGTACAAACCACCAGGGAATAGCTCGCTTCTATTCTGAAGACAACGGAAAGACTTGGGGCGAACCGGTAGACATCTCAGAAAGCATCTACACGCAGTTTGACAAACGTGCAGCGGGTCCCATTCGTTGTATGTTCATCGGAAGCGGTAAGATATCGCAGAGTAAAACCGTGAAAGTGGGTGAGTATTATCGCCTCTACTGTGCACCGCTTGTTAAGTTGGGCGACGGAAGCAATGTGAACTTTGTGCTTTATTCCGACGACTTCGGCGGAACTTGGAAAGTGCTGGGCGGTGTTGACGTATCGCCTATTCCGAGCAGCGGCGACGAGCCTAAGGCAGACGAATTGCCCGATGGAAGCGTGATTATCAGTTCCAGAACTTCCGGCGGTCGTATCTATAACATCTACACCTTTACCAATGCTGCAACCGGCGAAGGTAGCTGGGGTGCTGCAGCATGGTCGAATGCCAATAACAATGGTACGGTGGCCGTGAGCAATTCCACAAACGGCGAAATCATGTTTGTGCCCGTGCAGCGTGCTTCCGACGGTAAGAAACTCTATCTCGCACTTCAGAGTGTGCCCTTCGGAAGCGGTCGCGCCAATGTCGGAATTTACTACAAGGAACTCGAGAGCCTTGCCGACTTCGTTTCGCCCGACAGCATTGCGAAGGACTGGGACGGCCATCATCAGTCCAGCTTCATGTATTCGGCTTACAGCACCATGACATGGCAGCAGAACAACACGCTCGGCTTCCTTTATGAAGAGGAAACCTATGGCCGTGCTTACACCATCGTTTACAAAAACTACAGCATCGAGCAAATTACCGACAGTGCTTATGCCTATTGTCCCACGGTGGATGCCGATTCGTTGGTAGCCGCTTCCATTGATTGCAAGACGGCTTCCACATTGGCCAACGTGGGCCGTAATGTGGGTCAGGTGAGCGAGGAGGCTGTGGCTGAAATCGAGGCAGCTCTTTCTGCCTACAAGGCCCAACCTTCGCGTGCCAACTACGAAGCCCTCAACGAGGTGATTGCATATAGCTACATCCCGTTGGTGGAAGGCAAGTGGTATCGCTTGAGAAATGTGATGTACGACAGCAAATACATGAGTCCTGCTGTCGGAAAGTTTGTGGCTTCGAATATCGATAAGGCTGACGCCGACCAATACTTTATGTTCAGTGCGGCAGGTTTGGACTTGTGGAATCTTTACAACGGAAACTACGAAGCCTATCTTGCGCCCAACGTAGCCCTTGAAACACAGATTTTGACCACCCCCAACCAGGCAGAGGCTGCCATCTATCGCATCACCTCGGCTCCCAACGGCCGTTCTGCACTTTCCTGCACCAATGGTAAGAGCCATGACGGTGTGCACGTGCCCGGCGACAAAAGCCGTTTGGTGCCCTGGACATCGGGCGCAGAAGCATCGCAGTGGTACATCGAACCCGTTGACACCATTGCCGTAACCGTTCCCGCTGCAGGCTGGGCAACGCTCAACCTGCCTTTCAGTGTGGCCATCCCTGAGGGCGTAACCGTTTATGCCACCGGCGAGCGTTTCATCGTGAACGAGGTGGAATGCCTCTTCATCTCTGAAGTTGCGGATGCCGTTCCTGCTTGCACCCCCGTGTTGCTCAAGGCTGAGGCCGGCACTTACACCTTCCCGATACCCGATTTCGGTTGGGGTCGTCCCATCAACACCTCCCTCACCGGTGTGCTGAAGAGCGGTAGCGTTTCGGGCAGCAACGTCTATACCATTGGCGAAAACAAACTCGTCAAGCGCAGCGGTTCGTCAGGCTCGATGAAAGCCAACACCGCTTATTACACTGCCGAGAGCGAGGCTGCCGAACTTCTCTTCACTCTCGAGGAAGGCACGCCCGTGGGCATTGTTTCTGTGGATGCCGACCTGAAGAATGCAAAGTTCTTCGACCTCAGCGGTCGCCCCGTGCAGAAACCCGCTGCCGGCATCTACGTAACTTCCGATGGCCGCAAGGTGCTGGTGAAGTAATTCTGAAATCAGCCGCAAGGCATATACAAAAATCCGCTCCTCCATGGGGCGGATTTTTTGTGCTTTTATCGGAGTGATGAAGGGAGGAATAACGCGCTGTGGGGGAGGGCTGAAAATGCATACCCATTGCGGAGAAATCTGCAGTGCTTGTAGAATTTTCCGCAAGCACTGCAGAAATTTCCGCAAGCACTGTGGATTTTTGTCCGTCAAAGGCACGCTTTTCATGCAAAGTGTCAGCAAAACGAACGATGAGCGCAAATCTTTCGGCAGACATGGTGCAATCAAAAATAATCAGTACCTTTGCTTCGTCATGGTCGGCAGCTTTCGTCGCCATGCTTCTATCATTATGAACTCTCAAGAAGAATTCACTCGCTTACTGACACAGACAGTTCTGCGCCCCGATGGTGCAACGGCAGCACTCGGGCTTCATCACCGGAAAACCTCCGGCGACATGCCCTCTGCGTCCCTGTGTCAGCTTGCGTGCCTCACGGATTTTTCTTTCCCCCTTCTTCTTTTTGCAGCAAAAGGGAATGCCGCCTCCCCCGGCTTTCCTCCTTTGTTTCGTAACTATTTATGCGGCTCGTCGAGCCAACTTCATAATCTAACACAAGATGCAAGAATTCGAACTCATCGCCAAGACATTTCAAGGTCTTGAGGAAGTGCTGGCCCAAGAACTGACCGAACTTGGTGCCAACAATGTGCAAATCGGCCGACGCATGGTGTCGTTCACCGGCAACAAGGAAATGATGTATCGCGCCAACTTCTGTTTGCGCACCGCCCTGCGCGTGTTGATGCCCATCAAGCATTTCCGTGCCACCGATGCCGATGCCGTTTACGAGGCAGTGAAGGCCATCGACTGGAGTCGGTACATGGACGTTTCCACCACGTTCTCCGTCGATGCTGTGGTGTTTTCCACGGAATTCAGACACTCCAAGTTTGTTACTTACAAGGTGAAGGACGCCATTGCCGACCACTTCCGCGAAATCACCGGAAGCCGTCCCAATATCAGCCTCACCAATCCCGACCTCCGGCTCAACATTCACATAGCCGAGACCGAATGCACGCTTTCGCTCGACTCGTCGGGCGAAAGTCTGCACCTGCGCGGTTATCGTCAGAACGCACTCGAAGCGCCCATCAATGAGGTGCTCGCTGCCGGACTCATCAAGCTCACGGGCTGGAAGTGCGACACCGATTTCATCGATCCTTTCTGCGGTTCAGGCACCTTCCTGATTGAAGCCGCCCTCATGGCCCGAGGCATCAACCCCGGCATCTTCCGCAAGGAATTCGGCTTCGAACGATGGAAAGACTTCGACCCCGAACTCCTCCGCACCATCTATGACGACGACAGCAGTGAGTGCGACTTCGAACACCGCATCTACGGTTACGACCTCAACAAGCGAGCCGTCGAGATAGCCCTCGACAATGCCCGTCATGCCGGTGTGGCCGATATAGTTGAGGTGCAGCAGCGCGACATTGCCGAGTTCGTACAGCCCGAAGCACCCGCCATGATGCTGACCAACCCGCCCTATGGCGAACGTCTCACGCCGCCCGACATCCTCGGCCTTTACAGAACCTTGGGCGAACGTCTCAAGCACGCCTTTGCCGGCGGCGATGCCTGGGTGATATGCAGCAAAGAAGAATGCTTCGAGGCCATGGGCCTGAAGCCCAGCATCAAAATTCCCATCTTCAACGGCTCGCTCGACTGCGAGTTCCGCAAATACCAAATCTTCGATGGGAAAATGCAAACCTTCCGCGCCGAAGGTGGCGAAGTGAAGACCGAAGAAGAGCGTCGCTTCATGGCCGACAGCCGTCGCTTCAAGCAGCACCGCGAGTTCAAGGAGCGTCGTCGCGAAGCCGCTTCCGAAGACGAAATCATCATACCCGATTACATGCGTCGCCAGCACCGCGATTTCGAGTGGTTGCGTCAAGACCTGCACCGCACGCCCGAAGAACGCGAACAAGCCCGGCAGGAACGCGCCCAACGCCGCGAAGAGCGCGAACGCCTTCGCGAAGAAGGAGGCCGCCCGCGTGAGCCGCGCGAAGGTTTCCGCGAACGTCGTGAGGGTTTCCGCGATGAGCGCCCCCGTTTCCGCAATGACCGTCCTCGCTTCCGCGGTGAAGGAGAAGAAGGCCGCGATCGTGAACGTCGCCCCGGTGGATTTAAGTCCGGCTTCAAGGGAGGAGCGCGTCGCGACGGCGATTTCCGACAAGGACGCCCCACCGAACGGGGAGGCCGCGGCCCACGCCGCGACGGAGGTTACAAACCCTTTAAAGGCAAAGACAAACAATAAGAATCATGAAAAAAATATGTATGTTCGCTGCAGCCCTCGTGCTGTCGCTTTCAGGAACGCTTATGGCGCAAACCAAAAAATCATTCACCCTTGACGATTTGATGTACTCGGGCTCCAACTTCTGGAACCTGCAACCCGAAAATCTCCACAACGCATGGTGGGGCGACGTCCTCGTGCAGCTGAATGCCGACGATGTGTGCACGCTCGCCGTCAAGGGAAAGGCAGTGGCCCGCAAGCCGATTTTCAATTTGGCCGATGCCAATGCCGTGATTGAGGCCGCCGGTCTCGGAAAAGTGCATAGCCTCTATTACGCTTCATTCCCCTATGCCGAGAAATCGCAAGTGCTGCTGAAGAATTCCAAAAACACTGTGCTTTACGATTGGAAGGAGAAGAAAGTTCTTTGGTCGCAGCCCCGAGTTTCGGGAGCCATTGCCGAAGATTTCAACCTCGCTGCCCGTTCCACAGCCTACGTTCGCGAGCACAACCTCTACGTCATGGATGCTTCCGGCAAGGAACACCAAATCTCCACTGACGGTTCGCGCGAATTGGTATACGGTCAGAGCGTTCACCGTGACGAGTTTGGTATTCACAAAGGCACATTCTGGAGTCCCAAAGGCACACGCCTCGCTTTCTACCGCATGGATCAAACCATGGTGACGGACTTTCCGCTTGTGGATATCGATCACCGCGTGGCGAAACTTGTGCCCGAAAAATATCCCATGGCAGGCATGACGAGCCACAAGGTTTCTGTAGGAATTTACACCCCTGCCACAAAATCCGTGGTCTATCTCCAAACCGGCGACCCCACAGACAGATATTTTACCAACGTGGCTTGGTCGCCCGACGAGCAGACGGTGTATCTCATCGAGCTTCCCCGAACTCAGGACAAGGCAGAACTGGTGGCCTACGATGCTGCCACAGGTGCCCGCAAGCAGGTGCTCTACACCGAAACCAACAGCAAGTATGTGCACCCCATGCATCCGATTATGTTCCTCCCTTGGGACGAAACGCAGTTCCTCTACAGAAGTGAGCGCGATGGTTACGACCACCTCTACCTCATGAGCGTGAACGGCGGCGAGCCGCGTCAGCTCACCAAGGGTGCTTGGGTGGTGGTGGATGTGCTGGGCTTCAATGTGAAGACGCGGAGCGTGATTATCTCCAGCACTGAGTCACTTCCCATCCGCAACAACCTATATTCTGTCAATGTGTCTACGGGAAAGCGCACGCCGCTCGACGGTGGCACCGGTGTTCACACAGCCACACTCTCGGCTTCGGGAGCATTCATTTGCGACCGTTGGAGTTCGCCCGACGTAATTCGAAAAATCGACGTGGTGAACACAGCCAAGGCCACTTCGGTCAATCTGCTCACATCGGCCGACCCTTGGGCCGAATACGAGGTGCCTGAAATCACGGGCGGCACGCTCAAGGCTGCCGACGGCACCACCGATCTTTATTATCGCATGGTGAAACCCGTGGGCTTCGACCCGACGAAGAAATATCCCACCGTGGTTTATGTGTACGGCGGTCCGGGCGTTCGCAACGTGGAGGAAACGCGCAACTACATGACGCGCGGCTGGGAAATCTATATGGCGCAGCGCGGTTATCTGATTTTCGTTCTCGACAACCGTGGTTCGAGCGGTCGAGGCTTCGAGTTCGAAAGTTGCACCTACCGCCGCTTGGGCGAGGAAGAGATGAAGGATCAGCTGAAAGGCGTGGAGTATCTCAAGAGCCTGCCTTACGTCGATGCCGACCGCATGGGCGTTCATGGCTGGTCGTTCGGTGGATTTATGACGGCCAACCTGATGTGTTCTTACCCCGATGTGTTCAAAGTGGGAGTGTCAGGCGGTCCTGTGATAGACTGGAAGTATTACGAGGTGATGTATGGCGAGCGTTACATGGACACTCCGCAGGAAAATCCGGAGGGTTACGAAGCCACCAGTCTGCTTAACAAAGCGAAGAACCTCAAGGGCCGTTTGCAGGTCATTGTCGGATATAACGACCCGGTGTGTGTGTTGCAACACAGCCTGGCTTTCCTGCAAGCTTGCGAGGATGCCGGAACGCAGCCCGACTATTTTGTGTATCCCGGTGAGGGACACAACATGATGGGCAAGGACATGATACATCTGCACGAGCGCATCACACGCTATTTTGACGACTTCTTGAAATAACAAACACAATACGTAAAAACATGAAACAACCCATTGCAACTCAACAAGCCCCGGCCGCTATCGGTCCTTATAGTCAGGCCATCGAAGCCGGCGGCATGGTCTTCGTTTCGGGCCAGTTGCCCATCGACCCTGCCACGGGCGAATTTGCCGAAGGCGGTGTGAAAGAACTCACTCGCCAGTCGCTCAACAATGTGAAGCACATCCTTGAAGCCGCCGGGCTTTCCATGGACAATGTGGTGAAGACGGGCGTTTTCTTGGCCGACATGGGCGATTTTGCCGAGATGAACGAGGCTTATGCAGAGTTCTTCCAAGCTCCTTTCCCCGCGCGTGCCGCAGTTGCGGTCAAGACGCTGCCGAAAGGTGCTTTGGTGGAAATTGAAGCCATTGCCGTGAAGTAAAATCCACACGGCATGCACAAAGGCGGAGAAGCGGTGCGAGAGTCCATGAGAGGCTTGCCCGTTTCTCCGCTTCGTGTTTTTTATGAATAAAAATAGGAAAGAACGATGCGAATAGGTGTTTTTCTATCTTCGAAAACGGAACTCCCGGCGGCTTATGCCGAGGCGGCTGCTGCGGTGGGTGCTTGGATGGGTCGGTCGGGGCACACGTTGGTCTATGGTGGTGCTCGCAAGGGGCAGATGGAGGTGTTGGCGCAAGCCGTGAAGCGTGAGGGCGGCCGTGTCATCGGGGTGGTGCCGCAGGTGCTTGTGGAGCGAAGCCTGGTGAGCCGCTGTGTGGATGTGGTGCTGCATTGTGCCGATCTCAGCGAGCGCAAAGCCATCATGATGCGTGAGAGCGAGGTGTTTCTCATCCTACCCGGAGGCATCGGCACGCTTGACGAACTTTTCACCGTGCTGGCTGTCAATACGCTCTATGCTGAGCGCCGGCGTGTGGTGCTCTTCAATGCCGGTGGCTGTTGGGACGCACTGCTTCGCCTGCTCGACGGGTTGCACGCCGACGGTCTGGCCGAACTTTCGGCTTGCGAAACGGTGGATGTGGTGGCCGATGTGGCTGCGCTCGAAGCCCTATTGAAGTGCTGAGACGTTCCGTCTGTTTTTGCGAACGCATTGCGCGAAAATCTGCAAGGCGTTTAGAAATTTCTACAAGCACTGCAGAAATTTCTAAACGCCTTGTAAATTTTTGGCGGCTGCGCCACCGTTTTTTTATCAAAGTGTCAGCAAGGCGAGCGGAGGATGAAGTGAAATTTGTTTCGGCTTCTCATCCCGAGCCGCCGCGACACTTGGATTTCTATCAAAGTGTCAGCCGTTTCTATATCTCATCGGCCAATACCTGCTCCGCGAGTACTTCAAGCTCGGCATACCACTCCGCACCGAAACGTCGCGTGAGCGGTTCGCGCAGAAACTTATAGACGGGCAGGCCCAGCTCGTTGCCTTTGCGCACTGCGGCATGGCAAACGCTCCACCGATGATAGTTGAGGGCACTGAGCCCGTTGCTGAGGCGGCGTTCGCGGATGGGATAAAGGGCGCAGGAGATGGGTTTGCACCACTGGGTGCGGCCTTCGCGAAAAGCCTTTTCCGTGGCACAATAGCAGCACCCCGTGTTTTTGTCGTAACAGGTGAACACGCAGTCGCGTCCATCGACGATACTCGTAACCAGGTCGCCGTCGGCATCCGAATAGGCCACCCCTTGTTCTGCAATCACGGTGCGTGCTTCGGCACTGAGGTCGGCTTCAACGGCCGGCAGGGTGTTTTCGAGGTGCAGCACCTCTTCAGGTTGCAGCGGTGCACCGCTGTCGCCCTCCACGCAACAGATGCCGCCGCAGGCTTCGAGATCGCAGCAGAAACATTCGGTGAGGATGTCGGGCGAAAGCAGCACGTCGCCCACTTGCAGGATGGGCAGAAAACGCCCCTTGTTGCCGCTTTTTGCAGCAGGATTATGCGAAGATGAGTTCATGGGTTCGGAATTTTGAAGATGAGATGAATAATGTTACCACAACACGGGCTGTTGACCATGTTGCATCAGATAATCGTTGGCACGGCTGAAGTGGTGATTGCCAAAGAAGCCGCGATAAGCCGATAGCGGTGAGGGATGGGCCGAAGTGAGCACCAAATGTCGGGAACGGTCGATGATGGCACCTTTACGCTGCGCATAACTTCCCCAAAGGATGAACACCAAATGTTCGCGCTCGGCCGAGAGACGGGAGATGCAGGCATCGGTGAACTGCTCCCAACCCTTGCCTTGGTGCGAGCCGGCCCGATGCGCCTCGACGGTGAGGGTGGCATTGAGTAACAACACTCCTTGCTCGGCCCATCGGCGCAGGCTTCCGCTCTTGGGAGCCGGACGACCGAGATCGGCCTCGATTTCTTTGAAAATGTTCTGGAGCGAGGGCGGGTGCGGCACTCCGTCGGCCACGGAAAAGCACAAGCCTTCCGCTTGTCCCGGTTCGTGATAGGGGTCCTGCCCGATGATAACCACCTTCACGCGATCGAAAGGGCAGAGGTCGAAGGCGGCAAAAATCTGCGAGCCGGGCGGATAGCACGGTCCGGCTTGGTAAGCATTGCGCACAAAGTGGGTGAGTGCCGTGAAGTAAGGCGCGGAAAACTCAGCCGACAGTTGTGCTTTCCAACTGGGGTCTATTCGTATGTTCATGGTGTACACCTGATTGTTTCCACCGGCAAAAGTAGTGCAAGGTGAGAGAAGGATAAAAGGAAAACTTGTTTTTCTTTTTCATTCCGAGCCGCCGCCTACTTTGGACGCAGTCAAAAAAGTGCAAGGCGAGAGAAGGATAAAAGGAAAACTTGTTTTTCTTTTTCATTCCGAGTAACGAAATGTGTATATTTGCATTATCGTAACGAAGTGGGCATCCACAATTTCAGGAATCAAGCAAATATGGCGAAAATCAGGAAGCGCAGTCGCGAGGAATTACTCAACACATTTACCCATTTGGCCGGGGTGATTTTTACCTTGTCGGTGGCATGGATTATCCTAAGGTTGGGTTATCGGGCCGGCTGGCAGCATGCTTTCGGTGTAACTTTTTTCACCTGCGGAATGCTTCTCATGTTTGCTTGTAGCACACTTTACCATTGGTGGATGCCGGGGCGAGGAAAGGGCGTGCTGCGCATCTTTGATCACAGCAGCATCTACGTGATGATAGCCGCCTCTTACACACCCGTCTGCATCGGTGTGGTGGGCGGTGCATTGGGTTGGACGGTCTTCGGACTGCTGTGGGCGGTTGTTATCGGTGGAGTTTTCTATAAAGTCTTTGCCATCGATAAATATCCGCGCCTGTCGCTCATTCTTTATCTTTGCATGGGGTGGAGCGGCGTGCTCATTGCCGACCCCGTTTATTCGCGTCTCGACACGGCCGCTTTGGTTTGTATTTTGGCCGAAGGGCTTTTCTATACGGGCGGAACCTATTTCTTTGCTCACGACCACCGTCCGTATTTTCACGCCATCTGGCACATATTTGTTTTGTTGGGATCGGCAGCTCACTGGGCGGCAGTGCTGTTCATTCTCAAAGCCTGACACGTTTTCTACAGTTGGTTTCGGTCCGCGGTGGTGCTCTCCGCATCGTTCGTCTCGCCCGTGCTATATATTTATTGTGTGTTCGTGTCCTTTCTGTGTGTGTTGACGAAAGCGGACAGTGCTTTCCGAATTTTTTCCGCAAAAAGTAGGGGTGTGTTGTAACATTCCGGGGGTCTCAAGTGTTTATATAGGCAAAGGGGGAAACCTTTTGCAGCTTTCCGGTCGCCCTGCACCGCACCGCCAAGGCCTTGAAAAAATCCCCCGAAGCATTCGCCAAAAAACTATGACGCAACAAGAGTTTCAAGAAAAGTATCTTTCATTTGCAAGGGGGCTGTTCCGGATGGCCGCCGCCCTCATGGGCAATGTGCAGGATGCCGAGGATGCAGTGCAGGAAACCTATCTGAAACTCTGGCGAGAGGCTTCCCGGTTGGCAGCCATGGAGCAGCCGGAAGCCTACTTCGCAACCGTGTTGCGCCACGTCTGTCTCAACATGTTGCGCTCGCGCCGCAACGAAATGCAAGTGGAGGCCGTGGCTGACCAAGTGGCCGACGGACAAGTGGGAACGGCGAAGCGATTTGACGACCGTGAGAGTCTGGCATCGGCCTTGCAGGCCCTGTCGCCACGCGACCGACGCATCGTAGCGTTGAGGCACGTGGCAGGTCGCTCGATGGCAGAGATTGCCGCATTGACCGGCGAAACGGAAATAAACGTCCGGGTGGTGCTCTCGCGAACCCGAAGAAAACTAAAAGAAGAACATCTCAAGAATTTATGAATATGACTCACGAAGAAGCCGTTCGCTTGCGCGAAAACTTTTATGCCGGTCTCACCACTCCCGAAGAGGAGCAGGAATGGCTGCAATGGCTTTGCTCCGACGCATCTTCCGAGGAGTGGGCCGCCGACCGTGAAGTGATGCTCGCGCTGACCGTTCCGGCTGATGTCGAAGCACCTGCCGGATTTGAAAGCCGCATCGTCGCACGTCTGGAAGCCGATACCGAACAGCTACGCCGCCCCTTAGCGGTTCGTCGTCCCTTGTGGAGAAATCTCACAGCCGTTTCGGGCATGGTCGCTTGCTTTGCAGCCTTGGTTTTCGGTGCTTATCTGTGGAAGAGCAGTGCTCCTACGGTTTACGAAGACACGTGCCGAAATTCCTATGAGGCCGCCGTCGAAACCGAAAACACCCTTCTGTTTCTCTCAGAGCAACTTTGCTACAGTTTGGAGACATCCGACGATCTCGGGATGCCCGAGCCGTAAGGTGCACATCTGTCTGCCGAATTTTCAAAACCTTCAAACAAAAACATCATTCCCATGAAGAAAAATACCATCACCCTCATCGTTTTACTGCTTTGTGTCGGAACAACGCTGTTTCCCCTCCGGATGGCAGCCGAACCACTTTCCGTTTCTGTCGAAGCCTCGTCCAAAGATCGCCCTAAGGTGCGTTTTTCTTTCGACGCTTATGCCAATCACCCGAAAGTGAAGCGAGTCTTTGTTTCGCAGGAGATGCTGACCGCCGCATTGGCCAGCGGAACACTGAAGAACGGCACGTGGGACATCACACACATCGTGCAACGTCTCACAAGCCTTTTGAGTCTTCACACACACAGTCGGAGCACTTCCCAACAGATGCGGGTAACGATGCAGGAGCTGAGCAAAAAAAAGCAATACGAGCTCTTGATACATACCTATGCCAAGACGGCTGAGATATTGGCTTTCTGCCATCGCTCGGGCAGGGACAAGATTGATGAAATCGTGGTGTTCCGTTTTCGCGACGGCTATTGCGGCCGCATCATTCAAATCACGGGCGATTTGCGTTCGGAGGACGTGATGCTGCTCATGAAGTTGAAATCGCGTCCTTCGGCTGAGAGTGGTTCGGAAGGTAACGCCGAATTTCCCAACGGCGACCTTTTGCAACGCTTGTCCGATGATATTACGTTGAATTCCATTTCGCAACTTTCCGGATACTGAGGAGAAAAACACTCTTGCCATGCAACATTTTTCAAAAGCCTTGTGCATGTTTCTTCTCCCCCTTTTGTCGCTTGCGGCTGCGGCGCAGGGAGTGGCTTTTCGCGACGGAGAGGAATACCAGCTGCGTTGCCTCGATTGGCCGGCGGGCTGCGTGGTGCCGGTGCCCGATGCCGAAGTCGGCGGACTCACTTCGTTTGTTTACAGACTTGATGCACAGCAGCATAAGTCCGACGGTTATTGGCGTGTGAAGCGTGTGCGAAAAGGCGAGTACACCTTGCAACATTCAGCCTCGCGCGGCTATCTTACTTACGACGGTCGGCGCACCGCCACCCACCGTTATGCCACCCTGTTGCCCACCGCCGAATCGTCGCTGTCGCATTGGCGCATTTATCCCGGCAGTTCGGGCCTTGCCATCATCAATGTCGGCAGTTTGGGGCAGGCACTCAACGTTCGTTATGGTTCGTTGCTCGTCGGCACATATCGCAGTGGGAAAAACGTGCTCGGCGCGAACGAACGCTTCTTCCTGGTGGATAAGAAGGGGCGTCCCGTTACCGAATTCGATGGTGGCGTAACGCTGACCGAACACTGCTTCGGCGCAGCCGCCGGTACGCCATCGGATGTTCCGGTGTCGAAGCGTGGCAATGCCCGTCCCGTGCAGCATCTTTCACGTTTGGTTTTCACCATCGATGGTCGTATGCCGGTTTGGGACGAAGCGAGCCGCATGTTTTTCCACTCCTTGTCCGAAGAACTGATGGGCCGTGATGCCGAAGTCAGTATCGTGGCAGAGGTTGCCGGCAGCACTTTGCCGGAAGGAAAACTCTATGTAGACGGTCGGCCGGTGAAGGAGAAAAAACGCACCACGCTTGTTGCGCCGGGTGCCGGCCGTGTGCATCGTTTGGCATGGGTCAGCGGTGCCGACACGCTGGCTGCGGCCAATCTCACATGCACCTTTCTGCCCATCGTGGAGCTTTCAGCCACGGCTGTGTCGCAGAAACCGTTTCGCCCGGGCACTTTGTGTTTGCACGACCCCTCTGCAGCAGCCGACAGCACGTATGCCGCTCGTTTGCGTTACCGTGGAGCTTCGGCTTTGGGGTTCTCTAAAAAATCGTTGGCTGTGAAGCTCGTTTCGGAAAAGGGAGAAAAACTCAACCGAAGCCTTTTGGGATTGCGTACGGACAATTATTGGATTTTGGATGCCATGGCTGTGGACCATGCCCGCATGCGAAACCGCGTGGCGATGGACCTGTGGATGGATATGAGCACTCCGCCCTATTATGACGCCCGAGGGAAGAAAGCCCGAACCGGTGTGCGCGGTAGAGCAGTGGAGGTGTTTTTCAACGGACGCTATCACGGCGTTTACCACCTCACCGAGCGCATCGACCGAAAGCAGTTGGCACTGACCAAAAGCGAAGGAACGGATGTGTGCGGCCTGCTCTACAAGAGCGCGCAATGGAGCACGTGGACGCTGTTGGGCTTCAACAGATATACGCAGGCCCCGGCCGGTGTGTGTCCGCCGGGTTACGACAATGCCGGAGCCATGTGGAATGGCTGGGAGTCGGAGTATCCCGAGCCGGATGCCGATGGCAAGCACACCGATTGGGAGCCGCTGTGGAAGGCCCTCGCACTGTGTGCCACCGCCTCGGATGCGGAGTTTTGCGAAAGAGTGGGGCAGGTCTTTGACCTCCCTGTGGTGGCAGACTATTGGCTTTTCTGCGAATTGCTGCACGCTGTGGATAATTCCGGAAAGAACATGTATTGGGCAGTGGGCGATGTGCGTAAATCTGCGATGCTCACACCCGTTCCGTGGGACTTGGACGGAACGTTCGGTCGCTCCTGGGACGGCCACCGAAGCGATGTGCGTGCTGCCAACGACTATCGCCGTTATCTCCTGCAGGATGGCCATCAAAATACTCTGTTCGAGCGACTTCACAAACTCAATCCCGAGGGCTGGAACGAGCGGCTGGCCGAACGTTATCGCACCTTGCGGCGTTCGCACTTCGATGCGGACCGGCTGATGAGCCGTTTCGAACACTATCACCACCTCATGCAACTTTCGGGAGCCGACCGGCGCGAACGCACTCGCTGGGACGGTTCCGGTGGCATCCGTTTGCGCTTTTCGGAAGAGCTTTCCTTCATCCGCAGTTGGCTCGAACAGCGTCTCGAAAGCCTTGACCGAAAATATGGTTACCGCTGAAGATTTTACCCCTCCCGTTCCTGATTTTTCTCCTCCCATGGCATGAAGAGTGGCAAGGCTTGCCACAAAAGTGGCAAGCACTGCCAAAATAGTGGCACGCCTTGCCACTTTTCCTCCGAGCCCAGGAAAAGCAGGCCGAAACGGTGGAGAAAATCCTCATAGGCATTCCGCGATTTTCCGCAAGGCGTTTGCGCATCCGGTCCTTGCTTTGCAGAGTTCGCAGGAAAGCCGTATCTTTGTCGGCAAAGTCAAAGCAGAACATTATGAACGGAATGCAACTGAAAGCCGAATTGCTTTACGAAGTCAGCAATATGGAGGAAAATCCCCAACTCCTGAAGAAGGCACTTGCCTGCATCAGAGAGATTTGCGGAAAATCCGCTTACCACACCGAGGAAGCACTCACTCCTTACACCCTTGAGGAACTGAATATGAGGGCTGCCGAGGCTGAAGAGGCCTATCGGCGAGGCGAATGCTTGTCTGCGGAGGAAGTGGATCGTGAGTTGGAAGAATTTATGCGCAGATTATGAAAGTGAGAGTTCTTCCTCGTGCGAAAGAGGAGGTGAAACGCATGGCCGATTATGCCAACACAAGGTGGAATCGGCGTGTCGGGCGCAATGTGCTTCGGAACTTTAGGAAGAATATGGCACTTTTGGCGCATCAGCCTTGGCTCGGCTGCTTGGAACCTCTGCTCTCCGACCGTGCAAAGGCGTATCGTAGTTTGGTCATTCACAAGCACTGCAAGGTGGTTTATTTCGTGGACGAAGAAGCCGACACGCTCGTGATAGCCGATGTGTGGGACACACGGTGCGAACCGAAAAACCTGATGCAAAATTTATGACGGCATCGGCAGAAATAGGGGATGAGCACCAATACTTTCACCACCGACCTGCAAACTTGTGATTTCAAAAACGGAAGCCCTGCAGGCTTTCTCGAAAAATCCTCAAAAATTAGTGATGAAAAAACAACAAGTCTCCGAATTTTTATTGCTACTTTTGCCTATCACTATATACTGTGGCAAAAAGTATGGAAGAACTCAGAATAATCATTAGCGGCGGCGGCACAGGCGGACACATATTTCCGGCTGTTTCGATTGCCGATGCCATTCGTCGCAAACGCCCCGACGCACGCATCCTCTTTGTGGGCGCAGAAGGCCGTATGGAGATGCAACGTGTGCCTGCGGCAGGCTATGACATCAAAGGCTTGCCGGTGGCCGGCTTCGACCGAAAGAATTTGCTGAACAACGTGGGTGTGCTGCTCAAACTGATGCGCAGCCGCAAGATGGCACGCGAGATTTTGAATGAGTTCAAGCCGCAAGTGGCGGTGGGTGTGGGCGGATATGCAAGCGGCCCGACGCTGAACGTGGCCGGTGCGATGGGTATCCCCACCTTGTTGCAGGAACAGAATTCGTATGCCGGCGTAACCAATAAGTTGCTGGCCAAGAAAGCACATCGCATCTGCGTGGCTTACGACGGCATGGAGCGTTTCTTCCCCAAGGAGCGCATCATCTTCACCGGCAATCCGGTGCGTCAGAACCTGCTTTCTGCTCCCGGCCGTGAGGAGGCTGTGAAATCTTTCGGCCTTGATCCGGAAAAGCGCACGCTGCTCATCGTGGGCGGCTCGCTGGGGGCGCGTTCGCTCAACGAGAGCGTGCTGAACAATCTGCACCTCATCCGTCAGCAGACCGAAGTGCAATTTGTGTGGCAGACGGGTAAATTCTACAGCAACGAAATACGCGAAACGTTGGCCCAACGCGGCAAACCCGACAACCTGGTGGTAACCGACTTCATTGCAGATATGGCTGCGGCCTATGCGGCTGCCGACCTCGTTATCTCACGGGCTGGTGCCGGCAGTATCTCCGAATTCTGTTTGTTGGGAAAACCGGTAATTCTTGTGCCTTCGCCCAATGTGGCAGAGGACCATCAGACCAAAAACGCCCAAGCCTTGGTGCAAAAGGATGCAGCCATCATGGTGGCAGATGCCGAGGCACGGCGCACACTCCTGCCGATGGCCATCAACACCGCTATGGACAAAAAACTGCTGGCACGTCTGGCTGGCAACATCCGCCTCCTGGCTCGCCCCAATGCGGCGGATGACATTGCCGATGAGGTGATAAAATTGGCAGAAAGAAGATAGAAACAGCTAAACTTTTCGCTCTATAATGAAAGCAGAAGACATCAAATCCGTATACTTCGTGGGGGCCGGCGGCATCGGCATGAGCGCACTTGAGCGTTACTTCCTCTCTGTGGGAAAAGCCGTGGCCGGATATGACCGTACACCCTGCGCTCTCACCGAAGCACTCCGAAAGGAAGGCGTCGATATTCACTATGAAGACAGCACCGAGTTGATTCCCGAGGTGTGCCTCGACAAAAATCACACCTTGGTGGTCTATACGCCGGCCATCCCGTCCGACCACACGGAATTGGCTTATTTCCGCAGCAACGGCTTCACCATCAAGAAGCGTGCGGAGGTGCTGGGCACACTCACACAGGCCATGCGTGGGCTGTGCGTGGCCGGAACTCACGGTAAGACCTCCACTTCGGCCATGACCGCCCATCTGTTGCATCAAAGCATCGGCTGCAATGCTTTCTTGGGAGGAATAACCAAAAACTACGGTACAAATTATTTGCTCTCGCAGGAGAGTCCTTACGTAGTCATTGAAGCCGACGAGTTCGACCGTTCGTTCCATCACTTGAGGCCTTATGCAACCGTGATCACGGCCACCGATGCCGACCACCTCGACATTTACGGCACGGAAGAGGCGTATTTGGAAAGTTTCAGGCACTACACAAGTTTGATACAGCCCGGTGGAGCCCTCGTGGTGCATCGCGGATTGGCCATGAAGGAGAGTCTGCAGCCCGGTGTGCGACGCTACGATTACGCAAGACATGAAGGAGATTTTCATGCTGAGAATATACGCATCGGCGGCGGACGTATTGTCTTCGACTTGGTGTCGCCTTTTGAAAACATCAAGGATGTGGAATTGGGCGTGCCCGTCAGCATCAACATCGACAATGGTATCGCAGCCATGGCACTGGCGCAGATTGCCGGCGTGCCGGCCGAAGACATCCGTCGTGCCATGTTGAGTTTCGGCGGTGTGGACAGACGTTTTGACTTCCACATCAAAACCGACCGCTGTGTGCTCCTGAGCGACTACGCCCATCATCCGGAAGAAATCAAGCAGAGCATACTTTCGGTGCGCGAGGTCTTTGCCGGCCGCAAGGTGTCGGCGGTTTTCCAACCGCATCTCTACAGTCGCACTCGCGATTTCTACAAAGAATTTGCCGAGGCCCTGTCTTTGCTAGACGAGGTGGTGTTGTTAGACATCTATCCCGCACGAGAATTGCCCCTGCCCGGCGTAACTTCGCAATTGATTTACGACGAACTGCGCCCCGACATGAAGAAGCGCATGGCACACCTTGAAGATTTGCAGGCACTGGCCGAAAACGAAGACTTCGACGTGTTGATTGTACTTGGTGCCGGCGATGCCGATAATCGTGTGCCGGCCATGGCGGAAGTGCTTCGCAAAAAATACGGGCTTGAGAACAAAATCAATCATTGAGGCATAAGGATTTTAAAATACACTCTTAAGAAATGAAAGCTGCTTTCAAACTTCTGTTGCTCGTAGGGCTGATTATCTATCTGGTGTTTGCATTCACACGCTTCACACGTCGGGGGTCTTCCGAGGTGTGCGAGGTCGTGAAAGTTACCGTGGCGGATAGTGCACAGGCCGGTTTCATTACGCAGGAAGAAGTGTGCAAGATTCTGAAAGCCGCCCGCATTTATCCCGTGGGCCTTCCCATCGATTCTGTAGACAGTGAAGCCATCGAAAAAGCACTGGTCAGAAACACCTTCATCAAGGAGGCAGTTTGCTACAAGGCACCCGGCGGCCGTCTTAATGTGCTTGTGTCGCAGCGAATGCCGGTGCTGCGCGTCATCGCGGACAATGGAGAAGACTACTACATCGATGAAGAAGGTTTCACAATGCTTCCGCAAGGCTACGAAGCCAATTTGGTTGTTGCCACAGGGCATATAGACAAAGCTTTCACCAAGCGGCATCTTGTCCGATTGGGACAACACATCGCTGCAGACCCTTTTTGGAACAACCAGATAGAGCAGATAAATGTTACCTCCGAGGGTGAAATTGAGCTTGTGCCGAGGGTTGGAAACCAAACGCTTTTCCTGGGTCGCCCCGTCAATTTGCAGAAAAAACTGGAGAACCTCCGAATTTTCTACAAGCGAGTGATGCCCACCGTGGGTTGGAATAAATATTCTCACATCAATCTTGAGTATGAGAATCAGGTAATCTGCACAAAGGCTGAGGCTTCTTGAAAAATAAGGGAGCACACTGAAATTTTTAGCAACAAGCATACAAAAATATAACAGCATATATGGCAAAACAAGAAAACTTTATCGTAGCGATAGACCTCGGTTCGTCGAAAGTTACAGGCATTGCCGGCGTCAAGGAACCCGATGGCGCCATCAATATCCTCGCTTTCGTGCAAGAGCCCTCCGAGTCTTTCATTCACAAAGGGCGTGTTCAGAATGTGGACAAGCTCACGCAGTGCATCCGCAACTTGAAGGCCGATCTTGAGAAACGACTCGACAAGGCCATCAGTCAAGTGTATGTGGGCATAGGAGGCTTGGGCATGCACACCGTGGGCAACAGCGTTTCCAAGAACTTCCCGGAGAAAGTTGTCATTACGCAGAGCATGATCGACGAAATGCTCGATATGAATTTGAACTCGTGTCCCGGTGATCGTGAAATCCTTGACGTAATTCCGCAAGAGTATAAAGTGGGAGCGCAACTGCAGCTGGATCCTGTGGGTGTGCTTACCGATCGTTTGGAAGGCCGTTTCTTGAATGTGGTGGTGAGTCCGGAACTTCGTCAACAGATTGAGAATTGTTTCCGTTCCGCAGGTATAATGATTGCCGATATGCCCATCACGGAGCAAGCCTTGGCGGACGTTGTTCTGAGCGAGTCGGAAAAACGCTCGGGATGCGTTTTCGTGGACATGGGTGCGGAGACCACTTCTGTGGCCGTCTACAAGAATAACATACTCCGCCACTTGGCTGTTATCCCATTGGGAGGAGCCAACATCAACCGCGACTTCCTATCGCTCCAGGTAGACTATGATGAGGCAGAAGAGTTGAAGCTGAAATTTGGTTCGGCACGTACCACAAACGTGGATGCCGAGCATGCTCCCATCGCTCTCAAGGACGGACGTTCCATAAAGTATGAAGAATTCTCCAACCTCGTCGAAGCGCGAATGGAAGAGATTATATTGAACATCGAACACCAGATTTCGCTTTCGAAATACGACCGCAACCAACTTATCGGCGGAATGATAATCACGGGCGGTGCTTCGCAAATTCAGAACATTGAGAAGGCCGTTACCGAGTTTACCAAGTTTGATAAGCTGCGTTTCGTTCGCAACATTCGCACCACGCTGCGCACAAAGCTGACCGACTTTAACAGAAACGGGTCATGCAACGCGGCCATTGCGCTTATCGAGCGCGGCGATCAGAACTGCTGCGGCGGTGAACTGGGCGACCCGACGAAGAGCATATTCCCCACGGAGGAAGAGATAAAGCGTCAGCAGGAAGAGGAACAACGCAAGCTGGAAGAAGAGGCACGCCTGCAGGAAGAAGCGCGTTTGGCAGAGGAAGAACAGAAACGTTTGGAAGATGAAGAGCGTCGCAAGGCCGAACGTCGGGGCGGTGCTATGCGTTCCATGCGTTCGTTTCTCTCAAAAATTGCTTCTTTGGTCAGTGATGAGGACACCTCTCCGCTGGACAGCCCTAAGGAGCAGAAAAATGACAAAGCGAAACAAGATTAAATGTAACCACACTGAAAAATCATAAGTATCATGACAGAATTTGATCCGAGCGACATGCTCATCGAGATGGACATTCCCGCAACGACGCCTTCCATCATCAAAGTCATAGGTGTGGGCGGCGGTGGCGGCAATGCCGTTAACCACATGTACAAAGAGGGTATACACGATGTTAACTTCGTTCTGTGCAACACAGACAGCAAGGCCTTGTGCGATTCGAACGTTCCCGTACGCCTGCAATTGGGCAAGGAAGGTTTGGGAGCCGGTAACCGTCCGGCCAGAGCCCGTGAAGCTGCCGAGGAAAGCATAGAAGATATTCGCAACATGCTGAACGATGGCACCAAGATGGTGTTTATCACAGCCGGAATGGGAGGTGGAACCGGTACCGGTGCTGCACCGATCATTGCTCGTGAGGCTAAAGCCATGGACATACTGACCGTCGGTATCGTAACCATACCTTTCCTTTTCGAGGGTAACAAGAAAATCGATCAGGCCTTGGATGGCGTGGAAGAAATATCGAAGCACGTCGATGCTCTCTTGGTGATAAACAATGAGCGTCTGCGTGAGATTTATCCCGACCTGAATGTGCTTTCTGCCTTCCAAAAGGCCGACAACACTCTTTCGGTGGCAGCACGCAGCATTGCCGAGATTATCACCATGCACGGCATCATCAATCTTGACTTCCGCGATGTGTGCACCGTGCTTAAGGACGGCGGTGTTGCCATCATGTCGACAGGATATGCCGAAGGCGAGGGTCGTGTTTCGCGAGCCATTGAGGATGCGCTGCACTCGCCGCTGCTCAACAACAACGACATTTACAACTCGAAGAAAGTGCTTCTCTCCATTTGGTTCTGTGCCGAACACGAAGGCGACACACTGATGATGGAAGAGATGAACGAGGTGCACGAATTCATGAGCAAATTCCGCGCAGATGTGGAAACCAAGTGGGGACTTTCGGTTGACCCTTCGCTGGGCAAGAAAGTGAAGATTACCATCTTGGCAACGGGCTTCGGCATCAGCAATGTGCCCGGTCTGAAAGACAAGTTGGCTGCCGAGAACGATGCTCGCCTGGCAGAGGAGGCCGAAGCGCAGGAGGAAAAGGAAGAACGCCGCGGCACTTTCTATGGCAACAGCGACAAGCGCAGCGGACAGCGTAAGCGCCCCAAGGTGTTCCTCTTTGGGCTCGACGACTTGGACAACGAGGAGGTTATCTCCATGCTCGAACAATCGCCCACCTATAAGCGAAGCAAGGAAACGCTGAACGAAATCAAGAAAAAGGCTGCCGGAAATCCGCCCATCGACATCGAAGTGGACTCCACGGCTTCCGTCATTTCATTCGATTGATAAACCCAATCGCCGGAGCTGTGCCAAACAGTGGCCGGCGATTTTCATAAAACGATAACACAATGGATCTTTTTGAGAAAGTAAGCAAGGATATCGTGGCTGCGATGAAGGTGAAAGACAAAGTGCGCCTGGAGGCCTTGCGCAATGTGAAGAAGTATTTTCTGGAGGCTAAGACCGCTCCCGGTGCCGGTGATGTGCTCACTGATGATGCTGCCATGAAAATCCTCGCCAAGTTGGCAAAACAGGGCAAGGACACGGCAACGCTCTACACCGAACAAGGACGTGCCGATCTGGCTGCCGAAGAATTGGGACAAGTGGCCGTCATCGAGGAATACCTGCCCCAACCCCTCTCTGCTGAAGAATTGGAAGCTGCTGTGCGTTCCATCATTGCCGAGGTGGGAGCCACGTCGCCCAAGGACATGGGGCGCGTAATGGGTGTGGCCTCCAAGCAATTGGCCGGTAAGGCCGAGGGTCGCGCCATCTCCGAGTTGGTGAAACAACTCCTTTCGGCCGGCGCATAAGGCACATTGCCGGAGTTTCGGCAGGGCTTTGGCCTTACAAAAGATAACCTCTCCCGATTTACCGTTAAGCAAGTGGTAAATCGGGAGAGGTTTTTATGTGTCGATGGCAGCATTTCTCGCCGTTT
This sequence comes from Bacteroidaceae bacterium, assembly GCA_017547385.1. Classification (GTDB taxonomy): domain Bacteria; phylum Bacteroidota; class Bacteroidia; order Bacteroidales; family Bacteroidaceae; genus Alloprevotella. The sequence continues at coordinate 103,185 of JAFYPU010000006.1, forward strand.
ATGCCTTGTTTCAAGGAATGCTGCAAAGCCGGGTGGATGTTTGGATATGCGAGGAGGAAAAACGCATGGGCATTGTGCGAATATCCGCAGTGCTTGTAGAATTTTCTGCAGTGCTCGCAGAAAATTCTACAAGCACTGTAAATTTTTGTTTGCTCCGTAGCCGTTTTTTTGACAAAGTGTAAGCCGAAGTCTGTTGGTATTGGTTAAGTATTGATAGAGCCATCGGAATGTGCCGGGGGCTGTTCTTCGTTTTCGGTTTGCTGTGCTCGGTGCACGGCCTCGATGTTGCGTCGCAGCCCTTCGTATTTGGCACGTTTCACGGCGCTGCCGCGAAACAGCATGCGGTATTGCTCCACGTCCATCTGCTGCCAATCGGTGGGTTGCATGCGCATCAGAGGCTCCGAGGCTTGCAGTTCGGGCAGCGCAGTGGGGCGGACAGTTTTGTTCCACGGACACGCTTCGGCGCAACGGTCGCAGCCGTAAATGCACCGCCCCATCTGCCGACCGGCCTCGGGGGGCAGCGGTCCGCGGCGTTCGATGGTGAGATAGGAGAGGCACTTGCGTGCATCCAGTCGGCCGTCCTCGCTCAAGGCACCGGCAGGGCAGGCCTCCACGCAGCGTCGGCACGTCCCGCATCGGGCCTTTTGCGGCGCGTCATAGGCATCGGCGGTTAGGCAGAGCACAAGTGTACCGATGAAGAAATAAGAGCCCAAATTCGGCGAAATAATCTGTGTGTTGCGGCCGCGCCATCCCAAACCTGTGCGCCAAGCCCAATAGCGTTCCAAAACGGGTGCCGTGTCGCAGAAAGCACGTCCTTTGCCCTCAGCACCGATGTCGGTCATCAGCTGTTGCAATCGCCCTCGCACGATGTCGTGGTAGTCTTTTCCCAAAGCATAGCGCGCCAGCGTGTAACCCTCTTCGCCACCCGGTCTTTGCTGCGGTGCATAATTGAGAGCCACACACACCGCGGTGCGTGCTCCCGGCACCAATTCGCGTGGGTCGGAGCGTTTCTCCATGTTGCGTGCCAGATAATCCATTTCGCCCTGCCTTCCCTCCGACAGCCAGCGGCGAAATTCTGCTGCACAGTTCTCATCGATGGGACCGGCAGGAGCCAATCCGCAGGCATCGAAGCCGAGCCGACGGGCGGCGGCTTTCACGTCTGAAGCACGGAGCAGGGTGGAGCACATGGGATAAGGAAAAAAGGGTGGGGAGGTGAAAAGAAAAGCCCAAGCCCCCGGCATAAACCTTGAGGGCTTGGGCATGTGTGATTATCGGTCAGTCGAACACGCGAAAACTATAGCCTTGTGCCTGCAACCACTCGATGGCACGCGGCAAGGCATAGAGCAGTTTGTCAAGGCTCTTGAGCGAATCGTGAAAGGTGATGATGCTTCCGGGACGGGCATATCGGCGCACGTTGAGCAGCACGTCGCGGCCGTTGAGGTGCGTGGAGTAATCGCGCGTTACCAAGTCCCACATCACAACCTTGTAGCTGCTTCGCACAAACAGGAATTGTTCCCACTTCATCCAGCCGTGCGGCGGTCTGAAAAGGTTGGTGCGAAGCAGTTCGTTGGCTTTGTCCACGTTGGCAACGTAGCTGCTGATGCCGTGCCTCATTCCGCCTATGTGATTATAGGTGTGATTGCCGATGCGGTGGCCGCGTGCTTTCACCATCTCGAACACTTCGGGATGCTTTGCGGCATTTTCGCCCACCATGAAGAAGGTGGCTTTCACACCATAGCGGTCGAGCACATCGAGCACCCAAGGCGTAACCTCGGGGATGGGACCGTCATCAAAGGTGAGATAGACGCTCTTTTCCGTAGGGTTCATGCGCCAAAGTGCGGTCGGGTATATCCATCGCAGAAACTTGGCGGGTTGCTCGATCAGCATAGTTGCAGAATTTTGTGGTGGCTTATTGCATGCGCATACTCAGGCGGCGTGCCAACATGTTTCCGGCCGGCGTTTCTTCCCAACGTGTGAGGAAGTTCTCGTATTCGGCCACGTGTTTCGAGTTGCAACGCTGCAAACCTGTTACCACCGCAGCCAGGAAGAGGAAGTTGCGTTCCATATCGCGGCCATAAGAGCCCATGCGTTTCTCGCCCAGTGCATTATACCATGTGAGGTATTGACGGAAGTTCTTACCCATTTCCAGCAATACGCGCTCCGACTCCTTGTCTTTGCCCAATTGATGCCAGATTTCGGGAAGGTCGAATAGGTTGGCGTTCCAGTCGAAGCCCGCGCTTATGTAGTGGTAGGGCACGGTGGACGAAGGCAGTTCCTTTTTGCACTTCTCCATGACGCGCAAAGCCTTGTCGGTTTTGCCTTCTTGCAAAAGCCGTTTGGCCAGCAGCAGCATCATGCTTCGGTGTGTGTAGCACATACGCATGTTTGTCTCGTCCAAGTAGATGCCTTCCCACGACACATTGCCGAAGCGGAAACGTGTCATCATGTTTTCGTACATCTTGTCCGTGTCGATGGCCGTGCCGCCCTGACGGAACGGCGTTACGCGATAAGCCAAGCCTTCCAAGACAAGATAATCCTTCAAGCCGGCGTAATTATCCTCACCCAAGGTTACAGACATGTAGAGTGGACGCTTCCAGTTGGCGTGTGCCAGCATCTCGTAAATCATCATATCGTTCTTTGCCACATACTTCTTGCCGGCAAGCGAGATGTGCATGTGTGAAGGTATGGAGTCCTCGCCGAAAGGCAGCATCATGCCGGAGGCTTTCACAGCCTCCTTGTCGATGGTTACCACCAGGGAGTCGGTGGGGATAAACCCGATTTCCGGATTTCTGACAAAGTTGTCGATGACGTAGGAAAGCTCGTAGGGATTTACATCCGGGTTCTCCATCTTCAAGGTCTCGAGGACATCGTTCATGGGTCGCACGTAGAAAACGTCGTGTCCCTTGTTGTCAACGTACTCATAGCGTTCCCAAGTGATGGGAAGTGCCGGCGAGTCGTAGGCAGGGCGTTTCATTTGGTCGGTGTACCAGTCGGTTTGCAGATAACTCAGGTTGCAAACTCTGGCATCGGTGCGCACGCCTTCGCTCTCCTGATTATACCAGAGTGGGAAGGTGTCGTTATCTCCGTTCGTGAAGATGACGGGATTTCCGGACGGCGAGAGCGAATTCAGGTAGTTGGCTCCGAAATCGCGGCATGCGTATCGGCCGCTTCGGTCGTGGTCGTCCCAAGTTTGGCTGACCATTTGCAGCGGAACGAGGAGGCCTGCCACAGAAGCGACGGAGGCGATGGCGAGTTGCTGCTTGCCTTTAAGCAAACGGCCGAGGCCTTCGGCAAGCGCGGCCACGCCGAGACCAATCCAGATGGCAAAGGCGTAGAATGATCCGGCATAGGCGTAGTCGCGTTCACGCGGCTGTCCGGGAGTTTGGTTCAGATAGAGGACAATCGCGAGTCCCGTCATGAAAAACAGGAAGAAGACCACCCAAAATTGCTTGATACCTTTGTCGCCTTTGAAAGCCTGCCAGAAGAGTCCGAGCAGTCCGAGCAGTAACGGGAGACAATAGAAGACGTTTCGACCCTTGTTCTCGCGAAGTTCGTCGGGCAGTTGGCTTTGGTCGCCCAGCATGGCGTTGTCGATAAACGGTATGCCCGTAATCCAGTTGCCGTGTTCCAATTCTCCATTGCCTTGTATGTCGTTTTGGCGTCCCGCGAAGTTCCACATGAAGTAACGCCAGTACATGAAGTTCACCTGATAGGAAAGGAAGAAACGCAGGTTGTCGGCTTGCGAAGGCATTTTGCCGGGAAAGGGTCCTTGCACGATGCCGTTCTCATCCTTGAAGGTGAAATCCACGTCGCGCAGCGTGATGCCGCCGAGCCATTCTTCGTATCGTGAAGCGTGGCTGCGAGAGTGCATGCGGGGGAAGAACATTTTCTGCTGGTCGGGGAAAACGTATTCGCCATTCACTTCGATGCTTTCGTAGCGGTCCGGCTCACTGCCGTCGTTTTGCTGTTTTTCCACCTTCTGAATGACTTCTTTCTTCGTCATATCCACCACTTCCGAGGTGTAGGCCTCGCCGTAGAGCAAGGGGTTTGTGCCATACTGCTCGCGGTTGAGATATGTGCCGAGTGTGAAGATGTCCTCCGGAGAGTTCTGGTCCATCGGTGTGTTTTGGGTGGAGCGAATCACGATAACGGCGTAGGAAGAATAGCCTATCATGAGGCCGAGCATGCACAGGAGGGCGGTGTTCATGAGGCGTGAGCCGACAATGAAGCGGCCATCTTTGTTTCGCCAGAAGAGCAAGCCCACCAGGGCGGCCAGCACCACCAATCCAATCAGCACCGAGGCGGTGCCGTGGCCATAGAAGGGGATACCCAGCAATGCCACGGAGAGGGCAAAGAGGGCCACTTTCAGTTTTCTACCCTTGCGGGTGGTGCTCCAGATGGCGGTGAGTACCACGGCGATAAGCACGAGAATGTACACCACCAGACCGCCGTTAAATCCGAGTCCTACGTTGTTCACGAAGAAATACTCAAACCAGCCGCCCACCTTCACGATGCCGGGCACTACGCCGTAGAGAACGGCGGCCACAAGCACGAACGAAACGCACAGAGCCAGCAGCGAACCGCGCGAAGTGGCTTGGGGGTTCTTCTTGAAGTAGTAGACCAAAACGATGGCCGGCAGGCAGAGCAAATTGAGCAGGTGCACGCCGATGGAGAGTCCGGTGAGATAGAATATCAACACCAGGAAGCGGTCGGCATGCGGCTTGTCGGCATTTTCTTCCCACTTCAAGATAAGCCAGAACACCAAGGCGGTGAACATGGATGAGTAGGCGTAAACTTCACCTTCGACGGCCGAAAACCAGAACGTGTCGCTCCATGTGTAGGCCAGTGCGCCGGTGAGGCCGCAGCCCATCACGAGGATGAGTTGTGCCCATGTGCTGACCACGCCGTCGGGGCAGACAAGTTTGCGTGCCAAGTGCGTGATGCTCCAAAAGAGGAACAGAATGCAGAAAGCCGAGAGCAGGGCCGACATGATGTTCACCATGAATGCCACTTGCGTGGGCTCGCTTGTGAACTGGCTGAAGAAGTTGCCCGTTAGCATGAAGAATGGTGCTCCGGGCGGATGGCCCACTTCAAGCTTGTGCGCCGTTGTGATGAACTCGGGGCAGTCCCAAAAACTCGCCGTCGGTTCCACCGTCATGCAGTAGGTGAAAGCCGCTATGGCGAATGTGAGCCAACCCAGCAGGTTGTTTACGAGTTTGTACTGTTTCATAAGATTTTCGAAATAGTATGTTGATTTGTTTTTTTATGCTTTCGGCTATGCGCGTGCGCACAATGGCTGCGCAAAAATAGGTATAAAAATCCGCCTTGCCCAACAAATAACTCTTTTTTGCACTCTCGGGCTCTGCACCACCGGTTTTTGTGAATATGAAAGGGCGCAGGGCGTATGAGCGAGGTGGGTGAGTGGACTTGAAAGAGGCAGGGGACTGTTGCTTACGTTTTGTCGGAAAAACGGCCTTGGGGTGTACAAAAATTTACACGGCGTTTAGAAATTTCTACAAGCACTGCAGAAAATTCTGCAAGCACTGCAGATTTTTGCGCAATGCCTATGCGTTTTCACTTGAGGCCACCGCATATTTTTTGACAGTGGAACCAGATGCTCACAGCCACATGACGATGAGCGGAATGGCGGCGGCTGCCATCAGGGTAGTGATGAAAATGGCCTGCGCCATCAGGCGACCGTCGAGACCATGCTTCATGCTGATCATGATGCCGTTGGCAGCTATCGGCATGCCGCTCAACAGCGTGGCCACACCGGCCACTTCTTCGTTCACCCCGAGCGTACGCAGCACCACGAGCACCAGGGCCGGCATCAGCAGCAGCTTGATGAAGGCAGCCGCATACACAAACGGCGAACCGGCCATGTCGCGCAGCGGAACCGTGCTCAGACTTGCACCGATGATGAGCAGCGCGCACGGAATGGTCATGTCGCCCACCAGATGGCACCACGTGCCGATGCCCTCGGGCACTTCAACGCGCAGCAAGGCCAGCACCATGGCAGCCAACGAGGCCAGAACGCAGGGCGAAAACACCAGACGAGGGCTGAATGTCTGCTTGAAATTCAGACCGGTGAGGAACGATACGCCCACAGTGAATATCAACACGTTGAAAGGGATGGTGAGCACGGCGGCATAGAACACGGCTTTGGCGCCAAACACAGCATTGACCACGGGAAAGCCGATGAAAGTTACGTTGCCAAACACTGACATGAACCGAAGCTGTCCGCGCCTGTGCCGACCGCCCGTGTTCCACAACCGAGTCAGTGCGAAAGCCGCAGCAATGAGCAGCGCGTAATTTACCACCGATACCCAGATGAGCGAAACAACTTCGGAAGTTTCGAAAGTGATGCCCGGCCCCATGACCGAAGCCAGAATGAGCATCGGACAGCTCACGTCGAGAACAAACACCGAGAGCAGGCGGTTGAGTTCGGCCGGCCAAATGCCGCGTTTGGCCGATAGAAATCCCACCATGATGGTGGCAAAAATCATCAGCATCTGTGTGAATATGTGCGTATAGTCCATGAGGTGGCGTGATGTGTTTCAGTTTTGATGAAAAGTTGTGCCCGATGTGAGCATACAACAACGGCAAGCACCCGTGGGCACTTGCCGTTTGATGGTCGGTATGATTTATTTCACAATCTCAATGAGTTGTTGCGGCGTAACGCTTTGCTGTTCACCCGTCTGCATGTTTTTCAGCGTAACAGTGCCTTCAGCCATTTCTGTTTCGCCCACCAAGGCAACGAAAGGCACTTGCAGGGCATTGGCATACGACATCTGTTTTTTCATCTTCGTGCTGTCGGGATAAACCTCCGTGGCAATGCCGGCGCGACGTGCTTCGGCCGCCAGGCGTAAGCAGTGTGCCGCTTCGCGCTCGCCGAAGTTGATGAAGAGCAAGCGCACACCGCCCATGGCCGAAGCCTCGGGGAAAAGTTGCAGTTGCTCCAGCACATCATAAATGCGGTCGGCACCGAAACTGATGCCCACGCCCGAAAGTCCGGGCAGACCGAAGATCCCTGTCAGGTTGTCGTAGCGACCGCCGCCGGTGATGCTACCGATTTGCACATCCAAAGCTTTCACCTCGAAGATGCATCCGGTGTAATAGTTGAGGCCACGTGCCAGTGTCAAATCCAGTTCGATGACGTTGCGAAGGCCTGAGCCTTTCAGCGCATCGAGTACAAAAGCCACTTCGTCCACTCCCAAAAGTCCGGTTTCGCTTTCAGCCAAAACGGAACGCATTGTGGCGATTTTCTCCTCGTTGCTGCCGCTCATCTGCAGGATGGGCTGAAGTTTCTCAACCGCCTCCGCAGAAAGACCGCCGGCTTGCAGTTCTTCGTTCACCTTGTCCAGGCCAATCTTGTCGAGCTTGTCGATGGCCACGGTGATGTCTGTGATTTTCTCCGGTGCTCCTATGATTTCGGCAATGCCGCTCAGAATTTTCCGGTTGTTGATTTTGATAGCCACGCGGATGTTCAGACGAGTGAAAACTTCGTCCACGATTTGCATGAGTTCGACCTCGTTGATGAGAGAGGCAGAGCCAACTACGTCAGCGTCGCACTGATAAAACTCCCTATAACGCCCTTTTTGCGGACGGTCGGCCCGCCAAACGGGCTGTATTTGGAAACGTTTGAACGGCAATTGCAGCTCTTCGCGGTGTTGCACCACAAATCTGGCGAAGGGAACGGTGAGATCGTAACGCAAGCCACGGTCGCAGAGCTGTGCGGCGAGGCGTGCGGGCGATGCTTCTTCAATTTCCTGAGCGGTGATGCCGTTCATGAAGTTGCCGGAGTTGAGGATTTTGAACAAGAGTTTGTCGCCTTCTTCGCCGTATTTGCCCATCAGCGTGCCGAGGTTTTCCATGGCGGGAGTCTCTATCTGACGAAAGCCATAGAGTGCGTAAACTTCGCGGATGGTGTTGAAAATATAGTTGCGGCGTGCCATTTCGTTGGGGCCGAAGTCGCGCGTTCCTTTAGGTATGCCGGGTTTTTGAGCCATGTTTTCTGAATTTATGGGTGTGCGGTCCGCGGTGCGAGACCGGTGTTTATTGTATTTCCTTTACGAGATAAATGATTGTGGGCAGGTGGTCGCTGTATCCGTTGAGCCACACGCCGCTTGCGTGAGTGCGGTGGGGTTCTCCGCGGTTCTTTCCGCTCTGTTGAAACAGGAAGTCGCGAACAAAGACTTCGTTGCGCCAGAATTTGAGTGTGCTGCGGTCGTCGCCGAGCAGGTTGCCGGTGAACACGATTTGGTCGAAGAGGTTCCACTTGCCGTCGTAGAGCAGCGAGCCTTGGCCGGTCTTATACAGGGTGTTCCACCAGGGGTTGTAGAGGTCGGTGGGACCGGTTTTTTCAACTTTGTGTGTGCACTTGAGCTCGTTTGCCATGCTTTTGTCCTTGGGGTCGTCGTTCATGTCGCCCATGATGATGACTTTGCAGCCCGGGTCTTGTTGCAACAATGCCTCTTTCAGGTGATAAACCTGGTATCCGGCACGTTCGCGTGCAAAGCTGCCGGCTGCGCGACTGGGCCAGTGCACCACGATGAAGTGCATGCGTTCGCCAGCCATGGTTCCGCTCATCACGAGGAAGCCTCGGGTGATGTAGGCTGTGTCGCCGCGCAACTCCTGATAGGGAATTACTTTTTTGTTCTCGTCCACGTAAAATCCGAGATCCACATCGGGTTGTTTCTCATCGAGGTAATAAAACGGCACGAGCATGTGGCTTTCTTTTTTGAAGTACTTGGGATTGTATAGGAAGGCACAATCCACGCCTCGGCGGTCGGGGCCGTCAACATGCACCACCTGATAGCCACGTTCGGCCAGTGCCGGCTCTTTCACAAGGTCGTCGAGCACACGTCGGTTTTCCACTTCCGAAACACCGATGACGGCCGGACCGTTTTTCAGCTTGTCGGTGCAAAGTTGTGAGAGCACGCGTGCCATGTTTTTCTGCTTGGCACGATATTTCATGGTGCCCCAATGGTTCTTGCCGTTGGGCAGAAATTCGTAGTCGTTCTTTCCGGCATCGTGCAGGGTGTCGAAAAGATTTTCAAGATTGTAGAAAGCCACACCATAGAGGCTGTAGCGCTTTTCCACGGGGTTGCCGGAACATATTGCACCGAATGCAATGGTAATGGCAAGGGTGAGAAGTATTTTTTTCATAGTTTCTTGAGTTTTCTGAAGTGATGTCAAACTATTTGGGAGCAAATTTCAGAAAAAAAAACGAGAGTTCTTGTTTTTTATCGGCAGATTTCTGAAAAGGCTGACACTTTGACCAAGTCCAAGTGTTGCTTCGGCTCGGAATGAGAAGCCGAAACAAGTTTCGCTTCATCCTCCGCTCGCCATGCTGACACTTTGTCCGAAAAACGGCCTTTGGGGGTGCAAAAATTTACAAGGCGTTTAGAAATTTCTACAAGCACTGCGGAAAATTCTGCAAGCACTGCAGATTTTCGTCCATCGCATCGGGGAATTTGCCCCTTGCGTTTTGCTGTTTGTGAGAGCGCTTTGTGTTTCTCTTTTCCCGTCAAAGCGCAATTCTCTGTGCCAAAAGGTTCGTAAGTCGGCACATTTCGTTACCTTTGCTTCGCAATTATGCGGCTTGACCTGCCGTTGGGCGCGTCGGGCTTGCACTTCACACAAACCCAAACAGGACACAACATGAAAATAGCCATTATCGGATACGGCAAAATGGGCCGTATGGTGGAAGAAATAGCCTTGCAACGAGGCCACGAAATAGTTTGCATCATCGACCAACACAATCCGGAAGATTTCGAAAGCCCGGCTTTTAGCAGTGCCGATGTAGCCATCGAATTCACATCGCCCACGGCGGCCTATGGCAACTATGTCCGCGCCTTTGCCGCCGGTGTCAAGGTGGTGAGTGGCAGCACGGGCTGGATGGCAGAACACGAGGCCGATGTGCGCCGCATGGTGAACGAAGGCTTTACCTTGTTCTGGGCTTCCAACTTCTCGCTGGGTGTGGGCATCTTCGGGGCGGTCAACAAGTTTCTGGCTCGCATCATGAATCGCTATCCGCAATATGAGGTAACGATGGAAGAGACCCACCACATTCACAAGCTTGATGCGCCCAGCGGCACAGCCATCACGCTGGCCGAACAAGTGGTGGCTGAGCTCGACCGCAAGGACGGATGGGCCAAGGGCATAGTGCACGAAGCCGATGGAAGCATCACCGGTAGCACCGAAACCGCGGCCGAAAAGCTACGCATCGATGCCGTGAGACGCGACGAAGTGCCCGGCATTCACACCATTGCCTACGACAGTGCCGAGGATTGCATCACCATCACACACGATGCCCACAGCCGTCGCGGCTTCGCCTTGGGCGCAGTGCTGGCCGCCGAGTATACGGCCGAACATAAGGGGTTGCTTACCATGGACGACCTTTTTGATTTTTAAGAACACGAAAACGAAACACTTCAGCATGAGCGAAACAGAAAAGAAAACCGAGGCGGCGAAACAGGAAGCGGCCAAAGAAATTACGCTTCCTACCCCCGACCCCAAAACACCCATACGTCCGGATGACAAACCCGAACCCGATCCGCGTACACCGGTGAAAGAACTCATCGAGCAGTCTACGGAAGATAAGACTGCCCGTCGGCTCAAGCGCAAAAGGGTGGTGAAATTCGTCATAGTGCTGACGCTCTATCTGCTCTTCCTTGTGTGGGTTCAGTCGTGGCTCGGCCTTTTGGTGGTTCCCTTTATCTACGATGCTTACATCAGTCGGAAAATCGATTGGTACTGGTGGCGCAAGTCCAAGAACTCTGCCCTGCGCTACGTCATGGGTTGGGTGGACGCCATCGTGTTTGCGCTTGTGGCTATCTACTTTCTCAATCAATTCTTCTTCCAGAACTATGTCATTCCGTCCAGTTCGTTGGAGAAGACACTGCTTACGGGCGATTACCTCCTTGTGAGCAAAGTTTCTTACGGCCCTCGCATTCCGCAGACACCGCTCACCATGCCGCTCACACAGCACACGTTGCCCGTGGTGAACACCAAGAGTTATTTGGAGTGGCCTCACTGGGAATATCGTCGCGTCAAAGGATTGGGCGAAGTGCGTCGCGGAGACATCGTGGTGTTCAACTATCCTGCTGGAGACACTGTGGCTTTGCTCTGTCAGAACCAAGATTATTATCGCATGGCTTACCAAATCGGGGCACAAGCCACCTGCGTGCTGCCGACACAGGAGATGGATTACGCCACGCAACAGCAGATTTTCTCCGGGCTTTATGCCACCGGCAAACAAGTGATGGCCGCAAATCCGCAAGAGTTTGGCGAAATTGTGGCACGCCCCGTCGATCGTCGCGAAAACTATGTGAAACGCTGCGTGGCATTGCCGGGCGACACCTTCCTGATGCGCAACGATGTGATTTATATCAACGGGAAAGCGCAGGCGCAGCCCGAAAATGTGCAATTGGGTTACGTTGTCAGCTTCCGCGAGTATCCTTCCGAATACTTGCGTCGTCGGCTCGGGATTACCGCCGAGGATATGTCGCATCCCATGTCTGAAGACGGATTGACTTTCTACATGCCGCTGACCGCTGTGGCTAAAAACGGATTGACTACGGCCGGTGTCATAGCCTCCATCCGGCGTGCTCCGGGTGAGACGGCTTGGCTTTATCCTCTGAACATGGTGAAGGATTGGAGCACATCCGATTATGGCGGAGAGGGTTTTGTGATACCCAAAAAGGGTTCGCCCCTTCGTCTGACGTTGGCCAATCTTCCTATCTATGAGCGCGTAATTCGCGATTACGAGGGCAATAAGCTGGAAGTGCGCGGCGGAAAAATCTATATCAACGGACAATTGTCAGACTCCTATACGCCGAAATTCAACCACTATTGGATGATGGGCGACAACCGAGATAATTCTGCCGACTCGCGCTTCTGGGGTTTCGTGCCCGAGGATCATGTTGTCGGAAAGCCTCTCTTCGTGTGGCTCTCCCTGGACCCCGATTACGGCCTGGCCAATGGTAAAATCCGCTGGGAGCGTTTCTTTAAGTGGGTCGGCGACATCAAATAATGCGGCTGCACCGGCACATTTCTGCCTACAAGGCAAGAGTGGCCGGACGGCTTTCCGAAAATTAAAAATCCCGTGCCGATGCGCATATTCCGAATTTACATACTTCCGCTGCTTGTGGCGGCTTTGGTCCTGATGCTTGTGCGAAGTTGTCTGGCAACTCAGTGTGCCGTGGCAAGGGATATGCCCGAATGCGGATTGCTTGCGGGAGACCGCGTGCTGGTGTTGCGCACTTCGTATGGCTTGCGTCTGCCGTTTGAGTCGGTGTTTGGCTATCGTCGTTGCGGTTTTGCAACTCCTCAGAAGGGAGATGTGGTGGCACACACGGCGGACGACGGCTCGTTGATGCTGTCGCGCATTGTGGCATTGCCGGGCGAGAGAATCAACGGAGCGCAACCGCTTCCGGCCGGGCACTACCAAACCACGCAGGGGGTTGTAGCACATTCGGCCTTGGTGGGGCGCGTATCTGCCGTGAGCTATTCGGTGAATGCGGAAGCACCGTGGTATCGGTTGCTGCGCGCGGACCGTTTTTTCAAAAGCATTCTCTGAGCGGGCTGTTCCTGTTCTTGCATTTACAAACACCGGGGAGGCAGCTGTCAAGCACCTCCTCGTTTTCATATATCGAGTTTATGTCATCCGTCATACTTTCTTCGGCTTATCTTGCGCCGGTGCAATACTTCTCCAAGCTTTATGCGGCTTCGGCCGTGGTGGAGGAGCGTGCCGAACACTATGTCAAGCAAACCTATCGCAACCGTTGCGTGATTGCCGCACCGTCCGGACCGCAGGCGCTCACCATTCCCACGGAGCGGACAGGCGCAAAGACTTTGATGCGCGACGTTCGCATCAGTGAGCACGGCAACTGGCGTCACCTGCATTGGCATGCGCTGACAACGGCCTACGAGGCCAGTCCTTTCTTCGAGTATTACGCTGATGATTTCCGCCCTTTCTACGAACGGCCATCGCACAAGTATCTTTGTGAGTTCAATGCCGACATGCGCGACATGGTCTTGGATTTGCTCGATTTGCATCCGCAGATATCTCTCACCGAGCATTATGCCGATGCCGAGGCTTTGGGGCTTGCTGATCTTCGCGAGGCCATTCGTCCCAAGCACCCGGCGGAAGATGAGCACTTTGTGGCGAAACCTTATTACCAAGTCTTTGCTTCGCGCCACGGCTTTCTGCCTAATTTGAGTATAGTGGATTTGCTTTTCAATATGGGGCCGGAAACTCGTTTGGTGCTTCGCGATTGTTGCGTATAGCGAGTGAACAAAACAAAAAGCAAGAGGGAACAGTCTGCATGCGGACTGTTCCCTCTTGCTGTGTATGTGGTGAAACGATTAGCCTTAGTGCTTTATCGGTTCTCCGGCGATGATTTTTTTGTTGCCATCGGCCAGCGTTGTGGCAAACCAGTAGGAATTTCCACCCTCGCGGAGCTTCAGCTTGCGTCGCAGGTCGGCAACGGTGGCTGGGAAGTTGCGCACTGTGAGGTTGGCTTTTGTTGTTTCAGAACAGAATGCGCGAAGTTCCTGCTTGGCAAAGGAAGTGCAGCGTTGCACTTTGAAAATTCGGCCGGGGAAGTCGGGAACAAGGCTTTCGGAAGTGTAAAGATGGCTGTTGGGGTGCAGTTTTTTCAAACCGTAACGGGTGGCGCACAGCTTGAAAGCACCGGCTTTCATGATGGAGGCACAAGGCTCGTAGAGGTATTGACTGATTTCTGCAGTGTATTCCGGCAGGGCGGCTTGCTCTTCCTCTTGCGTGAAAGTGAGTCGGTGAGCACCCTCCGAGCAGGTGATGCGTGTGGAGACGCCGCTTTCGGCAGTCAGCACGAGAATGAGGTCTTTGCACTCGCCTTTCACGGAAATCACGTGTGCTTCGGTCACACACCCGAGGGTGCTGATGGCGCGTTGCAAATCGAGCATGGGCGACAGCTTGAGCATCACGGCTTGCGCTTTCTGCAGAAGCAGATTTTTCAACTGCACGACGTCGGGTTCGCAGTCCTCGATGAGAATTGTCTTTCGGCCGGCTCCGTCGCGTCGAGCGGGGTCCAGAAAGATGAGGTCGGCAGGTGGCATTTCGCGCAAGAAGTTTTCGGCCTCGGCCTGCACCACCTGTGCATCGGGCAAGCCGAGCAAAGGCAGGTTGTGGCTTGCCAGATGGCAGAGCACGGCTTGTCGCTCCACGTAGGTGGCTTTGCTGAATTTTTGGGCAATGAATGAAAAGTCCACACCCAGCCCTCCGGTGAGATCGACCATCGTTCCGCCATTGGGAAAGAGGCTTCCGGCGAGTTCGGCTTTGTATTCGGCGGTGGCTTGTCCTGAACACTGTTCGAGCGAAAGGCGAGGCGGATAATGCAAATCCTTCACGAGTGTCCACGCCGGCACTTTGTGTTGCAACCGCTGCCAACCCTCGATTTGACGCAAGGCAAATTCGGCATCCACCTCGGGATGCTTGCGCAGGAGCAAGGCGAGTGTGGCAATGTCGTCGTGGCGATGGCTTTCGATGAAGCTTTCAGTGGCTGTGCTCATACATTATATGTTATTAAGAGAAGACACTCGGGAGGGTGAAACGGGACGCCGGATTATGGGATAACCTTGTAGCGTGCCTTGGCCTCGGCACGCGTGCGCAGATTGAAGTGCCACCATTCGGTGGAAAGCACTTTGAAACCGCCGGCTGCCATGACACGACGCAATAGTTTACGGTTGGCAATGGCCGTTTGCGACAGCTGTCCGGCTGCCAGCCTTTGCTGTTCGCCCTTGACGTGTGCCAATTTTCCCAAATGGTCGATGACGGTTCCCATGTGCAGTGTGTCGCCTTTGGCATCGCACAAGGTGAGGTCCACAGCCAATCCGTAGTTGTGCAGTCCGCCTCCGTTCTTCGGGTTACTCACGTATATGTTTTTGGAAGTGCCTTTCACCACGTTATACATGCGTTGCTGCACGCTCATGGGGCGTGCCGCGTCGTATACCTTCAGACTCAAATCCGGCCGCAGGCGTTTCAGTTCGGCCTGTGCCTTTTTCAGTGCTTGTGCTGCCTCCGGATGCAAATAGGCATGGTGCAGGTCGGTGTAGAGCACGCGCCCCGTGAAATTGTCGGCGCGGGTATACATCAGACTGACCTGTATGGAGGAGTCGATGCGCTGTATGTCAACAAACCCGAGACGCTCCATGCGCAGCTCTGTCGGGGTTTTGGTTTCGGTGATGCTGGGGGAAGAAAAACAAGCATGCTTTCCTGAAAAATCCGCAGTGCTTGCAGAAATTTCTGCAGTGCTTGTAGAAAAATCTGCAGTGCTTGTAGATTTTGCCCTCAAGCCGTGGCACATTTCCGAAGGCTTTGTGCCTGGTTCGGCAGGCTTTCTGTGGTGGCTGCCGAGCATTGCGCAGAGTGGCAGGCACAGCAACGGAAAAAGAAACTTGGTCATGGAAGATTTGGGTTGAGGGTTGTATAAACAAAAAGGACACCTGCGCATTTCTATGATGCAGGTGTCCTTGCGCTTCAGGATGGGCTTGAACCAACGACCCCCTGATTAACAGTCAGGTGCTCTAACCAACTGAGCTACTGAAGCAGTTTGCATTTCTTTGCGCTTCAGGATGGGCTTGAACCAACGACCCCCTGATTAACAGTCAGGTGCTCTAACCAACTGAGCTACTGAAGCAGATTTTGCAGAATTGTTTGCACGTTTCTGCGGAAATGCGGTGCAAATGTAGTGGTTAATTTTGAAAATAACAATATCTTTGCCTGAAAAATGCAGATTGGTATGAAAAAAATTATCGGAATAGGCAATGCATTGGTCGATGTGTTGGTAAAAGTGGAGAATGAAGCGATACTTTCGGAACTGCAACTCCCGAAAGGTTCGATGCAGTTGGTAGACACCGAGGGCTATCGTGTCATCGGTCAAAAGCTTTCGGAAATGACAACGCAACTGGCCACTGGGGGCTCGGCGGCTAACACGATGTTGGCGTTGGGAAACCTGCAGGCCGAACCGGCTTTCATCGGAAAGGTCGGGCCGGATGCGTATGGCCGCTTCTTCTCTGAAAATGCACGCGAGCACGGCATAACTTCTCACTTGCTTTCCGATGTGCTTCCCACGGGAGTGGCATCGACGTTCATCACACCCGACGGCCAGCGCACCTTTGGTACGTATCTCGGGGCGGCAGCCCGACTCACCCCCGATGAGTTGCGCGAAGAGTGGTTCGAGGGTTACGATTTCTTCTACATAGAGGGATATCTCGTGCAGAACCATGCGTTAATTGACAAAGCGGTGGCGATGGCGCATGCTGCGGGACTGAAAGTGTGCCTCGATTTGGCAAGTTACAACATTGTGGAGGCCGATCGTGATTTCTTTGCGGAACTTTTGGCGAAAACCGACATTGTTTTTGCAAATGAGGAAGAGGCATTTGCCTTTACAGGTAAAAATCCTCGCGAAGCACTTGACGAACTTGCCGCCCTCTGCGAAACGGCTGTGGTCAAGACCGGAAAGGAAGGTGCTTGGGTGAGCCGCAACGGCGAAACCGTGAAGGTGGCTGCAGACCCTGTGGACGAAGTGGTGGACACCACCGGTGCCGGCGATTACTTTGCGGCCGGTTTCCTGTATGGCATGGCGGATGGCCGTTCCTTGGCGGAATGTGCCCGTCTCGGCTCTCTGCTGGCCGGAAAAGTCATTCAGACGGTGGGAACCTCCTTGCCCGAAAACGTGTGGCAAGAGGTGAAAGCCGCCATCTGAAGTTGAAAAAAAGAAGAGTTTTTACCTATTATTCTAAACACATGATGAGAAAAACGCTGCTCATTCTGCTGTCTTCGGTGCTGCTTTGGCCAGCCTCGGCACAGGAGAACCATAATTTTGAAGTGTCAAAGCATCTCGATATATTCAATTCGCTGTATCGCGAATTGGACTTGTATTATGTTGACACGCTTGAAGCCAAAAAGGCTGTGGGCAACGCCATTCTGTACATGCTTGACCGTCTTGACCCCTACACGCAGTATTATCCGGAAGAGGAGACCCGGGATTTGAAAGAGATGACAACGGGAAAATACGCCGGCATAGGATCTCCCATCGTGTATCGCAAGGATTTGGACCGCTGTGTGTTTTCTTCTCCCTACGAAGGAATGCCGGCTGCCAAGGCCGGTGTGCGAACGGGCGACGTGATTATGAGTATCGACGGGCGTGATGTGGGTGGTCGCGGTGCTTCTTCGGTGGCCGACTATACTTCCGCAGTGAGCGTCTCACTGCGTGGAGAATCCGGCACCACACTCCTGCTGAAGGTGAAGCGAGCCGGAACGGGCAAGATGCAGACCTTCAAAATCCTCAGGCAGACCATCGAACGCCCCTCCGTACCTTATTACGGCTTGTTGCAGGACACGATTGGCTACGTGCTGTTGACAAGTTACACAGACAACACTGCACGCGATTTGAGGCTGGCTGTGGTCAACCTCAAGCAGCGCGGAGCGCGCCGCTTGGTGCTTGACTTGCGTGGCAACCCGGGTGGATTGATGCGCGAGGCCATCAGCGTTGTGGGAAGCTTTTTGCCGCGCGGCACCATGGTGCTTCGGACGCAGGGCAAGGTGGAGGAACTGAATAAGACTTTCAAGACAACGGTTGAGCCTTTGGACTTGGAAATTCCCATGGCCGTGCTCGTTAATTATGGTACGGCTTCGGCAGCCGAAATCACTTCGGGTGCTTTGCAGGACTACGACCGCGCCATAGTTGTCGGGCAGCGCACTTATGGAAAAGGCTTGGTGCAAGAGCCACGCGAACTTCCGTATGGTGCCATCCTGAAGCTGACAACCAGCAAATACTTTATCCCGAGCGGCCGATGCGTTCAGGCTTACGATTTCAAGAACCGAAATGCAGACGGAATGCCGCGCCATCTTCCGGACAGCCTTTCCAAAGAATTCTTCACGGCTGCGGGCCGCTTGGTGCGCGATGGGGGAGGCATCACACCCGATGTGGCGGTTGTGCCGGACTCTTTACCTTATTTTGTGAGCTATCTCGAGGCTTCGGATGTGTTTTTCGATTTCTGTGCGACATATCGCAACGAGCACGAGAGCATTGCTCCGGCTTCGGAGTTTGAGTTGAGCGATGCCGACTACGAAGCGTTTATCGATTTCGTCAAGAAGAGCGGTTTCGCTTATGAGAGCCGGAGTTCGCAGATGCTTTCGCTGTTGCGGCGCATGGCTCAGGCCGAAGGTTGCGAGGCTGAGGCGGCGGAAGCTTTCGACTCGCTGGAAAACCGTCTGCGCCGTGATGTTGAGGCTGAGTTGCGTTTTCACAAAGCCGATATCGTTGCTCAATTGGAGATGACGATTGTGGAAAATTATTATTACGAGCGAGGCGTGGCCGAATACTTGTTGCGCGATGACAAGGAGCTTAACGAGGCCTTGCGTGTGCTTTGCGATGAGGCGGCTTATCGTCGGCTTCTCTCCGGTGTGCCCGAACCGTAATGGGTGATACATATAAAAAGTCGAGGCACGAACTCTCAGTTTTTAGAGTTCGTGCCTCGACTTTTTATGTGTTGCTTGCGTCCTTTCGAACTATTTCACGGTGATGAGGAAATAGTTTTTCTTTCCGCGTTGCACGAGGATGTATTTTCCGTCAATGAGGTCAGCTTCTTCGATGATGCGGTCGAAAGCTGCCAGCTTCTCTTTGTTGATGCTCACACCGCCTCCTTGTGTCATTTTGCGCATTTCGCCTTTTGAGGGGAAGCATTGTGTGGTTTCGGCCAGCAAGTCCACGGCTTTGGCACCTACGGCTTGTGATTTTTCCACCTCGAAGTGGGGCACGCCCTCAAAGACGTTGAGCAGTGTGGCTTCGTCCAGGCGGAGCAGGCTCTCCTTGGTGGCTTTGCCGAAGAGGATGTTGGAGGCTTCGAGTGCCATCTCGTATTCCTCACGTCCATGCACCAGGCATGTAACCTCTTCGCCCAATCGTTTTTGCAGGCTGCGGCGACCCGGGTCGGCACGGTGCTCCTCGATGAGCGCATCGATTTCGTCCTTTTCGAGCGAGGTGAAAATCTTGATGTAGCGTTCGGCTTCGGCATCGCCCACGTTGAGCCAGAACTGATAGAACTTGTAAGGCGTGGTGTAGCGCTTGTCAAGCCATACGTTGCCCTGCTCGGTTTTGCCAAACTTTTTGCCGTCGGCCTTGGTGATGAGCGGACAAGTCAGGGCAAAGGCTTCGGCTTCTGAGCCGAGCTTGCGGCGAATCAGCTCCGTGCCCGTGGTGATGTTGCCCCACTGGTCGCTTCCGCCCATCTGCAGGCGGCATCCCTTCTCTTGATAGAGGTGCAGGAAGTCGTAGCCCTGGAGGAGCTGATAGGTGAATTCGGTGAACGAGAGGCCGTCGCTGGCTTCGCCGTTGAGGCGGCGCTTCACGCTGTCCTTGGCCATCATGTAGTTCACTGTGATGTGCTTTCCTATTTCTCGGGCGAAGTCGAGGAACGAATAGCCTTTCATCCAGTCATAGTTGTTCACGAGTTCGGCGGCATTGGGTGCGTCGCTGTCGAAGTCGAGGAAGCGGCTCAACTGTTCCTTGATGCAAGCCACGTTGTGGCGCAGCGTTTCTTCGTTGAGCAGGTTGCGCTCGGCGCTCTTGCCCGAGGGGTCGCCAATCATGCCTGTGGCACCTCCCACCAGGGCGAGGGGCTTGTGGCCGGAGCGTTGGAAGTGGCGGAGCATCATCACACCGCACAAGTGGCCTATGTGCAGGCTGTCGGCCGTGGGGTCTATGCCGAGATAGGCGGTAGCCATGCCCTTGTCGAGCATTTCCTCGGTTCCGGGCATCATTTGGTGGAGCATGCCGCGCCACCGGAGTTCGTCTACAAAGTTCATATTCGTTGTTTTTTGTTTGTTTGTCGATTTTTGTTTGTTTGTCGATTTTTGCAAAGCCGTAACCATGAGGCTCACGTGCTTTTGCGGTGTCAAAGATACTACTTTTTTGCGTCTCACAGGCTTGGTGTGCTTCGTAAAAGGCTTTCAAATGATTTTTGCAGCGTCTGCGGAAGTGTGCCGCAGGCTTTCGAAATGCTCAGAACAGGGATTGAAATGCATGCAATGAGGGTGCGGAGAAATGGTGGTGTGATGCGCGCAAATCTGCAAGGCGTTTAGAAATTTCTGCAGTGCTTGTAGAAAATTCTAAACGCCTTGCAGATTTGCGCCCTTGCGGTGGGCGTATCAAGGATGTGCTTTGATGCTTTCCAGCAATTGCATCAGGCGGTGTGTGCGGCGTGGGTGGCGCTTGGCCAAATCGGTTTGTTCGTCGGCATCTTGCTTCATGCGAAACAGTTGCGGCTCGGGGCGATAACCGGTCTCCACCTTGGGGCCCCAGGGTATCATGGCAGGTCCTTGGCTTGGCTCGATGAGTTTCCAACCCGGTGTGCGCAGGGTGAGCGAGCGGTTTTGTGCCATTTTGACGGCGTAGGGGCACGACCGTCGGCTGCGACCCAGCCATGTGTCAAGGAAGGGGCGGCTGTCGGGAGCGGCGTTCTCGGGAACGGGACTGCCAACAAGGGTGGCGAGCGAGGCTACGGCGTCGATGTGCGACACAAGGGCGTGGCTCACTTTGCCTTTGGCGGTAAGCGGTGTGCCGCTGACGATGAAAGGAATGCGGCTTCCGGCTTCGTAAGCACTGTATTTGGCTCCGCGGAAAGGACCTCCGGGACTGTGGTCTCCGGCCAAACTTTCGGCCATGTCGTCATAACCATCGTCCAGCACAGGGCCGTTGTCGCTTGTGATGATGAGCAGCGTGTTGTCGGCAATGCCGAGACGGCGCAGAGCAGCACAGATTTCGCCCACGGTCCAGTCGAATTGCAGAATGGCTTCACCGCGCAGCCCCATGGGACTCTTGCCCCGAAAGCGTGGGTGCGGAAAGCGCGGCACGTGCACATCGTTGGTGCAGAGATACATGAAAAATGGGCGGTCGGCGTGTTGCTCCATGAAACGTGTGGCATGAGCTACAAGACTGTCGGCCAAATTTTCGTCCTGCCATAGGGCGCGACCGCCGCCTCGCATATAGCCAATCCGGCCAATGCCGTTGACAATGCTCTGGTCGTGGCCGTGCGATGAGCGCAGGTTGTACAGCAGTTCGGGATGCGTGCGGCCGGTGGGTTCGCCCTCGAAGTTTTTCCGATAACTCACTTCAATGGGTGCGGAGGGGTCATGGTTCACCACACGTCCGTTCTCCATCCACACGCAGGGCACGCGGTCGGCCGTGGCAGCCATAATATAACTATGGTCAAAGCCGATGTCGGCCGGCGTAAGGTCGAGCCGTGCGTTCCAATCCTGTTCGCCGGTGCGACTGCCCAATCCGAGGTGCCATTTGCCAAAGGCGGCTGTGGCATAACCGGCTTGGCGAAATACGTCGGCCAGGGTGAATTGTTCGGGCTTGATGATGAGGGCTGCGTTGCCGGCGGCCACATCGGTGCCGCTGCGACGGAAGCAATACTCGCCCGTGAGCAGCGAATAGCGAGAGGGGGTGCTGGTGGCGGCCACGGCATGGGCATCGGTGAAGCGCACACCGGCGGCAGCCACACTGTCGGTGTGAGGAGTGGCGATGCGCGTGGCACCATAGCACGACAGGTCGCCGAAACCCAAATCATCGGCCAAGAGCAGTATGACATTGGGACGCGAACCGGCATCTTGCGCTGCTGCAAGTGCTGATGTGCCGGCCAGAGAAACGAAAAGGAGGGCAGAATTGTTCATAAGCGAGGCGAAAGGTGTCGGACAAAGGTAAGAAAAACGCAGTTTCATTGAGGTGTTTTCTCAAAGGGTTTTGCGTTTTTCATTCTTGGGTGGGAAAAACAAAAATCCCATTGCCCGTATTCGAGCAATGGGATTTGGTTATTCAATAATTACAGATAATGATTGCGGATGCAATGTGCAAGCATTAACCACGGTTGGGGCGATGTCCGCCTCCCTCTCCGCCTTCGCGGCGAGGACGACGTGCGGGACGTTCTTCCCATCCTTCGGGTTTTTCTTCAAGCACGCGGTGGCTCAGACGGAACTTGCCGGTCTTCTCGTCGATTTCCAACAATTTCACGCTGATCTTGTCGCCTTCTTTAAGCCCTGCCTCTTCCACGCTTTCGAGTCTGCGCCAAGCAATCTCGCTGATGTGAAGCAGTCCTTCCTTGCCCGGCATAAATTCAACGAAGCAGCCATAAGGCATGATGCTGACAACTTTTGCTTCGTAGGTTTCGCCCACTTCGGGAATGGCCACGATGGCACGAATCTTGGCAATGGCAGCATCGATGCTCGCTTTGTCGGGACCGGAAACCTGAATCTTGCCCACGCCGTCTTCTTCGTCGATGGTGATGGTCGCACCTGTTTCTTCCTGCATGCCTTGGATGATTTTTCCGCCGGGGCCGATAACTGCGCCGATGAATTCCTTGGGAATTTCGAAGGCTTCGATGCGGGGCACGTGGGGCTTGAAGTCTTCGCGCGGTGCGCTCATGGTCTTCATCATCTCGCCCAGAATGTGCTCACGGCCGGCTTTGGCTTGTGCGAGTGCCTTTTCCAGAATTTCGTATGAGAGTCCGTCGCACTTGATGTCCATCTGAGTGGCGGTAAGTCCCTTGAGTGTACCTGTGGTCTTGAAGTCCATATCGCCGAGGTGGTCTTCGTCGCCGAGGATGTCGGAGAGAACGGCGTACTTGTCCTCACCGGGATTTTTGATGAGGCCCATGGCGATACCGCTGACGGGTGCCTGCATCGGAACACCGGCATCCATGAGTGCCAATGTGCCGGCGCAAACGGTGGCCATCGAGCTTGAACCGTTTGATTCGAGGATGTCGCTCACAATGCGTACGGTGTAGGGGAAGTCGGCAGGGATTTGGCCTTTCAAGCCGCGCCATGCCAAGTGGCCGTGTCCGATTTCGCGACGGCCGACACCACGCTGGGGACGTGCCTCACCTGTGGAGAAAGGCGGGAAGTTGTAGTGGAGCAAGAATTTCATGTAGCTCTTGTCGAGCACATCGTCCACCAATTTTTCGTCGAGCTTTGTGCCGAGTGTGCAAGTGGAGAGCGATTGTGTTTCGCCGCGTGTGAAGATGCTGGAACCGTGAGGACCGGGCAGCGGATCCACTTCGCACCAAATGGGACGGATGTCTGTGGTCTGGCGACCGTCAAGGCGAACTCCTTCGTCGAGGATGCAGCGACGCATGGCATCTTTTTCAACATCGTGATAGTAGCGGTCAACGAGAGCGTTCTTTTCTTCGAGTTCTTCAGCGGTGAGTTCGGCATGTGCTGCGGCGTATGCTTCTTTGAAGTTCTCACGCACGGCTTCGAATGCTTCGGCGCGAGCGTGCTTCTCCAAGGCTTGCTTTGTGATGTCGTAGCAGGCTTGATAGCAGTCGGCTTTCACCTGTTCGCGCAGTGCTTCGTCGTTCACTTCGTGGCAGTATTCGCGCTTCACGTCGGTGCCGAGTTCCTTCATGAGTTCTTTCTGAAGTTG
Organism: Bacteroidaceae bacterium; assembly: GCA_017547385.1. Lineage (GTDB taxonomy): Bacteria > Bacteroidota > Bacteroidia > Bacteroidales > Bacteroidaceae > Alloprevotella. Next base: position 126,659 of record JAFYPU010000006.1, read on the forward strand.
GCACATGGGCTTGATGGCTTCGTGAGCAGCCTTGAGGGCTTCGAGGAGGGCACTTTCGGGCACTTCCTTCATTTCGCCTTCCACCATCATGATGTTCTCTTCTGTGGCACCTACCATCAGATCCATGTCGGCGGCTTCGAGCTGTTCGAACGTGGGGTTGATGACATACTCGCCATTGATGCGTGCAACGCGCACCTCGGAGATGGGGCCGTCGAAGGGGATGTCGGAGCAGGCCAATGCGGCACTGGCAGCGAAACCTGCGAGGGCGTCGGGCATGTCAACACCGTCGGCTGAGAAGAGTGTGATGTTGACAAACACTTCTGCATGGTAGTCGCTCGGGAAGAGGGGACGCAGGGCGCGGTCAACGAGGCGCGAAGTCAGGATTTCGTAGTCGGAAGCACGGCCTTCACGCTTGGTAAATCCGCCGGGGAAGCGTCCTGCAGCGGAGTATTTTTCTTTGTAATCGCACTGGAGCGGCATGAAATCGGTGCCGGGGGCAGCGTCTTTGGCACCGCAGACGGTGGCAAGCAACATGGTGTTGTTCATGCGCAGCATCACTGCGCCGTCGGCCTGCTTGGCCAGCTTGCCGGTCTCAATGCTGATGGTACGACCATCGGGCAGGGAGACGGTTTTTGTAATCACGTTCATCTGATGTGTGTTTTCTTTATAAAAAATTCAAAATACGACTTAATTCGCGCAAAGTTAATGATTTATTTTTACTAATGCGGTCTGCCGACTTTTTTTTGCACAAAGTGGGCTTTGTTGTGGCTTGTGCAGAGGGGCAGACGGCTTTGCGAAGCATGGGTGTGAGGTGTGTGGAGCGCTTACGTTTTGCTCCGAAAACGGGGGTTGGGAGAGCAAAAATTTACGCGGCGTTTAGAAATTTCTACAAGCACTGCAGAAATTTCTAAACGCCGCGTAGATTTTTGCGGAAAGCCTTGCGTGTTGCAGGGTGGCTGTTCCGGCTATGATTTTATTGGATGCCCCACGCTGAGGGTGAGCATTGTTGTTCGACGGGTGCTTCGACGATGTTGGGCAGGTTGTGGAAGAAGTCGATGCCCGTTTTCTCCTCCAGTTCATCCACACTGACGGCGTGTCCGGCCATGACGGAGAGGGGGGCATAATTACCGCGGTTGTAGCCATAGTCCTTGTGTTCCATCAGGAATGCGATGGAGGAATACACGCCGTTCTTCACCTTGAGCAGGGCCATAAAGAAGTGTTTCGGCACGGCCATGCGGTTGTTTGCCACCTTGCGGATGATTTGTCCGTCTTCGATGGTGCCGCCCTTGACCACATAGAGCGTGTCGGCAAACTTCTCGTTGCGTCCCAGGCGTTGCACTTGGTTTTCAAGCGTTACCCAGTAGTAACTGTTGAAGTTGCCTATCTGCGGGCTCATGTTGGTCATGTAGAATGTGTTGTCGTTGCCTTTCCGACTGTATAGGCGGTCTGCCGAAGCGCAGAGGTGTCCGTGGTCGTAGCCGTTGAAGGAGGCATCGTCTTCAATGTATTGCGAAGAACCGAGGCTTGACAGCAATTTTTTCAGCACGGGGTCGGCCGGATATTGCGGCTTGATGTCGTAGCTTTTGCGGCTGACGGATTTGTCGCGTGTGTTTCCGTCAAAGCGGAAAGCCACCCAGCGCGAATGAAACTTTGAGCGGTCGTATTCCAGACAGTAAGTCATGACGGAGTCATTGCCCTCACGTGTCCAATGAGCCACGAACAGATTGCCGTCCTTGAGCTTTGGCACTTCGATGCGCGAAGTGGCGGCCGACGAGGCACTGCCCGGCACCGTGGTGTCGGTGAAGTGGAAATCGTTGTCGTCGTCTTGGCTGCAAGAGGCGGCGGTAAAAACTACCGCCGCCCATGCCAAGTGTTTGATATGTCGGATGATGGACATGCCTTATTTGATGTAGAATGTTCCGGCTGCATCGCTCAGGATGAAGTCGTCGATGAGGAAGTCCTTGCCGGGATTCTTGGGATTCATCACGAGGGGACAAACCACGGTTTCGGCCTCGAGCGTGAAACTGTGCTCCACAAGCACCCATTCGTCTGCACTGATGTCGTTCACATAATCGGCATACTTGTAAGCATCACCGCCGCTGATGCTTCCGTCCACCACAATGGCGTAACCCGGGCGGCAACTTACCACTTCGCCGGCATTGGCAGCCTTGATGTAGAACTTCATGGTGTATGTTCCGGCAGGCAAGGTGAGTTCCTTATAAGCCAAACGGGTGTTTTTGGTCTGGCCTTTCACATGAACGGAGTAGCTTCCGCTGTGAGCATTGGTGCTTTGTGAGAGTGTGGCGTTGCTGGCTGTGGAAGCAGATTTCCAGTGAATGGGTTTTCCGCCATCCCAGTTTTCAAAGTCGCCATTGAGGGCAGAGGCATCACCACTGTCTTCAGAACCTCCGGGTTCGGGGTCTGAGCCGGCTTTACCCGATTGGATGCCGAAATTCTTCACTTCCCAAGTTGAGCCGCTGGTGGCATTGGTGTTGTAGCGGAAGGCTATGCGCACCTGTTTGCCAAGGAATTCGGCCGGAACATCGATGGAGGCTTTGCTGAAAGTGCTCCAGTCGGAACCTTCGGTGTGGTCGCCCTTGAGCAACACCCATGTGGCTTTTGTGGGATCGTCTGCAAAATCTGCGCTGATGTAAGTCTGCTGGTTCTCGGCACCGCGGTCGTAACGCAGGATGTACTCGTAAGAAACGTTGGCCTCGCTTACGCCTTCCAGAGATATGGCGGGCGAAACGAGATAATAGGTGCCGGCAGTGGTGATGGTGCTTGCGTTGTCATAGCCGGTGGCCTTGGCGGTGCTGTAGTCGATAATCCATTCGCCGGCACCGCTTGTGGTGTAATTCTTGAAGCCTCCGAACGATGAAGCAAAGCTTTCGGTGTAGGGCAGTGTGCGCACTTCGTCTGCAGGCTCGTCGCCGCCGGGAGTGTAGTCGCCGGCACCGCGCACCATCTTGAAGTTCTTCACTTCCCAAGTGGCGGCCTTGGTAGTTGCCTTATAGCGGAGCACCACGGTTACGTTGGGTTGGCCAAGGAATTCGGCGGGCACATTGACATTGCCGCTGCTGTACCAAGTATCCCAATCGCTACCCTGAACAAGGTTGAAGGGGAGTGCCGTCCATTCAGCCTCGGCGAGTTTGCCCGGCACATAGTTGCTGCTGATGAGCAATTGGTAGTGCGACTCCATCTGGTTGGCGTTGGCATAACGCAGGATGTACTCGAAGGAAATGCAAGCGGCATCCACGTCTGTGAGGTCGGATGCGGGAGAGATGAGCCAGCTTTCGGCTTCATTATTCTCCTTGGTGCCGTCGCCGTCAGTGTCGACGTAAGAAGTTACTTGAGCACAACTGTAGCTGCAAGCCCAAGCATAGGTTCCCACAGTGTTGATGGCGGAGAAGTCGCCCAGCGATGTGGTGAAAGTTTCGTCAAAGAAGACGTTTTTGGGACCGCTGTTGTCGGCATCGTCATTGATTTCGTAGGGAGGCGGAACGTCTTCGCAAGAATGAAATGCAAAAGCCGCAAAGGCTGTAAGCAAGAGGGAAAATACTTTTTTCATTGTGGTATTTTGTTAGTTGTTGTTTGAATCTTTTAAAGGGTTATTCCACGGGTGCAGATATGTCGTCCACACCGCGCAACTGTATTTGCCAAGAGTCATAATAGCTGAGCAAACCTGTGTAAGCACGTTTGTCGGTGGGCATCACGGTGAAGGCCACTGCGTTCTGCGTGCTGGTACGCACGGTTACAGAGGTGGAAAGGTTGCCTTCCTTTACGGAAAGTGTGCGGTCCACACCGTAGCCTGCGTCTTGCAACTCTTCGGGTGCAAAGATGGCTTCGCCGTCAGCTTCCTTCATGGTGCCGGAAATCGTAACAAGCATCGGGTAGTTCATGTAGTTCTTGTTGGCCGATGCGCGAAGCCATTGCACATCCAACGTCTTGGGTTGGCATTCCGGGCATGAGGGGTCGGGAGTTCCAACCAGCTCTACGTTGGTGGCACAAAGCTGAATGAGCATTGCGCCCAGGCGCAGGTTTCCGCTGGAAGTGTAGTAGGGTTGTCCGATCTTGGGCAATTTGCTGTAGCATCCCACGTAGAGATTTTTCAAGTTCACTTTGACGCGCTGACCTAGGGGGAAGTAAGGGCAGAGCCAAGTGTTCTTGATGCCAAGCACAATGGCCTGATCTGTGCCTGCGGCTTCGTCGATGTCGCGCAGCAGGATGGTTTGATAGAGATTGCCTCCGGCATCATTGGCAGCCACTACGCCTTCGATGATGAGGTCTTCCTCAATTTTTTCAAAGGCGTTTGTCTGTGTGAAAAGGGCACTCTTGTCTTCCTTGAGTTGTGCTATGGAATAGTTTGTCTCACCTATGGAAGTGGGACTGGTGATGATGAAATCGTCCGTGTTAGGCTCGTCCACGTTGTCCATACATGCAGAGAGCGGAAGTGCTGTCAGCATCACCCAGAATATGTTTTGAAATGTCTTTTTCATATACATGTTTTCTTGAAGTGCTTCGCCATTAAAAGCGATAGCCTATGTTGAGGAATGCGTTGAATGCGTATGCGTAGTAGTAGCGGTTGTTTTTTGAGAAACGGTAAGAACGTGCCACGCCGGTGTTGTAGTAGTCGTCGCGGTTCTGTTCGTATCCTCCGGTACGCATGTTGGTATTATTGGTGATGTTGTTGAGTGAAAGATTGATGGAGAGGCTGCGACCCTTCTTCAGACGGATGTATTTTCCGATAGAGGCATCGAGCATGAAGCCGCCGTCAAACTTTTCCTGCTCGGCGGTGTAAGTATCCACCACCTGGCCTTCGGGATTGAAGAGCACTCCGCCGTATTCGTTGAGTTCGGCCTTGGAAATGTCGAAGGCGAGGTTGCCATCGGGGCCGATACCTCCGGCCACGTAGTTGCCGATAACATTGCTGAGGCGGCGGTATTGAGAGAAGCCGACGTAGACTTTGTCGTAGTAGTTCAAGTTGGCAGAGAAGAACCAGCCGTTCACGTTATAGTCAACGCCCAGACTGACAGCGGCCAGGGGAGTTCCGCTGAGATGGATGCCGTCGGCAATGACACGAAGGGGCATTTCAGCTCCTGTTACAGGATTTTTCCATACGTTGAGTTGTTCGGTGGTTTTAGCATCCATGCCTTCGTAGTTGAGCTGAGCGTAAGGATTGTTGATGTACTCGGCTTCGCTGAAGGTTCCAATCAACTTCACGGAGAGTGCACTAGTGATTTGATAAACGAAAGCGGCTTCCAATCCATAGTGTTGCTTGGAGACGTCGCTCATGGTGAGGTAGGTGAAACGTTCCTCCTGGTCGTTGTAGAATGCGGTTTGTTCCACGCCATTGTCAAAGCGAGAGTAGAAACCGCTGAGCTTACCGCTGAAGTTTCCGAAACGGAAAGCATAGCTCAGTTCGGCACTGCTGATGTTTTCGAGGCGCAGGTTGTTCACAAAATTGTTCTGCATGCGAGCGGCCACAAAGGCGTTGCGTGCCAGCGGTGCGGCTGCGTCATATCCGGCTGCAAGTGTAAAGCGGTGGTTGGCGGCAGGACGATAATTGAAGATGGCTTTTCCGCCCCCGCCCAAGAAGCCTGCCTTACCGCTCTTGCCGTATGAGTTCATGGGGGCACGACCGTTGCGCATCAAGCCGTCGCGTTCGATGGTTGTGCCTTCCATGTGGCCGGCCAATGTGAGGCCGAAGCGGGCTTTGTCGTAGCGATACTGACCCCACAGACGCGCTTTGTTGACGTGGATGTTGTAGTCGTAACCGAATTTGTCGCCCTCGGAAATCATGCGGTTGGGGTTGTTGAGGTCGTTCTGCGCTTCAATGCTTCCCATGCCGTAGTCGTTGGCGGCAAACTTGTCGATATCGGTGTAGCGTGTGCCTCCGAGGAGGTCTTCCATGGTTTTGTAGTGCATGCCTTTGGTGGTGTTGAGTTGCAGACCCAAGGCATATTTGTGCGTGTTGTTGATGCTGTGATTGAAAGTGGAGCCGAGCGAGAACACCATTTGGTCGTTGTGTCTGCGCTCTTGGTAGTAGAGTGCCTCGCCGCCTGCCAACTCACTTTGGCGGTTGATGTAATACATCTGATCCCAATTGATTTGACGATTGGCTTCGGAGGAGGTCCAATACTCAATCAATGTGTTGTATTGCTCAAGTAGGTAAGGGTTTTCGGCCAGGTAGTCGGGATTATTCTTGTTGGGGTCCCAAACGTCGAACACGCTGCTCGGCAGATTTTTGTAGTAGTCAGGACGCGGGTCGTAAGCATCGCCGCCCCATCCCAAAGCCGATGTGCTGTACATGCTGTACTTGAAGCCGGCCGACGTAACGAGTTTCTTGTTTTCGTCAATGTCGAAATCCCAAGTCAGGATGGCTGTCGGTTCGAAGTCGTTCACCACGCGGGCATTGCGCTTCTCCCCGTTTTGATAACCCCAGTTGGAGTTGTAATAATGAGAGTTGGCCAACCAATACACTTCCTCGGTGGCAGCCGTCTGCTGTGCGCGTTCGGTGGGCGAACCGAATGTTACGAGCGAGAGGCTGTGGCGGTCGCCGATTTTCTTTTCGGCGGCCAGGAAGTAGCTGAGTGAGTTGTAGAAAGTTCCATCAATGACACCTTCGTTGGCCCAGCGGTATCCCACGGTTCCGGCAAAGGCCCAGCCATTGTCCATGAGTCCTGTGGAGTGGGTGAACATGGCGCGTGCCAGATAGTTGCGGTTGCAGGCAGAAAGGGTCAGCTTGCTGCCTTGTGCAAAGGCTGTGGCACGTGAATTGATGCTGGTGGCACCGCCGACGGGTGCGAAAGCGAAGGTGTTGGGTTCAAAGCCCGACACGCTTTCTTTGTTGCGCGTTGCTTCGTTCATACCGCCTATCATTCCGTAACTGAATCGGCCAAGTTCGGCATCGTTCAGCAGAAGGCCGTTCATGTAAACTTGATTGTAGGCGTTGTCGTAAGCACGCACCTTGAAGCGCATGGGGCTGAACAAATAGCCTACGTCAGAGAGGTAAAGGTCGCTCTTTGAGGAAGAGATTGAAGCCACCGTTTGGGCTGCATCGTTGTCCTCATCGAGTTGCGATTCCGTGAAGGTGAAGTCGGCGTTGTCGTCCGTCATCACGCTCACAGAGTCTGCCGGCTGTTGTGCATACAGCATGGAAGCGGCACAGCAGGCTGCGGCGATAAGTGTTACTCCTTTTTTCATGATGGTTGATGGATATTTATGTTTTCTTGTTGACTTTCTGAAAAATCCATTGTCTTTGGACCTTATCAACGGACAAAGGTAGAAAAAAATGAGCCGGAAGTAATCACAAAGCCATTAAATTCCGTGTTACTCCGGGAAAAAAGCAGAAAAATCTGCAGTGCTTGCAAAAAATTCTACAAGCACTGCAGATTTTTCTAAACGCCTTGCAGATTTTCGGGCAAAGCGCATGGGTGAAAGCGGGTGGTTCAGGGATTGTCGCCCCAGGCATGTCTGCCATAGGCATAACCGCGCAGAAAGTAGAGTTCGCGGTCGGGGGTGAGGCGGTGCAGGAAGTCGGGATAGTGGCGATGCTCCTGCGGTGTCCATCCGGCTTCGGCCACTGCTGCCAGTCGGGGCAGTAGCAGGTATTCAAGGTGCCAGGCTTCTTCCACCCACTCAGTCCAGAAGTTGGCCTGCACGCCCAAATAGCGTGTTTGCAAATCGGGGGATACTCCCTTGGCCGGAACATAATTATAGACAGCCTCAAGACTTTCGGTGCCATGACCTTGTGATAATGGTTCGGCTGGGTCGGCACTTTGTTTGCGGTTGATGTAATAGGGAATTTGCGGAGTGAGAATGGCATCAAAGCCGCGGCGGGCTGCCTCCTTGGCTGCACCGTCGGCACCAATCCAGGCCATGATGGTGGCATTGCCTAAAGCTGCGGTGTTGCCGTGGAGCACTTCGTTCCAGAATATCAGCCGGCGTTGTTCGCTTTGGGGTTTGGTGGCGATGTAGTCGCTAATCTTTTTATAGAAATCGGTTTGCAAATCGCGAAAGTTGGTGGAACCGATTTCTGTCAAGCGTTTTTTGCACAAGTCGTTGCGTTCCCACTTGTAGGTGGGGCATTCATCACCGCCCAAGTGCAGGTAGTTGAAAGGGAAGAGGCTGATGAGTTCGTCCACCACGTCCTTGGTGAATTGCAGGGCTTGGGGTGAAGCTACGTTCATCACGTCGGCCGAAACGCCTTGTCCCACCCACACTTCATGTTTGGCATCGGGGTCGCAGCTGAGTTCGGGATAGGCTGCCAAGGCTGCTTGAAAGTGGCCCGGCATGTCGATTTCGGGCATTATTTCTATGAAGCGTTCGCGAGCGTATTGCACGATTTCGCGGATGTCATCCTGCGTATAAAAACCGCCGTAGTGCTGATGATCGCGCGGAACGTCTCCCCACGGCAGCACCTTGCTTTCGCGCCAAGCTCCCACAGAAGTGAGGCGCGGATACTTCTTTATCTCGATGCGCCAACCTTGGTCTTCGGTGAGATGCCAGTGAAAGCGGTTCATTTTGTAGGTGGCCATGATGTCGAGCACGCGTTTCACCTCTTCCTTGCCAAAGAAGTGGCGGCCTTCGTCCAGCATGAATCCGCGCCATCCGTAGCGAGGCGCATCTTCAATGCTCACGGCACGAATGCTCCAGCGGTCGTTGGCCACGGGCACTTCGGCCATCACGTTGCGCGGAAAGAGTTGCTTGAGCGACTGAAGGGCGTAGAAGAGTCCGGCAGGTCGGGCTGCAGCGATGCTCACGCCGTCAGTGGCACTGACATTTAGGCGATAAGCCTCTGCTCCCAAGGTGGCATCGTGGGTGATTCGGATGGCAGCCTTTTTGCTCGAACGAACAATTTTTACGTTAAGACCCGTGCTTTTGGCAAAGCTGGCTGAAAATCGTTCTACCACGCTTCGCAGACTGTCGGCCGTGGGACAGACAATGTGAACGTCTTGCGGAAAAACATAGTTGGCATTGTGCCATTCGATGACAGCCGGTAGCGGAACGATGGAGGGACGTATCATTTTGCGCGCTTGCAGCAAAATGGCTGTCGGCAATAATAGGAGCAAAAGGAGGTGTCGTAATTTCATGAGTATTGGTATTAGGAATTCCGGAAGTGCCGGTGGTTTTTTTGAAAAAGGGAAAAAGAAAACGCCCCGTAACATCCGGAAGATGGTGCGGGGCGTAAGTTTCTTTCTAAGTCTCTCAGCGAATTACTTACGCAGACCGAGAGCCTTTACGATAGCACGATAGCGATTGATGTCGCGTGCCTTGAGGTAGTTCAGAAGCGCACGGCGCTTACCTACCAACTTTACGAGAGCGCGTTCAGTTGTATGATCTTTACGGTTCGCTCTCATGTGCTCCGTCAAATGGGAAATACGGTAGGAGAACAAGGCCACCTGGCTCTCAGCGGAACCGGTATCCGTGTTGGACTTTCCGTATTGTCCAAAGATTTCTTGCTTCTTTACAGAATCTAAGTACATTTTGTAAATGAATTAAATGGTTTGAAAAATATGCCAACGCTTCTCGCTCATGTTTGGAAACACTTCCCGAAAAAGCTGAAAGCGCGGCAAAGATACGGAGTTGCAATGTTTTGACAAAACAATAGCCGCTGTTTTTTTTGATAAACAGCAGCCTAAGTTGTGATTTTGCTTCTCAGGAACGACAAAAAGCGGCTTTTATTCGTAGCATTTGGCCGTAAGTTCGCCGGTGAGCACACCTAACGCATTTTGGCCCAAGGCTTCCATTTCGCCCTCGCCGGGATAGGTGTGAACGGGGGCAATCCAGTCGATGCGGTCGGCAATGCGTGAAGTGATGTAGGGGGCATGGGCCATGCCGCCTGTGAGCAGGATGGCATCCACCTTGCCTTTGAAAACGGCGGCTTGCGCTGCTGCGCTTTTGGCTATCTGATAAGTCATGGCGTCGATGAGCAGGCGCACTTTTTCGTCGCCGGCTTCGGCACGGCTGACGAGTTCTTTCACATCTTTCGAACCGATGTGGGCTTCCAAGCCGGCACGGCCCGTAACCATGCGCAGCAGTTCGGCTTCTTGGTAACGGCCGCTGAAACACAGGCGAATGAGGTCGCCGATGGGCAAGGTGCCGGCACGTTCGGGCGAAAAGGGACCTTCACCGTCGAGGGCGTTGTTCACATCGATGGCTTGCCCTTGGTGATGGGCGGCAATGCTGACGCCTCCTCCCAAGTGGCACACGATGAGATTGAGTTCTTCGTAGCGTTTGCCTTGTTCGCGAGCGTAACGTCGGGCAATGGCTCGCTGGTTGAGGGCGTGCCAGATGGAGCGGCGTGGTGTGTCCGGCAGACCGCTGAAACGTGCTTCGGGAATGAGTTCGTCCACCACAACGGGGTCGGCCGTGAGTGCCAGACATCCCGGAATGGTTTCGGCAATTTCGGCTGCAATGAGGCAACCCAGGTTGCAGGCGTGCTTTCGTTGGGCATGCCGCATGTCGTTGCACAGTGTGTCGTTGATGTGATACACGCCGCCACTGATGGGTTTGCCAAGGCCGCCACGGCCTATCACGGCGTGGAAGCGAAGGGGGATGTGGTTGGCCGAAAGTTCCTCAAGGATGAGTTGTTTGCGAAACTCGTGTTGGTCGGTGGTTTCGACAAACTGTGAGAGTTCGCTTGCCTCGTGCGAAATGTTCTTGACGAGGATGGCGGTTTCGCCTCGGAACACCGCAATTTTGGTGGAGGTGGAACCGGGGTTGATGGCCAATATCCAAAAGTCGGCATCGTGGTTGGGTGTCCGGCTGTTCATGTTTTTCTTGTTTAAGGGTGGAGGTGTGTGAATGGGGTGCGTGAGTGGTTATGCTTCGGTGCTATCGAAAGTGTTGCAAACGGCGGCCATGGTCATGCTGTAGTATTTCGACAACATGCTGTCGCCGCGTGAGGGCAGCACCACGGGGCGGAGGGTTCCTTGCAATGTGCCGGCAATTTCGGCCCCGGCAAAGAAAGCGAGGGTCTTATAGAAGGAGTTTCCGGCTTCGATGTTTGGAAAAATGAGGGCATCTGCGCGGCCCTCCAAGGGGGAGTTGATGCCTTTGATGGCGCACCCTTCGATGTCGCATGAGGTGCGTACATCCAGTGGTCCGTCAACGATAGCCGGTCCCCATGTTCCTTGCTCGGCTTGCCGGATGATGTCGGCATAACCCTCTGTGTGAGGGAACTTGGGGCTGACCTTCTCGGAGCAATGTGTGAGTGCGATGCGAGGGGTTTTTATGCCGAAAGCGCGACAGGCTGCGATGGCATAGCCCACTTGGGCCAGGCGTTGCTCATGGGTGGGATAGGGGATGACGGCGGCATCGGTGAAGAACAGCAGTTTGTGGTAAGCCGGGATTTCTGCCACAGCCAAGTGGGTGAGTGTGCGTCCGGCAGGCAGAATGCCTTCTTCCTTGTTGAGGATGGCTCGCAGCAGGTTGTCGGTGTTGATGAGTCCTTTCATCAGAATGTCGGCCTGCCCGTTGCGCACCAGCGAAACGGCTGTGCGGGCGGCTTCGTCGGGGGTGGCAGCCTCGATGTGCGTTATGTGTTCGGAATAACGCTCTGCCGCATCACTTAGTCCCAACTTGGAACGTTCGCCAATGAGTATCACCTCGGCAAAACCCTTGGACAAGGCTCGTTCGACGGCCTGCGATGTGGAGCTGTCGTAGCAACAAACCACGGCAATGCGTTGGCGTGTGCCCAAACTCCGCAGACGCGTTTCCATGTCCATGAATCTCCGTATCTTCTCTGTTACCATATTTCTCTTCTTGCTTTTGTTGTCTGCAAAGCTAAGGATTTAATGGGTGAAAATTGCACACTTTGACTTGAAATATGCAGTAAGGAGAGAGATTTAGCGCGATTTCGGCCTTTGGGGCGGTGCTTGAGGGGCTGTGTGAGGTGCTGGAGTGGGGGCCGGTGCCATCTTTTTTGAAACAGCTGCCGCGCAAAGTGTTTGGCGTGCCGTTAATTCTTCTCCGCAGTGCTTCAAAAGTATGTTGCAAGGCGTGCAATATATATCTCACGTCTTGCAATATATATATCACGCCTTGCAATATATATTGCACGACGTGAGATATACTTTTCGAGCACTCCGGATGAGTTTTGCTCCCATGTTGATGATTTTTGATGGGAGAAAAATGTCTTTTTGCGGCAGGGGGAGGGGATAAAAAGAAATCTGCAAATCCCGACAAGGGGTGTCGGAATTTGCAGATGTGTGGATGTCGGTGCTTGTTGCGATGGTGGGGCAACAAGTGGCCGTCGGTGTGGTTGCTTAACGATTGACGATCACCTTGCGAGCACCGGTTTCGCCGTTGTGAAGTGTGTAGTTCACCACATAGATGCCACTGTTGAGCGGCATGTCGGTGCTCACGCTGCGGCCGTCGAGCTGGTGGATTTGCAGACTGCGGAGGGGAACATTGGCCTGCAATGTGCCACCGGCATTGGTGCTGAAGCGTACATCAGTTGACGCACCATTGTTCACCGTCTGTATGCCTGTGATGAGGTGGTTCAGCTTGTTGCTTCCGGCATTCAGCACCTCGTTTTTCGTCATGTCGTCTTTGTTCATCAAGTGCACAAAGGCAATTACCTGACAATTGTCCCAGTTCCACATCTTGTTGAAATCGGCTGCGGCAAAGTCAACGCTGAATGTGTTGTCGGCTTGCAAAGTGAGCGGGTCGCCAGTGCTGACAGTATTGAACACATGGCGTTTCACTCCATTGTGCTTGAAACGTTCCAAAAGGTCTTCAGGGGCACCATCGCTGTCAAGACCCAATTGCGGATATTTGTCAACGGAAATGCCATTCTCTACCAAGTAAACAGAGAGGTAGAGCGGTTCACCCGAAGCAGCCATTTCGGAACTGATGCGACCATGCACGCGGCACGAAATCTGTGTGTCCGATTTGTCGACATCCACCAACACTTCGGCCATGGCAGGACGCTCGCTGGCTGCAACAATGGCAGCGGTGTAGGGAGCGGTGGAGGCTTCGCTTGCACCGACGATGGGGGCTATTTCACCCTTTGGCACACAGCGGTCGTACATCACGGCAGGGTTGTATGTGTAGTCGCTGCCGAACAGATAGAGCAAATCGGCATCCATGGGCATGGTGAAAGCATCGTCGCTGAAGCCGGTGTGGTGGGTGACGTAGAGAACAGGTCCGGCATACTCCTCCATGGCTTTATCGAGGTAGTAAATCATGAACGGACAGTTGCTACAACGTTGGCTTGTGAATTCTTCAATCAAAGGAATGCGCAGGAAGGCATCTTCAGTGATGTAGTGAAGAGTTCTGCCGGCTGCTGCTTCTTGTGTGGAAGCACCGTTGACCGACTTAACCGTGAGTTCAATCCATTGGGAAGCACCGCTCTCACAACCGGCACGCACCGGCAGGTTGATGATGCTGCCTCCGTAGGCAGGAAGAGGTGTGTCGAAATTGACGGTCTGTGTGTGTGCCTCGGCATCGCCTTGGCCAATGGTTTCCAACTCGATGCTCTCGATGGGCTGAGCCGAATGGTTGTGAATGTAGACCTTGGCATCGAACGTCTGAGCAGGAGCTACAGTGAGGGGCGCTGAGGCTACTTTTGCATAGACGGTGTTCTCCAGTTTGGAAGCGGCATCGTCGTCCAGAATGGCTTGAATGAAGAGTGTGCCGCGGTCGGAGTATTCTTTCCAGCCTTCGTTCTTCAAATTGATCCACGAACCTCCCGGCACTGAAACACCGGCGTAGCAAACCAAAGGATAGGGGGTGCCGCGCAGTTCATACACTTGCAAACCCACGAAAAGCTTCTCGTCGCCGATGGTGATGGGCTCGTCGAACATTATCTCGTTCCAACCTTCAGCAAAATCGCAATAGGTCTTCGTGGCAGTGGCATCGGGTGTGCCGCTGACGTGTTGTATGTAAGTGCGCTTCTGACGCTTACCAATGTACTCGGCACGCAGATAGCAGCGAACACCTTTCACTTGATGTCCCTTGAGACGCTGAACCACGGGGTCGGCAGGGTCAAGGCAAATCATGCCGCCGACGTAAGCGTTCTCACCGGTTCCTTGTGCCTGAATTTCTTCCGGAACAACTTGGTCGGGAGCATAGCCGTAGTGAACAGGGGTCTGTGCGTTGGCGGCCCAACTTATGATAGCGAAAAGGGAAAGTAAAAACTTTTTCATAATATTTGATTTCTTGTCAACGGAATGAATGAATTTGCAAATTCGGCCATTGTTTTATGGCAGCGAATTTGCAAATTCAGTGTATAGGGTCTTAGAAAAGATTACTTCAAGATTACTTTTTTACCGTTCAAGATGTAAAGTCCACCTTGTTGAGGTGTGAGGACGCGACGGCCGCTCAAGTCAAACCAAAGGCTGTTGCCATTTGCGCTGTTTGCCTCTACGCTTTCAATGCCGGTGGCAGAACTCTTGACAGGGCTTTCTGTGCTGTTGATGATTTGGCGTTCGAGGTTGCCATTCTGTTCGCCACGATTCAAGAATGCGATAACACTGAGTTTCTCAGGATTGTAGTCTGAGTAAACATCGGTTTTGAAAGTCATAGAATAGTTTCCTGCAACCATACCGAGCGGTTTTCCCCACATGGGAGTGAGGTTCTCGCGAATTACGTTGTAGTGAACATATCGGTTGGTGGTTTCAGAAGCTTCCTTGTCGTCCCAGAATCTTTGGTCGTAGCTCTCTACTTCATTTTCCATCAAATAAACAGTGAGGTTGAGTTGCTCTCCCTCGGGCAGCACTCCTTCGGCCACATTTCCGCTGACAACGATGGTAATTTCGTCTTTTTCTTCGTTGAGAGTAGCTTCCACATTAACGCTACCAAAGGTGGGGTGATCAATGATGTCGTCATAATAGAGCTCTTGTGAGGGAGTGGGGTAGAGAATACCCATGTGCATCGGAGTGCCTGCAACGTTGATGGGTGAGGATGCGTATGCCGTACGGTTGATGGTCATGTCGGGCACGAAAACATTCATGGAGTCGTTCTTGACATGTGCGAGCAACATGAGGATGGCTTCGTCGGGGTCGCCAATCATGAACTTATCGTCGGTGTGTTGACATACCACATTCATGAGCTCTTTGTAAGGCTCATAACCCATCATGAAATAGTCGTCGAAATAAGTGGGGATGTGGTAGAGATTTTCCGAAGCATAGAACTCGATAAGAGGCTTGTGTACATATTGTTGAGCAGTCGCTTCAGGAACACCGATGAGGTGGATATTTTTTTCGGTAATGTATGCAGGTACTTCATCGTTGACTTTGGTGAAACTTACCTTGGCTGAACCGGTGCCAAAACAATGGATGGGTAATTTCACTTTGCTTGAAGTGCCGGTTGCAATGGTTTTTGTCAATTCAATGGATGATGTAAAAGTTTGCTCGCCTTGAGTGGTGGTAACCTCCAATGAGTAGATGTTATTTGAACCGATGTTGTTGATTACGAACAAACCGGCATTGTCCATATTGCTCTGCACAATTTCATCATAGAGCAGGGAGGAGATGTCCACCAAGTTACTGAAGCGTCCTTCGCTGTCGGTGATGACCAACATGATAGGCATCACACCCATGCTGCGTGAGTCGTACCAAACTTCTTTTCCGCTTTCGTTGACTTCTCCGTGGAACAAGAAGCAGCTATTGGGCACTTCTGTGGGATAGAACTTGGGGATGGAGCAAACGCCTTTCTTTACATTGGTGTAAAAACCAATACAAAGTGTCTCTGTGTCGGGGATAGTGATGGGTGAAGAGAGTCTGATTTCGTTCCAACCGAAGGCTGCAGTACCTTTTCCTGTGGCAAGATCGGCATTGTTGAAGTTGCCTTCGCGAACAAAGCATTCGTATGTAGCATTGGACTCTCTGTCGTCCCAACCGCAACGAATGGCAGTGATGGTGCCGCCGATGTAGTTTTTCAACATCTCACGGGTGAGTTTTATACCGACACCAATGCGTGCGTCTCTGTCGAGTGAAAGCCCATCATATTCGTAGATGTAACTGTCATAAACGCAATGACCGATGTAAATCTTGCCGGGAGTTGAAGCCATGGGAGTCATGGTCGCTTCCGCCGGAGTTTCAACTTTGTGCGATTTCCATGGAGCTTGCGCCGAAGCATTCTGTAAAATGGCAAAAGAGAGTGCGATTGCCATAATCAGTCTGGTGTAGTTTTTCTTCATAAATTTAATTATTAGTGTTGTGAATTAAAAAGTTTGCGTCCAAAAATAGATATTATATGCTGTATGAACAAACCCGAAAGCGGCTTTTGTTTGATACAAGACTATAAAAACATTTATTTTGTAAGGATTTTCAGAGTTTTTGTCGAATTTCTAGTTTGTAAGCTTGCAACGTAGACACCTGCGGTCAATTGGGGGAGATGTATGATGTTTGTTCCTTTCTTTGTGGATGCTTGGTAGACAATGCGTCCGTCCATATTGGTCAGTGTCAGCGTGCCGTTTTCGCTTGTTTGGTGGTATTTGATGGAATGATAATCTTCTGTAGCAAGAACTTCGAACACATCGTCGTTGAACTCAGATGAGATTCCGGTGATTGTGAGTGGGGTCTGGGCTGCGTTTACCACATAGCCAGTGTTTTGGTCTATAAGCATGGCAACGATACGTGCATTGTTCGGATTTTGAATATTGCTTACGTTAAAGCTATATTCGAAGTTGTAAGTTTCACCGGCTTTTATTTGTTTCGGTACAGAATTGGGGATTCCTTTGCGATGCCCGGCGATACTTAATGCTACGTCATTGAAAGTGAATGGAGTGATTTTGTAAGGTTGGTTCTCGAAACCATCAAGGTTGTACTCAGTGAGTCCGGTCAGATAATTGGTCTGATAGAACTCACTGCTTTGCATGTTGTCTTCCACCACAACGAATGCCAATTGGTAAGAAGCATTGGCGATGTTGATAGCAAAGCGGGTCTGAGAATTTACCGTTACTGTTTGTTTTTCGAAAGAGGCCGTGAGCGAAACGTCGGCTATGGTTTTTTCTGCTTGCTCCTTGAGGAAGAAAGTTTCAAATCCTCCGTGCATCATTGAATAGTCGACTATGCCATTTTCTTCAATCTTTATCATAGGATCCACCTCGTATCTACGATTTATCCATCCGCTTGGATAACCGGAGAAAAGCATTTCTCGGGCATATCCCTCTACTTCCAAAATGTCGTCCCAGTGTACGGCAATTCCAATAAAGGTGTCGGGATATTTTTCTTTCATTCGTTCCATGGCCACAATGCCCAACGGACACCATCCGCACCACATGCCGGTTCCTTCCTCAATGACGGTGCGTCGCTGCGGCTCGAACAAGAATCCCACAACGTATGCTTTGAGTGTGTCGGGTCTTTCGCCTTCAATCCCTGTCCAGAGTTTGTAATTAAGGGTGTCTCCCGGGTTGATGGGGAATGTTTCGTCAAATTCGAAAAGAAATTTTTCACCAGGCTGCAGACCGATTCCATTGTATTCGCGGCGGAGCTCTTTGCCTCCCACTTCACAGAAAGCAACGAAATTGTCAAGAACATCTGTGGTGTTCGAGCGCAGCCAACCGGAAATGCGAATGGGGGCTTCACCGATAGCATGTGTGTCTAATCCGCTTATGATGTCAAAATTTCCGCGACTGCTAGATACGCAGATGTCATCAATGGCAAGAATTTCTTTGTTCGTGCTGCGATTTACGAAAGCGACATACACATCTTGACCTACATATGCCCCGAGTGAAACTTGGTGTTCGCTCCAACTGTTTACGGTTTCTTCATTGATTGTTATTAATGCAGAATCGCTGAAATTGTCGGGGTGGTTGCCGGTAGTGCTGACGCGAATTTCGTAAGTGTCGCCCACTTTGATGTTATTGCAAATCGACATGCCTCTCCATGTGAGAAGAGCATCATCGGCATAAATGCGGATACGGCCGGTTATGAGCCAGTCGTTTGCAGCTTCGGTTGTGCTACCTGTAGTTGCTTTGTATTTAGAGGTGCTTGCTGCGTAGCGGTTCGTACTTCCGCTTTCTCGCAAGCAAACCCAAGCATAGCCTTGGTCAATTCCCTCTTGCACCATTGTGAAGTGGTGGGTTTGTCCATCAAGATCATAGGTGGAATAATCCGTTGGTATTCCATTACTAAAATCATTTTGATGCGAGTAAATCACATCACTTTGTGCGTACGCAGGAACGCCTATACCTAATATATATATAAGGAATAAACAGATGTTTTGTTTCATGGGAGGAACAGAGGAAGGTTCTGACGTTTTTGAGAGAATAAGACAGAGGTGGGAAGAAGCCCACCTCTGATATTTAATTATTGTTTGGAAATTTTTCCGCTGATTGTTTGTCCGTTAACTTTGGCTCTATAAATGTATGTGCCGGGATTCAGGTGGTCTACGTTGATGCTGTTTCCTGATGAAAGCACTGACACCGGACGGCCACTCAAATCGTAAATAGCAGCTTGCTCTGCTTGATTAGAGAAATTCAAAGAAGAACCATTGAATGTGGCTGAATTGTTGCCCATTCCCAAGTTTTTAATTCCGGTAACCTTCGGGAGATCAGCTTTGGCCAATCTGTAGAGGCCGCTATTGCTTGTGGTCGCAAAGGGAGGCTCATAAGCTGCGAGGTAAACATATTCTTCGTCCGCACGGATGAACATCGGTGTGAAATAGGTGCCGCTGGAGTAAGGGATACCATTGCTCAGTGTGCTCCAGTTTTCGCCGCCGTCGTTTGTGTAGTAAAGACCGCTTTGTTGCATGCCCACAAAAAGATCGTTGCCAGATGCGTAAATGGCGCGGATGTTATTGTCGTCTGTACCTTCAGGACGCTCAATTGCACTCCAGACCCCATTTTCGTCTAAGGTTTCAATGAAGGGCACTTCAGTGGAATAGTTCATAACACTACGTCCTGTGCAGAGTTTTCCTTGGTAGATTGTGTACACCGCCATAAAGTTGGAGTCGCTGCGGATGGTCTCCCAAGAGTTTGTTTCAGGCAAGTAGCGGAAAACAAAATAAACACCGAAAGCATAGAGTTCGCCATTGTAAGATGCAAGACTATAGATGTTTTCCACCGGACGCTTGCCTAATTTGGGGTCTTCTTCGCCATAGGAGAGTGCATTTATATCTGTTTGTTTCCATGTTTCTCCATTGTCCTCGGAATAGATAATGCCACCGCCGGCGAAGTCTCCCAAGAAGAGTTTTCCGTCGTGCATAGTGAGGGCGTAAGCCACGGAATAGTCAGCTTCTTCTCCTAAAGCGTCTTCCACTGCACGTTTGTAGCTGAGCAACTCCCAAGTTTTTCCGCCATCATTAGAACGTGCAACGCGGCATGCGTTGCCGGCTGCAAATATATATTCGTCGTTTTCGTAGAAGATGTTATATGCATAGTCCACGACGTCGGCTTTCTTCCATGTTTGGCCTTTGTCTTCTGAAAAATAAATGCCACCGGTAAAATCATATTGGTAGTCGGCCAAAATGAGGTTGCCGTTGCTGGCAATGTGGAAGGCGTTGGTTGCAGGCAACTTGTAGATTTGTTCCCAAGCAACTTCTTGCGCAAAGATGTTTGTGCTAAGCATGATGCTCAAAAGTAACATAATGCTTTTGATGGTTTTTGAGTAATTTCTTTTTGTCATGATATTTATAGTTTAGGAATTATTTCGCGCAAATATATACATAAAATGTGTAAAAGTGTGGACAAAGTAAAAAAATGTGTATAAAACGACGAAAGGGATACGCACAATGGCGTATCCCTTTCGTGATTTCTATCTTTTTGATAGTTTGTTCGAGCTATTAGAGCTTCGGACCGGCAGCTACGAGAGCCTGACCGGCTTCGTTACCGGTGAACTTAGCGAAGTTCTTGATGAAGCGACCGGCGAGGTCCTTAGCCTTTTCTTCCCACTTGCAAGCGCACTCGTAAGTGTCGCGGGGGTCGAGGATGTTAGGATCAACGTTGGGCAATTCTGTGGGAACTACGAAGTTGAAGTAAGGAATAGTCTTGGTAGGAGCAGTGTTGATGCTGCCGTCGAGGATAGCGTCGATGATACCGCGAGTATCCTTGATAGAGATACGCTTGCCGCTACCGTTCCAACCAGTGTTCACGAGGTAAGCCTTAGCACCTACTGCGTTCATCTTCTTAACGAGTTCTTCTGCGTACTTAGTGGGGTGCAAGCTCAAGAAGGCTGCGCCGAAGCAAGCAGAGAATGTAGGAGTGGGCTCGGTGATGCCGCGCTCAGTACCTGCCAACTTAGCGGTGAAGCCAGAGAGGAAGTAGTATTGAGCTTGTTGGTCGTCGAGGATAGATACGGGAGGCAATACACCGAAAGCATCAGCAGAGAGGAAAATTACCTGGTGAGCGTGAGGACCCTTAGATACGGGTTTCACGATGTTGTTGATGTGTTCGATGGGGTAAGAAACACGAGTGTTCTCAGTAACGCTCTTGTCTGCGAAGTCAATCTTGCCGTCAGCAGCAACAGTTACGTTCTCGAGGAGAGCGTTGCGGCGGATAGCGTTGTAGATGTCGGGTTCGCTTTCCTTGTCGAGGTTGATAACCTTAGCGTAGCAACCGCCTTCGTAGTTGAAAACACCTTCTTCGTCCCAACCATGTTCGTCGTCACCGATGAGGAGACGCTTGGGGTCAGTAGAAAGAGTGGTCTTACCAGTACCGGAGAGACCGAAGAAGATTGCAGTGTCAGTGCCTTCCATGTTGGTGTTGGCAGAGCAGTGCATAGAAGCGATGCCCTTCAAGGGATTCAGGTAGTTCATGATTGAGAACATACCCTTCTTCATCTCACCGCCGTACCAAGTGTTCAGAATTACCTGTTCGTTGGTCTTGAGGTTGAAGACAGTGGCAGTTTCAGAGTTGAGGCCGAGTTCTTTGTAGTTGTCAACCTTGGTCTTAGAAGCGTTGTAGCATACGAAGTCGGGTTCGCCATAAGCTGCGAGTTCTTCTTCAGTGGGGCGGATGAACATGTTCTTTACGAAGTGTGCCTGCCAAGCTACTTCCATGATGAAGCGAACTTTCAGACGAGTAGCGGGGTTAGCACCGCAGAAAGTATCCATCACGAAGAGACGCTTGCCGCTGAGCTGCTTAACAGCCTTAGCCTTGAGGTCGGCCCAAGCTTCTTCAGAAACGGGCTTGTTGTCGTTCTTATATTCTTCAGAAGTCCACCAAACGGTGTCTTTGCTTGCTTCGTTCATAACGAAGAACTTGTCCTTGGGCGAACGGCCGGTGTAGATACCGGTCATTACGTTCACGGTGTCGAGTTCAGTTACCTGACCCACTTCGAAGCCTTCGAGGCCGGCCTTGGTTTCTTCTTCGAAGAGCACTTCGTAAGAAGGGTTGTGCAGCACTTCAACAGCTCCGGTGATACCGTACTTGCTTAAATCTAATGTTGCCATAATTGTTTGAGGTATTAAAAAATTAGGAATTGCTTTGAATGTGTATGACCCCATCTCGCATGAAGTCGTAGCAAATTTACGAAAAACTTTTTTCCGCAAAAAAAAATGCACATTTAATTGCTTGACTTTTGTGCTTTTTTGGGGAAAATCAAGTCGGGAAAGTTGTATTTGCAAAATATGCATAGCAAAATATATGTGGGCTTATCGCAAATGCAGGGGTGTTTCAGAGTGATACACATGGGGGCAGAAGATTTGTCTCATGCGTCTTGGTGATGGTTGGGCAGGCTTGAAAATTCCGATGGGCTTTTCCCGAAAATCTGCAGTGCTTGCAGAATTTTTTGCAGTGCTTGCAGAAATTTCTAAACGCCTTGCAGATTTTTGCCTGTTCGGAAGGCAGATTTCGTGTAAAGTGTCAGGAGGTCCTTGGCGGATTGGCGAGATTGCTATACTTTTGTTGAGAAACCAAGAAATCAAAGAACAATGAAGGTAATCAATCTTGGAGCCACTCATTCGGTGGTGAATGCTTATATGGCTCAGCTGCGCGATGTTGAATTGCAGAAAAACCGAACGCTCTTTCGCAACAATCTGAAACGCATTGGCCATGCCATGGCTTACGAACTGAGTCGCACGTTGGCTTATTCGGACAAAGAGGTACGTACTCCCTTAGGGGTGAAGGTGGTGCCCACTTACGATGACCGCGTTGTGGTGGGAACGGTGTTGCGAGCCGGACTGGCTTTTCACGAAGGTTTTTTGGATATTTTTGACGGGGCAGACAGTGCTTTTGTTTCGGCCTATCGTGATGAGGGAAGCCGTGAGGAGTTGCAAATCTACATCGACTATCTCGCCACACCGAAGTTGGATGGTTGCACATTCTTGTTGGTGGACCCGATGCTGGCCACAGGTGGCAGCATGGAGCTTGCTTATAAGGCATTCGTGCGAGCCGGTGTTCCGGCCCGACTGCACATATGCTCGGTCATTGCTTCTCGCGAGGGCATCGAGCGTTTGCAGAGGGTGTTCCCTTCAGACGAGGTTACGCTCTGGGTGGCCGGTGTTGATGACGAACTGAATGAAGCAGCCTACATCGTGCCCGGATTGGGTGATGCGGGCGATTTGTGTTTCGGACCGAAGCTTTCGGGTGTTTTTTAAGGCCGGGGTCGGTAGCCGTCTGGCGATGTAATGAAACCGGGATGGCTTTGCATCGTCAGTGCCGTTGAAAGAAAAAAACGGGGACAACTGCTTGAAAACTCAAGTGGTTGTCCCCGAACTTTTTTTGAGAGCGGTGGAAATCGTTTGTGATTACTTCAGCAAATCCGAAACCCTCTGTTCCAAATTTTTCGGTGCAATGTCGCGTGCCACGATGCGTCCCTCGGCATTGAGTAACAGGATGCCCGGAATGTGTCGAACGCCGAGCAGACTGACAAGGGGGGAGGAAAAGGCGCGACCGTCGCAGATGGTGGGAACGCTCTGCAGCGTGTCGGTTTGCAGTCGCTTGTCGATGAGTCTGCGGTCGGTGTCGAGCGAAATGATAAGCATTCCCAACTTGTCTTTATGGGCGTTGCGCAAACGGCGAAGCGTCTGAAAAAGATAAGGTGTGTCGTTGCTCCATCCGGCGCAGAAGAGGATGATGGCCGGCTTGCCTTTCAACTCGTGGGCCATCACTTCTCTTCCATCGATGGTGGCAGCCTTGAAATCGGGCAGTGGCTTTCCGACGGTGTTTACCAACATTCCGCGATAATAACTGTCGAGGCGGGAAACTTCCGCATTGTCGGGCTGGGCTTTACGGATAGCGTCCAGCAATCCGAGAGCACTTTCTTCAAAATGTTCGGGCTTGAGGAAGTGCTCTTTCAGTACGGCAACGGCGGCTTGCGTACCGGCATTGTCGCGAATGAATTGGGCGGCTGCCATCTGTATGTCCGATACAGATTTTTTGAGATTATGCAATCGGAAATCGGTGAGCAGTTCGTTTTCCTCTGTACCGGTGATTTCGGTGGCCGAAAGGTGTCCGGCATTTCCTTTCACCTTGATTTCTTCTCCCGGCTCGGCGATGATGGGTAGCTCCGAAAAGTTGGGAAAAAGCAATGTCAGTGTGGTGGATTTGGCCAAAGGTCTTTCATATTCGAAATCGCCGTTCTCGATTTTCAGTGTGTCGAGACCGGGAAATACACCTTCCGGGCTGTAAATGTAGCACTCGGCTTGTTTGATGCTCTTAAAGCTTCCGGTGATACGGATACGGTCATCGGCCACTCCGCACGAGGCGAGCAGCAAGGTGAACAATAGGAACGGAATTTTCTGCATGCGATTGAGAAAAGCAAAAGTCCCAAGGCACACAGTCGAGGCGTGTCTTGGGACTTCTGTGTTATGCGTTCGCGGAAATGAAATCCGCTATTACTTAATCAGTTCAAGGAAAGCTGAATTGTTGAAAAGCGACAAGAACTCAAGGTCCTTGGCAGCACGCTCCTTGTACGAGGGATCCAACTTGATGGCTGTGCCGAGGTGGCTGAGAGCTTCGGCAGCCTTGTTGGTGCGAGCGGCAACGATGGCTTTCAGATAGTTGGTGGTAGCATTTTCGCTGCTGAGACCGGCCAAAGTGGTGGCTGCTCCGGCATAATCCTTGTTGAGGATCTGTGCGAGCACAGTGCTGTTTGAAGCCTTGCCATTGAGTGCGCTGACAGCCTGAGCGTAGTTACCTTTTGCCACTTGCAGGTTGCCGAGCAGCTCGCTGTAGTTGGGAGCGGTTGTGGCGCGAGCCAAAAGAGTTTCGGCTTCGTCAATCTTTCCTTCTGCCATAGCTACAAGTGCCTTGTTCGCAAACACTTCAGGTGCATTGGCATTGAGTGATGCTGCCTTGTCGAGGTAGGCTTTTGCAGCCTCCAGGTCGCTATCTGCGTATGCCAATGCGGCCATGTTGTTGTAGGCGCGGAAATCATTGGGATACTGCTTGATGGCTGTGGCATAGATGTCTTCTTTGCCGGTAGAGGTGAGTGTGGCAGCGTAGAGCAACTCTTCGAGGCTCAACTGTGTGGGATCGTTTTTATACTGGCTTTGGATTTCAGCGTCTGTGCGACCCACGATGTTGTAGTGGATGGTGAGGCGGGCGCGGCGAAGCTCGGGCAGAATTTCGTCAGCGAGTTCGCTGAAAGCCACAGAAAGGTTGCGGATTTGTGCTTCGCGTTCTTCGGGATCGGGATACATTGACAAAACGCGCAGAATGGCATCCTTGTCTTGGATGTTGGATGCGGCAACGAGTTCTTGGAAACCTTCCCAGTCCTCAGCTGTGTAGCGAGTGTTGATGTCGGCGTTCAGACCGATTTCCTTCAACTGACCGCGCACGTAAGTGGCTGAGCTGCGTTCGCGAGCTGCGGCGAGACGGCTGTTAAGGTCGGTGGCACCATCGGGTGAAGCGTAGGCAGAAATTTCGATGTCGCCCATCTGAAGTCCTTTCTGGTCTTCCTTGATTTCGCGGAGTGTGCGGATGAAATCCTGCACAGAAGTTGTCTTCAGCTCGCTGGTACGCACTTTTGCCTGTTGGATGAGGTAGCG
Organism: Bacteroidaceae bacterium; assembly: GCA_017547385.1. Lineage (GTDB taxonomy): Bacteria > Bacteroidota > Bacteroidia > Bacteroidales > Bacteroidaceae > Alloprevotella. The sequence continues at coordinate 151,541 of JAFYPU010000006.1, forward strand.
AATTTGTGCGCTTTTTGTCTGTGCGATGATGTACTGGTATGCATCCGGAGCTACAGCGGTGTTGGCACCGGAGAGCGTTTTGCCGAGCAGGGCCGAAGTTGCCACTACGCCATCAGCGATTTTCACTTCGGGCACTTCCACTTGGCGTTTTCCCACTTGGGCGGTGAAAGTCAGGAACAGTTCGCTCTGTTGCATCTCGGGGATGTAGGCGAATGTGTTACGCATGGTGTAGTTTCCACCCACCTTGTAGGCAATTTCCTGATTGTTTCCCTGCACTTTTTCTCCCTGGAAAGTGGCAGATTGTCCCACTGCTTCGCCACCGGCATAGCGCAGAACGGGTGTTACAGTAACGATAGCTTTTTTCTTCATGTATTTTTCGGGAAAGCGACCGTTGATGGTAACGGGAACTTGCCCTGCCACAGCTTCCAGAGGGGAAGGAGTAACGGTGAAGTTGTCGGCCGAAAGTTCGCCGAGCTTGTTGCAGGAACTCAGTGCCACGGTGGCGGCGAGTGCTGCGGTAAGGAAAAATTTGCTGTTCATTTGAATATGAATTGAAAGTTAATTTCTGTTTTTGTGCATTGTTTCTTTGGGCAAAGATAATGCGTATGTGGCTTTTTTTGTCGTTTGGATGGGCTTATTTAGTGCTTTTTTTTGAAAAAACGGGCGGCGTTTTAACATTTGTAGACTATTCTCCCAATTTTCGGCAGAGTTTTCCACCCAACAAACTGTAGATTCCGATGATGATAAACGGCAGACTGAGCATCTGTCCTTGGTTGAGACCGATGGCCTGCACCATCTGCAACTCCCAAGGCTCTTGCACCTCTTTGCAGAACTCCACGAAGAAGCGGAAAACAAAGATGGTGGTGAGGCAGAAACCAAAGAAAAATCCTGTGCCTACTTTTTGCTTATACCTATAATATATTAGGACGCTTGCGACAAAGAAGACGAAATAGGCGATGGCTTCGTAGAGTTGCGCCGGATGCCGGGCAAAGTTTTCGCCCAGGTGAGCGAACACAAATCCATAGTCTGTGCCGGTGGGTTTGCCCACTATCTCGGAATTCATGAGGTTTCCCAGGCGTATGCAGCAGGCTGTGGCGGGTGTGGCAATGGCGATATTGTCGAGCACACGCATCAGGTTGATTTTGGTCTTGCGCACATAAAGCCACAGGGCCAACATCAGTCCCAGCGTGCCACCATGCGAGGCCAGTCCGGCGTATCCGGTGCATCGCCAACCGCCATCGGGCGTTTCGCGAATGGGGAGAAACATTTCGATGGGGTGTGTCAGAAAATAGCCCGGCTCATACAGCAAGCAGTGTCCCAAGCGTGCTCCGGCCAAAATGCCGACGAAGCAATAGAGAAACAATGGGTCGAACTTCTCTTGCGAAATGCCTTGTTGCCGATAGAGCTTGTAGACCACGAAATAGGCCAACGCCAACCCTATGCACCAGCACAAGGAATACCAGCGCAATTCGAAGTTGCCCAAATGCAGTGCCACCACATCGGGATTCCAAAGAATTGAATTGAAGATGGGCATGGCGGTGTTTATACGTTAAAGCGGAAGTGCATGATGTCGCCGTCCTGAACAACATACTCCTTGCCCTCGACGCGCATCAGACCGGCTTCGCGCACTGCAGCTTCGCTGCCCAAACGCACATAGTCGTCATACTTGATCACTTCGGCGCGGATAAATCCTTTCTCGAAGTCGGTGTGAATCACGCCGGCGCACTGCGGTGCTTTCCAGCCGCGGTGATAAGTCCACGCTCTCACTTCCTGCACACCAGCAGTGATGTATGTTTCCAGCTGCAGCATGTTGTAGGCAGCTTTGATGAGTCGGTTGCATCCGCTCTCATCCAGGCCGACATCCTGCAGGAACATCTGACGTTCCTCGTATGTTTCCAGTTCTGCAATGTCTGCTTCTGTGCGTGCAGCCAGCACCAACACTTCTGCGTTTTCGTCAGCCACGGCTTTGCGCACGGCTTCCACATATTCGTTGCCGGTGGCGGCTGAAGCCTCGTCCACGTTGCAGACATACATCACCGGCTTTGAGGTCAGCAGGAACAGGTTGCGGGCGGCTTGTTGCGACTCTTTGCTGTCGAACTCCACGGAGCGTGCATTCTTGCCTTGCAACAAAGCTTCGCGGATGGCGGTGAGCACGTCATATTCCACTTTGGCGTTCTTGTCGCCACCCACTTGGGCTATTTTTTCAACGCGTTTGATGCGGTTTTCCACCGTTTCCAAATCTTTGAGCTGCAGTTCGGTGTCGATGATTTCCTTGTCGCGCACCGGGTCCACGCTTCCGTCCACGTGCACCACGTTGCCGTCGTCAAAGCAACGCAACACGTGAATGATGGCATCCGTTTCGCGAATGTTTCCCAGGAACTGGTTGCCGAGGCCTTCTCCCTTTGAAGCTCCTTTCACCAAACCGGCGATATCCACAATCTCAACCGTGGTCGGTACGATGCGGTTGGGGTTGATCAGCTCGGCCAGACGGGTGAGACGCTCATCGGGCACGGTGATGACGCCTACATTCGGTTCGATGGTGCAAAAGGGGAAGTTGGCCGCCTGTGCTTTGGCATTGCTCAGGCAGTTGAAGAGGGTGGACTTACCCACATTGGGCAAACCCACGATACCACACTGTAAACTCATAGGTGTATTATGTATTTTTGTTTATGGGTGCAAAGTTAGTGCAAGGCGAGTGGAAAGCAAAGCAAAAACGCTGTTTTTAGGTTTGCTTTCCCGAGCCGCAGCCTAACTTGGGCTTTGCCAAAGTGTTCAAGGCGAGTGGAAAGCAAAGCAAAAACGCTGTTTTTAGATTGACTTTTCCGAGGTGCAGCCTGATTGCGCCTTGCGGGAAAATCTGCAGTGCTTGCAGAATTTTCTACAAGCACTGCAGAAATTTCTAAACGCCTTGTAGATTTTTGCCCGTTTTATCGGTGATTTTCGTGAGGGTATTCAGCTTGCTGAAAAAGGGGGTGCAAAACAAGTTGGTGGCCGATGTGGAGAGTGAAGCGTGGGTTTGTCTATAAAATTTTGTGCTTTGTCTATTTTGTGTGTACTGCTGCGGTGAATCCTCTATCTTTGCGCAAAAATAAGCACACATGGAATGGCCTTGCAAAGGCTTGAATAACAAGGATAACATGAAGAATATGAAACGATTGATGCTTGCTCTGATTGTGGCAGGCAGTGTGCAGGCGGTGCATGCCGACCTGGTGGTGCTCGAACGCGACGGAACAGCGTGTGCACTCAGCCCGGAGAATGTGAGATGCATCACTTTCGACAACGGTCGTATGGTGGTGAAAACTGTCAGTGGAACGACACAAACATGGGAGGTGTCGGCAGTTCGCAAGTGCTATTTTGGCACTGCTCCCGAACTGCCAACGGGGATGACCATGCCCTCTGCAACGTGTTGGACGGTTTGTGGAGACAATGTGATGGTAAACAGTGCTTCGGCTTCGGTGCTCACTGTGCTGAATGCCGAGGGACGACTTGTGTTGATGCAACATGTGGTTGCCGGAAAGAGCGCGGTGAGTCTGGCCAAACTTCCGGCCGGTGTGTACCTGGTGCGAATGAATGGTAAAACCCTGAAACTGATGAAACGATGACGAAGAGAGGATTTTTGACAAGCCTTGCAGCCGTATTTTTCTTTGTGTTGCAAGCGCAGGAAACGGTGATGATACATCGGGCAGACGGTGTGATCTTGGCAACTCCCATCACAAGCACGGACAGCATTGACTTTGATGATGCTGCAGGCCTGGTACGTTTTCATTTGGGTACTACCGTTGGTACTGTGCCGATGGCTGAAATCGACAGCATTACTTTTGGTGCGGCTCCATCGGAGATTCGGGTAACCTATAAGGATGCAGAACGTCCCACGGTGGTCAATCCTTATGCCTTCCGCGGTGTGGATATTTCAGTTGTGGGAGGTACGGTGGTGGTGAACAATGCTCGCACTGACGAACTGACTTACGAACTTTCGGGCTGTGGGACAGGAGCTTTCAAACTCTACAGTGCCAAGAAACAAGTGCTTCGGCTGAACGGACTGGTGCTCACGAGCGTTGACGGACCGGCCATAAACATTCAGAGCAAGAAGAAGACCATTGTCCAATTGGTTGCAGAAACAAGTAATCGGTTGGTAGATGTTCCCACATATATTCCCTGTGGTGATGAAGACATGAAAGGGGCACTCTTCTCTGAGGGACAACTGGTGTTCAGCGGTGATGGGACACTGTCTGTGCTCGGCCGTGCTGACCACGCCATTTGCAGCGATGATTATGTGCGTGTCGAGAGTGGAACTGTGGTGGTGGAAAGTGCAGTGGGAGACGGTGTGAATGCCAACGACTGCTTTGAAATGTCGGGAGGCCTATTGCAGGTTTCGGGCACTGCCGGCGACTGTGTGGATGGCGGTGCCGGTTATGTGGAAATCACCGGCGGCGTGCTTCGACTCACGGCATCGACGGCCGATACCAAGGCACTGAAGTGCGACAGCCTGATGAGTATATCGGGAGGCACATTGGAAATTACGTTGACGGGCGACTGTTGCAAAGGACTCAAGTCGGCTACTGACATTAACATTTCCGGAGGTTCGCTGACATTTGAGGCCTCGGGCGGAGTCGTTGTGGAAAGTGGCGAAACATCTTATTGCTCAGCCATCAAGTGCGATGGAAATATGCATGTCAGTGGTGGAAATCTTCAAATCCGACACACCGGAACTTCCGGTAAGGGCATATCTGTGGATGGAGCCATGGAGATGACTGCCGGTGAGGTGGAAATCAGCGTAACGGGCAATGGAGGAACTTATACCAATGCTTCGAACACGAGCGACACACACAATGCAACGTGCATTAAGGTGGATGGTGATCAGCACCTGCTGGGCGGAACGCTCCGTCTGTCGGCCTCCGGCACGGGCGGTAAATGCATCTCTGTGGATGGGACTTCAGTCTATGGAAATGCCGATGGCGGACCTATGATTACGGCGACCACTTCCGGCCGTCCCATCAGTAGCAGCTCCGGCTCGGGTGGTGGAGGCGGCGGCCGTCCCGGCGGTAATTGGCGTCCCGGTGGAACGTCTTCGAGTGCGGGCGGAAAACCCAAAGTGATACGCGGAGAGGGTGATATTACCGTGGAGAATGGTCAGTTTGTCTTGTCGTCTTCTGCCGAAGGCGGCGAGGGAATTGAGAGTAAGACGCAGCTCACCGTGAACGGCGGAACTATCGAGGCAAACACCTACGATGATGGCCTGCAGGCGAGCCGACAACTTGTTATCAACGGTGGTAAAATCTTTGTAAACGCTTCAAATAATGATGGCATCGATTCCAACGGGACGCTGACGGTGTCCGGAGGAACGGTAATTTCGTGTGGAGCAACACAACCGGAAGAAGGGTTTGACTGCGACCAAAATACGTTTTCCGTTACCGGAGGCGCCATTGTGGGTGTGGGAGGCGCAACCAGCACGCCCACATCGTCTGTTACCACGCAATGCGTGGCCATCTATTCGGGCAGTGGTTCGCAAAATACCCAATACACTGTGTGCAATTCGGCTACGGGTGAGCACATGTTCAGCTTTGTGTTGCCGCGTTCGTATAGTCAGATGACGATGCTCTTCTCGGCACCCAGCATGATGAAGTCGGCAGGATATGCCATTTATACGGGTGGTACAAAAACCGGAGGTGAGGAGTTTCATGGCTTGACGACCGGGGCAACATTCGGAGGTGGCTCGCAGGTGGCTACTTTTACCACCGGCAGCATGGTAACTACGGTGCGTTGACGCTCGGAAGAACTTTGGAAAAACACCAACGGTGCGCAAACACTTGAGATGTGTGTTTGCGCACCGTTGATGTGTTAGGGCATTTATGCTTGATTGAAAGCGGCTTCTTCGGCAGCACGGATGATTTCTTCGCGTGCCTTTTCGCTGTTTTCATCAGCCTTTTCAGTGTTTTGACGAGGGCGCTTCCGGCGGTGCGAACGTGCAGCCGACTTTTCGCCGTCGTTTTGCGCTGAGGCTTCTTGCTTTGTGGCGTTTTGTGCCGGCTTTTCCGATGTTTCAGTTGTCTGAAGCGGTTTTTCCGTAGGCACTTCAGCCTGTTTTGCTCCGGGATTGGCTTTTTTCTTTCGCGGTGTCGGTTTTTTCTTTTCCGTCTCAGCCTTTTCCGTCGTGTTGGCGTTGGGCTTTTCTGTGCTTTCCGCTTGTTGCATCTCGTTGTTGAGTTGGGTCTCACGGGCTGCCCGACGCGTGCGTTTCTTCACGGGACGCTCGGTGCGGCATTCGGGTGTGCGTTGTTCGAGTTTGGCGATTTCTTCCTCGATTTCCTCAATTTTGGGCAGCACCGAGAATTCTTCCGCTCCCATGGCTGTGCGTTTTTCTTTGGCTCTGAAGATGCTGTCGAGGAACTTGGGTTCGCGGCGAAGCTTCATCAATGCTTCTTTGGCGGCTTTCTGTTGGCTCTCTTTCTTTGAATATCCGGTGCCGGTGCCAGCCACAATTCCTTCGATGACAACGCGCATTTCGAAGCAGGGGTTGTTGGTGCCCGGGTTGATGGTGTTGGTCAGCTCAAAGGTGGCAGAGATTTTGTTCTTCTGACTCCATTCCAACAGCTTGCTTTTGAAATTCACTTCTTTCTTTGCCACGCCGTCGATGTCGATAAGGCGGCCCAGAATGCGGCGTTTCAAAAACCATTTGCAGTGGTCGTAACCTCGGTCAAGGTAGACTGCTCCCACCAAAGCCTCTAAGGCATTTCCGCCAAGGTGGCTGTTGTGCGACGAGTTGTTGATTTGACTTTGCACAAGCTCTTCCAAATTCATTTCTTTGGCCAGCGCATTCAGTGTGGTGCGTTGCACGAGCTTGCTGCGCGTGTCTGTGAGAAATCCTTCGCGTTTGCGATCGAAGTGATGGTACAGGATGTCGCTCACAGTGGCTTCGAGAATGGCGTCGCCCAAGAATTCGAGTCGCTCGTTGTTCAGGGATTTTCCGTTGCGCCCTTTGAAAGCAACCGACTTGTGCACCAACGCCGTGCGATAGAACTCGATGTTTCGAGGATAGAACCCCAGAATGCGATATAAGGAAGAGTAAAGCTCCCTATCCTTTCGGAAGGGGAGCTTCACTTTGTCTATAAGATTGGCAATCATACGTGCGTTTTCTTATGCCTCATATTTCTTCACGATGCAGCAGGCGTTGTGTCCGCCAAAACCGAACGTGTTGCTCAGAGCGGCGCGTACGGGACGCTCCTGTGCTTTGTTGAATGTGAAGTTGAGGTTGTAATCGATGTTCTCATCGTTGTCGCCTTCCGTGTGATTGATGGTGGGAGGCACGATGTCGTTCTGTACAGACAGACATGAGATGAGCGTTTCCACAGCTCCTGCTGCACCGAGCAGGTGTCCGGTCATCGATTTTGTGGAGCTGATGTTGAGTTTGTAAGCGTGCTCTCCGAAAAGTTTCAAGATGGCTTTCACTTCCGACACATCGCCCACGGGAGTAGACGTGCCGTGCACGTTGATGTAATCGATGTCCTCGGGTTGCATCTCGGCGTCTTTGAGTGCGCGGCTCATCACCAAGTGGGCTCCCAAGCCTTCGGGGTGAGAGGCTGTGATGTGGTGTGCATCGGCCGACATGCCCACTCCGGCCACTTCGCAATAGATCTTTGCTCCGCGTGCCTTGGCGTGCTCAAGTTCTTCCAGAATGAGGCAGGCTGCGCCTTCGCCCATCACGAAACCGTCGCGGCTTGCGCTGAAGGGGCGTGAAGCGTGCTCGGGGTCATCGTTGCGGGTGGAGAGCGCGTGCATGGCTGTGAAACCTCCCACACCACCGGGGCAGATGGCTGCCTCGGCACCACCGGTTACGATGGCATTAGCCTTGCCGAGGCGGATGAGGTTGAAAGCATCGGCGATGGCATTTGTGGATGAGGCGCAGGCAGATGTGGTGGTGTAGTTGGGACCGTGAAATCCGTAGTTGATGGATATCTGTCCGGACGCGATGTCTGCAATCATCTTCGGGATGAAGAAAGGATTGAACTTGGGACCCATTCCGGCTCCGTTTACCGCGTAGTTGCTTATCTCTTGCTCGAAGGTGTTGATTCCTCCGATGCCGACACCGAGGATGACGCCGATTTCGTTTTTGTCGATGCCTTCTGCATCAATGCCGCTGTCTTGAACGGCTTGCATGGCTGCCACGATGGCATATTGTTCGTAGAGGTCCATTTTTCGGGCCTCTTTACGATCGATGAAGTCGGTGGCTTTAAAATTTTTTACTTCGCAGGCAAATTGTGCCTTAAACTGTGAAGCGTCGAAGTGAGTGATGGGGCCGGCTCCGCTGACACCTTTCTTGATGTTCTCCCATGTTTCTTCAACATTGTTTCCCACGGGAGTAAGTGCTCCGAGGCCGGTTACGACTACTCTTTTCAGTTCCATAGTTATTTCTAAAATGTTGCGACCTTATTAAATACCTACAAAGGAGTGTAGGATAGAGGTGCGGAATGTTCCGCGAGGCTTGCTATCCTACACCCCTTTGATGAGTGAATTGGGGTCTGATGTCAAAATTATTTTGCGTTGGCTTCGATATATGCGATAGCGTCGCCTACGGTGCTGATCTTCTCAGCTTGATCGTCGGGAATTTGGATACCGAATTCCTTCTCAAACTCCATGATGAGCTCTACAGTGTCCAGAGAATCTGCACCGAGATCGTTGGCGAAGCTGGCTTCGTTGTTCACTTCTGCTTCTTCAACACTGAGCTTGTCTACGATGATTTGCTTTACTTTTGCTTCGATTTCAGACATGGTCTTTTACTTTTTAGATATTAGTAATATGTTTCTTGTGAATTCTTATGGCTGCAAAAATAGGGCATATAATTAATAAAAACAAATCTTTGAGGGAAAAAAAGAAGTGAGACTTGCACATTTCGACGCAAAATGTGCTTTTTGTGTGTCAGAAGTCGGTGTGTGGAAGTAGATATATGTCGTGGGAAAGTTTCAGGTGAGTGGTGATGAAAACCGTTTTCTTTTTACGGAATTTCGGAACTGCGACGATGAAAAATCTGCAGTGCTTGCAGAATTTTCTACAAGCACTGCAGAAATTTCTAAACGCCTTGCAGATTTTCGGTGCGTGCGCAGAGAGAAGCAAGGGAGGCGCGAAGGCAAAACAAAAACACCCTCGGTGAGGCCGAGGGTGTGATGGGTGAGTGTGAATAAGCAATTTCTGGAATTTCAGCTACACAAAGTCTTCTCCCAACTGCACTTGTGCTTCGTTGACCAGGCGGCGTACCAATGCCGGATCATCGTTGGGGCAAATCACGAGCACATTGTCGCTGGCTGCCACAAGGTATCCGTCGAGGCCGCGAATCACGGCGGCTGTGCCGGAGGGGAGGCGCACCAAATTGTTGCGGCAGGCGGAGAACATCACACGCGAATCGCAAATCACGGCATTGCCATCGGCATCTTTTTCTTCCACCTGATATAATTCCGGCCAGCATCCGATGTCGGCCCAACCGAAGGTGCATTCGCGTACCACCACCTTCTCGGAATGACCGAGGATGGTGAGGTCCAAGCTGCTGTGTGTGGTCGAAGGATAGTGCTCGATGATGATGTCAAGCTCCTCTTGGGGAGTGAGCGGTGTGCTCTCTGCCGCTTGGGGAGTCATGGCCGGAATGAGTGTCTTGATGCGCTCGTTCATGGTGTGCACGTTCCAAAGAAACAGACCGGTGTTCCAAAGAAACTCGCCGCTTTCCACAAACATGCGGGCATATTCAATGTCGGGTTTCTCGGTGAACGACTTCACGCGGCACAGGTTGGTCGAAATTTCTTCGCCTCGCTGAATGTATCCGTATCCGGTGTTGGGTTCAGTGGCGCGGACACCGATAGCCAGAAACTCATTGTGGTCGTGCACATAGCGGAAGGCGTCGCGCAGTTGTTGTTCATACAGATCTGTGTCAACGATGTATTGGTCTGCCGGAACAGCCATCACGGCTGCATTGGCATCGCGCACGGCAATGTGGGCTGAGGCGCGGACAGCGGCCGGAGCGGTGGAGAGTTGCACCGGCTCGGTCAGGATGTTGGCAGCCGGAAGCATCGGCAGTTGCTCGTTCACCAAATCCGTGTATTCAACGAATGTACTTATATATATGTGTGAGGGCGGAATGAAGCGCGACACTCGGTCGAACGTCTGCTGAAGCAGTGTGCGTCCAGTGCCGAAGAAGTCGAGAAACTGCTTGGGCTTGGCTTTGCGGCTGCATGGCCACAAACGCCGACCCACTCCGCCGGCCATAATGATGCAATAATTGCTGTTGTTCTCCATATCTGTAAGATTTTATGCAGGGCTAATATAGGCAATAAATGCTGAATAAAACAGCGTTTCTCTGATAAAAGAACGAAAAAACATGCTTTTTGGTACGTCTGCTCTTGTTTTTTAAGATTATTTCCTTACCTTTGCACCGCATTAACGCTTCACAGGCATTCTTTCTCGCCGCAAGGAAACTTCGGTTTTGAGTTCTGAAACACCTGAAAGCACGATGTAAGGCCCAGATGGCGGAATCGGTAGACGCGCTGGTCTCAAACACCAGTGGGGCAACCCGTGCCGGTTCGACCCCGGCTCTGGGTACGCAAGAAACAGGCGAACAGATTTTTCTGTTCGCCTGTTTCTTTTTTTGCAATGGTGTCGGCAGAGCTTCAGTCCGTATCAGGATGTCGATGGAGTGCCGTGCCGGAGCAGGGAGTACCTATACCATAGGCAAAGAATGGCCGTTGATTTTTCTATAAAGGTCGAGAGCATAGACGTCTGTCATTCCCGAAATGTAATCAAGCACTGCCATGATGCGTTCGTCCAAGGTGGCGGCAGTCAGTTGGTATTGATGGGAGACTTGGTCCAAAAGCAAGCGACTGTAAGCTTTCTCGGGTGAAAGTACGGCTTCGGTCATGAGTTCGAGCAAGGTGTAAATGATGCGATAACCGGCGAGGTCGACATCGATAACGTCCTTCGAACAATAAATGCGCCCACGCGCCACTTCCTCGCAATGCGTATAGGCATTGTGCAACAGAGGGGGCAGGTGGTCGATGAGCGAGCCGGAGAATGTGCCGGCCAGGATTGCTTCCTCGTGTTCGATGAAAATGCGGACACAGGCCTGTTCCAGGGTGTTGATGACGCACGAACGAAAATAGACGATGCGGTCGCCGGGGTCGGTGTCGGTGGGGTAGGCTTCGCGCAGGGCTTTTTGTTCCTCTTCGCTGAAGAATGCAAGCAGCAAATCGGCGGTTTCATCGGCGGAAAGCAGACGCAACTTGTAGGCATCCTCTATGTCCATGATTTCATAACAGATGTCGTCGGCGGCCTCCACCAGATAGACCAACGGGTGTCGGGCGTAACGCACAATATCGTCGCTTTCCGTGGGAAGACGAAGCATTCCCAAGGTGTCGGCAATGCGGCAGAAGTCTTCTTTCTCGGGTGTAAAAAAACCAAACTTCGATTTCTTTCCGCTCAACTGCGAACTGTAGGGGTATTTGGCGATGGCGGCCAATGTGGAATAGGTCATCACAAAACCTCCTTTGCGGCGTCCGTTGAAGCGGTGGGTGAGCAGACGAAAGGTGTTTGCGTTTCCGTCGAAGTGAGTGATGTCCTGCCATGTGTCGTGGCGGAGTTTGTCTTTTCCCTCTCCATCCGGATGGAGGAGCAGGCCTTTTCCTTCGGCAAAGTAGCTGCGAATGGCTCGCTCTCCACTATGGCCGAAAGGTGGATTGCCCATGTCGTGTGCCAAACATGCTGCCGATACAATGGCTCCTATGGCGTGGATTTCGGTCTCGGCAAGTTCGGGATGGCGTGCCACAAGTTCGCAAGCCACGTCTGCTCCCAGCGAACGCCCCACGCTTGACACCTCCAGACTGTGCGTGAGTCGGTTGTGCACGAACACGCTGCCCGGAAGCGGGAAAACCTGTGTCTTGTTTTGCATTCGGCGAAAGGCGGCTGAAAATATGAGGCGGTCGAAGTCGCGTTGGAACTCCGTGCGTCGTTCGGCCAAGAGCGATTGGGCACCTTCTTTGCCCAAACGTTGGGATGAAATGAGTTGTTTCCAGTTCATGGGATGAAACATCGGGAAGTGTGTCGGTGTAATTGTTCGTTGCTGCAAATTTAGGACAAATTACTACGTTGGCTTGCTTTTTCGCACAAAACAAGAACCCATGTACGGGATTTTCTTTATTTTTGCCCATTACTTGTGTACGCGCACACGTATTATAATAATGTATAAACATTCGCTGAAAATGAAAATCAACATCGTGAACCGCTCTCACCATGCGCTGCCTTCTTACGCCACGCTCCTGAGTGCAGGCATGGACCTTCGTGCCAATTTGGATGCCCCTGTGATACTTCGCCCCTTGGAACGTAAACTCATTCCCACGGGTTTGAGCATTGCTTTGCCCGAGGGGTATGAAGCGCAAGTGCGGCCGAGGTCCGGTTTGGCATTGAAGAAAGGTATCGGAGTGCTCAACGCTCCCGGCACCATCGATGCTGATTATCGGGGAGAGATTGGTGTAATTTTGGTGAACCTCTCTCAAGAAGATTTCGTGGTGAACGATGGCGAACGCATCGCACAGATGGTGGTGGCCAAGCACGAAACCGTGGAATGGGTTGCAGTGGACGAACTCGATGATACGGAGCGCGGAGCCGGAGGCTTCGGTCATACGGGTCGCCAATGATTTTCGGAATTTTTCATTAGGAATCAGAAACAGAAAAATCCCATGTCCCGACATTTCTCATTGATGCAAACGTTTTCCGCACTGCTTGTTGTTTTCTTGACAACGAGTTGCGGCAATTATGCTGTGCGTCGTGGAATGCCGGTGGTGCGTGAAAATCTGGCTGAACAAGCGCGGCAAAATCTTGGATACGATGCCCGACGCAGTTACGACGCTCTCTATCTTGAGTCGGTGCGTCAGCGAGAACGCGGAAGGTTTGATGCGCAATACGACTTGCTGACAGCTGCACTCGAAATCAATCCGCAGGCATCCGAAGCCCTTTTTGATTTGGCGCGGTTGGAATTGTCGTTCGGCGGATACAGCGATTCGGCTCATGTGCGCCGTGGCGATTCTTTGTTGCAGCGAGCGGTGGCTTTGGAACCCGGCAATCGATATTACAAGGAGATGTTGGGTGAATTGATGGCTGAGCGGGGTGATTTGGTTCGCGCCATAGATATTTACGAGAGCCTTGTGCGTGATTACGGAGGCACCGAACCGCTTCTTACGCTTGTCGGCCTTTACGAAGAACGGACAGACTACGATGGTGCAATCCGTGCGCTTGATCGGTTACAGACGCAGGAAGGACGTACAGAGGCTTACAGTCTTGAAAAGTTCAAGATATATATTCAGAAAGGGGACACAGAACATGCTTATGCCGAAATAGAAGCTCTTTGTGCCGAGTTTCCGCTCGATTTGCGGTATCGCGTGCTTTTGGGAGACCTTTACCGCGAATACGGGCAGCGTGAAATGGCATTGGCCATCTATCGTGATGTGCTGACAATGGAGCCGGAAAATTCGTTGGCGCAACAATCTTTGTTGTCATACTATCGGGAAACGGGAGAAGACTCTCTCTATCGCGCCACAGTGGACGATGTAATTCTGAACCCCGCCACCCAACATGCTGCACGCATCAACACAATGTATACATACATCACAGAGAGTTCGCAGCACTTTCCGGAAGATTCCACTCACATTCGGCAACTTTTCAGAACGGCTTTGCAAATGCCGCAGGAGGACAGAGGGTTGGCAGAACTCCGGGTGGGGTATTCCAAACTGCTTTCCGAACCCGAGGATTCGCTTTCGGCTGCTTTGAAGCGCGTTTTGGAAATAGAACCCGACTATGGGCGAGCCCGGTTGGAGCTTCTGCAAATTTTGGGTCGCCACAACGACGACTCGGCTGCCATCGATTTGTGTCGCGAAGGGCAGTTGTATGAACCCACGCAGGTGGTGTACTATTATTACGAAGGTATATCTCATTACAGACTCGATAATAAAAAAACAGCCTTGGAAGCACTGCAACGCGGTGTGCCTCACATCACTTCGGAAACCTATCCCGAATTGGCTTCCGACCTTTTTTGCACTATGGGAGACCTTCTTCATGATTTGGGTCGCAATACCGAGGCTTATGCGGCTTATGATTCGTCTTTGGTCTACAATCCCGAAAATATTCTCTGCCTGAACAATTACGCCTACTTCCTATCCTTGGATGCTCGCGATCTTGATAAAGCAGCGGACATGGCACGCAGAGCCGTGCAGACCGAACCGCAAAATCCTACCTATCTTGACACATATGCCTGGGTGCTCTTTGTACAACGCCATTACGAGCAGGCAAAAATCTACATTGACGAAACGTTGAAGTACATCAGTCCGGAGGACAACAATGCCGGTCTGTACGAACATGCCGGTGATATTTATTATAAGTGCGGAGAGCGTGCCCAAGCGGTGGAATACTGGCGACAAGCGCTCGAACTCACTACGGATGCCAAGCGGAAGGCGATTTTAAAAAAGAAAATACGATATAAGAAATACTATGCGAGATAACCGATGTTTGGCAGTGCGCAAAGCAAGGAAGTCTCGGGAGAACCATTTACCTATGAAAGAAGTAAGAAAGATGTTAAGCCTGGCCGGGGTGATGGTCATGCTCTTGTGGCTGACAGGATGCCGTTTGGCCGAAAATACTTCAAGGGGCGATAATGCCGGAAGCATGGCAGCATCGGCCGAAGCCTATAAGCAAAAAGTGCAAACCAATGCTCAAACTTCATCAACGCTCACAGCACGCATCAAGATGGCAGTCTGTCTTGGCGGAAACGATGTCAGCGTGAACGGAACGCTTCGCATGAAGCGCAATGACGTGGTGCAACTTTCGGCCACGGTGCTCGGTATGGAAGTAGGTCGCATAGAGTTTTCGCCCGAAGATGTGCTCATTATCGATCGCTTCAATGGCAGATATGTGCGAGCAGCTTACGATCGTGTGAGTTTCTTGCGTAATGCCGGCCTCAACTTCTATGCGCTTCAGGCATTGTTCTGGAACGAACTCTTTGTGCCTGGTAAAACCTCAGTGAGCACAGCCGACCTTCAACGCTTCAAGAGTTCGGTTTCGGGCGGGCATACTTTGCTGTTGTTGGACGATGCTCCGAAACTCGACTACCGCTTCCTGACAATCACCGAGAGTGCCACCATTGATCGTCTTACGGTGGAAAGCAAAGAGGGTGCGACCCGGGGAAAGCTCATTTGGAAGTATGACAACTTCACTACCCTGAACGGGAAACCCTTTCCCACGCAGATGTCTGTCAATGTGAGCGGTGTGGGAAAGGATGGCGGCTTGGTTCTCACACTCAGCAAGCTCAACAATGCTGCCGATTGGCAGTCGCATACCACTCCCTCTTCCAAATACAAGGAGTGCGATGCCGATGCTTTGTTTCACAGTTTGCTCGGTTTGTGATGCTTTGGTGGAACACTGTTCTGAAAGAAATTTTTTCAACTCCCTATAATAATATATATGTGTCCTTTGCATAAAAATTCCATATCCCGTTTCGTGTTGCTGATGCTGATGGCCGTTTTTGCCTTGGGCGGTGTGGCGCAGACCAATCGCAACATACGCAAATTGCAATCGCAGCAAGCAGCATTGAAAAAGCAGATTGCTGAGTCTGAACAGCTTTTGCGCAGCAACAAGAAGGACGTGCGTTCTCAGTTGAGCAATTTGGAAGTGCTCAACACCCAAATCAGCACGCAGCAGCAGTATGTGGAAGGAATGCGAGGGCAGGTTGATTCGCTTGACCGCAGCATAGCCGTTTTGCAAGGGCAGCTCGATGTGTTGCAGAGCGAGTTGACGGAATGCAAACGCAAGTATCATCGCTCGGTGATGTATATGTATCGCAATCGATTGGTTCACAATAAACTCATGTTCATATTTTCGGCGCACAACTTCCGTGAGATGTTTCGCCGCACGCGGTATATGATGGAGTATGCTAAGTATCAGCGTGCGCAAGGTGAGATTGTGAAACGCAAAGAGGCTGCGGTGCGCGAAAAGCGAGCGGCATTGTTGTCTGCCAAGGCCGAGAAGAGTGCTTTGCTGCAGGAAGGAAAAAACGTGCAGGCCAAGCTCGAAACTCAGAAGGGCGAGCGCGAAGCCGTGGTGGCCGAACTGAATCGTCAGCAGGCGCAACTCCAGAGCGCCATCAACGAACGTAAGAAAAAATATAATGCGCTCAACGCTCGCATCGAGCAACTCATCCAGCAGGAGATAGCGGCAGCCGAGCGTCGGCGCAAGGAGGCTGAAGCCCGTCGTAAGCGTGAACGCGAAGAACGAGAGCGCAAGGAACGTGCCGAGCGCGAACGGCGTGAACGTGAAGCACGTGCCAAGAAAAATCGTCGCAATTCGGGAGGAAGCGACAATCGCTCTTCTGCCTCGTCGCGTGCCGGTTCGAGCGGTGCAACCGCCACACCGCGTTTCAATGCGCCCGATGATGCCGACCGTGCTTTGAGCAACAACTTTGCCGCCAATCGTGGCCGTCTGCCTGTGCCTATCACGGGTTCTTACGTCATATCCAGTCGTTACGGGCAATATGCTGTCGAAGGTTTGCAGGGTGTTCAGCTTGATAATAAAGGCATCAACATCACCGGTCGTCAGGGAGCGCAAGCGCGTTGTGTCTTTGATGGCGAAGTTTCCGCAGTGTTTGCATTTGGCGGCTTGAAGAATGTGATTGTTCGCCACGGCAGTTACATCACTGTTTACTGCAATCTCTCTTCTGTATCTGTGCGTCAGGGACAGAAGGTAAGCACTCGGCAGACACTTGGAAGCGTTGCCCCCGATGGTTCAGGCAATTGCACACTTCATTTCCAGCTACGCAAGGAAGCCTCCAAGCTTAATCCCGAGGTTTGGATTGCTCGCTGACACAACTTTTTCCACTGACTAAAAATGCGCCGGCACGGCGCAGATTTCCGCAAGGCGTTTAGAAATTTCTGCAGTGCTTGTAGAAAATTCTAAACGCCTTGCAGATTTTTGTCCTTGCCCGACGGCTGCTGTGGTGTGGCACAAAGCGAGAAGCTGAGGCGCGGTGTCGTTTCATCCTGAACATTTACTTTTTTCTCCATTTCATCGGCATTTTCTTGTGCTGATGTTTCGCTTTTTCTTCTTCACGGACTGATTTTCTTCTTCGCTCTCTCCTATATCTTTTTCCATCTTGTTTTTCTTTTCTTGTCATTCAAGAATGATGCCACCCATCGTTGCTCCCTATAAAATTATGTAAAATTAACCAAGGCCGTATGTGTGGTTTCGAGCTATTTACATACATTTGCAGCCTAACATAGTAAAAAATAAAGATATGAAACGTAATTTTCTTGTAATGGCAGCCCTCTTCCTGCTTGCCACCACAGCCGTTTTTGCGCAGCTTCCGTCTGTAACGCTCAAGAGTATGGACGGCAAGGAAGTCAATACCGCCACGCTCAACAACGGTGGCAAGCCTTTTATCATCAGTTTCTTCGCCACATGGTGCAAACCCTGCAATCGTGAACTCGATGCCATCAACGAAGTTTATGCCGATTGGCAGGAAGAAACCGGCGTGAAGGTGATTGCCATCTCCATCGACCAGGCTCAAAACATCAACAAGGTGAAACCTCTTGTTGACGGAAAAGGTTGGGAATACGAAGTGTTGCTCGACCCGAACAGCGAATTTCGTCGTGCCATGGGCGTAAACCTCATTCCCCACGTGTTCATCATCGATGGCAATGGCAAAATCGTAGAGTCGCGCAGTGGTTACACTGAAGGCGGTGAGGGTCATCTCATCGAGAAAGTGCGCGAGATTTTGGCAGCCGGTGGCAATGCTGATGTGAAACCCGCTTGCAAGAACAAGGGTGGTCAGTGCTCAGGTGCAGGAGCCGCTTGTCCCAACCAGAAGCCCGCTTGTGCAAATGCGCAGCCCCAATGCAAGGATGGTCAGCCCGGTTGCCCCAACCAAAAGCCCGGTTGCAAGAATGGTGAACGCAAATGCAAGGACGGAAAATGTCAATGCAAGGATGGCGAGTGCAAGTGCGAAAAATGCAAAGAACAATGCAAGGATGGTGAGCGTCAGTGCAAGAATGGCGCCAAGTGTTCTGACTGTCCCCATAACAAATAAGCCATTCACCGAATGACTATGAACAAATACAGATTTACACTTGCGGCAGCCTTCATGCTGTCCGCAAGTTTTGTTACTATTTCGGCACAAGAGCCCGAAGACGGTAAGAAAATCACTCTTACCGGTAGTGTGCAGAGCGATGTGCTCATACCGCAGGAAGACGTTGTTGACGAACAAGGCAACGTGCTTTCCGATGATCCTGTGATGACCAACACTTACGTCGAACTCCATGCCCACAGTCGTTACGTCGATGCCGGTGCACGCTTGGAGTTTACGCAGTATCCGCTGCCGGGCTTTGAGAAAGATTTCAAAGGCTGGGGCGTTCCTTTCTATTACGTTACGGGAAAATACAAGTGGGCTGAGCTCACCGCCGGATGCTATTATGAGCAATTTGGTTCGGGTCTGATTTTGCGCACTTACGAAGAGCGTTCCTTGGGCGTTGACGGAGCGTTGCGCGGAGGCCGTTTGGCTTTGAAGCCCTACAAAGGCGTCAACTTGAAACTCATTGCCGGTCAGCAGCGCAACTATTGGGGCAATGACAACTTCTTTGGCGGCTATAACGAAAGCTTTGTGTATGGCGGCGACCTCGAACTGAACATCGACAGATGGAGCAAGCGCATGCAGGAAAGCGGCACTTATTTCACCTTGGGCCTTTCGGCTGTTGGTAAACACGAGGGCGATCCCGAAACCCCCATTCTCAGTATGCGTCCCACGGGCAACCAAAATCCTGATGGCACTCCTGAAATGGGAAGCTACAGTCTGAACATTCCCAACAAGGTGGCTGCGTTCGATGTCCGTGCTTCTTTGCAAAAGGGAAACTATAATTTCCTGGCCGAATACGCCTGGAAGAGTCAGGACCCTTCGGCAGACAATGCTTACACCTACCATCCAGGAAATGCGCTCCTGCTTTCCGGTTCTTACTCCAAGCGAGGCATGAGTGTGCTCCTGCAGGCCAAACGCAGTCAGAACATGGGTTACAGAAGTGAGCGTGCCGTCAACGGAGCTTCTTCCTACCTCAACCATCTTCCTGCTTTCTCCATGCAGCACACCTACACGCTGGCTGCACTCTACCCCTATGCCACTCAGTACGGTCGTTTCAGTTCCAACTCTGCGCTGCAAGTGCCGGGCGAATGGGCGTTCCAAGCCGAGGTGGGCTATAACTTCAAGCGCAAAACTCCGCTCGGCGGTAAGTATGGCACCAACTTCAAGGTGAATTTCTCGCACATCCGTTCCATCGATTTTACCCCCGTTACAGACGGTGATGTGGTGGGTACGGATGGTTGGAAAACCAATGTATTCCAATCCGGCAATGGTTTCGGACAATTCTTTGGTGCAGGTGGAGAAACTTTCTATCAGGACGTGAACGTGCAGATGGAGAAGAAAATCACCAAAGATTGGAAGCTGAATTTGATGTACATGCACCAACGTTACAACAAGAGCATCGTGGAAGGCGAAGGTGGAACCATCAAATCGCACATCGCCATTGCAGAAGCCAAGTGGAACATCAACAAGAAGCTCACCCTGCGTGGAGAAGCGCAATACCTGCACACAAAGCAGGACGAGGGCGACTGGTGTTTCGGCTTGCTGGAACTCTCAGTGCTTCCTTCGCTCATGTTCACCGTGTCTGACCTTTGGAATTGCGGTGAGACCAATACGCACTATTACATGGCTCAGGCCACTTTCACTCACAAGGCGCATCGTTTGCAACTGGGATATGGCCGCACCCGTGCGGGCTACAACTGCACCGGTGGCGTGTGTCGCTTTGTGCCCGAGAGCAAGGGTGTAACCTTATCATATAACTTCAATTTCTAAACCTGAACGTACAAGGATTATGATACTGAAAAGATTTTTCCCCCTCTTGTTGGGCATGGTTGCCGCCGTGGGCGGATTTTCCTCTTGCGAAAATATTGATGAAGCCGACCGCTGGGAAGGTCCTCTGCCTTTCGAGGTGAGAAAGAATGTTCTCATCGAGGATTTCACCGGTCAGATGTGTCTCAACTGCCCCTTGGCTTCCGAGGAGGTGCACAAGTTGCAGGAAGCCTATGGTGCCGAGCATGTGATTGCCGTTGCCATTCATGGCGGTGCGCTCTCCATTTCGAAGGATAAGAACGGCCTGGCCACCGATGAGGGCAACGCATACGTTTCGCATTGGGGCATCGATGCGTTCCCCAAAGGCAAAATCGATCGTGGCAATACGCTTGATTACCAATCGTGGGGCGGTGCTGTTTACACAAATCTGCAGAAAGAAGCTGCGGTAGGTATCGCTCTTTTGGGTAACTACGATGCCGCAACACGCATGTTTAAGGCCCAGGTTTCGCTCAAAGCTCCCGAAGCCGTGGCAGGCCATTTGCAACTTTGGTTGACCGAAGACAACATCACAGCCCTGCAGCGCCAACCCGAGGGTAGCATGGATCGTGCTTACGTGCACAACCACGTGTTCCGCCAAACCATCAATGGTTTGTGGGGCGACGCTGTGCAAGTATCGGCCGGCGAGGAGAGTGTTCATACTTATGAAGTGCAAATCCCTGCCGACTATGTGGCCGAGAACCTGAACCTTGTGGCTTTTGTCTACAACGATTCCGGCGTGCTCCAAGTTGAGCAACTCTCTGTCTGCTCCAAGAATTGATCAACGAAGCCGGCTTTCAGATACCTCTAAGGCCCATGGCGTAAGCAATTCACGCCATGGGCCTTTTTCTATGCGCTTTGCCGGAAAATCTGCAGTGCTTGTAGAATTTTCTGCAAGCACTGCAGAAAATTCTAAACGCCTTGTAAATTTTTGCACACCGAAAGCTCGATTTTTTGTCAAAGTGTCAGGCTTCATTCTGAGGCAGATGGCCTTTTTCGTAGGCCGTAGGTTTCCCTTTTCGTGGGAAACTCGTACCTTTGCGAAGCCTTGGGAAGACAGAAAAGTCGTTCCCGTTTTATTGAAAATCCTATCATCGATATGAAAGAAGCACTCACACTCGTAAAAGTAGGCGGTAAAATCGTTGAAAACGAAGCCTCGCTTTCTGCTCTGCTGACAGCCTTTAATGCCATTCGCGGTCCGAAACTTTTAGTGCACGGTGGCGGTCGTACAGCCACCGATGTAGCATCCCGTCTCGGCATCGAAACCCACATGGTGGGCGGACGGCGCATCACCGATGCCGCGATGCTCGATGTGGTTACCATGGTCTATGGCGGTCTTGTGAACAAGCGTGTGGTGGCAGGCTTGCAAGCGCGTGGCATCAATGCCGTGGGACTGACGGGTGCCGATATGGATGTGATGCGCTCGCGTCGCCGTCCGGTGGTGCGTATGGCCGATGGCACGGAGGTCGACTACGGATTTGTGGGCGATGTTGAGGCCGTTGACGGGCAGCGTTTGGCCGATCTCATCCGCAGTGGCGTTACACCGGTGTTGGCTCCGCTCACACACGATGGCTGGGGAAGTTTGCTCAATACCAATGCCGACACCATTGCCGGCGAGGCTGCCAAAGCCTTGGCGCAGCATTTCGATGTGTCGTTGGTGTTCTGCTTCGAACACGCAGGAGTCCTGGCCGACCCCGACGATGAAACAAGTGTCATCCCCCACATCGGGCGTGCCGACTTTGCGCAGTTGGTGGCCGACGGAGTGGTGGCCGGTGGCATGATACCGAAGATAGAAAACAGTCTTGCCGCCGTCGAGGCCGGTGTGGCACGTGTCATCATCACCCGAGCCGATGCCTTGGCTCAAACATTGGTGCAAGATGAACAAAAGGATGATGCCGGATTTAACATAGGTACGATAATATCTTGAATAAGTAGTTTGAAATAATGAATACCCATCTGAAAACTTCCGACTTTGCAGCCCTTACCCCCGAATGCTTTGAGGTGATGGCACCCGTCGGTTCGCGCGAGAGTTTGGCGGCAGCCTTGGAAGCCGGTGCCGATTCGGTGTATTTCGGCATCGAGAGTCTCAATATGCGTGCCCATTCTGCCAGTCGTTTCACCATAACCGACCTGCGCGAGATAGCCTCCGTGTGCTCCGAACGGGGAGTGAAGACTTATCTCACGGTGAACACCATTATTTACGACGATGATATGGTGATGATGCGTCGCATCTGTGATGCTGCGCTCCAAGCCGGCATTTCCGCTGTGATAGCTTCGGATGTGGCAGTGCTGGTTTATTGTCGCGAAATAGGGCAGGAGGTGCATCTCTCCACCCAGCTTAATATCTCCAACATCGAGGCTCTGCGCTTCTATGCCCGTTATGCCGATGTGGCCGTGCTGGCGCGCGAATTAAACCTCCAACAGGTGCGTTCCATCTACGAGGGCATTGTTTCAGAGAACATCTGCGGTCCGGCCGGCCGCCCCGTGCGCATCGAGATGTTCTGCCACGGCGCGCTCTGCATGGCCGTGAGCGGCAAGTGCTACCTCTCACTCGACAACCTGGGTCGCTCTGCCAATCGTGGCGAATGCATGCAGGTGTGTCGTCGCGGTTACACTGTGCGCGACCGTGAGACCGGTACGGAGCTGGATGTGGACAACAAATACATCATGAGCCCGAAGGATCTTAAAACCATCGGTTTCATCGACGAAATGATGCATGCCGGTGTGCGTGTATTCAAGATCGAAGGACGCGCCCGCAGTGCCGAATATGTGCTCACCGTGGTGCGCTGTTACAAGGAAGCCATTCGGGCAGTGCTCGATGGCACTTACAGTGCAGAGAAAGTGGAGCAGTGGAACACAGAGTTGGCGCGTGTCTTCAATCGTGGCTTCTGGGATGGTTATTATCTCGGGCAGAAACTTGGCGAATGGAGTGCGCAATATGGCTCTTCGGCCACAGAAAAGAAACAATACGTAGGGAAAGGCATAAAGTATTATTCCAAACTTGGCGTTGCCGAGTTCCTTATCGAAGCCGGTGAGTTGAATGTAGGAGACAAACTTCTCGTTATCGGTCCTACCACCGGAGCCGTTTATCTCTCGGCAGAAGAAATCCGCTACGAACTTCAGCCGGTGACCACTGCCAAGAAAGGACAACACATTTCCCTGCCCGTGCCTTGCAAAGTGCGTCCCAGCGATAAGCTCTACAAAGTGGTATCCTCTGAAAACCTCTCTTAAAAATTCCCGTTTCATCGACAAATCTTATCAAGCATGACTCTGCTTTTCGACTTTGGCGGCGTGCTCGTCGACCTTGACAAAGAACGCTGCATCCGCAACTTCCAGAATTTGGGTTTCGACATACGTCCCTATCTCGGCACTTATGTGCAAGGCGGCTTCTTTGCTGAATTCGAGCGAGGGGAACTGAGCGTGGCCGGGTTTTGTCAGAAAATTCGGGAAATCAGTGGCCGAGATCTCACCGACGAAGCCATTGTTTCGGCATGGCAGAGTTTTTTGTTGGATGTGCCCGTGGAACGTCTCGAGATGCTTCTGAAAATTCGCCGACACTATCCCGTTGCCGTTTTGAGCAACACCAACGTTGTGCACTGGGACATGGCGCGCCACGATTACTTCACGTATCAAGGCCGAAGCGTTTCCGACTTTTTTGACCACGTCTTCCTTTCTTGCGAATTGGGTGTGTGCAAACCCGACAGCCCCATTTTTCAAGCCGTGTGCGACGGAACAGGTTGCCCGGCCGAGGGCATACTTTTCTTCGATGATTCTGAGGTAAATTGCGAAGCAGCCCGCAAGTTTGGCATGCAAGCCCGCATTGCGCCTGCCGGCGGAGCGTGGCTTTCATACTTCGACGAGGAAGGACGCCTTTGCGAATAGAAATTTGAGCCTGCCAGCCTCACAAATAGAGATCTCTTATAGAAATATAGCCCATGCTGATAGTAGATGCCCTGACCGATGCCGATTTTTGCACATCGTGTGCGGAAAAACCGGCAAGCCTTTCCGAAAAACCTGTGGCCGCAGCCATTGGTTTCTTTGACGGTGTGCATCTTGGCCATCGGCATTTGCTCGAACAGGTACGCCGTGAGGCTGCCTGTCGAGGCTTTTCAGCGGCAGCCATCACCTTTGCACAACATCCTCGAAGCACTTTGTGCACCGATTACAAGCCTCGGCTGATTTCCTCGTTGCCTGAAAAAATCAGCCACTTGCAAGCTGAAGGCCTGGCCGCTTGTTTTGTGTTGAACTTCACGCCGTTTGTGGCTTCGTTGTCTGCGCGTCAATTCATGGAAGTGCTTCGCAAGAGAATGAATGTGCGTTGTTTGGTTATCGGCTACGACCATCGGTTTGGCTGCCATCGTTCTGAAACTTTTCCCGACTATGTGGCATTCGGCCGGGAGCTTGGCATCGATGTAGTGCGAGCCACGGAACTTCCTGCAGACGGCGAGAGCGTGAGTTCGTCGGCCATTCGTCGTGCCTTGGAAAGCGGTGATGTGAAACGTGCCTCCTTTTGCCTGGGGCGCAACTACACGCTGGAAGCAGTGGTAGTGCCCGGCCGGAAAATAGGTCGCACCATCGGTTTCCCCACAGCCAATTTGCAACCCTGCGATTCCCTCAGACTCATTCCGGCTCGCGGTGTGTATGCCGTGCACGTTCGGTGGGAGAATATGTGCCATGGTGCCATGCTCAACATCGGTTGCCGTCCCACCATCGGCGAGGCTTTGGCGCAAACGCTCGAAGCACATATCTTCGATTTCAACGGCGATCTGTATGGTTCGCATATCACTTTGGAATTTGTGGAACGCCTTCGCGA
Source organism: Bacteroidaceae bacterium (assembly GCA_017547385.1). GTDB lineage: Bacteria > Bacteroidota > Bacteroidia > Bacteroidales > Bacteroidaceae > Alloprevotella. Next base: position 176,299 of record JAFYPU010000006.1, read on the forward strand.
TGAGTGCACCTTCGCTTCACTTGATTCTCTGCGCCAACAGTTGGTTGCCGACGCCGCATGTGCAAAAAACATCCTGCGAATATGAAAAAGTCCTTGCTCTATCTGATACTTTTTGTCGCCGCCAACATGGTGGGTGGTGCTGTTGCCCTTTTGCTGTCTCGTTGGGAGCATTTTGCAGAAGGCACTGAGGTTTCCATGGATGGTTTGGGAAATCTGCCGGTAAGCATCGGTGTGGCCATGTTTTGTACTTATGTGGTTCTGGTGGTGCTGATGTGGGTCTTGAAACTCATTCCCCGTCCGTTGTTTCCGCGCACTGATAAATCTCCATGGCATGCCGAAGTTTCAGCCATGGCTGCAGTGGCGTTTCTGGCCGTTGCCTTGTCGTTGCTGATAGCACCGCTGCATTTGTCCGATGGAGGTATGACGGAGCAGTTTGATGCCATGAAAGACAATGTGCTGTGTCTGCTTTTGCTCACCGTGGTTGGTCCTTTGGTGGAGGAACTTGTGTTTCGCGCCGGTGTGTTGCGGAGTCTGTTGCAGAGCCGTTGGCATCCTTTGGTAGCCATTCTGACAACCGCCGCTCTGTTTGCCGTGGTTCATGCCAACCCGATGCAGGCACTTCCGGCACTTGTGTCGGGTTCGCTCTTCGGTGTGTTATATTATCGTTCGGGCAACCTTCGATTGCCGCTCATGGCACATATACTTAATAACACGCTGGCCGTTCTCTCCATGCATTTTCCCGAAATGGAAAGCCACCTTGAAGCATGGCCGGTGCTTTGGCAATTGCTTTTGGGCTTTGCGCTGTTGTGTGTAAGCTTTTTCCTCGTGGCTCAATGGTGGAAAAAAACTCCTCAACGCATGGTGAAACAATAAAAAACGTTTGTCGATGAAAATAGGAACGATTGATTTGGGCCCTCGCCCCTTGTTGCTGGCTCCGATGGAGGATGTAACCGACATCGGTTTTCGCTTGCTGTGTCGCAAGTTGGGTGCGGCGATGGTCTATTCCGAGTTTGTGGCGGCCGATGCCCTTGTGCGCATGGTCAACAAGAGTTTGCAGAAACTCACCGTGTGTGATGAAGAGCGCCCCGTAGCCATACAGATTTACGGAAAGGATCCGGCAGCTTGTGCCGAGGCGGCTCAAATTGTGGTGGAGCGTGCGCATCCCGATGTGTTGGATATCAACTTCGGTTGCCCCGTGAAGCGTGTGGCCGGAAAGGGTGCCGGTGCCGGTCTGTTGCAGGACGTGCCCCGTATGCTCGACATCGCACGTTCGGTGGTGCAGGCAGTGAATGTTCCCGTTACGGCCAAAACGCGTCTGGGCTGGGACGGCAGTCATATTATCATTGAAGAATTGGCCGAACAGCTTCAGGATTGCGGCATACAGGCACTGACCATTCACGGACGCACTCGGGCGCAAATGTACACGGGGTCAGCCGATTGGAACCCCATTGCTGCCGTGAAGCGCAACCCACGTGTGAAAATCCCCATCATCGGCAATGGCGACCTGTGTACCGCAGAGGATGCCCGTCGTGCTTTTGACGAATTCGGGGTCGATGCTACCATGGTGGGACGTGCCACTTTCGGTCGTCCGTGGGTGTTCAAGGAAATGCGCGATGCCTTGCAGAGCGAGCCGCACGATGTTTCCGGCGTTATCGACAGCCGGTGCGAACCCATGTCGGCCGGTTGGAAACTTGACGTGCTGAAAGAGCAGGTGCGTCAGAGCGTGGCACGCATCGACGAATACCGCGGCATTTTGCACATACGCCGCCACCTGGCTGCCAGTCCCATCTTCAAGGGCATCCCCGACTTTCGGCAAACGCGCATTGCCATGTTGCGTGCCGAAACCGTGGACGAACTTTTCTCCATCATGGAAAGCACACGCCCGATGATCGGTGCCTGAAAACGCGCACCCATTCCCGAGAAATCTACACGGCGTTTAGAATTTTCTACAAGCACTGCAGAAATTTCTAAACGCCGTGTAAATTTTTGCGCATCTCAACCCCGTTTTTCCGACAAAATGTCAGCGTTTTTTTCTTCCTTTCCCGTCAAAATCGGAAGGGAAGAAATTTTTTTTCGAACAAATCTGTAACTTTGGGCAAACTCATCCGTCTTGTAAATAGAGGGCTATGAAAGATTGGGATTTCAGATACGATTTGCTGCCACTGAAAGACAAGCTCTTTCGGTTGGCTTATCGCATCACCCTCCACACCGCCGAAGCCGAGGACATCACGCAGGACACGCTCATCCGCGTGTGGAACAAACGGCACGAGCTGGAAGACGTTCGCTCGTTGGAGGCCTATTGCCTCACCGTGTGTCGCAATTTGGCCAATGACCGACGCGAGTTGCACGAAGCGCAAAACCTTTCGCTCGACGGCACCCCCTGCGATGCGCCGGACAATGCCGACGAAATCGACAGCCGCATGGAACGCGACGAACGCCTGCAGTGGGTGCACCGCCTCATGGCAAAGCTGCCCGAAAAGCAACGCGCCATCCTTCACTTGCGCGACATCGAGGGGCACTCCTATCACGAAATTGCCGACATCCTGGGCGTGAGCGAGGAACAGGTGAAAGTAAACCTCTTCCGTGCCCGCCGGTGGATCAAAGAACAATATGAGAAAATCGAGAATTATGGACTATAAATACATCGAGCAACTGCTGGAACGCTATTGGGATTGCGAAACTTCCGTCGAGGAAGAACGCATCTTGCGCGACTTCTTCGCACAAGCGGAGGTGCCGGCACATCTGGCTGTTCACAAGTCGCTGTTCGATTATCAGCGAGCCGAGGCCACAGTCGGCCTTTCCGATGATTTCGATGCCCGTGTGTTGGCACAGGTGGAGCAGACAGAAACAGCTGTTCGCGCTCGCCGCCTCACACTGAGCCGTCGGTTGCGTCCGTTGTTCCGTGCTGCCGCTGCGGTGGCCATCGTGTCGCTGTTGGGAATGGCGGCACAACATTCTTTCAAGCGTTCGGCAACGTCCGAAGGCTGGGACTACAGCGTGGCGGGCTATTCCGACAGCTACAGCACGCCCCAGGCCGCGCTCGATTCCTGCATCAAAGTACTCGAATTCGTGCAGGACGGTCTGAAAACGGCTGTGGTCGACTCGGCACACTCTTCCAAAATCTCCGGAAAATGAGGAAAACCGTCGTTCTGACCCTCCTCCTTTGGATCACAGCCATGGCCGCACAAGCCCAACGCGAGCAGGATTTCGCTTCGCGCTTCATGGGACTTTATGGTGAGGAAGCAGCACTCTCGTGCCACACCGTGAGTCCGTCCATGATGGGACGCATCGTTCCTCTGACCGGTGATAGTTTGCCCGCCCTGCGACAGGTGCTTTCGCAAATCAAGAGCATACGTGTGGTGATGCCCACGGCCGAAACCGAAATGCCCAATCTGAAGGACAAAGCCTGCCAATTGGCACTCGATAACCGCCGCCGCTATAAACCCTATGCCGAAACCGAAGAACGCAGCATCTATCTGCGAAAACGCGGAAAGTATGTGGTGGAATTTGTGATGATTGCAGGAAAACCAACCTCAGGTTTTGCCGTTGTTAGCATCACCGGAAATATGACAGAAGACTTCTTCAGCGAACTGATGAAGATTTGACAAAAACAAGAATACAACAGAAGCAAAGATACATGAAGACTGCCTCGAAACGCGAGGTTCACAGGTAAACCAACCATTGTACTATTAAAACACCCGAACGGGCGCAACGTCTGCCAACGCCGCCTGAAATCGTCCGGTGGGGCGATGCAAAGATAAACGGGGGAGCCTGCCACTGCGGCAAGCTCCCCCTTATCTTTTACAATAAATTCGGCGATTTTATCGAACTATTTGAACACCACGGCAAAGGGATGCGAACCTGCATCGTAGCGTTTCACCAAACTGCCGTCGGGGGCATAACGATAGACGTAGCCCGGTGAATTGTAGTCGTAGACACTGCGATCGCCGGTGACGTAGATGTGTCCGTCATCGGGGTTTACGAAAATGCTAATGGGAGCAGCAGGAAGATCGTTGAGCGACAAGAGATTTTCCTTGAGCACAGCGCCTGTTTCGCAACTGTAAGCCCGATAATTCAGTGTGCTTTCGTTGGTGGTGTAGTTGGTATAGTTGTAAATGGTGTACAGCGTGTTTTCGCGCACGGCAATGCTTGTGGCGGGAACGAAAGTGCTAGCCGAATTGTCGGGAGTGATTTTCCACACTTCGGGCTTCACTTCCGTGGTTCCCATGCCGTAGTTGCCTTGACACACAGCGAAGATATTGCCTTGTGCATCGGCTTGCACGATGTTGGGATTCATTCCGACGATGATTTCAGCCTGTTTTGAGAAGTCGGACGTGTTTACGCGCACCACGCGAAAGCCGTTGGCATAGTCGTTGGCGTAGTTGTAACCATCGGAAATCGCTACGTAAACGCTACCATTGGCACTGCAGACGCCGGCAGGGTTCGGCCCCACTTCCAACCGCTTGGCATCGGCTTCGAGACTGAGTGTGTCGATGCGGGCAAGGTAGCCGTCGTTGCACGAAACGTACACATAGCCGTCGGCAGCGCAGATGCCTTCGGGCGAGGGCATGGCAATTTGTCGGACAATGCGTCCGGAGGCAGCGTCGATGCACCAAACGAGATTGCTGCCGTACATGGCGACATACAGACGCGAACCATAGACCACACCGGCCTGTGGCGTGTCGCCCAACTGCACTCCGTTGGCTTGCAGGAACAATCCGGAAGTGTAGGCATCGGTGGAGAAATCAAGAAAATCGAGTGTGCCGGCAATGCCATCGTACATGTTGCCTTGGTTAAGCACAAAGGCACCGTCAGCACCGGTGGTTGTGGGTTGGGAAGGTGGGAGCGACGGTTCGTCGTCGGCACAGGCGTAGAAGTTCAGGGCTGCCAGCAAAGTGATGAGGGCAAGTTGGAGCTGTTTCATAGTGTTTGGGTGTTTTTGAGTGAATGTTAGGCGTGAGTGCTCACTATGTTTGAAAATCGCGATTTACTTTTAAGACTCAGAGGTTGGCGCGCAGTGTCAGCTTGTAAGCCCGTCCGGGCATGGGGTAGCGTCGCACAATTTCGTATTGCGTGTTGAGTGCATTGATGAGGTCGGCGCGGAGGTCGAGGCGCAGTTTCCCCAAAGTGAAGGACCGATAGAGCGCAAATCCCAGTTCGGCGTAGGCCGGCAGGCGCGTGTCGGGCAAATGCTCGTGAGTGCTGTAGCGTTGGCCGGAAGCGGTGCAGCTGATGCTCAGGTTGACCCAGGGATTTTCGTAAGCCACGGCCGTGCTTCCTGCGTGGCGTGGCATGTAGGCCGGTTGCTTGCCGTACGAACCCGAAGCAGGGTCGGTGCGGTCGGTGGCGCATTGCAGGGTGTAGGCAAGGGTGAGAAAAATGTGGTGCTTGTCGTGGGCTCTCCACCGACTGTCGGCCGAGAGTTCCAGACCGCCGCCGCGCACACGTCCCATGTTGATGGTGCGCCACACATAGAGGTTGTAGGGGATGGAAGTGATTTTGTCGTCGATGCGATTGTAGTAGCCGTCGGCGGTGAGGCGCAGCGAGGGCCACCATGTGCTTGACGGTGCGGCCGAGAGCGTCAGGCCTGCGCCCAGCTGCCGTGTGAGTTCGGGCCGAAGGTCTTGCGAGCCGAGGTGATAGTAGTAGGCCTCGGTGAAGGTGGGCACGCGAAAGCTCTCCTTATAATATATGCGTGTGTGGAGCGTTGTGCCATGATTGTCCTTCAAGGCCTTCCACACGACGGAGGCTTCGGGCGTGAGGCGGTGTGCATCGCGGGCGGCGGTGATGCCGTCTTTCGTTTTGTTGAAATAGAGGCTGCCCGTGAGGCGTGCCGTGGCTTTCAGCGGTCCGGCTTCGTAGCGCAACGAGAGGGCTTGCAAGAGGCTGTGGCGTGCGGCATGCGAGCCTGGCATGTTGCTGTTGATGTTTTGAAAGGCATAGTCGGCGGCATAGGCTGCGTTCCAACCGTTCGTGCCCCAACTCGCACCGCCTGTGGCATACCATTCGCGTTGTGTGTAGTGCTGCCGTGAGGCTCCGCCCGGATATTGCGGATGTATGTCGGCATAGCGTGAGGTCTGCCACTGGAACTTGCCGGCGGCAAAGGCCTGCCATGCATTTCTGCTGTATTTCCACATGGTTTGTGCTGCGGCTTCCTCTTCCTCCAGGTGCTCGTTGTTGTTTTCGGTGTAGAGCACCACTTGTCCCGGCAGCCGGCGGTGGTTGCTGTAATAGGAGGCCTTGGCTGTGAGCTGTGAGTGCGTGAAGCGGTGCAGCAGGTTGGCTTCGGTGCTCCACACCTGCATGTTGCTGTTGGCTCTGCGTTCTTGTGTGGTCTGTGTTCCGTTTTTCAGGGTAAAGGGATAGTCGTTTCGGGCGTGGAAGAAGTCGCCTCCGATGCTCACTTGCGTGCGGCTGCCGGCACTTTGCGTGAGCCGGAATGTGGGGTTCACCATTCCGAACGAACCTTGCGAAAGTGCAGCCGCGAGGTGTGTGCCTTTGCGCAGCGGAGCAGTGCCGACGGATTGCAGTTCGACGGTGGCCGAAGCGATGTTGCGCACCGGTGTCAGCAGACGGTCGCTGCCGGCCACGGTGAGCGTGATGGATGAGAGGTTGTCGAGGTGAAAACGACCGATGTCCGTTTGTCCCTGACGGGCGTTCGACACGGCCAGTCCGTCGTAAGTAACGGTGGTGTGCGCTGCACCGAGTCCGCGCACGGAGACAGTTTTCAGTCCTCCGGCTCCGCCATAATCGCGCACGTTCACGCCGTTCATGCGTCGCAGGGCGTCGGCGGTGGTGGTGATGGCCATGCGTCGGAAGGCCGTGCTGTCGATGCGCCGTGCCGGAACGGAGGATGAAATGCCGGCCGGGCGGCGCGAGGCTGCAACGCGGGCTTCCGACAACTGCAGACTGAGGCTGTCGGTGGGCTGTTGTGCCAATGCAGAGGGGCTACAAAGACAGACAACGGCCATTGCTGCAACGGCAACAATGGAGCGAAGATTTTGCTTCATAATGATTAGGAAAATGTTCCCGGTGTGCACCGGTGCCCTTCCTCGAAGGCACAGGTCGGAGGAGTGTTGGCAGCGGCAGGTCTTCTGACTTTTCCCCGCTCGACACGCCTTCCCGGTGCAGCCGCCATGTGTGTGGCTGACCAGTGGCTCGGTGTGTGTCGGCGAAAATGGGAATTACAGCAGCGGGACTGTACGGGACTTGCACCCGTTTCCCTTTTCATCGCGCTCCCAAGGGGAGTGGCGAACCGTTGCGTGGGCAAAGGTAAGGCAAACACGATGAACAGACAAGGGATGCTGCCGCTTTTTCTTTTCTTTGAAGCGTAATAAACTTTTTCGCAGTGCTTCCAAACTTGCCCACAATGCTCATAAAGTATATCCCAAGCCTTGCAATATATATTTCAAGGCTTGCAATAAATATCTCAAGGCATGCAATATATATTGCAAGGCATGAGATATAGTTTTCCTGCGCTTTCGGCGAACTCTTTGCGCCTTTTGTGATTTTTTATGAAACTCTCCGTTGTGTTATGTAGGCGGAAAAGCGTACCTTTGCAGCCGAAAAGAAGAATGTGGACAGATTTGGCTGCTTGCAACCACGGTAAAAAATGCTAAAACATACGGCCTCAGTGTGCGGTCGTGGCATTGCAAAGACGGGCGTGTGCCCGAAAGTTTTCACTCAGCCTTATCTTGAGATACCATGTTCTGCCTTCGACTTTCGGAGACAGATTATTTTTTATATATACCAACGATAGAAAAATGGGATACTTATTTACATCCGAATCGGTGTCTGAGGGACACCCCGACAAGGTGGCCGACCAAATATCGGACGCCGTGCTTGATGAGCTTCTGGCTTACGACCCGAACTCAAAAGTAGCTTGCGAAACAATGGTTACCACAGGGCAAGTGGTGGTGGCCGGGGAAGTAAAATCCGAAGCCTATGTGGATTTGCAGGAAGTGGCACGTCGCACCATCCGTCGCATCGGCTACACTCGCGCAGAGTATAAATTCGATGCCGAAAGTTGCGGCATCTTCAGCGCCATACACGAGCAGAGTGCCGACATCAACCGTGGTGTGGAGCGCACCGACCCCATGAGTCAGGGCGCGGGCGACCAGGGAATGATGTTCGGCTATGCCAACAACGAAACCGACACGCTGATGCCGCTGCCCCTTTCGCTGGCGCACGACATCCTGATTGTGCTGGCTGACATCCGTCGCGAAGGCAAGCAGATGCAATATCTGCGCCCCGACTCGAAGAGCCAGGTAACGGTGGAATATGACGACAACAACCGCGCCGCACGCATCGACACCATCGTGGTGAGCACGCAGCACGACGACTTTATCTCGGCCGCCGAAGCAGGCTCGCAGGAAGAGGCCGACCGCCTGATGCTCGAACAAATCCGCAAGGACGTCATCGAAATCCTCATCCCCCGCGTTCTCGAAGAGCGTGTTCACACTCCCGAAGTGCGTGCCCTGTTTGAGAAAGGCGAGATAAAATACTTTGTGAACCCCACCGGAAAATTCGTTATCGGCGGACCGCACGGCGACACGGGACTCACCGGTCGCAAAATCATTGTCGATACCTACGGAGGCCGTGGCGCACACGGCGGCGGTGCTTTCTCAGGAAAAGATCCCTCGAAGGTGGACCGCTCGGCGGCCTATGCAGCCCGCCACATTGCGAAGAACATGGTGGCTGCGGGAGTGGCAGACGAGATGTTGGTGCAGCTGAGTTACGCTATCGGAGTGGCTGAGCCCATCAGTGTTTATGTGAACACCTACGGCACATCTCACGTGTCGCAGAGTGATGGCGAAATTGCCCGCAAGGTGAGCGAACTCTTCGACCTTCGTCCCAAAGCAATCGAAGAACGTCTCAAGCTTCGCTACCCCATTTATGAAGAAACGGCCAGCTATGGCCACGTGGGCCGCGAGCCTCGCATGGTAACGAAAACCTTCTGTGCGCGTGGCGGAGAGCCTCGCACGATGGAGGTGGAACTCTTCACGTGGGAGAAACTCGACTACGTGGAACAGGTGAAAGCCGCTTTCGGAATTTGATGTCGCATCCCTATTGATTGAGAAAGGAATGAAAATCACAGTCTATAGTGCCTCGAGCGGCCAAGTGCCGGAAGTATATTTGCAAGCAGCCGATGCGCTGGGTTGCGAACTGGCTCAGTGTGGGCACACGCTGATTAACGGTGCGGGACGTACCGGCTTAATGGGCCGGACGGCAGAGGCGTGTATGCAAGCCGGAGGTAAAGCCATAGGTGTGATACCCCAATTCATGATTGACCAAGGTTGGCATCACCAAGGGCTTTCCGAAATGATTGTAACCGAGGATATGCACCGCCGCAAGGAAACCATGGCTTCACTCTCCGATGCCTGCATTGCCTTGCCGGGAGGTGTGGGAACCATGGAAGAACTTCTCGAAATCATCACTTGGAAGCAGTTGGGGTTATACTTGAAGCCCATCATCGTGTTCAACGTAGAGGGATATTTCGATCCCTTGTTGGAAATGCTGAACCGCGCGGCCGATGAACGCTTTATGAGAGAGCAACACCGCAACATCTGGTGTGTGGCCACCGATGCGGCTGAGGCGATTCGTCTGGCTGAGACCACACCGCTGTGGGATAGCAGTGTGCGCAAACTCGCCGCTTTGTGAAATCAGAATACAACGTAGGGGAATGTGGCAGACGACAACAGACAGCTTGCAAGCAGTGGCGCCGGTGGCAGACACCGTGCGCACCGCTGCCGTAGCCGTCAAGCCGCAACGCAAAACGGTTGAACAAATCATACGAAGTCTTCCAGAGAATGCTACGCCCGCACAGCAGGATTCTGCCGTGCAGGCGTATTTTCGTATCAAGGAATTTGTGTGGACGGACAGCACACGTGGAGATTTACCCTTGGGCTCACAAACGTGCGAAGACCTTCTGAAACGCGAAGTGAACCTCTACGAACTTCCGGGGAAGCCTCATTATGATTGGCAGGTTGAAGCTCAAATTTACGACCCCCAAGGCATTGCCGGCGACCCGCTTCCTTATCGCTTCCGCTCCGACGATTATGTTTCCGGCATTCTCATTCTGAGTTTCTTCCTTATGGCTTGGGTGATTGCTCATTCGTGGCATTTTCTTGTGGGAAGCATCAAGGATTTTTTCTATACCCGCGAGCGGGGAAATATGTTCGATTCACGCACTGATACAGAGCTTCGGGGACAATTGTTTCTCGTCTTTCAAACCTGTTTCGTGCTGGGACTGCTTTTTTTTGACTATACGCAGGAACGCATGACGGAGGTGTTCAATATCGTGTCGCCTTACCAAATTTTGGGCATGGGTGTGGGCGTTTGTCTGGCCTATTATGTGATAAAGCTCCTGCTATATGAATTTGTCAATGCTGTGTTTTTCGATTCTCAGAAAGCCACTCGTTGGCGTGAGGCCTACTTCCTGTCGATTTTGGCCATCGGTCTGTTGCTTTTGCCGGTGTCTCTGCTGGTGGTTTACTTCGATATAGAATTTTCCACCCTCAGCATACTCTTCTTTATGATAGTCATAAGCATCAAAATGATGCTATTATATAAATGTGGAAGCATCTTTTTTAATTACAGGTTCGGTGGAGTGCATTTAATTTTGTACTTTTGTGCGCTCGAAATCGTGCCTGCACTTGTGCTGTGGCGTGCTTTGGCTTTCGCCAACAACTATCTGTTGACTTACGGACTATAGAAAATTACAAAAACTAAGTATAGATGATTAAGAAAATCCTGGTGTCGCAACCGCAACCGACATCCGAAAAATCTCCTTACTTCGACATTTCTAAAAAACATGGGGTGGAATTTGTGTTCCATCCTTTCATTAAAGTCGAAGGGCTTAGTGCGAAAGAATTTCGCCAACAGAAAGTTCAAATCCTCGAACATACAGCCATCGTCTTCAACTCCCGACATGCCATCGACCATTTCTTCAATCTCTGCAAGGAGATGCGCATTGCCATCCCTGCCGACATGAAATACTTTGCCATATCGGAGTCGATTGCGCTCTACATTCAGAAGTATGTGCAATACCGCAAGCGAAAAGTTTCATTCGGTTCGACCGGTAAATGGCCCGAGCTTATACAAGTGATGGCCAAGCATAAAACCGAGAAATACCTTGTTCCGCAAAGCGACGTCCATACCGACGAAGTGAGAACGCTGCTCGATGCCAAGAAACTCAAGTACACGGAGTGTGTGATGTATCGCACAGTTCCCAACGCCATATCCGAAGAAGAGATGCGCGGCATGGACATGTTGGTGGTCTTCACGCCAGCTGGTGTACAGTCGTTGCAGAAAAATTTCCCGGATTTCAAGCAAGACGAAAGCATCAAGATAGGTTGTTTCGGAAAGGCTACGGCAAAAGCGCTGGAGGATGCAGGATTCCGTATAGACTTGGAAGCACCTTCGGAAAAGGCTCCTTCGATGACTGGATGTTTGGACTTGTATTTGGAAGAGGCCAACGCCTGAACCTATAAGCTGTCGGGGCAGCATGAACCCCGTTGATGGAAACCGGAAGCAAAATTCAGAGATGTCGATAAGGCATCGGGATTTTTGCTTTCGGTTTTCATTTGTTTTTATTTTGCCTTTTGCGACTTTAGAACAAGCTTTGATGCGGATCCGCAAAGTTTTTGAAAATTTCGCAAGCTCATTTTCTGACTTTCCACTTGCCTTTCACTATCTTTGTCCGGCAATAAGAAAATCCAATATTCATGAAGCAGTTTGCTTTTCCCAAGGCTGAGCATTTGTGCTTGCAGCGCGAAATTGATGCCCTCTTTGTGCCGGGTGTTCATTCGGCTGTGGCCTTTCCTCTGCGTGCGGTGTTCCGTTCGGTGGAGTGGGAGAGCGGTCCTACAGTCAAGGTTCTGCTGAGTGTTTCGAAGCGGAAACATAAATTGGCAGTGGATCGCAACTGTGCCAAACGGCAGATTCGAGAAGCCTATCGCAAAAACAAACATCTGCTGCATGCCTCTTTGCTTCCCGGTGAGGGCGTGCACATTGGTTTTTTATGGTTGTCGGATGCTCCGGTGTCCTCGGCCGTGGTGGAACGCCGCATGGTGGGATTGTTGCAACGCATTGCTGAAAAAATAGCTCAAAGTCGATGATACGCCAGGTCCTGACATGGTTGCTCGTAGCTCCTATTCGTTTTTATCAACACTTCATTTCGCCCTACACCCCTCCGGCCTGTCGCTTCACTCCCACGTGTTCGCAATATGCGGTCGAGGCTTTGAAGAAACATGGACCTTTGAAGGGTTTGTGGTTGGCTGTTCGCCGTTTGTTGCGCTGTCATCCGTGGGGTGGGAGTGGTTATGATCCGGTTCCATGACGGACATTGTGTTTTTCTTCCGTTTGTTTGAAAAACAGAGATATGTTCGCACTCGATTTCCATACACATAACATGTTTGCTCCGGCCGGCAGTGCCATTGTTTCATTGCCTCGGGAGTTGTTGTTGAACCCCGAGGATTTTTCTCCTGTGCCCGGTGCTTTACATTCGGCCGGTTTGCACCCTTGGTGGACCGAGGATGATGTTGACAGGATGCTTTCAGGCTTGTCAGCATTGCTTCGGCATTCGCAGGTGGTGGCTGTGGGCGAGTGTGGTCTCGACAAGTTGCGCGGTGCTTCCTTGTCGTGTCAGTGCGAGGTCTTTGCCCGTCAGGTGGAACTGGCTTCGGAGCATTCGCTGCCCATGACGATACATTGCGTGAAAGCTTTTGGCGAATTGCTCCATCTTCATAAAACGCTCCGTCCCGCCACGCGTTGGACGGTGCATGGGTTTCGTGGCGGTCCGAAGTTGGCCGAGCAGTTACTGGATGCCGGAATGGATCTCAGCTTCGGTCTGCATCACAATGCCGACAGCTTGCGCCTCACTCCGGAGCACCGTCGGCACTTCGAGACCGATGACAGCGGTGTTTCGTTGGCCGATGTGCTGAGGGCTGCCGGCTTCTGACACGAAGGAGGAAATCATCCGAGATATTATGGAAATAATAGCGTGAAAATCTGCAAGGCGTTTAGAAAATTCTGCAAGCACTGCAGAATTTTTTAAACGCCTTGCAGATTTCGCCCCAAAGCCTTGTGTGGTTTTGGGGCGAAATGTTGTTTTTCCGAAGAGGTTTACTTAACGATGTGTTTGCAACCGTTGATAACGTAGATACCGGCCGGCAAGCGTAAGATTTGGGCTTTCGTCCCTCCTCTCAGCACGCAGACACCGCTGAGGTCATAGACATCGGTTGTGCCCGGGGCGAGGATTTCTGCTGCATGGATGCCCACCCCGTTTGGATTGTAGGTGGCAGTAAATGCTTCGCTGTGGTCAATACCGTCGGCTGTTTGCAGGTGATAGGCTGTCAGTGTTACGTTTTTCGCCTTGGCCACTTCGGTCGGCACGGCTATGTTGATGATATATGCACCCTCATAGTCGGGGTCTGCCGTAGCGGTATAGTCGTTTGTGATCCACTCGGTTTCTTTTCCGTCAGCGTCGGTGTAAGTGAAAACAAAGGCCTCGTATTTCACCTTCTCGTAGTTGGTAACCCAGAGTTCGATTTTGCTCACTCCCTCAAGGCTTTTTCCGGAAGCCGGAGTGAATTCGCTGATGATGTCGACACTGATTTCTTCGTAGGGAAGTGTGAAAGCGTAAGAGCCCAAAGAACTTTCTTCTTCGTTGAAAGTGTAGTTGCCGTTAGAGGCCCGCACGTTTGAAAATTTGAGATATATGTCAGAGAAAGTTGTTTCGGTTTCAACCATGTCGTGGTGGCGACGCAATTTTCCGCTCAAATCGAGTACGATTTTGTTGTTATCAACCACGTAAGGAATGGCTTCGGTGTAATAGTTGCTTCCTTCCAAGTCAAGATCTCCGTAACTCAGAGTAGCGACAGCGTCGCTCTCACGGCCTTCGTGCGAAAGCAATGCATCGCTGAATGTGAGCATGATGATGCTTGCGGGGTCGCCAGGCATCCAATACGACAAGAACTTGTTGTTTTCAAGACCGGTGGTGGAAATAAGCATGGTGGGCATAGCACCACATACAAAGGGAATTTCAATAGTTCCGTCTGTGCCGTAGATAATGCTTTCATCCACGACAGAACGCACGCCGGTGATGCGAAGTTTGAAGGCCATACCTTCGGAAATTGTGCCGTTCTGAAGGAGCGAAAGCAAAGTGGCTTTCGTTTCGATGGCAGCAGTGGATCCAAGAATGTTCATGCTGACTTTGTGGGTTGTTTCTCCCACAACGAGTTCTGCTTCATTGGCGTAGAAAGCTCGGTTAAACACTACGCTGATGAGACCTCCGTTACTGATGTCGAGCACAGAGCCCTCAGCAGGAATAACCTTGGAGAGTTCCATTTTTGGAGTCTCTTCCATCAATAATACGGTTGTGCCATTGGCCAAGCAGAATACTTTCTGAAAGTAATAGGTGGTGCCTTCTTCAACGTGTATGTCGTATGATTCGCCGGTTTGAGTGAACTGGTGAGTATAGCTGATCTCATTCTGAAATTCCGCATCGCTATACACCGTCATCAAGCAGCCGTTGGTGGCATTCACCGTGAGGGTTCCGCTTTTGGGAGCGACGAAATAACCTTCGTAAGTGTTGAAGTCGCTTTTTAGCTCATAGGGCGTGGAAAGTTTCATCTCACCAAAGTTAATGGTGACAGCATTTGCCGTTCCTGCCGATGCAACCATCCAGCCAAAGAAAAGGAGGAAAAGTCGGCCGCATAAAGGCAGGGAACGCAGGGATTGGGTGTTGAAAGTTTTCATGTGTGTATGTGATTATTTAATGTTGTCGGATAAAACTGATTTGCGGAGTTCGTGTTGCTCAATTGAGCAGGAGTTTCTTAGTGAAGCATCCCGAAATCGTGGTAACCTTTGCCACAACCATGCCTTTGTATCCTCGGGTGGGCAGTGTGAGTGTGCCTTTGCCGGCAGCACCGGCTAGCAATGTTCCATCGCCGGTGTAAATCTGCACTTGGGATTGCTCGCTTGTTTGCACGGTGATTTCATTGTCCGAAACACGAACTCTCGGGGCTTCGCCGGCAATGTGATGAATGCCCACGGGATCGTAAGCCTTCACGGCGCATTGGGTAGCATTGACAACGCGACCCGTGTTGGCGTCGATCATCATCACAACAACGTGCAAGCGGCTCAAATCGATGGCGTTGGCCGGCAGCATGGCGGTGATATCGGCGCTATATTCCTTTCCGGCAACCACGTTTGCGGGGATATATCCTCCGGTTCCGTTAAAGGTCTGCCCGATGGTGGCACGTGCCACATGATTGTGATAGAAAGGATAGGTGGTTCCGGCCGAAAGGCTTCCGCCTTCACCCCATTCGCCCAAATCAGCGTCGGAAATACCGCCGAAAGTGTTACGCTGGTATCCTTTGACATTATCCTCCAAGATGACAGCAAACAGATTGAGGTTCTGTTTTTCTGCCTCCAAGGCGAATTTCACGGAACACGGGATGACGATGGCGGTAGAGTCGGTGTTGAAACTTGCTGTGGCCGAGATTTCAGCATCCGCAGGCACTGCCAATTCTTCTTGAACGAGGTCCAACCACAGTTTCTCGCCGTTCACTCCATTGAAAACATAGTCGCCATCAATCGACATCATGGGAGCAGCAATGAAACCGCTGCGGTTGATAATGCCGCTGGGAGCCGCGTTCAGTCCGAGGAAGGAGTTGTAAGCCTCCAAGCCGGCTCCGAGATTGTCGCCGGTATAGGTGTGCAGGGCGATGGGGAT
The DNA here is from genome assembly GCA_017547385.1 of Bacteroidaceae bacterium. Taxonomy (GTDB): domain Bacteria; phylum Bacteroidota; class Bacteroidia; order Bacteroidales; family Bacteroidaceae; genus Alloprevotella. Next base: position 192,038 of record JAFYPU010000006.1, read on the forward strand.
GAATTGGTTGCCGAAAGTGCTGCTGATTTTCTCGATGGCCAGTTTGCCCAACGGACAGTTCACGCAGCCTTGTCCCGTCATCTCTTCCAAAACCACGCGCTTCACGGGCTGAAATTGCAAGTTCTTCACAGCCGCGTTGATGGTGTTTTCGGTGTTGTCGAGACGCACGTCAATGGAGTAAGCATTGTTCTTACCTTTTTCCAAAGGCAGTGCTTCGGTGAATTCGAAAGGATAAACATCACCTTTCTTCAAGTTCAGATTTTCTGCCGAGAGTCTGCTCACAACGATGCCTGCGGCATTCTTAAGCACGAGTTCGGCCGACGAGTATGTCTCTGCTTCGGTGTCGATGGTGATACGTCCTTTGATAATCAGGTTGTCCTTGTTGACAACCGAGGAAGCATTGTCCAAAGTTACAAGGAAAGGAATGTTGTGCGTAACCTCAACGTTGTTAATCATGAGCGCACTTTGCGCTTCGTTTTCGTTGATGAAGGCGATGTAGATGTTCTTGCCGGCAAATTGGCGCAGGTCCACGGAGTATTCGCTCCATTCTCCGTCGAGTCCGTCCTCGGTGGCACCGGGTGTGAGGCGTTCGTGGAAAACGGTGGTTCCCTCGGAGCGCATTTTCTCTACGATGGAGGGGGTCAAAGCATTGTACACGCTGTTGTTCTCCCACACGATAACGCGCAACATGTCAGTAGCTGTATGCTTGTAGCTCTGACCCTGGAATTTCAGCACACACAGGTTGTCGGGAATAAACACTTGGGGCATCACCATCCAGTCGTCCGACTTTCCTGCCGGTTCGTAGCACGAATGTGAGCAAGCCGACATGTCGGTGCTCGAAGTGTTGTCGCGCACCAGAGACCACGGGTAATTGGTGGCATCGGCAAATCCCCACGATTGCATGGTGCTGTTGGGAGTGCGGCCATCGCCTTCGTAGAACATGAAGTTCATGAGGCCGTTGTCGAAGTCGTCGTAGAAGAGCGTTTTGTCGTCGAATGAAATTTCGCGCTCATAGGCTCCGACATAGTTGAGCACTATTTCGCTGTTGGCATTGTTGCCGGCCAAATCTGTGATAACACCGGCGGGAATCACCACCTTATATTCCACGTCTTTATAAAGGTATTCGGTGGTGGCAGGATACACGGCCACTTGTTTTCCACCGTATGACATCAGTAGTTTGGCGCATGTCTCATTCTCGCCGGTGCGATATAAATCGGCTTGAACGGCTTCGGCAATCATTACTTCGGTATCGAAGGTCAGGATGATGGGGTTGGCAGCGTAGTCGATTTGGGCAAACGTGGCGTTGTCGGCCGGATAGGCGTTTGTGAGTTGCACGGGGATGTCTGCGCGGCCCATGTAGTCGATGTCGATGTCGCGGTTGGTGCGTGTCTCATCTCCTTCAATGCAAATGCTTCCTGCCGGAATGTGGAGTGTGTAGGCTTTGCCGGCTTCTAATGCTCCTTTGCGGAAAGTGATGTTGACGGTTTTCGAATGGCTTTCGGCACTGAGTCCCACGGATGTATAGACGGTAGCTCCTTCGGCATCGCGTATTTCGACGCAGTTGGCAGCTCCGAGCACTTTGACATAGCGTCCGAAGTTCACCTTGATCTTTTGCAGCTTCGACAGAGCAGCACCTGCGGTGGGCGAAACGGTGTATTGACCCAACAGATCGATGTCGGTGCAAGTGCTTGCAAAGGTTTCGGGAATTTCCAGCACGTAGCTGCCTTCGATGTCGGCCATGATGGCAATTCTGCATCCGTTGTCGGCTATGGTCATCGGTGTTCCGGTGTTGTCGTAACCGGTTTTGGCTGTGTAGTCGATGCCATATTTCTGTTTCAGAATCAGGTCGATGTCAAACCAATACAGCCCGGAGCGAACGCTCCAGTCGCGGTAGGGGTTTGAGATGGGCGATGCTCCCATCACGTTGCCGAGGTTGTCGACTGTCCAACCGCCTTTGTCGGCATCTTCGGTTGCATCGAAAAGTGTGAACTCGCCGGTAGTGACATTCATCAGATAGGGGGCATCATATTCTGTGCCGAATTGGCTTCCTTCCACCTCCTTTATGATGTGTGCGCTGCCCGTAATCCACAATCCGTTGTTGCTGAGGCGTGCTGTGGAGATGTGGCTTATGTTGTCTGCTTTGGCTTCCCAAGAAAACACAGGGTCGTCCTCAAATCCCACCATGCTGTAGCTGTCGGTCTCGGTGTCGTAAACGTAATAGCAGATACCGCCGGCATATTCAGCCATGGGGAGGTAAGAAAACGACATGCATCCCAGGATGTATCGGCCGTCGGCCGAGATGCTCACGAAGCGGTTTTGCCCTTTGTCCTCGTGCGCCATGTCCTTGGTGGGAATGCCCGGAGTGGCAATCAGTTCGCCGGTGGTGATGTCCCATAGGGCTTGTGTCTCTTTGTAGAGGTCGGAGGTATAGGTGAGCTTGCCCACGGCATATCGGCCATCAGCGGTAATCGAAAAGGCTACGCCGCCGTCGGCTTCTGTTCCGGTGCTCAGCAAGGTGTAACGCCCGGTGGCTTTGCTCCAATAGGCAGGCCGTTCATTCAATTCGCCCACCACAATAGTACCGTCGTTGTTCACGTCATTGGCGGCGGCACTGATGATTTCGGCTTCGTCGTAGGCGGTTGTGAGCAGGGTGCTCTCTTCGGTTTCGATGTTGATAAGGCGCGGGCCTGTACGGAAGAGCGAGTTGGCCGAATTGGTGGCATCGGCCGCTGCCCACAGACCATTGTCCGACATGCTGTTGATGAGCGCAGCGTCATCGAATTTGAAAAAACGAAAATGGGGTGCTCCTTGTGCAAATGCCGTATGTGCAAGCAACGAACTGAGGAGCAAAAGGAGGCTGAACAGTGTTCTTCTCATTATGAATGGTTTTTATGTGTTTACGAAAGGAATGAAACGGTAAGGAGTTCGGTGTGTCGATAATCCGGGCCTTTTCGGGAATATATACCGCGCAAAGTTACGAAAAAACACTTTAAGGTGTTGAGTTTCTGCGATAATTGTGCATTTCTCGGACACTTTGTTCGAAAAATGGGGATTTGATGGACAAAAATTTACAAGCACTGCAGAAATTTCTAAACGCCTTGCAGAAAATTCTGCAGTGCTTGCAGATTTTGCCCCGAAGCCTTGCCGTTTTTTCTCGACGTAAAAAGAAATCCCCACAAGCTCCGCCGGTCATCGGTCGGGCTTGTGGGGAGGCTGAATGAAGTGTCTCAACTTTTCGCTTGTCAGCGCAAACGTGCGGAGAGTTTCTCCAGCATGTCGCGTGTCATGCTGTCAAGATCGTATTTGGCGCACCAATCCCATTCTTGGCGGGCACAGATGTCGTCAAGGCTGTTGGGCCAGCTGTCGGCATTGTTCTGCTTGAGCGGTTCCACCTTGTAGGTCATCTTGAAGTCGGGTTTGTATTTTCGGATGGCTGCGAGAATTCCTTCGGGGTCGAAGCTCATCGCTGCGATGTTGAAGGCATTGCGGTGGATAAGGCGTGTGGGGTCGGCTTCCATGAGGTTGACACACGCGTCAAGAGCATCAGGCATGTACATCATGTCCATGTAAGTTCCGGCAGCGATGGGGCATACAAAGTCCTCACCACGCACCGCGCTGTAGAAGATGTCCACGGCATAGTCGGTGGTGCCGCCGCCCGGTGGGGTTACGTAGGAGATAAGTCCGGGAAAACGAACGGAACGTGTGTCTACACCATACTTTTTGAAATAATAGTCGGAGAGAAGTTCTGTCGTTACTTTGCTCACTCCGTAAATGGTGATGGGTCGCTGGATGGTGTCTTGCGGTGTGTGGTTGCGCGGTGTCTCCGGACCGAAAGAGCCGATGGAACTCGGCGTGAACACGGCACAACCATTCTCGCGGGCAATCTCAAGAATGTTCCACAGACCATCAATTCCAATCTTCCAAGCTAGCATCGGCTTCGACTCGGCCACAACCGAGAGCAAAGCCGCCAGGTTGTAGATGGTGTCGATGTCAAACTTCTTCACAACTGCGTCAATGCCTGCGCAGTCGGTTACGTCGCAGATTTCTGCAGGTCCGCTTTCTTTGAGCTCGCCTTTGGGTTCTGCTCCCGGAATGTAGCCCGCCACAACATGGTCGTTGCCATAAATGCAACGCAGTTTCATGGTCAGTTCAGAGCCTATCTGTCCTGTTGCACCGATTACCAAAATGTTTTTCATAGCACTGGATTTATGAAAAGTGGTTAATAGTCTTCACGATACAAAGGAATAGTTTTTTTCATAAATTCGCCACAAACGCCTTGATATTTTCAAAAAAATACGTTCCTTTGCCTACAACGCTATGCTCATGGCCGGAACGCCTTTCCTTATGGGTGATTTCGGCTGTTGCCATATCCGATTTTTCGGAAGGCAATCAGAGAGCCTGAGAGTCATTTTAAACTTATTTAAACATATTTCTTATGTACGGTAAAATGCAACAGCATCTCCAGCAAGAACTGGAGGCAATCAAGGAAGCCGGTCTGTACAAAACAGAACGACTCATCGAAGGTCCGCAACAAGCAGCCATCAATGTGAACGGCAAGGAAGTGCTCAACTTCTGCGCTAACAATTATCTGGGACTCTCCAACCATCCTCGCTTGGTGCAGGCCGCGAAGGACATGATGGACCGTCGCGGTTACGGCATGTCTTCCGTGCGTTTCATCTGCGGAACACAGGATGCGCACAAAGAGCTTGAAACTGCCATCTCGCGCTTCTTCAAAACTGAGGACACCATTCTCTATGCTGCCTGCTTCGATGCCAATGGTGGCGTGTTCGAGCCGCTGCTCACTGCAGAGGATGCCATTATTTCCGATGCCCTCAATCACGCTTCCATCATCGACGGTGTGCGTCTCTGCAAGGCCAAGCGTTATCGCTACGCCAATGCCGACATGGCCGACCTCGAACGTTGCTTGCAGGAAGCCCAAGAACAGCGTTTCCGCATCATCGTTACCGATGGTGTGTTCTCTATGGACGGAAACGTGGCTCCCATGGACAAAATCTGCGACTTGGCTGAAAAATACGACGCTCTCGTGATGGTGGACGAAAGCCACAGCGCCGGTGTTGTGGGTGCCACAGGCCGCGGTGTGAGCGAGTTCTACAACACTTACGATCGCGTGGACATTTACACAGGCACACTTGGTAAGGCCTTTGGTGGTGCTATGGGTGGTTTTACAACCGGTCGCAAAGAAATCATCGACATGTTGCGTCAGCGCAGTCGCCCCTATCTTTTCTCCAACTCCCTCGCCCCTGCCATCGTAGGTGCTGCGCTCGAAATGTTCGCCATACTTGACGAAAGCAACGAGCTTCACGACCGTTTGGTGGAGAATGTTGAGTATTTCCGCACCAAGATGATGGCTGCTGGCTTCGATATCAAGCCCACGCAGAGTGCCATCTGTGCTGTGATGCTCTATGATGCAAAACTTTCACAAGTTTATGCCGCTCGCATGCAGGAGGAAGGCATTTACGTAACCGGCTTCTACTATCCCGTAGTGCCGAAGGATCAGGCTCGCATCCGCGTTCAGCTTTCGGCCGGACACACTCGCGAACACCTCGACAAGTGCATCGATGCCTTCATCAAGGTGGGTAAGGAACTCGGAGTGCTGAAATAAGAATTTGTCAAGCCTTTCGGAAAAACCGAAGCTTCAGATAAAGAATATCCCCGCTGAAACCATGATTTCAGCGGGGATATTTGTATTGTTGCGCAAGGCTAAGGAAAACCGGCACGTGCCTTGTTTGAAAAGTTGCGGACTTACAAAATGCTTGGTAATTGGGACATCCGCATCTCCAAAGCCTTGTTTTCGGCGGCTTCCATGATTTCGCGTTCGCCGGGACCCTTGTCATCGATGCCGCAAAGGTGCAGGATGCCGTGTATGATGACTCTGAAAAGCTCTTCCATGTATTCGCAACCCTGCTCCTCGGCATTCGATCGCACGGTGTCAAGGCTGATAAAAAGGTCGCCGCTGATACGATTTTCTTCAGTGTAGTCGAAAGTGATGATGTCCGTGTAATAATCGTGGTTGAGGTATTCGCGGTTTACTTCGAGTATCTTCTCATCATCGCAGAAGATGTAAGCGATATCGCCTATGCTTTTGCCATATTCGGCTGCTACGGTGCGTATCCATGCAGACACTTCGCGGCGGCGCAGTTTCGGCATCTTGATGTTTTCGGATTGGTAGGAAATCATAGGGCTATGATTGTGTGATTTTGTTCGATGGAATGGGGATTTTTGTTGTTGTCTTTAATGAGTCGCAAGGTGCTTGCGCCTTTTGCCCGACTCAGAACAGCGTTGGCTGCTCGGGATTGGCGGCATACGGCAGTGGGCGTCCCAAATGTTGGTAGGCGAGTTCGGTAACTTCGCGGCCTCGCGGCGTACGGCGGATGAAGCCCTCTTTGATGAGGAAAGGTTCGTAAACTTCTTCCAGTGTGCCCGGGTCTTCACCGATGGCTGTGGCAATGGTCGAAACTCCCACGGGGCCGCCTTTGAACTTGTCGATGATGGTCGACAAAATCTTGTTGTCGATTTCGTCAAGGCCGTAGCGGTCGATGTTGAGTGCTTCCAGTGCGAAGCGGGCTATGCCGATGTCAATGCTGCCGTTGCCTTTCACTTGTGCAAAGTCGCGCACGCGACGCAGCAAAGCATTGGCGATACGCGGTGTGCCGCGTGAGCGACCGGCAATCTCGGAGGCCGCTTTCTCGTCGATGGGCACTTGCAGGATGTCGGCCGAACGGCGCACAATGCGTTGCAAGGTCCGGGCATCGTAGTATTCGAGGTGAAGATTGATGCCGAAACGGGCACGCAGCGGCGCGGTGAGCAGACCACTGCGTGTGGTAGCTCCGACGAGGGTAAAGGGATTCAGGTCAATCTGAATGCTGCGAGCTGCCGGTCCGCGGTCAATCATGATGTCGATGCGATAGTCTTCCATGGCTGAATAAAGGTATTCCTCCACCACGGGAGAGAGTCGGTGAATTTCATCAATGAAAAGCACATCGTTCGGCTCGAGCGATGTGAGCAGGCCGGCCAAATCGCCAGGTTTGTCGAGCACCGGTCCGGAAGTTATCTTGAAGCCTACGCCCAGTTCGTTGGCAATGATGTTTGAGAGTGTTGTTTTGCCAAGTCCGGGAGGGCCGTGCAGCAATGTGTGGTCAAGGGGTTCGCCACGATACTTCGCAGCCTCCACAAACACGCACAGGTTCTCCACCACCTTTTGTTGTCCGCTGAAATCGCCGAAGCGCAAGGGGCGCAATGCGTTCTCAAAGTCGCGTTCGGTGGCAGCCGGTGTGTGTTGTTCCGACCGTATGTCAAATGTATCTTCTTTCATGGGGAGCAAAGTTAAAGATTTTCCGTTAAATCCTCAGCTTTGACCGGATAAACCTGTGGTGTGTTGTTGCTTTTGCACTTGCCGTCCCGAGAGAGCCACTTTGCAGCCTGTTTCCTCCCTGCGGCATGGCCAAAAATCTGCAAGGCGTTTAGAATTTTTTGCAGTGCTTGCAGAAATTTCTAAACGCCTTGCAGATTTTCAGTGGGTGCGGAGATGTTTTTGAGAATGCTTTTCCGCTGTTTCAGGCAGGCCTCAATACTTGTGCTCCTCGCCCTCCAACTCCTCTTTTGTGAGCGACCGACGGTCCATGACGCGCCAGGTGTAAGCGATGTAAGCCAGCACAAAGGGGATGAGCAGCGACACCACGGCCATCACGCGCAGGGTGAATTCGCTGCTGCAACTGTTGGCTATTGTGAGCGAGCTTTGCAAATCGGCGGTCGAGGGATAATAAGCCGTATGATTGAAGCCGGCTGTCAGCAGCAGCGAGAGAACGGTCAGCACGGTGCCGATGCCGGCCGGCCAAATGCCTCGATGATATTGTGCGCAGACAACCGATTTTCCCCAACCGAAGAGCACCAGTGCCACTCCCGTGAGACACATGGCGGCAATGGCCGGCATCTCCATCAGGTTGTGAGCATAGTGATAAGATTGCACTTCCATGAGTGCTGTTTCGGGATTGAAAAAGATGCCGTCCTTTGTCAGCCAGCGTCCGGCAAATGTCAGAAACAGCGCAACAAATGCCACACCCTCCGTCCGCAAGCGACGTTGCAGACGAGGGCGCAGAGTGTCGTCGGAAATGTTGTTGATGAGATAAAGAAGGCCGAGGGTGCGTGCCAAAAACAGGATGGTGAGTCCTGCCACGATGTTCCAAGGATTGGCAAAGGCATCCAAGCCATGCCATGCATTGTCCCAACGACTGATGACGGGGCTGAGGTTTGCACCGGTCAATGCCCCCTTTTCCACCACGAAGTCGGCACCTTCCAACAAAGTGCTGACGGCCATTCCCAGCAGCAAGGGACCCATCATTCCGTTGAGCACCAGTGCACAGCGATAGCCTCTCCGGCCGGCAATGTTGCCGGGCTTCGATTGAAACTCGTAGGCCACCGCTTGCAAGATGAAACTGAAGAGGATGAGCATCCACAACCAATATGCACCACCGAAGCTGGTGCTATAGAAAAGGGGAAACGAGGCAAAGAATGCGCCGCCAAAGGTTACGAGGGTGGTGAAGGTGAGTTCCCACTTGCGTCCGGTGGAATTGACTATCAACGACTGTTCCGCCTCGTTGCGACCCAGCACAAAGATGAGGGAGTTGGCTCCCTGCACAAAGAGGAGAAAAACCAAGAGTCCGGCCAACAGCGAAACCAGAAACCACCAATAATGTTGCAGCAGACTGTATGTAATCATGATGAAAGATTGTTATGTTTTGAAAAGTGTGTGAGGGTAGGCCTTATGGGCCGAGATGTCTTTCTTCGAGGCTTATTCGCCCTTTTCCTCCGGTCCTTGATGGATGGCTCGGCACATGATGCGTATCTCAGCAGCCAGCAGGGCCGTGAAGAGCAGTGCGAAAATCACAAAAGTGGTCTGCACGGAGGCCGTCTCGAGTTGCGAAACGGCAGCACCTACGGGCAGCATGTCCTGAATGGCCCATGGCTGTCGGCCCACTTCGGCCACAATCCACCCGGCCTGGCCGGCGGCATAAACGAGCAGGATGCTCCAAACTCCCAAGTGCAACAACCATCGTTGGCGCTCAAGTCGGCCACGCCGTTCGTGCCACAGCACCAATATGAGCACCAGCAGCAAAGCCATGCCGGCACCCACCATCACGCGGAACGACCAATAGACAATGGGAATGTTGGGCACGAGTTCGTCGGGATGTGTGATGTATCCGTAGCCAAAGTAGGCCACGTTTTTATCAAACTGTCGGCGAGCTTCGGCTGCCGCCTCGGGATCAGTCTTGAGGTTGGCTCGCAATCGGCCGAAGGCTTCCACGGCTTGGCGGCCCCGTTCCATTTTTTCGGTGGCTGACAGATGTGTTTCGCCATGGTGTGAATATCCGTTCAGCAGGTCATTGATGCCGGGCACAAAGCCTTCTGGATTGTGAGTGGCAAGGAAAGAAAGCAGTTTGGGCACTTCCACACCTGGCACAATGGAGAAAGCCGCTCCTTCACCGCCTTGCCGAAGCCCTTCGGCGGCTGCCAGTTTCATGGGTTGGTGTCGGGCAATTTCGATGCCTGAACGATCGCCGGTGTAAATCACGGCCAAGGTGGCAAAAAGGCCTATGGCACATGCCACACGGATGCTGGCCAAAGCCATGCGCTTGTGCCGGCCTTGCAACAAGTACCAGCAACTCACGCCCACGGCAAAAACGGCACCGGTCATCCATCCGCTCATAACGGTGTGGAAGAACTTGGTAACGGCCACGCCTTGGAAAGCCACGGCCCAGAAGTCCACCATCTCGTGGCGCACGGTTTCGGGGTTGAACACCATGCCTACGGGATGCTGCATCCAGCTGTTGGCCACCAAAATCCACCAGGCAGAAAGCGTGGCACCGATGCCGGTGAGCCACGTCGAAGCTAAATGGAAACGGCGGCTCACCTTGTTCCAGCCGAAGAACATCACGGCAATGAAAGTGGCTTCCATGAAAAATGCCACAATGCCCTCAATGGCCAAGGGTGCACCGAAGATGTCGCCCACCAACCATGAGTAATTGCTCCAGTTGGTGCCGAATTCAAACTCGAGGATGATGCCTGTGGCCACGCCGATGGCAAAATTGATACCGAAGAGGCGCATCCAGAACTGAGCGGTGCGTTTCCAGAAATCGTCCTTTCGGATGACGTAAAGTGTTTCCATCACTCCCATCACCACGGCCAGACCGAGGGTGAGAGGAACGAAGAGCCAATGATAGCACGCCGTGAGTGCGAACTGTGCTCGCGACCAATCGACCAGTGCGACATCAATCAAATAAGGTTGTATCATCATGTGCGGTATGAAGTTATGGATTTAAGGATAATGACGAGAGAAAAACCATGGTTTCATCGAAGAAGTTCGCGCCCCACCGCCTCCTGTTTTTCCTGCTCGGAGAGTCCTTCCAAGACCGGTTGGAAAAAGAACAGTCGCAGCACGAGAAACATGATGGCCAGTTTCAGCAGAATGATAAGCCACAAAGTGCGTCCCAAAGTCATGGAGCGAAATCCTTCGTAGTAGAAGCGACAAACGCGCAGCAAGGCATTTGTTTTTGTGCTCATAATGAAATCATGTGAAAGCTTCAACAAAAAATGTTTGCGGCAAATGTATGTTTTTTGTGGGCTTCCGACAAACGAAAACGGCTTATTTATGTCAATTCGCTGAGCATCGGCAACAATCGGCGGACGCCTTCGCGGATGGACTGCAACCCGAAATCGTCGGGCGAAAGCCTATGTGGCTCGCACCAGAACAGTTCTGCTGCATCGTCGTTGGGACGAAGCTTCTGTCCGGGCTTTATTTTTACCAGAAAAAAGGCATCGGTGGTGTGCACATCAAAGTCGGAGAAACGATAAGTGTTGGGCAGAGAGAAGAGATAACGTTCCAGGATAGCTTCTGCCCCTGTCTCCTCCATCACCTCGCGCAGACAACCGTCCTCGATGCTTTCGCCCGGATCCACAAAGCCGCCCGGCAAATCGAGCGTCCCTTTGGCAGGTTCCAAGGCACGACGTGTGATGAGCAGTCGGCCTTGCTCATCTATGATGACGGCCACAGTGGCAGCAGAAGCATTGTGATAAAACACGAAGTTGCATGATGCACAACGCTTGGAACGCTCGTCGTTTTCGCCGAATGCGTCGCAACCGCAGCGCGGACAATGACGGAACAAGTGCAGAGGGTGGGGCATGGTGAAGATGGGAGGTGAAAGATGGGGTTGCCTATCGGTAAATCAATGTGGAGAGCTGTTCCGGTGCATAGACCTTGGCTGCTGTTTGTTGCACATCGGCGGCGGTGATTTCGTCGATGCGTTGCAGAATGTCGTCAACATTGCGGTGAATGCCATAGTGGGCATAGGTTTTGCCAAGTGCCAAGGCGTAACTCTCGGAAGCATCGCACGAGATGCCCACCTGTCCTTTCAATTGCTTCTTGGCAGCTGCCAATTGTGTCGGAGTCAGCGGATTGTCGATGAAACGGCGCAATTCGCGTTCCACAAGCCGTCGGCATCGTTCCACATCTCCTGTGTCGCAACCGAAATACACGTTCCACAGGCCTGTGTCGGGATAAGAACTGAGATAAGCATCGACGGAATAAACAAGGCCGGCTTTCTCACGAAGACTCATGTTGAGGCGTGAATTCATGCCCGGGCCGCCCAGCATGTTGTTGAGCAGCAAGAGGGCAAAGCGATGCGGGTCGTTGCCACCGAAAGTGCGTGCTCCGATGAGCACATGGGCTTGGTGTGTGTCGCGGTGGGTCTCACGAATTTGGGGCGAGTATGGTGGAAATGCCGATGCTGGAGTGTCGATGAACAATGCTTGAGGCTTGTTTGTGCCGGTTTCATCGCTCAAATCGTGGGTTTGCTTTTCGAGGGTCTTGACGATTTTGTTGAAATCCAGGTTGCCGTAAACAAAGAATACGGCATTCTCCGGACGGTACCACTTGCGGGCAAAACGCAGGGCATCGGCGGTGCGATAGGTGCGAAGACGCTCGGCCGAACCCAAAATGTCGCGGCCCAGAGGTGAGCCGGCAAAGACCATGGATTCGAACTCGTCGAAGATAAGTTCGGAAGGCGTGTCAAGATAGCTGTCAATCTCGTCGCAAATCACTTCTACCTCGCGGTCGATTTCGTGTTGCGGATAAGTGCTTCTGAACACGATGTCGGTGAGCAGCTCTGCGGCTCTCACAAAGTCATTGCGCAGCACAGTGGCATGATAGACCGTTTCCTGCTTGTTGGTGAATGCATTGAGATCGCCTCCCACGCGCTCCAATCCGTTGGCAATGTGGAACGAGCGGCGACGCTCCGTCCCCTTGAAACTCATGTGCTCGATGAAGTGGGCCATGCCCGAATCGGCCTCTTCTTCGTGGCGTGTTCCGGCTTTGATGACGTAGCCGCAATACACCACGGCCGAGTCAGAATGCTCATGGATGAGGCGCAAACCGTTGGGCAGTGTGTGAGTGTTGTGAGAAGGTGAGTGAGGCAATTTCATGAGAAGTGGTGATGAAAACAATAAGCATTTCCCCGGGGGTTAGCGGCGGAAGTATTTGCCGACCAACGGCAGTCGCGACAGGGGGAAATCGTGATAAAGAATGTGTCCCACAAAGGCGGCTACAATCACGGTGTTGGCCAAAAGCGACACCATGCCGCTTCCGCAATAGTGCTGCACCAAAAGCATGGCAGCATAGCACAAGCCTGCAAGAAAAACATACACGGCGATGCTCTTCAGCGGATAGCGGATGGGATAATAATGTTGGCCGACAAAATAGCTCAACACCATGGCCGTGCCATAACCGGCCACACCGGCCCAGGCACAAGCCATATATCCGTATGTGGGGATGAAAATAAGGTTGATAGCAATCAGCACCAAGCAACCGGCTCCCGAGAAGAAGGCACCCCAAATGGTGCGATCGGTCAGCTTATACCAAAACGACAGGTTGAAGTAGACCCCCATCATGATTTCGGCAGCCATGACGATGGGCACAACGCGCAGCCCCTCCCAATAATCGGGGGCAATGATGCGCTTCAGGATGTCCAGATAGCCCACCACCAGGAGAAATGCCAGCAGCGTGAAGATGATAAAATACTTCATGGCCGAAGCATACGTCTCGCGGCTGTCTTTTTCCTGACTCTTGCTGAACACAAATGGCTCGTAGGCATAGCGAAAGGCCTGCGTAATCATGGCCATGATCATGGCAATCTTGACACTCGCACCATAGATGCCGAGTTGTACCTTGCCCTCTTGTCCCGGCACCACCTGGGGGAAAATGATTTTGTCGGCCGTCTGGTTCAGAATACCGGCAATGCCCAAAATCAGGATGGGCCAGGCGTAACGCAACATCTGTTGCAGCAACTGTTTGTCAAAAACGTAGCGAAAGCCGGTCAGCTCGCGGAAGAAGAAGAGCGTGATGAGTGAGGTGCAACACAGGTTGATGGCAAAAGCGTAGCCCACGCCGAAACTCGGATGATAGATGCTTGCCACAGCATCGTGCCAATCGGGATCGGCATAGAGGGTGGGCAGCAGCAGGAAATAAACAAGGTTCAACGCAATGTTCATGACGATGAACAGCAATTTCAGCGCGGCAAACTTGAGCGGTCTGCGGCGAAACCGCAAGTAAGCAAACGGGATGCACTGAAAGGCATCGATGGCCACGCACACCGCCATCATTCCGAGAAATTCGGGGTGGGCGGCATAACCCAGCACGTTGGCAATGGGCGAAAGGAAACCCAGGATGGCAGCGCAGAAGAATAGCCCCACGCTCCCCACGGTGATGAGTGTGGTGGAATAAACACGCATCCGTTCTGCTTCGTCCGAAGTCTTATTGATGAAACGGAAGAAAGTGGTTTCCATGCCGAAAGTCAGGAACACCAGCAACAAAGCCACGTAACTATAAACCTCAGTGATGACACCATAGCCACCGCTCGAGGCAGCCAACTGTGCCGTGTAGAGCGGCACGAGCAAGTAATTGAGAAAACGCCCCACAATGCTGCTCAGTCCGTAGATGGCAGTTTCTTTGGCTAAAGATTTCAGGTTGGCCATGGTGAAATGTGCGTGTTGGGTGAAAAAATGTTAGCAAGCGCAAAGGTAATGCTTTCTTGTTTTGCAGTGTCCCAATGTCGGCGCAAATTCTTTTTTTGAATGGAGAAATGCGCTAACAGAAACCATATTGTTATGTTTTATCTCGTGGATGAAAAAAGTCAACAGATTACACAGAAATTTCGTATTCTGATTAAGTTTTTGAACACGAATAGCACGGATTTATCAAATGTTTTTTGAGTCAACAGATTGTACAGATTACACAGAGATTGTTTCTCCTTAATGCGAAAGCATAGCTTAACCGTTTAATCTGTGTAATCAGTTGATAATAAATTTCCGCGTAGATATAGAGCTTCGTGTCATTCGTGAAATTCGTGTTCTAATTAAATCAACAGATTGCACAGATTGCACAGTTTTCGTGTTCTAATTAAATCAGCAGATTGCACAGTTTTCGTATTCTGATTAAGTTTTTGAACACGAATATCACGAATTTATCGAATGTTTTTTGAGTCAACTGATTGCACAGATTACACAGAGATTGTCTCTCCTCCATGCGAAAGCATAGCTTAACCGTTTAATCTGTGCAATCAGTTGATAATAAATTTCCGCGTAGATATAGTGCTTCGTGTTATTCGTGAAATTCGTGTTCTAATTAAATCAATAGATAGCACAGATTGCACAGTTTTTGTGTTCCAATTAAGTTTTTGAACACGAATATCACGGATTTATCGAATGTTTTTTGAGTCAACAGATTGCACAGATTACACAGAGATTGTCTCTCCTTAATGCGAAAGCATTGCTTAACCGTTAAATCTGTG